>CAYJMW010000041.1:0-31790 GCA_964371235.1 uncultured Polaromonas sp.
TTGCCAGCAGCGCTGCCTTGACCTTCTTGAGCGGCCCGGAAGGCGGCCTGAGCACGGCTGAAGAAGCGGCGGCCTTGGCCTGCGGCTTTATCCCCGTCACGCTGGGGCCGCGTGTGCTGCGCGCCGAGACGGCGCCGCTCGCTTGCCTGGCGCTGCTGGCGCTGTTGCCCCCTGCGGCGCTCTCGCCATGAACCGCAATCTCTGGCTGCTGGTCGTCTGCCAGGGCCTGTTTCTGACCAACAACGTCACCTTCATCGCCATCAATGGCCTGGTCGGGCTGGCCCTGGCGCCGCTGGGCTGGATGGCGACCTTGCCGATCATGGGTTATGTGGTCGGCGGGGCGCTGTCCACCGCCCTGGTGGCGCGAACGCAGCGCCGCTTCGGCCGCAAGACCTCGTTCCAGCTTGGGCTGGTCGTGGCTTTTGTCTCGGCCCTGCTCTGCGGCTATGCGGCGTATCGCCACAACTTCTGGCTGCTGGTGACAGCGACCGTGGTGGCGGGTTATTACAACGCCAATGCGCAGCTATACCGCTTTGCCGCCGCCGAATTGGCGCTGCCTGCGTATCGGGAAAAAGCGGTTTCACTGGTGATGGCCGGCGGCCTGCTGGGGGCCGTGGCCGGGCCCAACCTGGCGGCTGCCACGCGCGGCCTGACCGGCGTGCCGTTTGGCGGGGCCTACCTGGCGCTGGCGGGCGTGGCGCTGCTGGCGATGGCGCTGCTGGCTTTTGTGCGGTTTCCGCCGCCAGCCGCGCGACAGACGGCCAGCGGCGGCCGCCCGCTGCGGGAAATCATGCGCCAGCCCGCCTTCATTGTTGCCGCGGCCGCCAGTGCGCTCGGCTACGGCGTGATGAACCTGCTGATGGCGGCCACGCCGATTGCCATGCAGATTTGCAGCCTGCCGTTTTCCGACGTGGCGCTGGTGCTGGAGTGGCATGTGATCGGCATGTTTGCGCCGGGCTTTTTTACCGGCCACCTGATCAAACGCTTTGGCACGCTGCCCATCATGGCGGTCGGGCTGGCGCTCAATGTTGCGTGCGTGCTGATCGCGCTGTCGGGGGTGGATTTCAAACAGTTTCTGGCGGCGCTTTTTTTGCTCGGGCTGGGCTGGAACTTTCTCTTCACCGGCGCAACGACGCTGGCGCTCACGGCTTACCGGCCCGAGGAAAAAGACAAGGCCCAGGGCGCGCTCAATTTTTGCGTGTTTGTGGTGCTGGCGCTCTCGTCGCTGGCCTCCGGGGTGCTGGTCACCACCCAGGGCTGGGCGCTGCTGAACATCGGCTCGCTGCCGCTGCTGGGCCTGACCGGGCTGGCGCTGGGCTGGCTGGCGCTCAGGCGGCGCGCCGCGCGAGCGACATGATTGCTACTTATTTAATAGCTGTTTGCGCTTATTCCATATGGGCCAATAGCCGATTTGGCTCAAAACCTGGCATCAAGCCAGACTCTGAGCGTGTCAAACACGGGCGTTGCATCCACCTCGTTGAAGACTTCGTGGTAAAGCCCTTCAAAACACTTCACGGTGACCGTGCCCGGTTTGACGGCGGGTGAGTTGGCGGCATTTTCAGCAAAGGCGCGGCTGCCGGCGGGGTTGACCAGCCGGTCGGCGCCCGCGTACATCAGCAGTGTGGGCGTGCTCCAGTGGGCCGCGGCGGCTATTGTGGCCGGACCGGTCGTGGCGATGAACTGGCCGGATGGAAACCCATTTGAAGGCTGGATCAATAGCTGGTCGGATTCAATCCAAGCGCTCGGCCGTCACTGCGAGGATCATGCGCACCTGTCATGACACCAGTCAGGGGGTCAATCACGATTGCACCAGGATGTCCCATCAACGGGCTTTGTGCAGAAACTTTGCTCAACGCATGTCCACGCCGCGCCAGCTCCTGACAAACCGCATCAGGCACATCCTCTTCCAGCTTGAGTGAATCACGCGAATCCGAAAACGTCCTGCCAAGAAGAAAACGTGGTCGCGCCAAGGCGGTCATCGGATCCAATCCGTAGTCAATCATTCGCGTCAAAATGCAAGCCAGTGTCTGCGGCTGGCCATCGGCCCCTTGCGTGCCATACAGTATGCTGGCTTTGCCATTTTTGAAATACATGCCAGGGTTGAGGGTGTGAAAAGGGCGCTTTCCCGGTGCCAAACAATTGGGATGTTTCGGATCCAGCGAGAAAGAGGCGCCCCGGTTGTGCCAAATTAGTCCTGTGTTTCCGACCATGACACCGCTGCCCCAATCAAAATAGATGGTGGCCAGCAAGGAAACAGAGTTGCCTGCTTCATCAGTCGCACCCACATAAACAGTGTCACCTTCCTTGAAGGCATGCGGCCAAGGCAAGGCACGGTCCATACGAATGCTGTTTGCCTTGTTATCGAGATGCAGATCCGACAGCAGCAGCCCCGTCGGGACATCGACTACATCCGGGTCGGCAACATGGCGGTTGCGATCAATGAAGGCTTGCTTGACGGCCTCCACCAGCAGATGGTAATAATCAGCACTGCCCTCGGCAATGCCGCGCATGTTGAAGCGCTGCAGGATGCCCATGATCTCCAGGGTTGTGATTCCCTGCGTTGGCGGCTGGTGCGCCAGAAGCGTGCCACCCCGGTACGGGGTGCGTAGCGGCGCTTCGATTCTGGCGCTCGTGCACGCCAGGTCGGCAATCGTGAGTGGACTGCCTGCGTCAGCAAGGCCCTTGCCAATAATTGCTGCGAGTTTGCCATCATAAAAATCTCGGGGGCCACGCTCAGCCAGCATCTCAATCGTGGCTGACAGTTCGGGTTGCCGGCGAATTTGTCCTGCCTCGGGAACTTGACCGTTGTGTGAAAAGGCCTTGTAAACATCTGCCATCGACTTCGCATCATGAAGGCGAAATTTCAACCAAAACCGTTCTGACTCGGTGATCGGGAATCCATCACGCGCAAGTTTGATGGACGGTGTCAGCAGTTCCTCCCAACTTTTGGTCCCTGCAATTTCATCGCGACTGATTGCAAACGCCTTGCCCAAGGCATCTACCGTGCCGGCACTCGTCAGGACTGACCTCGGCCCGCGTGCGGGAATTTCGCCGTTGTATGCGTCAATATTTTGAGCGGCTTGCCCGATGCCTGAAATCGTTTGAATCTGTCCGTACCTGTCGGCGATGATCATGAATGCGTCTCCCCCAAAGCCGCAGAAATGAGGGTATGTCACGCAAAGGCAGGACACGGTCGCAATGGCTGCCTCAATGGCATTGCCGCCGCAAGCGAGTATGTCGATGCCGCACTGCGTTGCGAGCGCATGTGGGCTGGTGACCATCCCTCGGACCGAAGTCGCACAGCTTTTTCTCATCGGGTGTACACACGCTGCGCATGGCGACAGATTTCCCCTGGCGTTGTCACCCATATCCCGCCTGCATCCCGTGCTTTGGCGATGTGTTCCAGAGAGCGCCGCAGGTGCCGCAGGCGGTGCGGCTGACCGACGATGTAGGGGTGAAGGGCGATGCCCATCACGAGCGGCTGGTGAACAGACTGAAGACGCATTTCGTCGAAGTTGTCGATGATCATGTCTGCAAATGCCTTGCCGTCCATTTGTCGGCCGATGACCATGGGGATGTCATTGACCTCCTGTGGGTAGGGGATCGACCAAAGGTGACTGCCCTTACGCGTCCGCATGGCGACGGGTTGATCATCGTGGCACCAATTGAGTGTGTAGGTGTATCCCGTTTCGGCCAGCAGATCGGGCGTCACGCGACTTTCGGATATCCATGGGGACAGCCACCCGGAAGGCGCATCGCCGCTTTCCTGGGCGATGCGCTCACGGCAGGAGGCGAGGAGTGCGCCCTCGGCGACCTCATCCAGCTCGGCCTGACGTGTCGCATTGCTATGACCATGCCCAATCAGTTCGTCGCCGCGTTTGGCAAAGGCGGCAACCAGATCAGGGCAGTGATCGTAAAGCGCCGTGTTGAGCAGCGCGCCGGTAGGCAGCGCCAACTGGTCGAAGAGCTCCAGGCAGCGCCAGGCACCCACTCGGTTTCCGTATTCTCGCCAGCTGTAATTGAGGACATCGGGTTGCGGCGAGACCGGACCTATGCAGGCACCCAAGCCTTCCCCGAAAGCGAAGTGTTCGAGGTTAAACCCTATGTACACCGCTAACCGCGCCTCATTGGGCCAAGTGTAATCGGGACGTTGCGTAATGGGGCTGTAGGGAAAGCGGCCACTGTCGGGCAGGAGAACTCTGGAATTCATGCTTTCTTTCCCATTGGCGATGGCCAAGGGTCGCACAGACCTGCACGAACCAGCAGCCACTCGGCACTATCGTTCCACACCTCCATCTGCACAATACGCCCGTGGCGAACGACATACCTGTCGACATAGCGGTTGCCCTCAAAGGGAGTTCCGTCAGGCCAAGCGCCATAAAGCGTGCCAATGTTGTAAACAACAGCCACTTCCACTGTTGCGCCGGCCACCACATCCGTTCGCTCGATACGCTTCTTTACCCAGGCGTATCGGCTGGCGTTGAAGGTGCTGCATTCGCTCGGGTCGCGCATCGCGCGTCCACCGGTAAAGCGGATGCGTAGATCAGGCGCGACGAAGGCACGGGCGCCATCCGGGTCCGGAATCATGATGACGCGCAAAAACTCCTCGACCAGTGCCTTCGCAGTTTGTCCCACATGTCCGTCCATATCAACATCGGTTCTTGATGTATTACTCATAGGTTCCGCCTTGATTTGCACAAAATGCATGCACCAGATCAATCTCTTTGCGACGGTTTGGCTGTGAGCACTTGTCGTGCCAGATTGCCACCACTTGAATTATTTCTTGTATCCCCGTCATTGAAGTCGAATGTAATGGTGCGCTAGAGCGACCACAGTGCAATCGGAGGTTGGTGACAAACCCGTTCAGGCACCGGACACCGGGGACTATCCCGCCAGCCCTTAAGCTGCAATGAAATGGAGTTGGATTTGCACCAACTCAACACCACCCGATGAGATTTTATGATGTTGATGCACGGAAGCAGTGCATTTTGCGTACATAGGCAATAAAAATTGCGTACAAGATCTGGCACGCCATTTGCGTCGAGCGATGGCATGAACGCCACGACCAGTCTGCAGGCCGCCGCCATTGAAGTTGTTGGACTTACCAAGCGCTTTGGGCAGGGCAAGCCCGCCGTGGACAACATCAACCTGCGCATTGACAGCGGCAGTTACTGTTGTCTCCTGGGACCTTCGGGCTGCGGCAAAAGCACGACGCTGCGCATGATCGCCGGGCATGAGTCCGTGAGCAGCGGTGACATCCTTCTGGAGAACCGCAATATCACCGATCTTCCCGCCGCTGCGCGCGGTACGGCCATGATGTTTCAGAGCTTTGCCCTATTCCCGCATCTGAGCGCCCTGGACAACGTGGCCTTTAGCCTCAAGATGAGAGGCATGGCCAAGGCAGAGCGCCAGAAAAAAGCGCAGGACCTGCTGGAGCGTGTGGCGATGGGGCAACTTGCCCAGCGCAAGCCCGGCGAGCTTTCTGGTGGGCAGCAACAGCGTGTGGCGCTGGCCCGCGCACTGATTACCCAGCCCCGCGTGCTATTGCTCGACGAGCCACTGTCCGCGCTTGACCCGTTTTTACGCATCCAGATGCGTGCCGAGTTGCGGCGCTGGCAAAAAGAGCTGGGTCTTACCTTCGTCCACGTCACCCACTCCCAGGAAGAAGCCATGGCGCTGGCTGACACCATGGTGGTGATGAACCACGGGTTGATCGAACAGGTGGGCTCACCGCATGAGGTCTACAACCGCCCGGCCAACGAATTTGTCGCGCGTTTCATGGGTGGCCACAACGTACTCGTCACGGCACAGGGAAAGGTCGGGGTACGCACTGATCAAATGCAGATCACCCCCGCCAACGAGGCAGCTCCCGATGGTCCACAAAACAAGCGGGCTGTCATTTCCGATGTGGAATACCAGGGCACCTATGTCCTGCTCGGGCTTCAAAACCCGGACGCATCACACACGGCTCACAGCACTGCCGAACTATCGGTCATGTTGTCCGAGTCCCAATTTGCGACCCACCCGTTTGCAATGGGCGACGTTGTTCAATTGTCATGGACTCCTGAAGCGTCCCATCCCTTGCACGACTGATGACATCAATTAGCTTTCCCCACACCTTCGCAAGAAGATTTTTCCACCCCTAAGGAGTTTTCACCATGTCTAACTCTCTCAAAGATACTGTTATAGACAGCATTGGCGGCTTGCCGCGCCGTACCTTGCTCAAAGGCACGGCCGGCATCCTGGCCACCGGTTTGTTCCCGGCGATCCACGCGCAGGAGAAAATCGTGTTGCGCTACCTCGGCACCGCCGTCAATCAGGACAAGGCCATTGCCGAAAAGTTTAAGGCTGACACCGGTATCACCATTCAGTACGTGGCCGTCACCACCGACGACGTAATCAAGCGCGCCGTCACCGCGCCCAACAGCTTTGATCTGCTCGACTCTGAATACTTTTCACTCAAGAAAATTGTTCCTACCGGCAACCTCAAGGGCATCGACAGCAAGCGCATCAAGAACGCCGACAAGATCACCTCGCTGTTCACCACCGGCATGGTGGCGGGCAAGGCCGTGGGCGACCAGGGCACGGCACCCAAAAAGGTGATCTACCTCGAAGGGGAAAAGTCCAGGGTTTTCGCCAAGAGCCCGACACAGTTCATGTCGCTGATTCCCACCGTGTACAACGCCGATACGCTGGGCATCCGTCCCGACCTGATCAAGCGGCCCATCAACTCCTGGGCTGAACTGTTGAACCCTGAATTCAAGGGCAAGGCCTCCATCCTGAACATTCCCTCCATTGGGATCATGGACGCGGCCATGGTGGTCGAGGCGATGGGCATCTACAAGTACCCGGACAAGGGAAACATGACCAAGAAGGAAATCGACCTCACCATCAAGACGCTGATCGAAGCAAAAAAGGCGGGCCAGTTCCGTAGCCTGTGGAAAGACTTCAACGAATCGGTCAATCTGATGGCCTCGGGCGAAGTGGTGATTCAGTCCATGTGGTCGCCCGCAGTGACGGCCGTGCGCTCCAAGGGCATCGCCTGCACCTTCCAGCCGCTCAAAGAAGGCTATCGCGCCTGGGCGGCCGGTTTTGGCCTGCCCGCCACGCTGTCGGGAAAGAAGCTGGACGGAGCTTACGAGTTCATCAACTGGTTCCTCGACGGCTGGGCCGGTGCCTACCTGAACCGTCAGGGCTACTACAGTGCTGTGCTGGAGACCGCCAAGTCCAAGATGGAAGCCTACGAATGGGCTTACTGGATGGAAGGCAAACCTGCCAGCCAGGACATCAAGAGTCCCCATGGCGATTTGCTGGCGAAGAAGGGGGAAAGCCGTGATGGCGGCAGCTACGAAACCCGCATGGGCGGCATCGCTTGCTGGAACGCCGTCATGGACGAGAACAACTACATGGTCCAGAAATGGAATGAGTTTGTAGCGGCCTGATTGACCTGGACCGAAGTGAGAAAGCCATGAGTTCAGGAACGACCTCATCACTTTCGGTCGACGCCCCGCCACCCGGACGCAGCATCGCGGCCTGGTGGCAGGCGACACCGCTCACCGCGGTTTTCGTCCTGTTTTTCCTGATCCCACTGGCCTTGATCTTGATGGTCAGCTTTTGGGATTTCAATGAATACGAGCTACTGCCCGGCTTCACGTTCAAGAACTACATTTCCGTTTTTGACGGCTGCGCCAACAGTACTGACCTGTGCGTTACCTTCAAAACCTATTTATCCACCTTTAAATTCAGCTTTCTGGTCTGGCTGATCACCCTGCTGGCCGGCTTTACGGTGTCGTATTTTCTGGCTTTTCATGTGCGTTCCAGCGGCGTGCAGACCCTGCTTTTTGTACTGTGCACCATTCCGTTCTGGACATCGAACGTGATCCGCATGATCTCCTGGGTGCCGCTCCTGGGGCGCAACGGCCTGGTCAACCAAAGCCTGATTGGTTTGGGGCTGGTGAACACGCCCATCGAGTGGCTGCTGTTCTCTGATTTTTCGGTGGTGCTGGCCTTTGTGCACCTGTACACCATGTTCATGATCGTGCCTATTTTCAACTCGATGATGCGCATCGATCGCAGCCTGATTGAAGCGGCCAGCGACAGTGGCGCCACCGCATGGCAAACCCTGTGGAATGTGATCGTTCCGCTGTCGCGCACCGGCATCATCATCGGCTCCATTTTCGTCATCACCATTGTGATGGGTGATTTCGTCACCATCGGTGTCATGGGCGGGCAACAGATTGCATCCATTGGCAAGATCATTCAGGTGCAAACGTCTTACCTGCAATTTCCGTTGGCGGCCGCCAATGCAGTGATTTTGCTGGCCTTGGTGCTGATGATCATCTGGGCGCTCACCCGTCTGGTGGATATCCGCAAGGAACTCTGACATGAACCGACATAAGGGCAACGCCGGTTTCTGGTTTCTCGCGCTGTTTTTCGCACTGTTCGTATTGTTTATGTATGGACCAATGCTGGTCATCGTCGTGCTGAGCTTCCAGGGCCCGGATGGCGGTCTCACCTTCCCGTTGCGGGGTATCTCGCTGCACTGGTTTTACAAGCTGGCTGAAGGACTGGGCGTTGTGGACATTGGCGCGGCATTTCGCCGCTCGCTGGGCCTGGGCCTGGCGGTGATGGCGTTCACAGTGATTTTCTCCGTGCTGGCCGGCCTGGCGTTTCGCAAGAAGCTCGCCGGCGGAAACGTGCTGTTCTTCGTCGTGGTGGCCAGCCTGATCATGCCGTCCATTATTGTGTCGCTGGGCATTGGGCTGGAGTTCCGCCTGCTGGACACGGGCATCAAGAAGGCGCTGGAGACTTTGGGCATGCAGAGCACACTCGAAGGCTATGGGACTGCGCTGGGGCTGTTCACCTCGGCCCTGGGCGCGCACCTGACGTGGACCTTGCCGTTCGGTCTGCTCATCATGTTTGCCATCTTCAACCGCTTCGACCCCGCTTACGAAGAAGCCGCCCGCGACCTTGGGGCCACGCCGTGGCAGGGTTTCCAAAACGTGGTGCTGCCCTTGATCGCCCCATCGGTGGTGGGCATCGGCATGTTCGGCTTTACGCTGAGCTGGGACGAAATTGCCCGCACCTCGCAAGCCATTGGCGACGTCAACACCTTGCCGCTGGAACTGCAAGGCCTGACCACTACTGTCACCACGCCGTCGATCTATGCGCTGGGCACGGTCACCATGGTGGTGTCGTTTCTCGTCATGGGGCTGGCTGTGGGCTTGTCCAGGGCATTGGGACGACGGCAAAAAAGTGGGCAGCCTTCATGAGTGATGCCGTTGCACTGACTGAAGACGAAATCTACGAGCGCATGGTGGCCAGCATACTGGAACACCGCCTACCGCCGGGAACCAAACTGGTGGAAGACCGCTTGGCCACCGCGTTTGGCGTGTCCCGCACGCGTATCCGGCCGGTTCTGGTGCGTCTGGCCAACGAGCGGATTGTGACCCTCACGCTCAACCGCGGCGCCACTGTCGCTCAGCCGACCGAGAGCGAGGCGCGAGAAGTTTTCGAGGTGCGGCGCATGATCGAACCCACGTTGATTGAATATTTCGTGGCCAGGGCGGGCCCAGAGGAAATCAATTCGCTGATCCGATGCATTGCCGAAGAAGAGACGGCCCGCAGCAAGGACGACATGCGCCGGGCCATCCGGTTGTCTGGCGATTTCCATTTGCTGATTGCCAACGCAGCAGGGCACCAAACGCTGGGGCGCATCCTGCGTGAGTTGGTATCCAGGACGTCACTTATCCTCATGACTTACAGCGTAAACCAAAATCAAAGGCGCATGGAGGGCGCTTCCTGCGGTTGCCACGAACACCGGGCCCTGCTGAACGCCATACGCCTGTGCGACCCACGCGAAGCAGCGCGACTGATGCGCGAACACCTGGAACAACTGGAGTTGCAGCTTCAGTTCGCGCCACCGCCCAACGAGGTTCCTGACCTGATTTCGCTCTTTGGCCAAGCAGATCCGGCGTTTAACGTTCCACTGGCCGTCAATTGATTTCTGATGCGCCAATTGCTTGTCATCAACCCCAACACCTCGACCAGCGTCAGTGCCTTGCTGCAAACCCATGTCCAGAGCGCTGCAGGGCCACACGTGCGGGTACGCACCGTTACGGCCCGCTTTGGTGCGCCCTACATAGCCTGCGAAGCCAGCTATGCGGTAGCCGGGCATGCGACTCTGGACGCGTGGGCCGCCGCGCTGGCACAGGATGCGCCTGCACCTGACGCGGTACTGATTGGTTGCTTTGGAGACCCTGGTCTGCCGGCGCTGCGCGAAACCAGTTCTGCCAGGGTAACCGGCCTGGCCGAGGCAGCTTTCACTGAAGCGGCCCGCCATGGTCGTTTTGCGATTGTTACTGGCGGGCAGCGCTGGAAATCGATTCTTGAGCGTCTGGCCCGCATGATGGGGCACGATACAGCGCTGGCTGGCATCCATACCGTTGAGCCCACTGGAGCCTATATGGCCCAAAATCCTGCCGCCGCAAAAGCCCTGCTGACCGCAGCATGCCGGAAGGCCGCACGGGACTTCGATGCGCAAGCCGTCATTCTGGGCGGTGCCGGCCTGGCCGGAATGGCCGCAGCCATCCAGCCTAAGGTGGACATCCCTGTGATTGACAGTGTGCTGGCTGGCGTGCGCCAGGCACTGCTGAATCCGGGGCAATTCCAGCCACAAGCCACCGGTCGGTTCGATGTACGCTGGCAGCGACTCGCCCCTGAGTTGACGGCCTTATTTATTCGCAATTCAAGGCGCTGAAATCAACCCGCCGCCTGGGTGCCGAGCTGGCGCGCCAGATGCACCTGGTGCAAGGTGATCTTGCGAACTTCGGCCTGGCTGGTCTGGATGTGGACACGCAGCAGCAAGGCCGCCTGGTCGCCGCGCTTGCGCTGGATGGCCTTGAGGATATTGGCATGCTCCTCATAGGTAGCGTCAATGCGCGGCTGCTTGGTGAAATCGAGCCGGCGGATCACCCGGATGCGCTCGGTCACGTCGCGATGCACGCGTGTCATTTCGGCATTGCCCGCTGCCGCCACCAGGGCGCAATGAAACGCCTCGTCCCATTGCGCCACCTGCACGGTGTCGCTGCTGCGTTGCGCGGGGCTGACCAGCCAGATCGCAGCCAGCCCGTCCAGCAGCGCCGGATTTACCTTTAGCGCATCTTCGCACAGGCGGTGCGCCGCAGTGGTTTCCAGCACCATGCGCAGGTCATAGAGCTCTTCAAACTGGTTGAAGTCAAAGGGCAACACGCGCCAGCCGCTGCGAAACAGCACCTCGACAAAACCTTCCTGCTGCAGACGAAACAGCGCCTGGCGTACTGGCGTGCGCGACACGCCCAGCCGTTCACTGATTTCGGTTTCGGTGAAACGATCGCCTGGCACCAGCGCAAATCCGAAAATGTCGCGTTTGAGCTGCCCATACACCTCGTCGGCACGCGAGCGGTGAAGGGGGGCATCCACGGGGGCGGGACGGCGGGCAGCGGTGTGCATGGCGAAACTCTAGCACTCTTGCAACAAAGGCAGTAGCTGGTCGCTGTTGGCAGTCCAGCCCACGATGGCACCCTGGGCCCGCATCATCTCGACGGCCGCCGCCTTGAACTGCGGGAAGTAACTTTCGGTACAGTCTTCCAGCAGCAGCCCGTCGTAGCCGCGGTCGTTGGCTTCGCGCATGGAGGTCTGCACGCAAACCTCGGTGGTCACGCCCATGAAAACCAGGTGCGTGATGCCGGCCTGTTGCAGCAGATCGTGCAGCGGCGTGGCGTAGAACGCGCCCTTGCCCGGCTTGTCAATGACGATCTCGCCCGGCGCCGGCGCCAGCTCGGAAATGATCTGGTTGCCCGGCTCGCCGCTCACCAAAATGCGTCCCATCGGGCCTTCGTCCCCGATGCGCAGCGACGGGTTGCCGCGGTTGCGCTTGGCGGGCGGGCAGTCGCTGAGGTCGGCGCAGTGGGCCTCGCGAGTGTGGACGACCAGGCCGCCGGCTTCGCGCCACGCCGCGAGCACGCGCTGGCACGCGGGCACGATTGCCGACAGCAGCGAGACGTCGTTGCCCAGAGTTTCGCCGAAGCCGCCCGGCTCGACGAAGTCGCACTGCATGTCGATGATGACGAGCGCCGATTTGCGGAGATCGAAGTCGTAGGGGAAGGGGTTGGCGGGGATGGTGATCATGAGGCGTCGTGATGGCCGCCGCCCATGTGGGTGCCGAGCACGTGGCGTTCGGCGGTGGCGGCGGGGGTTTCGAACACGATGCGGCCTTCGCTCATCACGACGATGCGGTCGGCCAGTTCCATCAGTTCGTCCAGGTCCTCGCTGATCAGGAGCACGGCGGCGCCGCGGTCGCGCACGCCGCGCAGCCGACCATGGATCTCCCTGACGGCGGCGAAGTCGAGGCCGAACACCGGGTTGGCGGCGATCAGCACGTTGACCTCGCCATTGAGCTCGCGTGCCAGCACAGCCCGCTGCACGTTGCCGCCGGAAAGGCTGCGGATCGGCGCATCCTCGCCCTGGGTCTTGATGCCGTAGCCGGCGATCCACTCGCGCGCCCGGCTGCGCCAGCGGTCGTAGCGCAGCCGTCCGCCGCGGTACAGGGGCGCCAGGTCGAAATCGCGCAGCGCCATGTTCTCGGCGACGGTCATGTCGGCGACGCAGGCGTTGCGCAGCGGCTCCTCCGGCAGGCTGCGCACCTTCAGCCGGTTGTTCTCCTCGCGGCGCGCGGCATAGGGCTGGCCTAGCACCTCGACCTCACCGCCGGCACGGTGGCGCTGGCCCACCAGCGCCTCGACCAGCTCGCGCTGGCCGTTGCCCGAGACGCCGGCAATGCCCAGGATCTCGCCGGCCCGCACAGCCAGGCTCAGGTCGCGGACGGCCAGCGTGCCGCGGTCGCCGGTGACGTTCAGGTTGCGGACGGACAGCGGCGGCGTCTGTGCCTCCGCTGCCGTATCGGACCGCGCGGACGGCGTCTGCGCTGCGCGCGTTTGCGTTTGTGCATCGCTCTCGGGCCGGGCCGCGGTCGCGTCGCCAACCATCGCCTGCGCCAGCAGTGCCGGCGTAGTGTCGGCGACGGCGCAGTGGTGCACCGACTTGCCGCGGCGCAGCACGGTGACGTGGTCGGCGTAGGCCATCACCTCGCGGAACTTGTGCGTGATGATCAGCACCGTGCAGTGGCCGGCGCGCGCGAACTCGCGCACGTGGCCCAGCACCTCGTCGGCCTCCTGCGGCGTCAGCACCGAGGTCGGCTCGTCGAGGATCAACAGGCGCGGCTTGAGGTAAAGCTGCTTGAGCAGTTCCAGCTTCTGCTTCTCGCCGGCCGCCAGTTCCGACGGGCGCGCATCGAGATCCAGCGTGAACGGCGTGGAGGCGAGAAACTCCTTCAGCTCGGCGCGCTTGGCCTTCCAGTCGATCAGCGCCGGCGTCTTGCCGCCGGCCAGCAGCAAGTTCTCCGCCACCGTCATGCCGGGCGCGAGGGTGAAGTGCTGGTAGACCATGCCGATGCCCAGCGCCCGTGCCACGATCGGGCTGACTATGTCCTGCTCGCGGCCGTCGGTGACCACCGCGCCTTCGTCGGGGCGCTGGAAGCCGGCAACGCATTTCACCAGCGTGCTCTTGCCAGCGCCGTTCTCACCCAGCAGCGCGTGCACGCTGCCGGCCGCCACCTTCATCGTCACGTGGTCCAGCGCCGTCAGGCTGCCGAAGCGCTTGGTGAGCTCGTAGGTTTCGAGGGCCATCGCGCCGGTGGGCGTGGGCATGGGATCGACGTGAAGGGCGCTCATGGGGCTTTGACAGGCTCAGCCCGAACGGAGACCACATCCAGCACGGCCTGCGACGTCGCATGGGCGCCGAACACGCCGCCCTGCATGGTCACCATCTTCAGCGCCGCCTCGTGGTTGCCGCGGTCGGTGGCTGCCGTGCAGTCGGACAGCAGCAGGCATTCGAAGCCGCGGTCGTTGGCCTCGCGCATTGTGGTGTGCACGCACACGTCGGTCGTGATGCCGGCCAGCAACAGGTTGACGATGCCGCGGGTGCGCAGGATCAGCTCCAGGTCGGTGGCGCAGAACGATCCCTTGCCCGGCTTGTCGATGATCACTTCGCCCGGGAGCGGCGCCAACTCCGGGATGATTTCCCAACCCGGCTCGCCGCGCACCAGGATGCGCCCGCAGGGACCATCATCGCCGATGCCGGCTCCCAGTTGACGCGAGCGCCAGCGCTTGTTGGCCGGCAGGTCCGACAGGTCGGGGCGATGGCCCTCGCGCGTGTGCATGACGGTGTAGCCGGCCTCGCGCATCGCCGACAGCAGTTTCTTCAGCGGCTCGATCGGCGCGCGGGTCAGCGAGATGTCGTAGCCCATCTTGTCGACATAGCCGCCGACGCCGCAGAAATCGGCCTGCATGTCGATCACGATCAGGGCGGTGTTCGACGGCTTCAGGTCGCCGTTGTACGGCCACGGGTACGGGTTGGCGGGGATGAAACGTTCCATGGCGCTAGCCTCACGCCGCTTTCTTCAGCGCCACGGCGGCCGAGTCCGGAACCAGCGGATGGGCCTCCGGTCCCTTGTAGCCGCGCGTCGGCGCAGCGAAGCCGCACGTCGTGCCGTCGGTCACCTCCACGTCCCATTGCAGCTTGTACCTGCCGGCCGCCATGTCGTGCATGTAGGTGTAGGGGCAGTCCTGCGCGCCGCCCTTCACCGCCACGTAGCCGCGGTGATAGAGCTGGTAGATGTTGTTCTCCACGCCCCAGCCGCTGCGCGCTTCGCGCACCAAGTCGGGCCGCAGCTCGCAGGTGATGATCTCGTCGACGCGCCCGCCGCCTTCCACCAGCACCGTGCCGTCGAAGTTGCAGAACATGCCTTCGCCCATCGAGTCGAAGCTGCCGTCGCTGCCGCACATGCAGACGTTGGCGGTGTAGGCCAGGTTGCTGAAGGCGTTGGCCTGGTTGGTGATCTTCCAGCTGTGGCGGATCGGCGCAGTGTAGCCGGCGGTGCGGATGATGATTTCGGCGCCCTTGTACGCCGCCTCGCGCGCCATCTCGGGGAACATGCCGTCGTGGCATATGATCAGCGACAGCTTGCTGCCGTTGGGGCCGTCGCAGACCGGGATGCCGACATTGCCCGGCTCCCACGGCTCCACCGGCACCCAGGGATGGAGCTTGCGGTAATAGAGCTTGATCGCGCCGGTGTCGTCGATGATCAGGCCGCTGTTGTACGGATTGCCGCCGGGGTTGGCTTCCATGATCGAGAAGCAGCCCCAGATCTTGTTGGCGATACAGGCCTGCTGGAAGGCTGCCACTTCGGGCCCATCGAGCGAGCACATGATGGCCGGGTTGGTGTCCATCGATAGGCCGTGCAGCGAGTATTCGGGAAAGACCACCAGGTCCATGGTCGACTGGTTGCGCCTGGCCTTGGCGACCATCTCGCAGATGCGCTGCGTCTGCGCGGCCAGGTCGGCGGGCGTGACGACCACGGGCAGCTGCAGCTGCACCAGGCCCATCACGACGCCGTGTTTCGATTTGTTGAGTCCGCCGAGTCCGGTCATGTGTACAGCTCCTGTTGGTTAGCGGGTGGAAGACAGCTCGCCCGGGCTGCCGCTCACAGTGCTGCCGGGACGGCAGGTGATGACCAGGATCAGCAGGGTGAGCACATAGGGAACGATGTTGAACAGGTGGTAGCCCCAGCCGATGCCAATCGACTGCAAGGCCGGGCCGATCGCGCCCGCGCCGCCGAACAGCAGCGCCGCGCCGACGCAGCGCAGCGGGCTCCAGCGCGCGAAGATCACCAGCGCCACCGCGATCAAGCCCTGGCCGCTGGAGATGCCTTCGTTCCAGCTGCCGGGATAGAAGAGCGTCAGGCAGGCGCCGCCGAGGCCGGCGATCATGCCGCCGACTGCAGTGGACGCGATGCGGATGCCGGAGACCGAGTAGCCCAGCGCACGGGTGGCATTGGCCGAGTCGCCGGCCATGCGCACCAGCAGCCCGGCGCGGGTGTTGGCGAAGGCCCACCAGAGCGCCACCGCTATGGCGAGCCCGATCGGCACCAGCGCGTTGATCCGCAGCGCCGACCGGACAGCGGACGAATCGCTCCAGTTGCCCAGTGCGATGAAGGGCAGCTGGGGCGCCTGCGGCTGGATCAGCGGCTTGCCCAGGTAGAAGGCCAGCCCGGTGCCGAGCAGCATCAATGCGATGCCGGTGGCGATGTCGTTGACGCGCGGCAACGAGCACAGCACGCCGTGCAGGCTGGCCAGCAGCCCGCCGGTCACGGCCGCCGCCAGCACGCCGATCCACGACGAGCCGCTCAGGTACGAGGCACCGAACGCCGACATGGCGGAGAGCACCAGCACGCCCTCCAGGCCGAGGTTGATGCGGCCCGACTTTTCGGTGAGGCACTCGCCCAGGCTCACGAACAGGAACGGCGCGCCGACGCGCAACGCACCACCGACGATGCCGGCGAGAAAGATGAGGCCCTGGTCAGCGGTCATGCGATCTTGTCTCCCATGGCGACCTGCGCCGGGCTTGGGCCCGACGGCGCCTGGGCCGAGCGCGCCATGCGCAGCCACAGCGCCTTCCAGTCCATGTCGCGCAGCGCTTCGCTGGCCAGGATCAGCACGAAGGCGATGCCCTGCAGCACCTGCACCGAGGCGTCGGGCAGGCCGAGCCGCCGCTGCAGCAGGCTGCCGGCAGCGCCGAAGCCGCCGAACAGGATGGCGACCGGGATGATCGCGACCGGGTTGTGCCGCGCGATGAACGCCACCAGGATGCCGGCGTAGCCGTAGCCGGCGATCAGCGCCGCGTTCGCGCTGGTGTGGACGGCGGCCACCTCCACCGCGCCGGCCAGTCCCGCGCCGGCGCCGCCCAGCGCGCAGGCCAGCAGGATCAGCCGCGACGCCGGTAGCCCCACCAGCTGCGCGGCGCGCGGGTTGCCGCCGACGACGCGCACCGAGAATCCCGAGCGCGTGATGCGCAGCCACAGGCCGGCGGCCAGGCAGGCAACGATGCCGATCACCAGGCCCCAGTGCACGTCGGATCCGCCGATGCCGCCGATGCGCAGGCCTTCGTCCAGCGCATGGGTGGACGGCTTGTTGAGGCTGCTCGGGTCGCGCAGCGGCCCTTCCACCAGGTGCTTGAACAGGCCGATCGCCACGTAGGCGAGCAGCAGGCTGCTGATGGTTTCGTTGATGCCGCGGTATTGCCGCAGCCAGCCGGCCAAGGCGATCCACAGCGCGCCCGCCACCGCCGCTGCGATGCACACCAGCACCGTGCCGACGACGTTGGCCGGCAGCGGCAGCGTCTGCGCGAGCGCGGCGCAGGCCAACCCGCCAAGCACCAGCGCGCCTTCGCCGCCGATGATCACCAGGCCGGCGCGCATCGGGATCGCCACGCACAGCGCGGTGAGCATCAGCGGCGCCGCGCGCTGCAACGTGTTCTGCCAGGAGTACCAGTCGCCGAACGCGCCCTTGAACAGCAGCAGCCAGACCTCCGCCGGGCTGACACCGGCGAACCAGACGAACACGCCAAACAGCAGCAGCGCGGCCACGATGGCCGCGATCGGGAGAAGGATGTCCTTGAGCGTATTGCGCATGTTTCTTTGGCTGTCATACTGGACTCGATCCGGGATCCACGCTGGCGCGCCACCATGGATCCCGGCTCAAGGCCGGGATGACAAGTCATTTCAGGCGACCGAGCCGACCACGCCTTCGACCAGGTAGTTCATCTTTTCCAGCTCGATGTCGGTCTGCTTGAAGGCCTTGCCGGCGGGAATGACGACGGCGCCCTTGTTGTCCTTGAGCGGGCCCTTGAAGATGTCGAAGCTGCCGGCGACCATCTTCGCCTTGGTGGCATCGGCGCTCTTCTTCGCCGCGTCCGGAACCATGGGGCCGTAGGCCGACATCTTCACGTAGCCTTCCTTCAGGCCGCCACGCAGGAAGTTCGGGTGCGGCTTGCCGGTGCGCGCTGCCTCCAGGAAGGTCATGTAGGCCGTGAGCCAGTTCCACTCGGCGCCGGTCAGGTAGGCGTTGGGCGCGAGCTTGGCCTGGCTGGCGTGGTAGCCGCACACCATCTTGCCGCGCTTGGCCGCGGTCTCCACGATCACCTTGGGGCCGTCCACGTGCATGGTGAACACGTCCGCGCCCTGGTCGGCCATGCTGTTGGTGGCTTCGGCTTCCTTGACCGGCATCGACCAGTCGCCGGTGAAGATCACGTTGGTGGTGATGCCCGGCTTGACCGAGCGGGCGCCCAGCGTGAAGGCGTTGATGTTGCGCAGCACTTGCGGGATCGGCTTGGCCGCGACGAAGCCGATCTTGCCGCTCTTGGTCATGTGGCCGGCGATCACGCCGTTCAGGAACTGGCACTCGTCGATGTAGCCGAAGTAGCTGGCGGCGTTCTTCGGGTGCTTGCCTTCGGTCCAGAGGCCGCCGCAATGGGCGAAGCGCACGTCGGGAAACTTGGGCGCAACCGCCAGCACGTGCGGGTCGAAGTAACCGTACGAGGTGGGGAACACCAGCGTCGCGCCGTCCTGCGCGATCATGCCGGTCATGGTCTTCTGCACCGCGGCGGTCTCGGGCACGTTCTCCTCCTCGACCACCTTCACGCCGGCCATCTTCTTTAGCGCGGTGGCGGCCTCGGCCTGGGCCTGGTTGTAGCCGTAGTCATCGCGCGGGCCGACGTAGATGACGCCGACGGTGATCGGCTTCTGCGCGAAAGCCAGTTCGCTGAAAGCGCCCAGCGTGCCGGCGGCGCCGAGCGCGGCCAGGGATTTAAGGGAATCGCGACGGTTCGGTTTGCTCAGGTTCATGGTTACTCTCCAGTGGGTAGGTCAGGTGTTTGAAAAAACAAAAGTGAAAAAGGACGCTTTAAAACTGTGCAAAAAGATGTTCTTTCTTAAATACAAGATAGTGTGCAAGAAATGTGCCCAACGTTTTGAGCACTTAAAACCCCAAAATGGTGAGCTCAAATTCAATACGGTGAGCAGGTGCAATCAAGTGGCCTCCAGGTTTAACAGCAACCGACCCAGGCATTGCGCCGGTAGAAAGGCCCCAGGTCCTGCGCCAAAGCGTCCAGCGTCGCGCGCCACTGGCCAAACTCTGGCTGCACACCCATGCGAGCGCGCACCTGCGCCAGTAATTCGGCGCGCAGCGCTGGCTCGTCCACTGTGACAAGTCGCCCGCCACGCACCACGGTGCGTCCAGCCACAATGACCTGGTCGATATGGTGGCCGTTGCCCCGCGCCAGCAACAAGTCAAGTGGATCGACATCGCCAAACAGCGAGTCGTCGTCCAGTGCGTCCCAATTGAGCACTACCAGATCGGCCGGTGCGCCAGCTGAGATACAACCGCCTGACGGGTTGGTATCCCCACTGACGCTGTGCCGACCATGGCGGGCCGCAAAAGACCATAGCTGGGAGCGTGTCATGGTGCTGTCAAAGCCCCAGCCCCGGTGCAGTGCATAGGCCAGGCGCATCTCGCGCAAGGCGTCGTCGTCTTCGTCAAAGGCCATGCCGTCCAGACCCATGGCCACGCGACAACCGTGGCGAAGCATTTCGGGTACAGCTGCAATGCCCGACTTCAAACCCAGGTTGGAGCTGGTGCTGACCACAATGGTGACGCCGCGTTCAGCCAGCAAGGCAAGCTCTTCGGGACGCGCCCAGGTGCAGTGCGCCAGCGTCAGCCGCGGGCTAAGCAGCCCGATCTGGTCCAGGTAATTCACGATGCCCTGCGGGTAGGCATCGTCAGCCCATTCGCGCTGGTAGCGGGTTTCAAGCAGGTGCATGTGCACCAAGCGGGCATTGTCGTGTGAACCCCGGGCCACGGCTTCGAGCAGGGGCTGGCTGCACCACTGCACGCCAGTGGGGCCGTACTGCGCCGTCACGTGCCCGGCCAGATCAGCGTCCTGGTTGAGGTTACTGGCCAGCTCGTCGACCAGGGCCATCTGCTGCGCCGCAGGCAGCGCCCGAACCGCCAGGCGTTGCGCCACGTCATCGCGTATGGCCGGGCGCAGCGCTGCCAGCATGGTTGCGTCCTCACACAGCCCGATGCCATGCTGGTCGCGCAATGCCACTGCAAAACCGATACGCACGCCCACATCGCGCGCGGCGCGGGCGACGGCGTGGGCCTCGTCCAGATAGGCCATGCCACCCTGCACGCGTGTGTAGTGCACCATCAACTGGGCCACACCGTGGCGCACTGAACGCGCAAACGAAGTGGCAGCACACAGGTAAGGATCGGCACCCGGGATCACGCCCAGATAGGGCAACCAGCTTTCCAGCGGTCGCCCGAACGCGCCGAGCGTCGCGCTGCGGAAGGTGCGTGCGTGGTCGTGTGCGTTTGCCAGTGCCGGCAGGGCCAACCGACGTGGCCCCGGTGCTGCCTGTGCCAATGGTGACACTGAAGAGATGAGCCCGGCGGCAAGGGTGATTCGAACATGGGCTTGCGCCGGTTCATTGCCCGGGTTGGCCAGCAGCAAGGCGCAGTCGAGTGTTTGGGACGGCTTCATGCCAGCACCGGCGGATTTTCTCCCGCTGCGTCGGTACCATCGACGCGCAGAATGGCCGCTACCGGACCGCCGCCCGCCGGGCCTTGGTGCTCAGCTCCGCCTGAGACATAGAGCGCGGTGCTGCCCACCACCGAGGCAAGCACCCCACCTACCACAGCCCGGGCGTGCCGGGTGGCGTTGATGTCGGAGTCGTTGAGCATGGTGTGGCGCGCACCGCGTACCGTCCCGCCGGGGCTGGCTTCGGCCTTGGCAAGCAGGTTGACAAGGCGCTGCGTCAATGCATTGGCGTCTTGCGCCACATCAAGCTTGAACGCCTCGCGCAGCATCCGGCTGACGCTCATGCCATCGATGGCGTCCTGCATCACTGTGTGCGCCATGCGGAAGGCAGATACCGCGCCGGGTGCTTCACCCAGCACGATCACCACATTGCCTTCCAGTTCAATGCCGGCGGACGCCGAGGCCCGTGCGGAGTAGAGTGACCAGTCGGCCAGCACGGTCGCCGGCGTAATGGCGTCGCGCGCTACTTCGCCAAGGGCCACGGCCACACCCAGCGCGGAGGCTCCCCGTGAATAGCCCATCGATTCATAGCTGTCATGCGTGACCGGTATTGCGCCCCGACGCAGCGCCTCGTTCACTTTGGCGGACGTCAGCAGGGGGCACTTGACCTGAACGAAATGCACGTCGGCGGCATCGGTTATTCCCGCATCGCGCATCGCTTCCAGAACGGCTGCCGCGGTGCAGTCGATTTGCGCCGGCCGACCCATCTCCTCGGGCCGGAAATCGCGGGTATGCGCCGCGCCCACCACCAGCCGTTTGACTGTCGCTGCATGGGCACCGGCGGGCCGCGGCACCCAGCGCCGCGAAAACACCGTGAAGTGCGGCGACAGCACCCCTTCCGTACCGCCCGACATTACCAGCGCCACGCGTTGCGCTACCTCACGCGGTGAGCATTCCAGATAGGGGCTGAGAAAGTGACACCAGCAGGTAGTCGAAAAATCACGCGTGTAATCGTTCACGCAACCATTGCCTTCGGTCTTTCCCATCACGGCAACAATGTCCCGGGCCTGCAGCGCGCCGCTTTCAATCAGCGCCTGAACCCCGCTCAGATCGCCCGGACTGGCGCAAGCCACGCGGTGCACATCAACTTGCTGGACTTTGTCGTTCATGCTCGCTTCACCTTTGTCTTTCATCACAGCAAACTCACATGCGCCGCTACCACCCGCCAGCCCTCTGGGGTGCGAATCCAGGTTTGGCTCTGGCGACCGGCCTTGGGGCTGCCCGCGCGCTGGAATTCAAGATTGCAGGTCGCAAAGTCGCTGCCGTAGGTGGTGATGACGTTTTTCAGCACGACGCGGGCCAGTCCCTGCGCGGGACGCACGGCGCGAAAGGCGCGAATAGCGTCGTAGCCGTACAGGTTTTCGGTGGCGCCATAACGCAGCGTGTGCGGGCTGTTCCAGAACAGCTCGTCGAGGACGGCCACGTCATTGCCGGTCAGGGCTTTTTCGTAACGCTCGCACTGGGCCGTGACTTCAGCCAGGACGTCGGGAAGGTTTATGGCAAGCACGGCGCGATTAAAGTTTGGTGGGTTGGACATGCGCTACGCCAGCGTCGCTGAGGAATTTCGCAGCGCGGAAAGCGAGGTCTTCGCGCCACGGCGCAGCAATGATCTGCACGCCGATCGGCAGGCCGCCGGTACCGGTGGGCCACAAGGGTGCCGTTACGACCGGACAGCCAGCAAAAGAGATGGGCTGGGTCAGCAGGCCCATGGAGGGACGGCACGGCTGCTGTGTGCCGTTGATCTCCAGCCACTCGGTGCCAATGACCGGCGCGCTCACCGGCGTGGCCGCCGTGAGCAACACGTCCCAGTCCTTGAACAGGGCATTGACTTTGTCGCGGTACACCCGCCGAAAACGCTGCGCACGCAAATACCAGTCTGCCGGTTGCAGCGCACCGGCGATAAATCTGTCCACTGACAGCGGCTCGAAGTCGTCGGCGCGGATGCGCAAGTCGTCCAGGTGCAGGCTGCCGCCTTCACTGGCCGTGATGATGAAGGCCGCTGCACGCGCCAGTGCGGCGTCAGGCCAGCTCACCTCCGCCTGCACACCCAGTGTGATGGCCGCCAGCGTCACCACCTCGCGTGCCGCTAGCGTGGCGTTGTCGAGAAAATATCCGTTCAGGACACCTATCCGCAGACCCCGGACGCCGCTGCCGATCACCGGTTGCACCGGCTGCACCCGCACTGCGTGGCAACCCGGATCCAGCGCATCAGGCCCCTGCAAGGCATCGTAGGCCAGCGCCAGTCCGGCCACACTGCCCGCCATCGGGCCCAGGTGATCGATGCTATGCACAAAGGGATAAGTGCCGCGGCGCGACAGGCGGCCAAAGGTGGGTTTCAGGCCCCATACACCACACAGCGAGGAAGGCACGCGGATGGAGCCATTGGTGTCTGAACCCAGCGCGAGAGGCACCTGACCCACCGCCACCGCAGCGGCCGAACCGCCCGACGAGCCACCGGCAATGCGCGTCAAGTCGTGCGGGTTGTGGCAGGCACCGTAATGTGTGTTTTCGGTGGTGAAGCCGTAGGCGTATTCGTCCATGTTGAGTGCCCCCACCAGCACGGCCCCGGCGGCCTGCAACTGCCTGACCAGAAAAGCGTCGCCCGTTGCCGCAGTATGACTGCGATTGATCGTTGAGCCCGCCAATGTGACCACGCCTTCGATGTCAAAGAGGTTTTTGACCGCGTAAGGCACGCCCGCCAACGGTCCGAGAGCATGGCCGTGTTTATGCGACGCTTTCCGCTGCGCATCGACCGCCTCAGCCTCGGCGCGGGCACGGACCAGCGTCTTGTCAGTGAAGGCGTTGACCCGGGCATCGGTTGATTCGATGCGCGCCAGGCTGGCGTCGAGCAACTCCCGCGCACTGACCTCGCCCGCCACCACAGCGGCGGCCATGGCAGCCGCGTCAAATACCATATTTTTCATAGCGGCTCGCATCCGTCATCATTGGGCGGAAAGGCTGCCGGCCTGTATAGTTCGGCCAGCTCATCAGGCGGGGCCAAGGCCACGCCTTCGAGCAGCGCGACCAGCGTGGCGGCGCGCTGCAGGTGCGTGGCCACGCGCTGCGCGCGACCGGCTTCCAGCGGCAACTTCAGCAGCTCGGCCGTCGCATTGACGTAGCTCGAAATCAACGTGTCATCCATTTGTGCTTTCGGGTGATTCAACGTCGCACTTCGCGCTGGAAAATTTCCAGACTGCGCTTCTTGGTGCTGATGAAGCTCGCCTCGGACAGCGTTTCCACCGTGCGCGGCCGTACGTCGCCATAGGGCAGGATTTCGGCCACCCGCGTGGGTCGCTTGGTCAGCAGCAGCACTTGGTCGGCCAGATAGACGGCCTCCTCCAGGTCGTGCGAGACCAGCAGCATGGTGGTGCCGGTCTGCATGAAGACCTCCTGCAGTTTTTCGCGGATGAACAGCGTCATTTCAAAGTCGAGCGCCGAAAACGGCTCGTCGAGGAACAGCACCTCGGGGTTGGGCGCCAACGCACGCATGATGGATGCGGTCTGCTGCTGCCCGCCCGAGAGTTCATAGGGGTACCGTTTGAGGTCGAACTTCACATCAAACGAAGCGACCAGCTCGGCCATGCGCCTGTCCACCTCGGCCTTGGACTTGCCTGCCAGCTTGAGCGGGTAGGCAATGTTGTCGATGGTGCGCATCCACGGAAACATCGCCTCGCGGTAGTTCTGGAACACGTAGCCAATCTTGGTGTCTTTCAGCGACTTGCCGTCGAAGAGGATTTCACCGGCGTCGATGGGCACCAGCCCGGCGATCATGTTGATCAGCGTGGACTTGCCGCAGCCGTTGGGCCCGAACACCGAAACAATCCTGTGTTTCGGGATGTCGAGGTTGAAGTCTTCGTACAGCGGCCAACCCGCGAAATATTTGGTCAGACCCCGTATGGTGATATGCGTACCGGCCGGGCCAGGATGAAAAGCTGGGGCCGGCGCGTCGGCGAACACAGGGGCATTGAGGACAGCGGACATGATCAGGATTCCAGCAGGACGGGCGAACGCAGCGAAGGGCCACCCCAAGCAAGTTCAGCCCCCTCGGGGGGCAGCGTAATACACGAAGTGACAAGCGTGGGGGCCATGTTCACCTTCCACTCCAGTGAACGATGCGGCGCTCGACCACCAAAAACAGAATGTTGAGGGCGTAACCGAGCGCGCCCGCGGCGAGGATGGAGGCATACATGTCACGCACGTTCATAACCTGTTGTGAATTGATGATGCGGTTGCCCAGGCCGCTGTCGGCGCCGATGAACATCTCCGCAACAATCACAATCACCAGCGCCATGGACACAGCCGAACGCAGGCCGACAAAGCTCGGCTGCAGGCTCTCCCAGATCAGCACGTCCTTGAACACCTGCCAGCGCGAAGCGCCCATGACCCGTGCCGCCATCACACGCTGCTTGCGCGCATTGATCACGCCGTAAGCGCTGTTGAACACCACGATGAGCAGAGCGCCGAAAGCGGCAATCGCCACCTTGTTGATGTCCGACACGCCAAAGATCATCAGGAACAACGGAATCAGCGCCGAGGACGGTGTGGAGCGGAAGAAGTCGATGAGGAACTCCACGCTGCGGTAAGCCTTCTCGGAACTGCCGAGCAGCACACCCAGCGGCATGCCGACGGCGGCCGCAATCATGAAGGCCTGAACGGTGCGCCACACAGTGACGGCGAAATCCTTGAGCAAAGGGCCACCGGCGAGGCCATTGACGAGGGCGCCGAGCGCGTCGAGCGGCGGCGGCAGCAGGATGGCCTTGATGAATCCCAGGCGCACCACCAGGTCCCACACGATGAAAAGCACCACCGGTCCGATAAACGGCAAGGTCTTGTCCCAGGCCGGCTGGCGCGGCACACCGGCCACCGGGTTGGCCACCGGCGGCGCCCAGGGCTTGCCGGAGTCGGCTGGCGCCTCCGTCAGGGGAGAGGTGACATCCATCACGGTCAACCCTTGTAGAGCATGGAATCGACCATGAGGCGCGAGGTGAAGATGCCCTTGTCGGAGAACAGGTCGAAGAACTTCTGGAAGTGTGCAACGTCGGCTGGCGTGAACTCGTTGTACATCGTGTATGCCGCCAGCGGTACCTCGCTGGTCAGCGCGCCTTCGATGGCGGTGTAGCCCTTGAGGTACTGACGTGCTTCGGCGGACTTGCTGCGCACATAGGCCACGCCCTTGCCGTAGGCGGTGATAAATTTCTTCGCCTCTTCAGGATGCTTCTTGATGAAACTCGATGTCAGAGACGCGGAGCCACCAAACCAGGGTGCCATCGGGTCGCCCAGCACGTAGCGGGCAATCACGCCGGCTTCAAGCACGCGCGTGGTGCCGTTCAACCGGCCGATGGTGCCGGTAGGCTCCAGCGTGTAGGCGCCGTCGAGCTGTCCTGCCGCCAGCGCCGCCACATGCTGGCCAATCGGCAATTCGACCACTGTGGCGCCGGTCGCGCCGCCGCGCTCCAGCACCGTCTTGGCCAGTGTGACGTTCTGGATACCGGGGCCGGAGCCGACGCGCTTGCCTTTCAGGTCGGCCATGGTCTTGGCGGTGCTACCCACCGGAACAATCACTTCGTCGAGCACGTTTTTTACATTGCTGGGGTTCGAGCAGAAAATCTTGAAGGTGCCGGGAGCAGCAATCTCACCGATCGCGATGTTGGCCGAGCCGGTGCCGTTGGCGCTGGCGTCGCAGCGGTCTGACAGCATGCCCTCCATGATCTGCTGGGCGCCGGCAAATTTGAGTACCTCCACATTCAGACCGACTTCCTTGAAGTAGCCCAGTTCGACGGCGGAATAAAAGGGCAGGCCTGCGGCGATGGGCCAGTAGCCAACGCGGATCTTCGGTCCCGACTGGGCACGCACGATGGCGGGCATGCCCAGCACGCCAAGCATGGCCGCGCCGGTCTGCAGGACTTTTCTGCGTGACGCCGTGGGGAAAGATGGAACGCGGGGGGTATTCATGAAATCTCCTTGGGTGTGAAAAGCGTGGTTGGAAAGAGGGTGAAAGCGTTAAGCGGCGAGCGGCCTGAGCGAGGCCACGTAGGCACGCCAGCTGCCCAGATGCGAGATGTCCTGTGCACCATGCAGTGCCTGCGCTTCGCAGACAAAACCTTGCACGGCGCTGGCGTCGGCCAGCGCCAGCGTGCCTATCCCCAGCGGCGCAGGAATCATTGCAACGAACGAACCGTATTGCGTCACGGGCATGTCCCAGATTTCGACCGCAATGCGCGCGCCCTGGTTGTCGGCCACCCGCAGCAGTCCGGGCTTGGGCGGCGTGGTGCCCGGCAAGGCGTACAGCCGGTAGTGCGGCGCGGTTTCGGCGGTGCCGACCAGTGTGGCACCGCGCTCTGTCAATTGCCCGTTGAGTGGCATGCCCGAGAGGTGTGCGCCCACCACCGCGACGCGAACAGTGGCCTGACGCTGGATACCCGCAATCGGACTCATCGCCGGCAGCGGCTCGCCCGTCGCGCCCTGCGTCAGGCCACTCAGGTGGTGGTAGCGCTGCCCCAACTCTGCCAGTTGCCAGTCGCTACCGCACGGACCGATCAGCGTGAGGCCAAAAGGTAGCCCGTCCTTGCGCATGGAACTGGGCACCGACAGGGCTGCATAGTCCAGCAGGTTGACGAAGTTGGTGTAAGCGCCCAGGTTGCGGTTCAGCGCCACTGGGTCCTGCTGCATTTGCGCAATCGTGTAGTGCGTCGGCGCGGTCGGCACGGCCAGCAGGTCGATATCGGCCCACATGGCATCAGCCTGCTGGCCCAGTTGTTTGACTCGGGTTTGCACGTCATACAGGTCCGCGGCACTGTATTGGTGCCCGGCAGCGATGATGCCGCGCACCGGCTCGATTACCTGGTCTTCATGCGCATCAAAAAAACTACGGATGGCGGCGTAACGTTCGGCCACCAGCGCGCTTTCATAAAGCAGTGCCGCGACCTCGGCCAGCGGGCTGTAGTCAATGGTGACCGCCGTTCCGCCCATGGCCTGCAGCCTGTCCACCGCCTCATCAAAGGCGGCCTGTGCCGCGCTGTCACCAAAAAACTCCAGCGTCGCTGGCACGCCAAAGCGGAAAGCGTCCGCATGAGGCTGGCTGGCCATCCTCAGCTTGCGCGAATAAGGATCCAGCGGGTCATGACCCATGGCGCTTTCCAGTACGCGGACCGCCATGCCCACCGTGCGCGCGAAGATCGAAACACAGTCCAAGCTGCGCGCGGCCGGCACCACGCCGCGCGTACTGATCAAACCGCGTGATGGCTTCAAACCGACAATATTGTTCAGGCCGGCCGGCACCCGGCCTGAGCCGGCGGTGTCGGTTCCGAGCGCAAAGGCGACTTGGCCCGTCGCTACCACATAGGCGGAGCCGGCGCTGGAACCGCCAGACACATAGGCCGGGTTGAATGCATTCGGGACCGCCCCAAAAGGCGAACGCGTTCCATTCAGGCCACAGGCAAATTGATCGAGGTTGGTTTTCCCCAGCAGCGATGCACCGGCATCGAGCAATTTTTGCACAACAAAAGCATGGGCTGCCGGCGTGTAAACAAAGGCCGGGCAGGCCGCAGTGGTTGGCACTCCGGCAGCGTCGATGTTGTCCTTGACGGCAAAGTCGAGCCCGGACAGCGGACCCGCCCTGGTGCCATTAGCATCGGCCTGGGCAGGCCACGCCAGCTTGCTGATCCAGGCCTGGCGTGCCAGATCCGTGCTGCGGCCACCCGCGTCCAGCGGTGACGGGCGGGCGTAATCAAAGCTCATGAGGGTTGCACCAATTTAAAGCATCCATACTTGTGTACAAGACAAGACGCAAGGTGCGTGCCAGCCAGACTGAAGGTCAGCCTCGGGGGCTCACAGCGGACGACAGGCTCAGATATTTGCTATATAATTAATAGCTGTATAGTCAATAAATATAATGGCTAGCAGCCGATTTGGCTCAAAACCTGGCATCAAGCCAGACTCTGAGCGTGTCAAACACGGGCGTTGCATCCACCTCGTTGAAGACTTCGTGGTAAAGCCCTTCAAAACACTTCACGGTGACCGTGCCCGGTTTGACGGCGGGTGAGTTGGCGGCATTTTCAGCAAAGGCGCGGCTGCCGGCGGGGTTGACCAGCCGGTCGGCGCCCGCGTACATCAGCAGTGTGGGCGTGCTCCAGTGGGCTGCGGCGGCTACCGTGGCCGGACCCGCCGTCGCGATGAACTGACCGAGCCGTGGCGAAATTTTGTTGTGCACCAGGGGGTCGGCCAGATATTTCTTGACGACCTGCGGGTCGTGGGAAATATAGCGCGGGTTGAGCCCGTTGCCAACGCACAGATTGGGCGCAAGCCTGGGCATGACGGCAAGCAACAGCTTCTGGAAACCACTGAGCCCCGCGTCCAGCGCGGGCGATGACATGACCAGCCCATCAACCGGGCGCATCTTCAGCCCGACAAACCGGCCCACCAGCAGGCCACCCAGGCTGTGCCCGAGCAAAATCAGCGGCAGCGTTTGTGGCGCGCCATCCAGCGCGCTCACCGGCTGCGGCAGGCGCAGGCAGCGCAGGCGTGTGTCATCGACCATTTCAGCCAGATCTTCAAGCAGCGCAGTGTCATCGGACAACGCACCGCGCGCGCCGCCTGATCTGCCGTGGCCGCGCTGGTCATACGCGCGCACCGCAAAACCCCATTCAAGCAACTGCTCGGCCACATGCTCGTAGCGCCCGGCGTGCTCACCCAGGCCGTGAACGATCAGCACCACGCCACGCGGTGCCAGCGCATCGCGGCCCGAATGGCGCATTTCGCTGCCCCAGTCGTCAATGGGCCACTCATGGAGAGCCAGATTCTCACCGTCGCGGGCGGTGAAAGGCGCCAAAATTGTGGTGTGCATGTTGCACCATCCTGAATTGAAAAACCGGATTGAAGCTGCTAAGGACCCTAATGGTAAGGCACCGGGGCGGCGGGTGCTTTCAACCCGGCACGCGGGCGATCACCTGAGCCACCGCGGCAGTCAATTTTTTGGCATAGGGCACATGCAAGAACTCGTTGGGCCCGTGCGCGTTGCTCCTGGGGCCCAGCACACCGCAGACCATCATCTGCGCCTTCGGGAAGCCCTGGCTCAGCATGCTCATCAGCGGAATCGTCCCGCCCTGGCCCATGGTGCCGCAGGGCGCGCCAAAAAAGCTCCGCGAGGCGTCGCCCAGCGCCTTTTCAAACCAGGGCGTGGTGCCAGGCGCGTTCCAGCCACTGGCGCCGCCGTGGCTTTCAAAGGTCACCCTGGCCTGGTAGGGCGCGTTGTCTTCCAGCAGGGTTTTGAGTTCGCGCACCGCCACGCCGGCATCAACCAGCGGCGGCAAACGCAGCGAGAGCTTGAAGGCGCTGTACGGGCGCAGCACATTACCCGCGTCCTTGAGCGCCGGAAACCCCTCGGCACCGGTGACGCTCAGCGTAGGCTGCCAGGTTCGGCCCAGCAGCGCCTGCAGCGGATCGGTGGTGGTGGGCAGGGTAAAACGGCTCGCGCCTTCACAGTCGTCATGCGCCCACGGAAAGCGTTTGTACACTTCGTCACCCAGAATTCGGGCCGTGGCCATCGCCTGCGCCCGCCGGTCCGCCGGAATGTCGCAATGAAAGCTTTGTGGCAGCAGGCGCCCGGTCTGGCTGTCTTCCAGCCGGTCGAGCAGGTGCCGCAGGATGCGAAAACTCGACGGCACCAGGCCGCTGGCGTCGCCCGAGTGAATGCCTTCGGTCAGCACCTCAACTTTCAGCACGCCCGCCGCCATGCCGCGCAGGCTGGTGGTCAGCCACAACTGGTCGTAGTTGCCCGCACCCGAATCCAGGCAGACCACCAGCGCCACGTCGCCCAGCCGCTCCCTGAGCGCGTTGACATACGGCAGCAGGTCGTAAGAGCCGCTTTCTTCGCAGGTTTCAATCAGCCCGACGATGCGCGGATGCTGCGCGCCCTGGCTCTTGAGCGCCTGCACGGCGGCAATGCTGGCATAGACCGCGTAGCCGTCGTCGGCGCCGCCGCGGCCATAGAGCTTGCCGCCCTCGTATTTCGGCGTCCAGGGGCCCAGGTCACTGCGCCAGCCGGTGAATTCGGGCTGCTTGTCGAGGTGGCCATACATCAGCACCGTCTGGGTGGAGTCAGCCCGCGTCGCGGCGATTTCAAAAAACAGCAACGGCGTGCGCCCTTGCAGCCGCACGATTTCGAGTTTGAGCCCTTCAAGTTTTTGCGCTTCGACCCAGTTGGCGGCGTTGCGCACGACGGTTTCGATATGGCCGTGCTGCACCCAGTCGGCGTCGAACGCGGGCGACTTGGCGGGAATGGCAATGTAGTCTGTGAGTTGCTTGAGAATGTCACCATCCCATTGCGCGGTGACCTGCGACAGGGCTTGGACGGCGTTGAGAGTGTCAGTGGAAATTTCGCGCTGCAAAGTTGCATTCATGGCCAGACTCCAGTGGGGTGAGCGATTAGTTGTTGGCCGGGTTAGCCATGGCTTGCCCCAGCCGGATGCTGCGGCCGGGTGCCCATTCGGGGTTGAAGTGCAGCGGTCCTTGGGGAAACAGCATGACGACGGTGGAGCCCAGCAAAAAGCGGCCCATCTCTTCGCCCTGTTTTAACACGATGGCGGGCGCTGATTCATCAGGATAGTGCCATTCACGCACAACCTTGCCACGCGGCGCGTTCACCACGCCGTGCCATACCGTGGCCATGCTGCCCACAATGGTGGCGCCGACGAGAATCAGCACAAACGGGCCAGAGGAGGGCTGCGCTGGCTCGAACACGCACACCACCCGCTCGTTGCGCGCAAACAGGCCAGGCACGCCGCGCGCGGTGGTCGGATTGACTGAAAACAACTCGCCCGGCACATAAATCATGCGCGCCAAGCGCCCCTCGCAAGGCATGTGAATGCGGTGGTAATCCCTGGGGCCCAGATAGAGCGTGGCAAAGTGGCCGTCCTGAAACTGCGCCGCCAGCACCGCATCACCGCCCAGCAGGGCGGCGGTGGAATAACTGTGGCCCTTTGCCTGAAAAATCTGGCCCCGCGCAATCGCGCCAAACTGGCTGATGGCGCCGTCCACCGGGCAAATCAGTTCGGCCTGCGCCAGGGGACGCGCGCCGGGTTTGAGTGCGCGTGTGAAAAAGTCATTGAAGCTGCGGTAACTGGCGATGTCGGAATTCGCCGCCTCCCCGAGGTTGACCTTGTATTTGCCGACAAACCAGCGAATCAGCGCGGTGGTGAGCCAGCCACGCTCACGCGACGCCACAAAGCCCGCGAAAGCCGTAAGCGCCTGCTTGGGCAGCA
>CAYJMW010000042.1:0-31590 GCA_964371235.1 uncultured Polaromonas sp.
GCGCGGAGCGGGCGGCGTGGTGCCGCCCAACGCCACGCTGACGTTTGAAGTGGAACTGCTGGCCATCGAGTAGCAGGCAGCGCGAAGTTTCCTGCACCCTGGCACATCTTGATTAGCTATCATATTAATAGCTACTCATGTCCATTCCATATGGGCCAGGGCCATAAAACGCTCAAGAAAATACAATTCCCGCCGTGCCCCGTCCGGGCTCAGTCATCCACCTTGCCACGCAGGCTTTTGATGCTTGAGCGCTGGCTCTTGCTCTCCAGGCGGCGCTGTTTGGAGCCATAAGTCGGCTTGGTGGCGCGCCGCGGTTTGGGGGGGTTGGAAACGCTGTCGATCACTTCCTGCAAGCGCGCAAGGGCATCGGCGCGGTTCATCTCCTGCGTGCGATGCTGCTGCGCCTTGAGCACCAGCACACCTTCCTGGGTGATGCGGCTGTCGCTTAACGCCAGCAGGCGGCCTTTGATCTCATCGGGCAGCGACGAGGCGGCAATGTCAAAGCGCAGATGCACCGCGCTTGAAACCTTGTTGACGTTTTGCCCGCCCGCGCCCTGCGCCCGGATGGCGCTGAACTCCACCTCGCGCTCATCGACCAGAAACTTCAGCGGTGCGGCCATGCGTCAACGCTCGGCAGGCGCATTCAGCCGGGTCAGGCGGGCTGAGCCAGCGCGGCCAGGCCGGCAATCGCCAGCGCATAACCTTTCACACCAAAACCGGCCATCACGGCTTTTGCGGCGGGCGAAATATACGAGTGGTGGCGGAATGCCTCGCGCGCATAAACGTTGCTGATGTGCAGCTCGATCAGCGTCACGCCCGCGCCCTTGATGGCGTCATGCAGCGCCACGCTGGTGTGGGTGTAGGCGCCGGCATTGAGCACCACGCCCGCCAGCGTGCCGGCCGCCTGAGCCAGCCCGGCTTCGTGAATCGCGTCGATCAGCACACCCTCGTGGTTGCTCTGGCGAAAGTCGAGCGTGAAGCCGTGCGTGGCGCAGGCCTTGAGGCACAGCGCCTGCACATCGTCCAGCGTTTGCGAGCCGTACACGGCGGGCTCACGCGTTCCCAGCAAATTGAGATTGGGGCCATTGAGGACCAGGGCGGTTTTCATGGGGCAAGTCTTTCGTTGGTATCTCCGCGGCGCGGCCGCATGATGTTGGGCGTGCTGACCGTCACGTCGGCATTTTGCGCGCGCTGCCGCAAGGCATGCTCCATGACGACCAGCGCCAGCATGGCCTCGGCAATCGGCGTGGCGCGAATGCCGACGCAGGGGTCGTGCCGTCCCTTGGTGACCACCACCGTGGGCGCGCCTGTCACGTCAATAGACGGGCGCGGCGTGATGATGGAACTGGTGGGCTTGATGGCAATCGACACCTCCAGGTCTTGCCCGCTGCTGATGCCGCCCAGCACGCCACCGGCGTTGTTGGACTTGAAACCCTCGGGCGAAAGTGCATCGCCATGGGTGGTGCCGCGCTGCGCCACGCTGGCAAAACCCGCGCCAATTTCCACGCCCTTGACGGCGTTGATGCCCATCATGGCAAAGGCTATTGCCGCGTCCATCTTGTCAAACAGCGGCTCGCCCAGGCCCACCGGCACACCCGAAGCCGTGACGCGAATGCGCGCGCCGCACGAGTCGCCGGCCTTGCGCAACTCATCCATATAGGCCTCAAGCGCTGACACGTCGGCCACCGGCGCAAAAAACGGGTTGTTGGGAACGTGTTCCCATGCTTCAAACGGGATGACGATATCGCCCATCTGCGTCATGCAGCCGCGAAAAACCGTGCCATATTTTTCAGCCAGCCATTTCTTGGCCACGGCGCCGGCCGCCACCATGGGCGCTGTCAGGCGGGCTGATGCCCGGCCGCCGCCACGCGGATCGCGCCGGCCATATTTATGCAAATAGGTGTAGTCGGCATGACCGGGGCGGAAGGTTTCCAGGATGTTGCCGTAGTCCTTGCTGCGCTGGTCGGTGTTCTTGATCAGCAGGCAAATCGGTGTGCCGGTGGTCTTGCCCTGGTACACGCCCGACAAAATTTCAACCGCGTCGGCTTCATTGCGCTGGGTGACGTAGCGGCTGGTGCCGGGACGGCGGCGGTCCAGATCAGTTTGAATATCGGCCTCGCTGAGCGACAGCCCGGGCGGGCAGCCGTCAATCACGCAGCCAATGGCCGGGCCGTGGGATTCACCAAAGTTGGTGACCGCGAAGAGGTTTCCGAAGGTGTTGCCGCTCATGGGATGAGATTATCCCAGAGCGCATGGGCAAGCAGCAAATCAGCTTTCGCTGGCTTCGTTGTCGGCAGGCCAGTCGTGGATGTAGGCCTTGAGCATCTTGTTCTCGAAATTCTGGCTGTCCACCACGGCCTTGGCAACGTCGTAAAAGCTGATCACACCCATCAGCATTTTCTGGTTCATCACCGGCATGTAACGTGCGTGGCGGTCCAGCATCATGCGGCGCACCTCGGCAAGCTCGGTCTCGGCGGTGCAGGTCAGCGGGGAGTCGTCCATGGCCTTGCGCACTTGGGTAGCGCCGATCTCGCCGCCATTCTTGACAATACATTGAATCACTTCACGGAAAGTCAGCATGCCGACCAGATCGCCATACTCCATCACGACCAGCGACCCGATGTCGTTCGCGGCCATGATTTGAGCCGCCTTGGCCAACGGTTCATCAGGCTCAACGGTGTAAAGCGTGTTGCCCTTGACGCGCAGGATGTCAGAAACCTTCATCACTCTCTCCTCGATTGATTTGTAATTTTCCCCCCGCAAAGCGCCGTTGGGAAAATCAGTTTAAATATAGCCCACAATCGGGCGGCTGGCTGTAACGATTTCCCGGTTGACCCTTTGGCCCGGCCCCGGCTGGACCTGAACGCGGTGGACCGCCCGCCTGCACTTTTTTTGTAATGGAGACCACCCCATGCCCGGCTATTCCGACCCCGGTTTTGACACCCTTGCGCTGCACGCTGGCGCGGCCCCCGACCCGGCCACGGGCGCACGCGCCGTGCCGATTCACCTCACCACCTCGTTCGTCTTCGAGTCCAGCGACCACGCCGCCAGCCTCTTTAACCTGGAACGCGCGGGCCATGTGTATTCGCGCATCAGCAACCCGACCAATGCGGTGCTCGAGCAACGCGTATCGGCGCTGGAGGGCGGCATCGGCGCAATTACCACCGCCAGCGGGCAAGCCGCGCTGCATCTGAGCATTGCCACGCTGATGGGCGCCGGCTCGCACATCGTGGCCAGCACCGCGCTGTATGGCGGCAGCCAGAACCTGCTGCACTACACACTGCGCCGCTTCGGCATAGAAACCAGCTTCGTCAGACCTGGCGACATCGACGGCTGGCGCGCTGCCGTGCGACCGAACACCCGGCTGTTCTTTGGTGAAACCGTCGGCAACCCCGGCCTCGACGTGCTGGACATGCCCACCGTATCACGCATTGCGCACGAAGCCGGCGTTCCGCTGCTGGTGGATTCCACACTGACCTCGCCCTGGCTCATCAAGCCGTTTGAGCACGGCGCTGATCTGGTCTATCACTCGGCCACCAAGTTTTTAAGCGGCCATGGCACGGTGATTGGCGGCATCGTTGTTGATGGCGGCAGCTTCGACTGGGACGCCTCGGGCAAGTTTGCCGAGCTGACCGCGCCCTACGACGGCTTTCACAACATGGTGTTCAGCGAAGAAAGCACGGTGGGCGCCTTTTTGCTGCGCGCTCGCCGCGAAGGTCTGCGCGACTTCGGCGCCTGCATGAGCCCGCACACCGCCTGGCTGATCCTGCAGGGCATAGAAACGCTGCCGCTGCGCATGGCGCGCCACATGAGCAACACCGAAAAAGTCGTCGACTTTCTGGCCCACCACGCGCTGGTGGCGCGCGTCGGTCACCCGATGCTGGAGTCGCACCCCAGCCACGCGCTGGCCAAAAAGCTGCTGCCGCGCGGCGCAGGATCGGTGTTCAGCTTTGACATCAAAGGCAGCCGCGCGCAGGGCAAGGCTTTCATTGAAGCGCTGAAGGTTTTCAGCCACCTGGCCAACGTCGGCGACTGCCGCAGCCTGGTGCTGCACCCGGCCAGCACCACCCACTTCCGCATGAGCGACGAAGCGCTGCTGGATGCGGGAATCACCCAGGGAACGATTCGTTTAAGCATCGGGCTGGAAGACCCGGACGACCTGATCGATGATCTCAAGCGCGCGCTCAAGGCGGCCGAGAAAGCGGGAGCCTGACCATGGAACTGCTCGTCAACGGCAACAAGACCTACTGCTACAGCGGCGGCAAACCCTTTGATGCCGCCCAGCCCACCGTGGTCTTCATCCACGGCGTGCTGCACGACCACAGCGTCTGGATACTGCAAAGCCGCTACCTCGCCAACCACGGCTGGAACGTGCTCGCGGTCGATCTGCCAGGCCACTGCCGCAGCGCGGGCGAGGCGCCTGCCAGCGTCGAGGAAGCGGCGGACTTTATCGCCGCACTGCTGGACGCGGCCCATCTGCCGCGCGCCGCGCTGGTCGGCCATAGCTGGGGCTCGCTGATTGCGCTCGAAGCGGCGTCAAGGCTCAAAGGGCGCATCAGCCACCTGGCGCTGGTCGGCACCGCCTTTCCGATGAAGGTGTCGCCAGCGCTGCTGGAGGCCTCGCTCAATGAGCCAATGAAGGCCGTGACCATGATCAACGTGTTCTCGCGCAGCACACTGGCGCCGCCGCCCTCGGCGCTGGGACCGGGAACCTGGGTCTATGGCGCCAATTTCGCGCTGAACCGCCGTGTACTGGCCAGCAACTCAAAGGTCAATGTGTTTCACCGCGGCTTCAAGGCCTGCGACAGCTATGCGAACGGCGAAACCGCCATTCAAGCCATCACCTGCCCGGTGCTGTTTGTGCTCGGCGCGCAAGACCAGATGACGCCGCCCAAAGCCGCGCAGGGGCTCATCAGCGCGGCGCGCAAGGCGGGCAAGAGCGTGCAGATTGCAAATCTGGCAGTGGGTCATCACCAGATGACCGAGGCACCCGAGGAAACGCTGTTTGCGCTGCGCGACTTCCTCAAGAGCAACCCGGTTTGAACACAGGGTGCCGGGATTAGCGCTTTAGCAGCACCTTCAGTGCGTTCTGCACGCGCCTGGCGTTGCCGGCGTCAAAGCTGCCTGCCAGCACCTTGGCGGCGTCCTGGCCCCAGGTCTCCAGCGGCGCCGGGGCGTTGCGACGGGTCAGCAACTGCAGTTGCAGCATGCGGCGCGCGCTGAGCTGCTCGGCGGGCGTGGGCAGTTCGGCGGCAATCTCCAGGCGCAGCAGCGCTTCGGGGGCTTGGGCGGCATCCTTGGGGGAAGGTGCGCTGAGCGCCTGCACCCAGCTGCCGCGAACGGCGGGCGTGACCTGCTTGCCGAGTTCCTGCGCGCCGGGCAGTTGGGCCGGATCGCGCTTTTCCCAGGCGCTGAGCAGATGCGTCAGGACTTCACCGTGGGCCTGCGTGGCGAGCTTTTTCAGGGCCAGGTTGGCCGCGTCAAAGGCCTCGCGCTGCGCGCGGAAGGCGGCGTCACCCAGGCGCGGGCCGCGCTCTTCAAAGGCTGGGCGCTCACTGAAGCGATCACCCCGGTTGTCGCGCTCGGCGCGTTCGGGACGGTAGGGCTCAAACTTGTTGTCGGTGCTGGAGCGTGGGCCCCCGGGCTTGCTGCCGGGGCGCGAATCTTTCCGGTCGCCAAATTTGCCGCCGCGGCCCGCCGGCGCGGCGTCGGCTTTGCGCATGCCCGGGCGGTCGTCACCACGCCTGGCCACGACGGGCCTGGCGGCGGGTTTGGGCGCTGACGCGGGTTCGGCAGCCGCTTGCACGGGTTCAACCGGTTCAGCAGCCTCTGCCGTTTCCGCGGCTTGCGGCGCTGGCGCAGCTTCGATGGCGGCGGGTGCCGCCGCATCGGCTTCTGGCGCCGGCGCCGCAGATGCCTGATCTGCTATCGTTTCTGTAGCTGCTTGCTCAGGTAATTCGTGGGCCAGGGGCCTATTTTGTTCAGAAGCCGGGGCCGATTCAGCGCTTGCCGGGGCCGCAGCCACAGGCACCTGCCCGCGAACAATCGCCTCGAGCGCCTTGGCGGCGGCGTGAATTTGCTGCGCGTCGCCGCTGGCGGTGGCGGCTTCAACCGCCCTGGAAGCCTCGAGCACCATGCGATCAAACTCGCCCAGCGCGGCAGCGGCTTTTTCACGCTCGGCGGTTTTGCGCTGGAAGGCGTCGTCAATCGGCTTGCGAAAGGCGTCCCAGAGTTTTTGCTCCTGCTTGCGCTCAATCGGCACGCTCTGTGCCTCGTGCTGCCAGCGCTGCTGCAGCGACTTGACCGCATCAATACGCAGTTGCGGCTCGCCACCCAGCACCTGAGCTTCTTCAATCATGGCTTTGCGGTGCGCCAGACTTTCGGCACGCGCCGCCTTGAGCGCGGCGTCGGCGCTATCCATGGCGGCTTTCCAGACCGGCTGGATCTCGGCAAAGGCCTTTTCGCCCAAATGACCGGCCGCCGCCCATTTTTCGACAAACCCGTTCAGGCTGCGAATGTGATGCTTCCAGTCGGTGTTGCCCTGATTGGCCTCGGCCCAGGCCAGCACTTCATCAATCAGGACGCGCCGCTCGGCCAGGTTGGCTTCGGTCTGCTCCTTGACCTTTTCGAGCCAGACTTCAACCACCTTGTGGGCCTCGTTGCAGGCGTCGTCAAAGCGCTTCCACAGCGCATGGTTGGGCGTGCCGCCCTGGTCGCTGGTTTTCCAATGCTCGCGCATCACACGCAAGGTGTCTTGCTGCTTGCGCCCGCCCAGGGGGTGCGCCACCAGCGCTTCGGCTCTGGCCACCAGTTCGTCGCGAATCTGGTCGGCGCGCCAGCGCTGCCAGCCTTCGAGCTCGCCGGCCGCAGTGAGCGCGGCGTGGGCAGCGGCTTCAAGCGCGCTGTCAATGTTGCGAATGTGCTCTTTCAGCACATGACGCAGCTCGGCGGCGACCTTGGGCGTGGCCTTGCCGTGGCCTTCGGTGACTTCATGCTCCAGTTTTGCCAGCGCGGCCTGCACGATGGCTGCTGACTTTTCACGCATTTCCTTCAATACCGCGGGGTCGATTTTGACTTTGGGCGCGCGCGCTGGCTGCTCGCCACCGCCCTCGCCCATTGGCACCGCCACGCCACGGGCAACGCGCAGTTCGTCAGCCCACACCGGCACGGTGGGCAGGGCGGCCGTGGCATCGGCGGCAGCCGTCACGGCGATGGCCAGCGCGCCCTGAAATGCCTCCCACACGGCCAGCAACTGACCGCGCGAGGCGTCGAGCAGCGGCGGAAATTTGGTGTCCACGCTGGCCCAATTGGCGTCTTGCGCGATGTCATCGGCCTGGGCCTGCCAGTGCGCCACATCGGCGCGCAGGGTCTCAAGCGCCGCCTCGGCATCGCGCCAGGGCTTGATCGACAGCACCTCAAGACGCTGCGCAATCAACACAGCAGCTTCGCGCTGCACCTGGGTGCGGTGCTGCAGGTCTTCGATGCTCTTGACGCGCTCAGCCAACTGCACTTTCAGGCTGGCCAGGGGCTCTTTCGACAAAGGGGCGCCGGCTTTGGCGGCATCGCGCTGCCAGGCCAGGGCATCGGCCAGATTGAGTTTGGGCAGGCCCAGCAAGGTCTGCGCCTTGGCAGCCCATTCGGCAGCAACCGCTTCCTGGCCTTTGCTGCGCTTGATCTCGTCGAGCTTCTCCTTGAGCGGCTTGGCCGCGCCCTTGTCGCGATTGGCCAGGTCCTTGAAGACCTCGGCCATCTGCTCCGCCGTGGGCTCGGTGGCCAGCCACTGGCGGATGCGCGCGGCGCGTTCGCCCGAGGTGGGCGCCGAAAAAGCGCCGCCCGTCAGACCGTCCAGCGGATGGGCTTCAGCGCTCTTGGCCGGGCTGGTTTTCACTGCGGGGGCAGCGGTTTCGGCTTTGGAAGATTTGGACATGGAAAAGCGCAGCATAAAAATTGGTAACAGTCGATTCAAGAAACCCGGAGGTGATACGCGGAACCAGCGCCGTCAAGGCCCGGAATTCACCTGCCAACCAGCACCTGAGGCTATGGATAGGGGTGGTCAACAGGGCGATCAACAGCGAACGATCAGCGGGGGAAAATTTCAGCTCATGGCTCGTAGGGCCTTGCACTCTCAGCCTTACAAAAATAAAGCAATGCGCGTATTTTCGCTGTTTTTATGGCGTCGCCAAATTTACTTATATTCGCGGCGCCCAATTGACTGCGGCAACAGCGCTCGAACGCCCACCGGCCAGGAAGCCGGCACTCCGAAAAAGGCCACTCACTTGCGCGCTAAATAAATGCGACCTGCTGGCCAGTTGCGCTTACTTCGGCGCCGGCTTCACCACAATACCGCCGGACGCCTTGGACTCAATGGTGAGTGTGCGCGCGTCAGCGGGTAGCACCACCAGACCGCCGGACTGGTTCGGCTCACGGGTGACTGTTCGCGCATCAGTGGGTAGCACCACAACGCCGCTGGATGTTTTGGGCTCAATGATGACTGTTCCGGCGTCAGCGGGTAGCGCCACCGTCTCCACCTCGCGCATCACGCCACCACCGGCAATGCTTCCGCTGGTGCTGCCATAGCCGAGTATGCGGGCCTGACATGCAATGTGATCTTCACCCTTCAGGGCATCACAGCGTTTGAGGGCATTGGCCTGAAACTGATCCCCGTAATTTTCCAGCTTGCCGTTGCGTTTTTCGGCTGCTGCGTTGATGGCTTCGCGCATGCAGGTGGCGTAATCCTGCTGGGTCAGATTGTTCTTGCAAGCCTCTTTTTCGCGCTGTGTGTCGCCTGATGCATCAATGCCGCTAGCGCTCGAAGCGACCTGTGCGATGGCGGCACTCACGGCCAGCAGAGCGGTCAGGCCAAAATAGCGGATGCTTTTGCGCAATTGCGCACTGCTGTGGGGTTGAGCAAATGAAATCATGTCAATCTCCTGTTTTTTCAACGACGACTTGACTCTAGAAATGCCTGAAAGCAGGGTCTGAAGGCCAATGTCCCGGGGCGGGGTGGCTGAACAGCCGATTTGAGCGTAGGACAACGCCTTCTATCTTGCGGGGGCCTTTCACCTCCTGAAGTGCACCCATGCTGGCCCCAAAAAAAAACCCCGGTCAGCTTGACTGATCGGGGTTGACAGCGGGCGTTTATGCTCATGCCGTCGGGGTTCGCAAAGGAGAGAGTACTCGTCTCACAGTGCGGTGGGAGCAAGTGATTGCTTCCAGTTATACCGGGATTGGTTACCCAGCCAATGCCTGAATCAATCAGGCAACTGCAGATTAACTCTTTACCGGAGCCCAGGCAATCCCATATTTTCAATCGCGCGCGCTTGCGTGATTGCCGTTCTCTTTGGGGCGGCATCGCACACCTCGGACATGGTGCGCCGCGGCCTGATTGCAGATCCGGATCCTGAAAATTTTGCTGCCACGGACTGCGGTCTGGACAAGGCTTGTCACTTCTGCCCGTGAACTTTACTTAGAGCGACACCTCAAAGAAAAGCCCCAAACAGGACGGTTTTGCTTGTTTTTACCGAGAATAGGGCTTTTATATGTCATTTATAGAATAACAAAGTAGTTTTATACTATTGACAGGTTATTTAACGGCCCGCTAGAATCCCGCCAGTCCCGTCAAATACTAGGGACAACCCGAATACGTTGCCGAACCCGGCAGCGTCAACGAGTGGTCAACACGCTCAAGGCATGGCCTTGGTTGGATGGCGACCCGATCAAAGTCTGACAGGCCTTATCAGGCCAGGCAGGCGTAGAAAGGAGTGCTATGACAGCGCTAACAAACATCGGCATTGACCTGGAGCCTGGTTTCAGTCTCAAGGCACACCTGAAACGTGTGCGCAGCAGTGTTGCCAACATTGCCAGTGACATCACCCAGGGCTTCTTCGATATTACCCACAGCAGCTTTGCCCTTGTAGGGTTGGCCGTCGTGTTTATTGTGCTGACCCTGACGGCACGGCCTGACCTGCGTGACGCGGGCGAGCTCAAACTCATGACCTGGCTGCAACAACGCCAGGAAGCGGTCATCGGTTTTACCGAGCCCACCGCCGTGGATCGCGCAACGGCGTCCAACCCGAAAGACCTGCCCTCGGCCCAAGCCGCAGTGGCCTACTGGCTAAGCAAGAAGTACAGCGTAGCGCCCGAACCCCTGAGCGTTCTGGTGGCGCAGGCCTTTGAGATTGGCGAGCAAGCCAAACTCGACCCCACCCTGATACTGGCCATCATGGCGATTGAATCGCGCTTCAACCCGTTTGCCCAAAGCCAGGTCGGCGCACAGGGCCTGATGCAGGTCATGACCACCGTGCACCACGACAAATATGAAAACTTCGGCGGCAAGCTGGCTGCCTTTGACCCGGTGACCAACTTGCGTGTTGGCGTCAAGGTGCTGCAGGAAAGCATTGCCCGCGCCGGCTCGGTTGAAGGCGGGCTGAAATTCTACGTGGGCGCGGCCAACATGGAAGACGACGGCGGCTACGCCGGCAAGGTCATGGCCGAGCGGGCCCGCCTGCTGGCGGTGGTGGCCGGGTCCAAGCGCCAGCCCGCCGCGCGCCTGTTTGCCGCTCCCGCCCGCACGCGCCCAATTCCCGTGTCGTTGCCCGCAAAGAGCGCTCCGCTGGAGTCAGCGGACCAGGCCTCTGACAAAGTGGCCCTGCTCAACCAGTCCTGAAGCCCTCTGCTGACGGGATCAACCCCGTTCGCCCTGAGTCTGGCCTGTGCTGAGCCGGTCGAAGGGTCGAAGGCCTGGGGTTTTGACACTGAAAATTCCTGGGCGTATATTGCTTTTCCCCCATCTTTCGTCGCTCACCGCGAGCGAAGCGGATAGGAATTCAAGGAGCAAATCATGGAAAAGTCCCTTCTCGTCGCCGTTGTCGCTGTGGCTCTGGCTTCGCCCGTTCTGGCGGCAGGATCAAGCAGCTCTTCCAGGCCGCCGCCAGCCACCCCGACCGCGCGAACGACCGATTACGACACCGGCGTCAAAGCCGTCAAGGCCGGCGACTACCAGCGTGCGCTGGACCTGCTGCACAAGGTGGTTCAGGCCGAACCCCGCAATGCCGACGCCTGGAACTACATTGGATTCAGCGAGCGCAACCTGGGGCGCTTCGACCCATCGCTGGCTGCATACCAGAAGGCGCTGGCCATCAATCCGAACCATCCGGGCGCCAACGAGTACCTGGGCGAGTTGTATCTCAAGCTCGGCGATCCGGAGAAGGCGCGCCTGCAGCTCGCCAAATTGCAAAGCGTCTGCCCGAGCGGCTGCCCGGAGTACAACGACCTGAAAAAGGCCGTTGACGCCTACCCGGCGACGCAAAAGAAGGGCTGAGCCCGGGCGCCCTTGGGCCTGCGCTGATGATGCGTGCGCTGCTCGCCGAGTACAGCCCCTCGCTGGTGGCCTTTGGCCTGTTTGCGTTCTTTCATTCAATCGGCGCGCGCGAGCCGCTCAAACGGGTGCTGGCGCGCTGGACCAGCCCGTTCTTCGTTGACCACTTCTGGCGCCTGACCTATTGCGCCCTGAGTTTCGCGGCACTCTACGGCGGCGTGGCAACGCTGCTGTGGGGCCGTCATGCCGACAACGATGTCTGGCTGATCGTCTATCCGGGGTGGTTGTGGCAGGTGATCACCGCGGTTCACCTCGGCTCGATTGCCTTGCTGTATGTGGCGTTCTGGCAAAGCGACTATCTGGAATTTCTGGGACTTAAGCAGGCGCGGCGCGGTCTGCGGCTGCTCGCCGGACGGCCGGTCGAACCTGCCAGCCCCGCGCTGTTCGGCACGCATCGACTGGTGCAGACGGGCCTGTACGGCTGGGTGCGCCACCCGATGCTGGCGGCAGGGCTGCTGTTTTTGCTGACCAGCGGCCCGTCACTCAACAATCTCATCTACACCGTCCTGTACACGGTTTATATGCTGCTCGGGGGCTACTACGAAGAGCGTCGCCTGGTCAGGGTCTTCGGCCGGGACTACCTAAACTACCGCTCGCGCGTCGGCGCGTTCTTCCCGCGCTTGGGGCACCGGTCGGCGACCTGAATGCGCCCAATGCTGGATGATCTGTCCGCGCTCTTTTACGACCCTTGGGTTTTCTGGGGTGTGCCGCTCGCCTTTGCCCTGGCATGGGCCGGTTTGCCGCGCGCCTGGGACTGGCTGCGCCGACGCCGCTGATGACAAGCATTGGGGTCATCTGTTGCAGGACTCGCTAAGTTACACTAAGGCGGTGCGCAACTGGCGATAGGCATCCGGGATTTACCAACCCCTTGATGCTGACGTGGGACACCACTGGGAAGCGCACCGCTTGCGGCCAACTGGTCCCCAGCGATCAGCCGTTCGCCTGGGCAGCCCCTTGCTTCGTTTCGCCAGAGGATGGCCGGAGAACAAGGATCGCCAAGTCTTGAAGGACTGCCATGTACCACCGCAACATTCTGGTCGAACAGACCGACCCCGAAATTTTTGCCGCCATCCAGGCTGAAAACGCCCGCCAAGAGCAGCACATCGAGCTGATTGCCAGCGAAAACTACGCCTCGCCCGCCGTCATGGCCGCGCAAGGCTCGCAGCTCACCAACAAATACGCTGAAGGCTACCCCGGCCGCCGCTACTACGGTGGCTGCGAATTCGTGGACATTGCCGAGCAGTTCGCCATTGACCGCGTCAAGCAGATTTTTGGCGCCGAGGCCGCCAACGTGCAGGCGCATTGCGGCGCGTCGGCCAACGAGGCGGTGTTTCTGGCCTTTTTGAAGCCCGGCGACACCCTCATGGGCATGAGCCTGGCCGAAGGCGGCCACCTGACGCACGGCATGGCGCTGAACATGAGCGGCAAATGGTTCAATGTGGTTTCCTATGGCCTGAACGCCAGGGAAGAGATCGACTACGACGCCATGGAGCGCAAGGCCCATGAGAGCAAGCCCAAGCTGATCATTGCCGGTGCGTCCGCCTACAGCCTGCGCATCGACTTCGAACGTTTCGCCAAAGTGGCCAAGGCCGTGGGCGCGATATTCATGGTCGATATTGCCCACTATGCCGGGCTGGTGGCGGCAGGCATCTACCCCAACCCGGTGCCGCATGCCGACATCGTGACCTCGACCACCCACAAAAGCCTGCGCGGCCCTCGCGGCGGCATCATTCTGATGAAAGCGCAGCACGAAAAAGCCATCAACAGCGCCATCTTCCCAGGCCTGCAAGGCGGCCCGCTGATGCATGTGATTGCTGCCAAGGCGGTGGCCTTCAAGGAAGCGCTTTCGCCAGAATTCAGGGTGTACCAGCAGCAAGTGCTGAAAAACGCGCAAATCGTCGCTGAAACGCTCACCGCGCGCGGCTTGCGCATTGTCAGCGGCCGCACCGAAAGCCACATGATGCTGGTCGATCTGCGTTCCAAGGGCATCACCGGCAAAGAGGCCGAGGCCGTGCTGGGCAGCGCCCACATGACCATCAACAAAAACGCGATCCCCAACGACCCGGAAAAGCCCATGGTGACCAGCGGCGTGCGCATCGGCACCCCGGCCATGACCACGCGCGGCTTCAGGGACGAGGAAGCGCGCGCCACGGCCCACCTGATTGCCGATGTGCTCGACCACCCGCGCGACGCCGCCACGCTGGAAGCGGTTCGCGCCAAGGTCCACGCCCTGACAACCCGTTTCCCGGTGTACGGCTGATCTGGGTGGAATGCAAATGTGCTATGTATTTAATAGCTGCAATCGCACATTCCGTAAAGGCTAGCGGCCTAAATGGTTATGGATTTCGGTAAGAACCCATGAAATGCCCTTTTTGCGGTCATCTTGAAACCCAGGTGGTGGAAACCCGCGTGACGGACGAGGCCGATTTCATACGCCGCCGCCGCCAGTGCGGCGCGTGTGAAAAACGTTTCACCACCTACGAGCGGCCCGATGTCAACTTCCCGTCCATCGTCAAGAAAGACAGCCGCCGCACCGAATACAAGCGCGCAAAAATCCAGGAGTCCATGACGCTGGCGCTGCGCAAGCGCCCCGTCAGCACCGAGCAGGTGGATTCAGCCATCGAGCGCATCGAGGAAAAGCTGCTTAGCCTGGGCCTGCGTGAAGTCGCCTCCAGCCGCTTGGGCGAGCTGGTCATGCGCGAGCTGAAAAAGCTCGACAAAGTCGCTTACGTGCGCTTTGCCAGCGTCTATCGCAGTTTTGAAGACATCGATGAATTCAAGACGCTGGTGGATGAGGTGCGGCGCTAGATGCAATCAACGAGATTATTGCAAGCAGCCTGGTAACCGGCCTGCGTACGTGTGCTGTTGAGATTGTTTTTATTGCCGGGAGGGTTTGCCGCCTATGCTCGTCACCCAAATTTCACGAACCTGATCCCGCGCTGACCAATTTTCCTTTGATGTACTGAAGCGAATCTGCATTCCAGCCTTCAACACAAAAGATTTGTCTTGAGTTTTACCTAATGAGTCACGTATCTTCACGGGCATTGCGGAGAATGCGTAGCTCACGCCATCAACAACCATGGTTTTTTCCGTTAAATTTACGACATTAATTGTGCCGCCCCGCTCGACGATGCCTGTTGTATCGATACCAGACGGTCTTGGCGTAATCTGACCACCAGCCTGCACTGCCAGAGACAGTTGCGAGACAGCAAGAAGTAGTGTGCTTGAAATAATAAGTCGAATAAAAAAATTCACGTAATGGCTCCTTAATGAGTTGGATTGTCTGGTCTTTAGTTGAATAACTCACGCCACGAAATACGTTTTGGGCTGAACCCTGGGGCCGACACGGGCACCTCCTTTTCCACGGTTTGAGCATCGGATGTACGCACGATCGAGATGATCTTTCCGCTTGGCAACTGGATCAAAACCGGACGACTTGCGAGCGCACTAGCCAAGTATGTCCCTGACTCGGGAATCGTCGAATTGTCGACTAACCCCCCCGTTTTGACGTTGATGAAATACTCCCAGCTACTGCCGCCTGGCTGGCACACTGTGGCACTGGGAATGTTGGTAGTGAAGACCAGCACGCTCAAGGCTATCGCGGGATCTGTGTTGACACGCTCTCCTGTACTCGGCAGGTCTATGTACCACCCTTTTTTGGTGGAGTAGTCAACGGTATTGTTTGAGTTCGTTCTTTTTGTGCCGCTTGTGGTGAATGTCTGTTGCTGCAAGCTATCCCGCAATGGACTTGGCAAGGCAACCAGAGAGTCTTTTAGGCCGTACATCGTTTGCGTTTGGGTTGTGGAGACATCAGTGATACCCAAGTACAAACCTGTTCCCACAAAAACCATGCGCGCACCTGAGATCAACGTCAGTTCAGGCGCTGTTGTAATGGGTTGAGTGGTGTTGCTGGCGTCCGCGAGGGTGGCGAATTTCGAAACTGCCCACGCAGCCGAGCTGGCTCCCGTCAAGTCGAAGCGCCATAGGTTACCCATGAGATCACCGCCATAGACGTATTCAACGGTGTTGTCGACGTCGCTGTTAGCGACATAAGCGCTGATTTGCGCAAGGCCACAGGGGTTCGCGGTTGGCGTCGCAGTACATCCCGTCGTCGGAATATCCTTGAGCAGGTCGCCGGTCTTGGGATTAATCACGTACAGGTGCCCCAGACCATCGCCGCCGCTGTCCCCAGAATTCGTTCCGTTGTTATAGCCGGAGGTGACCAGGGCAACCCAGCCCTTAGCCTTGGTTTTGACGATGATGGGTTTCCCATAAGAATATCCCATGTTCAGCGTGGCTGCACTGCGGTTGGCGGCATTGGTAATGCTGTTCGGGAACTCCCACAGGACCTTGTTCTTGGCGTCCAGTTCGCTGGAAGCAGCAGGGGTCGAGATGTCAAGCGCGTAATACCCGCGTCCGCCTTTTCCAAGCCCTCCGACGAGGATGGTGCGCCAGTCAGTTCCGCTTCCGGTAGCGCCATCAACGTTCTTGAAATCGACGTCGTTAGACACCGGCGTGCCATCAACATAGTACTGATGTGTGAAGCCCGGCTTCCGGCTCAAATTATTCAGGTTGGCCATGACAAGGTTGGGAATATAAGCCCAGGACTCTGCCCCAGTGGAAGCCACAAATGCATGCAGCATGCCGTCATTGGCACCCTGAAAAAGCATGCGGGTCCGGCTGGCATTGCTTGACTTGAACGTGCTGTAACCCGTGTCAGCATAACTGGCGCTGGGTTCTCTCACCAACACCGGCTCACCGTTGATCATGTCGCCCAGCAGATGGGCGCGGGCGCGATAGGTTAAAGCAGTTTCGCCAGACCGATCGCCACGCAGATAGGCCAGCACTGAAGCGCCGTCAGTGGTGCTCGGGGTATTGAGCAAGGTTTGCTGTGCCGCGCTTAGTTTTGTAGCAGTTGCTGCCGTGGTCGGCTGAAACTGAATGCCGCCGATAGCCCCGGCAGTGTCGGTTGAGGTAGCGATAAAACGACTGGCGGGTGTACGCAAATCCAGTTGCGTAGCCGCCGACCCCGATGTCCATAGAGAGGTTGTGGAGGGTATGCCGGTAGTTACGTCAAGAGCGTAGGAATTCATCTCGCCGGCCCATGTGCCCGAGTTGTAGCTCGAAATATAGGCGGCATTATCAGACGCGGTGACGTGCGCGTTGGCAACCGCCACTGCGGCTGCAGAGCCGACCTTGGCCGTGATGTCGTCCGAGATTTTGGTGATGGCGTTCTGGAACGAGGCTGCATCGCTGGCAGCAATTGCCTTGTCAGTGCCGCCGTTGTAGGCCATGGAATTCATGACCGACAGCGCATTGGCGTTGGCCACGGTGTCGCCCAAGGCCACCACATAGGTCTGCACGTCGTACTTGCCCGTGACCACGCCAGTGCCATCCTTGTTGGTTGAGGTATGACCACTCACAGATGTGGTGCGTAATGCGTTCGTGGCAGCGATGGCATCAGTTGCGGCCGTGCCAAAAGAGCCGCTTGTGCAGGAGTTGCTTGTGGTGCTCCAGGAGCAGGTGTTGGTACGAGCTGCTTCCGAATATAGATTCCCGCTGGTGTCGCCGGTGGGCAAGCCATCGGTGACGAGCATCACGAAATTTTGCTGGCAGGAGTATTGAACCGGGGTGGTCTTGCCAGACAAGGACGTGGAAAAGTAGGTTTTGCCCGATTGCAGCGTACCTCGCAGCGGGGTGAACAGCGCGCCGTTCTTGATTTCGCCGGTGGCGCCGTTGGTTTCGCTCGCGAGTTTCGACTGCAGAGTGTTGTAATGGGTCGCGGAATCGACGACAACTTGTTCATCCAGATTGCCTGAGCCGGTAATTCCAGATAAAGCTATGTAACCCCATCCCCGCGGGGTGTAAACCTGACGCGTGATGGGTGGATTGTTCGACAGATAGCCTGCATCGGTGGGAGTGAAGGTCCAAGGACAACCCCACAGAGTGCCGCATCCGGCGCTAAAGTCACCGCTGGTCCACGAGTTGACGAGGGCATGATTGGTGTAAATGTTGTAGTCTGTGCCGCTGGCGCTGAGCCCCCAGAGACCCGTGAATACACGAGGATCGTATAAGACGTCCTGGATATCCGCATCGTCACCGGTTTTGTCATAAGTGACAAAATTTCCACCAGGAGTGAAGGGCTGCGGGTTGGCGATACAACGGCGGTTCCCGTTTGAAGCCGAGACGCCTACAGTGGGTGGGTTGCCTGCGACAAAGCCCACGCAATCGTCGGTGAAAACCATGCCGGTATCTGAGCCCAGGTAATAGGCATAGGTGTTCCACAGGCTTGGGGCGGCGGTCATGCCATAGGTCATCAGTCCCCAGTTGAAGGCGCTACGGTAGGTGTTGATGGCATTGCGCATGACCGAGCGACCGATGTTGCCGCGGGTGCTGGGGTTGTTGCCCGACACCAACGTACCGTTCATGAAGGCGTCCATGGACTGGGAGTTGTCATAGATCACCAGCACATTGGGCGTGACCATGTTCGACACGGCCATCGGGACATTGGCGATGTCTGTCGAGCCGGCATAACTTGGGGTTACTGCATGACTGAGCAGCAAGAAAATACTGGCGAATAGAACGGCCTTGTTATGCACGAATCGATTTCGTGTGGTCATGATGTGACTCCTTGAAGTTCACGGACGATTAGTGTGCATAGAGCACTTGCACGATGCTGACTGTATTGCGCGGGCCGACTACACGTACGGTGGCCCGGTAATACACCTGATTCGCGGATGTGAACGAGACGGCTCCGGCTTTTTTGCTGCCGACTGATGAATCCACCGTGTGCATACACTTTGCCGTAACGTCGGTAACGGGCGTGGGGCCGTCGCACAGACGATCAATCACATATTGCATGGCATAGCTGCCATCCACTGTCGTGCCAGGAACGAGGGTCCAGTCGATTGCCGTCGGTATGCCCACAGAACTTACGGCTTGTTTTGTGGGGTAATAGTTGCAGGCACCGCTTGCACAGCCGCTCGGATAGTTGGCATCAAGCGAGGTAGTAACGATGGTGCCAAGCGTTGTCAGGGCGGTTTCAACGCCAACGTCTGTCGCGTGCAATGTGGCTTGACGGAAGGCGAGATTGCCAGAAATGACGTTGCTTGTATCGACCGCCCGAATGAGGGCCAATCCTGCAAGCATCATCGCTACCATCGCTATCAGTGCGATGACCAAAGAAACGCCGCCTTGCTTGCGATGAGCCGTTGCAGAAAACGTGAAAGCAATTTTCATACACCCGCCCAGATGACGTTACGAATGGGAATGATGGTCTGATAAACACGATAGCGGTATTTTTGCCAGCTGGCATTCGAACTAAGGTCTATCAATGGCGCAGGGTCTGCCACGCTGTCAGACCAGGCGCACGGGCCGTTGTTGGCACCTGCATTATTGGTGCAGATACCGGTGACATTTGTCCCCTCCATCTTCGAACTGCGCGCCACAATGACCAGCCGAATGGCCTTGATGCGCTTGACTTTCACCTTATCCAGGGTATCCCAGCCGGTGGCCGCAGTGGCGTTGACCCAGTGATTGACATCCTGGCTGCCAGCATTGGCGACGCCATATTGGGCCTTGATTTTTACAATATCGGCGGCGAGAACAACTGCTGCCGATGCGACTGGGGTACTCAGGTCGGTCAGTGTCAGTTGATTACTCGTATTCACCGTGAAGGCATGGGAGATCAATTGCCCAACCTTCAAAATCTTGGCCCCAGATGAATAGGCGGGCCAGCCCCAGCTATTCTGGTTAGACACCGAAGGATTGTAGGTTGTGGTGTTGCCCGGGTTGTGCTGCAGTTTGAGTGCGGCGCCTTGGACCTGAGTGACGAGCATCACCGTGCAGTTGCCGGTGGCGCCGTCAACGGCAAGAACAACGTCGCCATCGGCGAAGCCCGCTACCGAGCTGAGATTGAGTTCTGCCGAGGAAGACGGCATGGTTTGCGTTAACGTTGCGGGAAGTGCTCCTAAAAGGTCGGCGCCACGTTTGACGGTCAGGGTGTCGGAGCCGGTGCCGCCATCCGTAATTTGCACAGGAACCATCGCCATGCCGCCAGCGTAGGCAGGAATCGGCGAGACCGATGTGCCACCGGTTTCGTAGTAGCTGTAGGTGGTCGTGCAATCGAAGGCTGCAGAATCGGTGAGGCCCGCACCAGCGCTGCGAATATCCTGTTCCAACTCGGTTAACGCCAGCAAACCGCTTTCCTGCGCAGATGACCCGCTGATGGTGCGTTGTTTCTGGCTTTCGAACACACCCCATACCTGAGTAATGACCAGTGTGACCAGAAGGCCAAGCACCAGGCCAACCATGGTTTCGATGAGACTCATCCCCCATTGCCGGGAGCCGCACTGGGTCTTTTTGCACCTGCGTGGAGGAATGCGTAGCGTATTCATTATTGGTTGATTTGTGCCGTAATAGCGAAATTGTGCGCAGAACTATCCTGCGGACCCTGCCAGCACACCGTCACCTTCACCTGTTTTGTGCTGGCGACAGGAGTGCTTACCTGAATTTGCGTTTTGCTCGATGCCGCGCCGGGAAGCAGGCCGGTAACTTGTGTTATCCAGCCGGTGACATTGGCATACGCTGATGCCGAACCGGTAAAGACGCAAACCGACCCAGTTTGATAATGGGAGTAATTGTCGATGTTGGAGCGGTCCACCCACATTTGCGCAATGATTTGGTTGGCTAGGTAAGACGCATCGGATCGGTATTTGGCATCACTGCTGTTCTTGATTGATGCAGCTTGAAGCCCAAGCAGCCCAAGAACACCGAAAGAGAAAATTAATAGGGAGACCAGTGCCTCCAGCAGCGCACTGCCCGCTTGTGCTTTTGAGAGCGACGTGGTTTTCATTAGCAGCCCATCCCCACGCCGGCGGTGGCGTTCGGGTCGCACAGCCGGATCGCGCCACCGGCGGTAACGGTGATGCGCAAGTTCTTTGAGTCGGCGGCGGCAATCAACGTGGTGGGGACGTCGATGTCAAGCTGGGAAATTGAGTTGGATGCGTCGGTGTTCGCAACCACACGTCCGAGTCCGCTGAATGTGACTTTGGTAGCGCCGTTTGGTGTAACGCTTACGGTAGCGGCGATAGAACCTTCTGTGTATGGCCTTGTCTGCAGCGTAGCCCCACCGTTTTCGGCGCTGACGGTCCAGGCGCTCTGGGTGCCTTTGGTGAATATCACTCGCTCGTTGCGGCGAATGGCTTCCACATGCGCCAATTGCAAACCGTCATGCAGCGCTTGTGCCGCTGTGCGAATTTGGGCGTTAGCCAACATGATCTTGAAAGACGGAGCGGCCAGCGTGATCAAAATCGCAGCAATCGCGATGGTGACCATCAGTTCGATCAGCGTGACGCCGCGCTGCAAGCGCATGATCAACATTCGTCACCTCTTATGAGCCAGCAATTTTTGGTTGAATAGGACGTACCCTTGAACTTGGTCGTCGACTTGACGTTTGCTTGGTTAATGGTGTATGTATAGTCTCCGGTGGCACTGCCGAGCGAGCCTGCAATACTGGTGATGGTTGCTATGTAGGCGACTGTGGGGGTAGCGGTGCCGACGAGGCACGTGTAAGTAAAATATTTGCTGCCGACGACGACTACAGGGCAGTCTGCATCGGCGGTGCCGTAATTGCGGTTATCCTGAAAATACTGTTCCATCTTGACGCGGTAGTCCGCAAGCGACGCCACTGCGTCGGTAATTTTTCCCCGAGCGATGTAACTGTTGTAGGAAGGCAGAGCAATTGTCGTAAGAATGCCAACAACAGCAACCACGATCATCAACTCAATCAGGGTGAATCCATTGCGTTTCATCCGACGATTCCTTTAAAAAAGACCACTTGCAGGCAATCTGATTTGTTATTTGATGGCCTGCTTCCAGAAAATGTTCGTTCTGCCAGTCTTTTCATTTTTCATTTAATTTTTGTGCAGAAGATTCACCAAGTTCTAATCGACAGTCAGTGATGATTTGGCGACGAACGGTTCTGACGCAAAGTCATTGACATGTTCTGGTATTTCATGGGCCACAGCATAATTTAAAAGCCCGACCCAATGCGCGACAACCCGACGTGTGGTTGATTTGCACGGTTAAACGGTAAACTTCAGCTCACCTGCTTCCGGCACTTCCTGGGTACTCATGTGATTCGTCGCGCACTTCAACTCGCCGCAAGCGGGCAATTCATTTCGTCGCCCAACCCTTTGGTTGGATGTGTTTTGGTCTCGATGGGGGGCACACTTATCGGCCAGGGCCACACCCAGCAGGCAGGCGGCACGCACGCCGAAATCATGGCTTGCGCAACGCCGCCACGCTGGAAGCGGTTCGCGCCAAGGTCCACGCCCTGACAACCCGCTTCCCGGTTTACGGCTGATCCGGACAGACTCCTGGCTCGCTATGTTTTTAGTAGCTGATCGCACATATTCCATAAGGGCCAGAGGCTAAAATGCTTATGGATTTTGGTAAGAACCCATGAAATGCCCTTTTTGCGGTCATCTTGAAACCCAGGTGGTGGAAACCCGCGTGACGGACGAGGCCGATTTCATACGCCGCCGCCGCCAGTGCGGCGCGTGTGAAAAACGTTTCACCACCTACGAGCGGCCCGATGTCAACTTCCCGTCCATCGTCAAGAAAGACAGCCGCCGCACCGAATACAAGCGCGCAAAAATCCAGGAGTCCATGACGCTGGCGCTGCGCAAGCGCCCCGTCAGCACCGAGCAGGTGGATTCAGCCATCGAGCGCATCGAGGAAAAGCTGCTTAGCCTGGGCCTGCGTGAAGTCGCCTCCAGCCGCTTGGGCGAGCTGGTCATGCGCGAGCTGAAAAAGCTCGACAAAGTCGCTTACGTGCGCTTTGCCAGCGTCTATCGCAGTTTTGAAGATATTGATGAATTCAAAACGCTGGTGGATGAGGTGCGGCGGTAACCGGTAATGTCAGACAAACTCAAGCTACTTCACGCAAAGTCTTTCGAATGTCAATTTCGTCGTAAGGCACGTGCAGTTTACCGTCCGGAATTTCGATAAGCCCAAGCTGGACAAGTCTCTGCACATCGTCATAAACATTGCGGTAATCGCGCTCCAGTTCGCTGGCCAGTTGACGAATGCTCAAGCCCTCGTACCTGGCCACATGCTCCAACAGTGCCATGCGTTTTTCTGTCAGCGTGGCATGAAGCTGACGATAGCTTGCAAAATGCAAACCTGGGCTGGCCGACCGCTGTACTTCGCCCGCATCCACACGCGCTGCCCAGGCCAACAGAGCGGCCTGTTCAGCCCTGGGGTCTATCACGTCAATTTCGATACGTTTCATTTTATTTCTCCAGAAAACCGTTCCACATCTTGCGCAAAGTCCTTGAGCAGTTGCGCCAGCGATGCGAAAACATAGGTCGTTTCCAACTCCTGTGATCCCACATGCCGGTGGTCACCTTTGCCGGTCTCATTGTCGTAACGCACGATAGTCTGCCCATTTTGACAGAAGTGGCCCCGCAAATCTGAACAGCGCTATAAGTGGAAACTCTGGGCAAATAGCCCGGCCGAGGATGGCTGGGCAAGAAGGAGTTTTCGATGGTCAAGAAATCAGCGCAACGCACCCGTCGCCCGGATTTCTCGGCTGAATGTCAGCGCCAGTCCAGGCTGACAGGGCAGATGTGCAGATGCTGGACTTTATGGATAAGGCCTTGGCCGAAGTAGATGGCTGGAAGGCATGAAGAACGGGGACTTCGTGACCATTGCCATGCAAGGCGACTTCGGCAAGCCCAGGCCAGCGCTGATTATCCAGTCCGACCAATTTGACGCCCTCGCGACGATGACCCTATTGCTTGTATCAAGTGATTTCGTCGAAGCGCCGTTGTTCCGAATCACGGTGAAGCCAGACAACAAAAATGGGCTACGCAAGGCATCCCGGATCATGGTGGACAAGGCCATGACCGTCAGGCAGGACAAGCTGGGCGCACCGTTTGGAGTTGCAAGCGACGACTTGATGCTTGCCGTCAATCGTGCCTTGGCGGTTTTTTTGGGTATTGCCAGATAGCGCAGAGGCCGCATGTTGAGCCTGCGCGAAGTCGCCTGCACGCGCTTTGCCAGCGTCTATCGCAGCTTTGAAGACATTGATGAGTTCCGGGCGCTGGTGGATGAGGTGCGGCGGTAGCAAGACAGCCGCCTGCACTATTGCGGGCCAGGTAAAAAAATCGACAAGGCCTGCTCACCCTGAAACGAAATCTTTGTTTCAGTGCAAACAAGCATCAGGCACACACCAATTTCCCGAGAAAACAGACGACCGGTCAGTTCGAACTGACACACGGTTCGCCCACGCATTGAAGTTTGAATCCTGATTTTCTAAACTCAAGACATGGACATACTTCCCGTCGGCCATCCCCATGCAATGCCTGATTGCAGGGTTTCATCACGTCGTGAACAATCAGGTTTTTCGCTTCTCGAGGTCCTGATCGCCATCATCATTTTGAGTATTGGCATGCTGGGCGCAGTGGGCATGCAGGCAGCCGCCCTGCAATCGAACAAGGAGGCCCGCAACCAGGCGACAGCAACCACCTTTGCCCGGGAACTCGCGGAAAAAATGCGGGGAAATAAAAGCGTGGCGATACAAACCACCACTGCCGCAAACCCTTATCTTTTTGACGTCACCCTGGCCGGAACCTCCATTTCTCCTCCGACCCCCAATTGCTTCACCGCCGCATGTTCAACGCCCAAGGATGCGGCGACCTGGGACGTCGCCGACTGGCAAAGCCGCGCCCAGGACGCATTACCCAGCCCCAGAATCAAGGTCTGTTTTGACCAGGATCCTTTTGACAGCGTCGGCAAGCCCCGCTGGGCCTGTACGGATGATGGTGATATTGCCGTGCTGAAAATGAGCTGGACCAGAAACAGCACGGCCGGAACGCTTGAGTTCGCCGCAACCACCGGCGTGCCGGTTGTGGTCGTCCCACTAACCGCAGGAAGCTCCGAATGATGCCGCGCCGTTTTCCTGATTCAGGCCGAAATCAACACGGTTTAACACTGATTGAATTGCTGGTCGCGCTGGGGCTGGGCCTGCTGGTTACGGTGATTGCCGCAACGGCCCTCTTGCTGGGCCAGCAAGGCTATCGGAGCGTGGACGCCACCACCCAGATTCGTGACCGGGAGCGCTTTGCCACCGACCTGCTGGCACGCGTCATCATTCAAGCCGGCTACCAGGATCTGGGGGCTGAAAATGTTTCCCTCCGCTCGACAGCGGGACTGGTTCCAGGCAATGACCCCGAGCCCGATATCTATGGCTGGAACAACGCAGTCTATAAACCGCCTGCCGATTTGATCCTGAGCGAAGGCACCAAGATCACTTCCGGCAACCGACCCGGTTCATGCACCGTCAATGACACTTCCTGCAAAAACCTCAGCGATGTCCTCGTGGTTCGCTACCAGGGCGTGAATTCCCCAATCGATGCCACCAAACCCGACAACACCATGATCAACTGCGCTGGGCAGGGTGAGGCTGGTTTAACGAGCGGAAATCTCAACGACCGTGCAGTCAGCATGTTTCATGTGACGCGAGAGGCCAATGGCGAACCCTCCCTGTCTTGCTCTTACTATAATTTTGCTACAGGCTCTTGGGTCGGGTCGCGCCAGATGATTGAGGGGGTCGAGTCGTTTCAGGTTCTCTTTGGCACTGACGGGGTTAGCCCAAACACCGCGCCTACCGCCGCGCAGGATAGCGTCGCCGACCGCTGGCTGCGCGCCGATGAACTGACTGTTGCGGGCAACTTTGCAGCCACTCGTGAAAACTGGCGCCGGGTGCGGGCCGTCCGGGTCGGTCTGGTGCTGCGCGGGCCTGTAGGTTCGGCCCAGCAAGCCACCACGGCCACGTTTACACCACTGGGCCCCATGTATGCCAGCTCCGATGCCACAACAGGCTCCAGTCTGACAGTGGCTGCTGACGGACGCTTAAGGCAGCAAAGCACCTTTACCGTGCATTTACGCAACGACCTTTCGCTCAGATGAAATACCACTCTTTACCCTCATCCGGCAATCGCGATGCGTGCGTGTCCGGCAAACATCGCGGATTTTCCCTCATCACCACGCTGATCCTGCTGATCGTGGTCACGCTGCTGGGGCTCGGCGCAAGCCAAATGGTCTTGCTGTCCGAGCGCGCGACCCGGTTTGACCGAGACCAGCAGATCGCTTTCCAGGCAGCGGAAGCGGCGCTGCTTGACGCAGAGTTTGACATTCGCGGTCCTGGAGGCACCCGCATGGCGTCTTTCTCGGCCAGCAGCCGGATAGGCTTCATTGACGGCTGCGGCACGGGCGCCTCCCTGGGCCTGTGCCTGCCTGCTGCTCCCGGGCAAAAGCCGGTCTGGTATTCAGTGGATTTCACTGATAAAACCTCCGCGGCCACAACCACGCAGTTTGGCGACTTTACCGGCCGAACCCTTTCCACGGGCACCAGCGGCATTCGCCCCGAGATGCTCCCCCGCTACATCATTGAAGCGATTCCTGACAACACACCCGGAAGCAACGCCGCCACGCCGAAAACACTGTTCCGTGTCACCGCCATGGGGTTTGGCCCGCGCAAGGAAACCCAGGCTGTCGTGCAAATGATTTTTCGAAAAGAGTAACCGCCATGAACTTCCGAATTCCGTTTTCAGGCTCATTGAGCAAGTCATCGAAAAGAACCTGGGGTATCCGGCTGGCCGTGCTGACCGCCTTGTCGGCCATTACGGTGGGGGTTGTAATCAGTGCAGTTACCCTGCCGCCCCTGGTGGTGCTGCCGGCCGAACCGCTTTACATGAATGGCGCAAAAACCAAAGGCAACCTGACGCTGGCGCTTTCGGTTGAATTTCCAACGGTGGGGCAAACCTACCGCGACAGTTTTGACAACAGCAAGGTGTATGTGGGGTATTTTGACCCCAAAAGCTGTTACGCCCAGGTTCCCGGAGGAAACTATTTCGATTGGACTGGCGCTCCCAACGCCAGCGGAAGCTGCGGAGGCGGCGGATTTAACGGCAACTTCATGAACTGGGCCACGTCCTCGGCAATAGATATCATGCGCTACGGCCTGACTGGCGGCAACCGGGTTGTGGACAATTCCAGCGGGAACGCAGAAACCATCGTCGAGCGCGCCTGGCTGCCTGACTTTTTCTACAAGAGTTCCTCGTATTTCGGCGAAAAATGGGTTTCGAAAGCTGACGCGCAAAGTTTGGTCGAAACCTCGCTCTATAACAAAATCGAGGCATCCGGTTTGTGGATTTACAACTGCAAAAACCGGGTCTATTTCGCAAAAGCGCAGGACACGAGCGGGAACTGCAACGCGCCGTTTGGAACTTCGGCCGACAGCAACAGCCACCCCTACCTGATCGGATCTACGGCGAACCAGAACTTTTACGAGATCAGAAACAGGGTTTGCGACCCCAATAGCGCCACCAACCGGCTCATGACCTACGACCCGGCGACCAAGAAATGGTCCGGGCTTTGCTATCGCTACCCTAGCGGAAAATACAAGCCGGTGGGCCAATTCCAGATGAATGCGGACAACCTCCGGGTTTCGGTTTTAGGCTACCTGCAAGACAACGACCGCTCACGATATGGCGGGGTGTTGCGCTCACCGCTCAAATACCTCGGCCCCAGAAACTACGATGCCAACTTCAATCTGTTGACTGCCGCGAATGCCCGCGCGGAATGGGACGCCACCACGGGCGTTTTTATCAAGAACCCGCAAAGCGGCGACGCGACCTACGGCGATCAGGGATTTGGGCAGAGTGGCGCGATCAACTATATCAACAGGTTCGGCACACTCGACCCCGATAATATTGGCAGTTACAAGGGATACGATCCGCTTAGCGAATTGTATTATGAAGCCGTTCGCTATTTGCAGAGCAAGCAGCCCACGTCGAATGCCATTTCCGGCGTAAGCGGATCAACCTCATCCAAAACGCTCCAGGAAAACTTTCCGGTTTATAAAACCTGGACCGACCCTTTCGCGGGCTTCACGGATACCACGGATACCGGCAAAGGCTGCTTGCGAAACAGCATTCTGACCATTGCCGATGTATTCACCTGGGACGACCGGTCTCTCCCAGGCAACACGCTGGGCACTGCCCCGTATGACTTTTCCCGCAGCACGGAAACAAGCCCTGACCTGGACGTGCCCTTCTGGACCAGTGTGGTCGGCAGTTTTGAGAGCAATACCGCGTCCACCGCAACGGTGACCTACACCGACAGCCAGGGCAATACCCAGAAAGCCGGTAACTTGGCAACCAACACGCTCTACCCTGCTTTGGCCAATGCTGCGACCGCCAATACCGGAGCGGGAACCGGCTCCTACTATTTGGCTGGCTTGGCGTACTGGGCCAATACCCATAGCTTTCGCACGGATTACCCCAAGGGGCGCATCTCCACTTACTCCATCGACGTAAACGAGAACCGCGCCAGTGACAACGTGGATTTTCGCCGCACCCGGCAGTTGTACCTGGCAGCCAAATATGGCGGGTTTGACGACAGCGCCGCCGGCAACAGCGGAAACCCTTACGCGGGCGGCACCAACGTGCTCTGGCAAGCCAGCGACGGCGACGCCAAAAACTATTTTCTGGTGAGCGATGCGGCAAAGTTCCTCGATTCTCTTTCAGATGTGTTTGCGTGTGTCGTTGAGGAAACCGGCAGTATTGCTGGCGGCGCCATTTCAACGCAGCGCCTGACGGTAGGCCAGACAGCCGCCGTGTACCAGGCCCGCTTTAACCCGGTGGCCAACTTCTGGAGCGGCCGCTTGCTCAAATACCCGCTCTCGCTGAATGATGCGGGCACGTCCCTTGTGATTGGCGACACGCCGACCTGGGAGGCCGGCCAGGTTTTGACCAATGCTACCCTGACCGACTTCGGCGCGGCCAGAAACATTGTCATCGGCGCCCCCATCGGCAAGCAAGCCACCGTCGCGCCAACGGCTTTCAAATGGGCCGATCTGGCGCAGGAGCATAAAGACGCGCTCAATATTGCGCCTTATACAAACCCGATAACCACTGACAGCCTGGGCTCCGACAGGCTTGACTACCTGCGCGGAGACCGGCGCAAGGAAGTAACGCCGGCTACGCCACTGGGCCTGTTCCGCCCTCGGGACATCGTGCTGGGTGATATCGTCAACAGCGGCCTGGTGTACATGGGCGCGCCGTCTGGAAGTGTTACCGGGTCGGGCTACAACACTTTTTACAACGACAACAAAAACCGCAAACCCGTGATTTTTGTCAATGCCAATGACGGCATGTTGCATGCTTTCTACGATACCAATGGCAAGGAAGCCTTCGCCTACATCCCGGGTTTTACAGCAGGCCAATTGAACCAGATTCCCTCCCAGGACTACCGCCACTTCAGTCTTGACGATTCAACCCCGACGGTGTCTGAGGCTTATGTCGGCAGCCAGTGGCGCAGCGTCCTGGTTTCCGGCGTAGGCGCCGGTGGCCAGGGTGTTTTTGCGCTGGATGTGACCAATCCGGAGACTTTCACCAAGGACAACGTACTCTGGGAATTTACGGAGCGTGACCATCCGGCGATGGGCAATGTGATTGGCACCCCCCAAATCGTCAAGCTTCGCACCACCGACGCAGGCGTAACTCCCGTCGCTTACAAATGGTATGCAGTGGTTGCCAGCGGCGTCAATAACTACGCGGCAGATGGCTACGCGCATGCCACGGGCGATCCGTCGCTTTTTCTGCTGGATTTGTCGTTCGCGCCCCTGTCCAGCGGCTGGGTTGAAGGCACCAACTTCTGGCGCATCGAAATTCCCCAAACCAGTACCAACATCGCCAAGGGTCTGCTGGGGTTTACCACGGTTAAAAACTCCCAGACCGGCGCGGTGGACAGCTTGTATGCGGGCGACATGCAGGGCAATGTCTGGAAGCTTGATTTCACCCTCAAAGGAACCAGCAGCCTGACCACGGTTGCTACTGACAATTTGAAAAAATTCAACTGGAAGGCAGGAACCAGCAACACATTTTTCATTGCCAAGGATGGTGCCGGTGCGTTGCAAACCATCACCGGGGAACCGGCCGTGCTCAATGCCTTTGGCGGCAGCAAGCTGGTTTCCTTTGGGACCGGCAAGTATCTGGAAACCTCCGACACCACGGTGCCCGGCGCCGTAACCCAATCTTTTTACACACTGCTCGATAACGCCGACGCGATTACCGGTCGCTCCGTGTTGAAACAGGGAAGCATCGCGACGGACGGCACTGTCACGATTCCAGCTTTCGTGTATGGCACCCCGCCCAATAACATTTCACCATTAAAAATGGGCTGGTATGTGGATTTTGACAAGAGCATTGGCGAGCGCCAGATCAGCGACATCACCGCTGAGTTTGGCCAGTTGTTTTTCGGCTCGCTATTTCCCACCAAAGGCTCATGCGGTGAAGGCGGAGGCCGTTTTTATGCGGTTAATGCATTGAAAGGCGATGGTGTATCGGAGTTGTCGCAAGTCGGTATTTTGGCCGCGCCGCTTGTTCTGGAAATTGGCAATACCGCGCTCACCCTCAGCGACACCAGTGGTCAACGAACGGCAACCCACCGTGTGGCTATCATCACGCAGGGTTCCAAGGGTTTGAAAGTTGCTACTATCGGTGGCGGCGGCGGGCTGACTTATAACGAGCAGGTAGGGCGGCTGAGCTGGCGCCAGATCAACAACTATCTGGAAAACAAGAATAATTAACCCTACTGAAACTTATGCCCTCTTTTCATAGATACCCATCCGTTGGGCCGCGCACCCAGTCAGGCTTTACGCTGATTGAGCTCATGATCGTCGTCGCGATCGTCGCGATACTGGCGGCAGTGGCTTACCCCGCCTACACCGATTCAATCCGCAAAGGCAAGCGCGCTGAAGCGCGCGCAGCGCTCATGAACCTGCTGCAGCAACAGGAGCGCTACCTGACCCAGATGAACACCTATGAGCCCTTCGCGGCGGGCACGCCAGGTACGCTGCCGTTCAAGGCCTATTCCGCGACCGACGGCACCTCGGCGCAAAGCAGTCACCTGCTCGGCGCAAGGCTGTGCCAGAAAATTGGCGCTGACACCCCAACCAAGCGGGATTGCATTGAAGTCTTTGCCGCGCCCCAAGACGGGGTTTTTTCCGACCCTCAAGTGAGCTCCATGGCGATTGATACCCAGGGCCGGAGAACCTGCACGGGCACCAATATTGACCGCTGCTGGAAGTAGGCTCACAGCCATGTTGCTCAAAAACCGAACGAGGCAGCGCCTGCAAGCTGGTCCGTCATGCCGTCAAATTGGCTTTACCCTGATTGAACTGCTGGTAACCATAGCCATTGCGACCGTATTGATGCTGGTAGCCGTACCCAGTTTTATGGAGTTTCAGCGAAATGCGCGGCTGTCAGACGCCGTCAGCAATTTCATTGCTGCAGCCAATACAACCAGAGCCAATGCCATGAAGCAGGGGCTCAAGACCTATATGGTGCCCAACGACACGGGTACCGGATGGACTTCAGGCTGGATGGTGTATGCCGATTCCAACTGGAATAATGCCTATGACGCTGCGACCGAAGAAGTAATACTGCGCCATGAAGCCTTGAGTGCTGACATCATGGTCAGCACACCGGGCGCATCGGGCGGACCAAACAGCCTGGTGGACGGTTATCTGCTGTTCAACGGTAGCGGATTTCCGCGTTTAAAAAGTGGCAGTATTTCCAATGGCCGGATCGAGATTAGCCGTATTAGCAATACCGCTCGCACCAGAACCGTAATTTTCGACCAGGCCGGCCGTGTCCGCTCGTGCACAACCAATTCGACAGGGTGCTGACCGTCCTCTTCCTTTCGGACCTGTCTGTCGATGCCCATGCAAGGCGCACTCAAGGCAGCGTATGCGGTACTATTTGCTTGCTCACCAAATCCCCGCATAGGGTGTGTCATTACAGACCACAACGGTAATGCCATCGGCCTGGGTCGCACGCAAAAAGCCAGCGGCCCGCATGCGGAAATCATGGCCTTGCGAGACACAGCGGCCGATAGCCACTCGGTTCAAGGCGCCACCGCTTACGTCACCCTGGAGCCCTGCTCGCACCACGGGCGCACCGGCCCGTGCTGCGACGCGCTGATTGCGGCAGGCATCAAGAAAGTCGTTGCCTCCATTGCGGACCCCAATCCTTTTGACAGGGGCAGCGTGTGCCCTCACCGAAATGCATTGAAATTCATGGCGGTCAGTTGCATGTCAGTTGTTGACCAAGAATCGCCACAGGTGGCAGGTCACGAAC
>CAYJMW010000043.1:0-17383 GCA_964371235.1 uncultured Polaromonas sp.
GCACATAAATACCGGGAGCACCCGCCACGCGGTGCCCCGTCACGCCAAAATGCGCTAGCGTCCGGATCACGGACTTTTCAATGCGATAAACGTATTCCTTGACGAAGTATCCGGCGCGCTTGAGATCAATCAGCGGGTACGCCACGACTTGGCCGGGGCCGTGAAAAGTGACCTGGCCGCCCCGGTTGGTTTGAATGACCGGGATATCGCCCGGGTTCAACAAATGATCGCTTTTGCCCGCCAGCCCCTGGGTATAAACCGCAGGATGCTCGCAAATCCATAGCGCATCGGGCGTGTCGGCGGTACGCGCGGCGGTGAAGGACTGCATCGCTTGGTAAGTGGGAAGGTACTCGACCCGGCCCAGGCTGCGCACAACGGTCTGCATCAAAAGTCTTTGATTCGGCGCTTCAAAGCACCACCTTGACCATCGGATGCGTACTCAAGGTGCGGTAGAGCTCGTCGAGCTGTTCGCGGCTGGTGGCGGTGACGGTGATGGTCACGCCCAGATATTTGCCGCCCTTGCTCTCGCGCAGTTCGATGGTGGTGGCGTCGAACGTGGGGTCAAATTGGTGCGCCACATGGGTGATCGCGGCGACCAGGCCCTCAACCTTCAGCCCCATCACCTTGATGGGAAACAGTGACGGATAGTCGATTAGAGACTGCTGGCGCGACGCTTCGCCGGGCGCCTCCGGGGGGGTGGCCTCGGGCATTGTCATGTTGATTGCGCTTGAATAGCCTGCTGGTACGCGGCGTACAGTCTGGCATAAATCGGGCCGGGTTTGCCTTGGTACACCCCATTTCCAACCGGCTGGCCATCGAGCAGGGTCACGGGCAGCACTTCCTTGGTGGCCGATGACAGCAGCAGTTCGTCAGCCGCCAGCACCTCGGCCCGGGTGACGCGGCGCAATTCAAATCCAAGCCCCAGGGTACGGCACAGTTCTTCAATCAGGCCGTAACGGATGCCCTGGAGGACCAGGTTGTCCTTGGGCGGCCCCATGACGGTGCCGTTCTTGACGACCCAGACGTTGCTGGCAGCGGCTTCACTCAAGTTGTCGCCGCGGAACATCACGGTCTCAAGCGCTCCGGCATCGACGCTGATCTGGCGGGCGAACACTGCGCCGAGCAGGCTGGTGCTTTTGATGTGGGCTTTTTCCCAGCGAAAGTCGTTGGCGGTGACGCAGGCCACGCCCTGCGCGCGCTGCTCGGCGCTGGGCAGCTTCATGGCGTTGACCATGACAAAGACCGTGGGCGTCAGGCCGGGCAGCATGGCGTGATCGCGCAGGGCCACGCCACGGGTCACCTGAATGTAGATAATCTGATTGCTTTTTTCAGCGCCAGCCCCCGTTGATTGGTCATAGTCTGCTATTAATTTAAGAGCGAGCTGGCGCCACTCGTCGTGCGTCATGGGGTTGGCGATGCGCAGCTCGCCAAGGCTGCGGTCGAGCCGCGCCATGTGCTGCTCAAAGCGGAACAGCTTGCCCGCATAGGCGGGAACGACTTCATAAATACCGTCGCCAAAGATGAAGCCGCGGTCGAGCACGCTGATTTTCGCGTCCTTGAGCGCGGTGAATTCGCCGTTGAGGTAGCAGGGCGTACCGGGCAACTGCGCGCTCGGGTTGGGGCGGGATGCGTTCATCATGGACCTCTCAAATGGGTGGGGGGAAATTGCGGCGCGGGCTTTATCGACCGTGCCGCTGGATGCGCCGCTTGAACCAGACGCGCAAGCGCCAGATCAGGTTGACCGCGGTATAACCGCCGACCGCGCCGACAACGGCAAAAATGGCCATGCCCAGCACGGCGGGCCAGCCAAATCGTTGCAGCCACGCCAGCACATCGAATCCGGCGCCCGGTGAGACGGCTTCGAGCGCCGCGCTACCTGCGGCCACTTCGTGGGGTGCAATGCCCAAAATCAGGCTGCCCAGCAGGTACGCCAGCCAGAGCCAGAAGCCGATGGTGAACGGGTTGGTGACCAACGTCGCCCCAGCGGCCACCGGGATGTTGCCGCGCCACCAGATGCAATGAACTGCCGCCGCCAGAATCTGGCCGACCGGCAGCGCAAAGGCCCAGAACAAGCCAATCGCCACCCCGCGCGCCACGGCTTCATGCTGCACATGCCACAGGCCAGGCTCCAGCAGTCGGTGCGCGACGGGCTTGAGCCAGGGGTGAGCGGCCAGTGTCTCGCGGCTGACGCCGTGCGTGAAGCACGCGGTCCAGTGCGCCTGAGCGCGCTTTTTGGTGGAGCGGTCGATCGCCGGTTTGCGTGGGTTCATGGGGTCGCTGGTCAAGCCCGGCTCAAACGAAAAAAATCACGGCGGCAATGGCCAATCCGCCGAGCAGCAGATTGAGTCCTGCCAGCTTGGCGATCTGCGCCACGCGCCGCCCGCCGTCGGGCCAGTCGGCCGCCGCCACGGCGCGCTTGAGGCGGCGGTACGGCCCAAAATAAAGGTGTCCAAACAAGGCGAACATCAGCAAGCCGACGCCCAACATCAGATGCCAGCCGACGGGCGCGTTTTTCATCCCGGTAGCCAGCAGCATGGCCAGGCCGGTGAGCAGCAGCAACCCGATGGCGAGCCAGACCAGCGCAAAAAACCGCTTCAGCACCTGCGCAATCAGCGGCAGCCGCTGTGCGGGCGCCAGTAGTTCGGCCGCGGCCGGACGCAACGCGAACAGCATGAAGCTGATGCCGCCCAGCCACACGATGGCAGAGGCAAGGTGCAGGAATTTCATCAAGGCGTGCATCAAAGGTCTTTCATAACCGGAACTGCCGGCGTTCACCAACGCGGTGACCCCGCAGCGCCCATTGTGGCCCAGTCGCCGCGCAGGCCCGCCAGACCAGGCCAGCGGCCCTGATTCAGATCAAGCGCCGCGGGTTTTGCTGCCGGGCTCGGGTTTCTACGTATAATCGAAGACTTTGCAAAGATGGTTGCCTTGTAAACCCTGTGTAATTTGTGATGCTGAAAATGACACATGGGGCAGCCGACCCTCTAATCAAGGGTGCGGCGCTGCAAGGTGATGAGTGGGACGGGCTGGAGGACAAGGGTTTCAAACCCCTGACGCGTGAAGAAGCCGAAAAGCTTCGTGCGGCAAATCCTTCCCTTTCTCCGTGGGCAGTCGTGGCGGGACAATGGGCGGTCGGTGCTCTGGTGGCTTTGGCCGCCTGGGCCCTGACCGGCAGACCCAGCGCAGGCTGGTCCGCTGCTTACGGCGCACTGACCGTGGCGCTGCCCGCCGCCATTTTTGCGCGTGGTTTGACGGGGCGGTTCTCCTCGCTGAATCAGGACACTGCGGTGTTCGGATTCTTTTTGTGGGAAATGGTCAAGATTGCCCTGACGGTGGCCATGCTGGTTGCCGCGCCAAGGCTGGTGGCGGCGCTGAGCTGGCCGGCATTGCTGGTGGGCTTGCTGGTGACGATGAAAGTTTATTGGGTTGCCATGGTGGTCAGACCCAAAAAGTTGAAACAGACGGACGAGTAACTAGATGGCTTCTGAAACCGCACCTAACGCGGGTGAATACATTGTTCACCACCTGACGCACCTGCAAAACCACAAGCCGGCCAACGTCGTTGACTTTACGGTCTTCAATTTCGATTCGATGTTTTTTGCCATTGTTCTTGGCGTCGTCGGCTGCTGGCTGATGTGGCTGGGCGCGCGCAAGGCCACGTCGGGCGTTCCTGGCCGCTTTCAGGCCGCAGTGGAAATTCTGGTTGAAATGGTGGACTCGCAGGCCAAGGACATCGTGCACAGCGCGGCCAGCCGAAAATTCGTCGCCCCGCTGGCGCTCACGGTGTTTATCTGGATCCTGTTGCTCAACACCATGGACTTGCTGCCGGTGGACCTGCTGCCGCTGATCTGGGAAAAGCTTTACGCGGCCGCCGGCCATGAGCCCGCGCATGCCTACATGCGGGTTGTTCCCACGGCGGATTTGTCCATCACCATGGGCCTGTCGCTGTCGGTGTTGCTGATCTCCCTTTATTACAGTGTCAAGATCAAGGGCCTGGGCGGCTGGGTACATGAGCTTTTTACCGCCCCGTTCGGCAACCACCCGCTGCTGTGGCCGTTCAACTTCCTGATGCAGATCGTTGAATTGGTCGCCAAGACCGTCTCGCACGGCATGCGGCTATTTGGCAATATGTACGCTGGCGAACTGCTTTTCCTGTTGATCGCCATGATGGGCGGCGCTTTCACGCTGTCGCTGGGCGGCTTCGCGCTGGCTGCGGGCCATGTGATTGCCGGCACCGTCTGGGCCATCTTCCACATCCTGATTATTGTGTTGCAGGCCTTCGTGTTCATGATGCTGACCCTGGTGTATATCGGCCAGTCGCACGATAGCCATTGAGCCCGTTTCAGTTTCGTTTCGTTTTCTTTTTTCGTTAACCAAGTTCCCTAGGAGTCATTATGGAAGTTATCAGTTTTGTTGCACTGGCCGCCGGCCTGATCATTGGTCTGGGCGCACTCGGTGCTTGTATCGGCATCGGCGTCATGGGAAGCAAGTATCTTGAAGCGGCCGCACGCCAGCCCGAACTGATGGGCGTACTGCAGACCAAGATGTTTCTGCTGGTTGGCCTGATTGACGCGTCCTTCATTATCGGTGTCGGTATCGCGCTGTGGTTTACCACCGCCAACCCGTTCCTGGCTCAAATCGCCAACCTGACGAAGTAAGCCTGCGCCGGATTAACGAATTTCACTCCCTGGCCGGCGCTTCTAGCGCCTCAGGGGCAAGGAAGACAAGTGAGCATTACCGGTACTTTAATCATTCAGATGATCGTGTTCCTGATTCTTGTCGGGTTCACGATGAAGTTTGTGTGGCCGCCCATCGCTGCCGCGCTGGACGAGCGCGCGACGAAAATCGCCGACGGCCTTGCCGCGGCGGACAAGGCCAAGGCCGAGCTGTCGGTGGCCAATCAGCGCGTTGAGGAAGAACTGGCCAAATCGCGCAACGAGTCGGCGCTGCGCCTGGCCGAAGCCGAGCGCCGTGGCCAGACCCTGATCGAAGAGGCCAAGGCCAGGGCCAACGAGGAAGGCAACCGAATCATTGCCGCCGCCAAGGTTGAAGCCGAGCAGCAAACCGTCAAGGCCCGTGAGACGCTGCGTGAGCAGGTTGCCGCACTCGCCGTCAAGGGGGCCGAGCAGATTCTGCGCAAGGAAGTCAATGCCGGTGTGCATGCTGACTTGCTGGGCCGCCTGAAGACCGAACTCTAAGCGAGCAGAAATATGGCCGAATTAGCCACTATTGCCCGCCCCTACGCTGAGGCGCTGTTCAAGGCCAGCACCGCGGCGGCGGCTTCAGGCGCGGGCGCTGATCTTGCTGGCGCGGCAGCCTGGCTTGATGAGTTGGCGGCGATTGCCGCCAACGCGCAATTGCAGCAGTTTGCCGGCAATCCCAGCGTGACGGCGGAGCAGACCTTCGAAGTGATCTCCAGCGTCGCCGCCACCAAGGGGTCGCTGCCCCAGGCTGCAAAAAACTTCCTGCGCGCCGTGATCGACAACGGTCGCGTCAGCGTTCTGCCGGAAATTGCCAGCCAGTTCCGCGCCCTGAAGAATGCACAGCGCGGCGCCTCCGATGCCACCGTGTACAGCGCCTTTGGGCTGGACGACGCGGCGCTGGCTGATCTGGCGGCAACGCTGGAAAAGCGCTTTGGCCGCCAGCTCAATCTCAAGGTCGAGCTGGAGCCGTCGCTGATTGGCGGCGTGCGTGTCGTGGTGGGTGACGAGGTGCTTGACACTTCGGTAAAAGCCCGTTTAGAGCAAATGAAAGCGGCGCTGATTTCCTGAGTTGATGCCCCGGCGTCATCCCGCGTTTTAGCCCACAACCTAGAAGAAAGGAAAGAGTCATGCAACTCAATCCCGCAGAAATTTCCGAGCTGATCAAGAGCCGCATCGAAGGCCTGGCGGTCAGCGCCGACATCCGTAACCAGGGCACCGTCGTGTCGGTGGCAGACGGTATCGTTCGCATTCATGGCCTGTCCGATGTGATGCAGGGCGAGATGCTTGAATTCCCCGCCACGGCGGACGGCACGCCAACCTATGGGCTGGCGCTGAACCTTGAGCGTGACTCGGTCGGCTCAGTGATACTGGGCGAATACGAGCACATTGCCGAAGGCGACACCGTCAAGTGCACCGGCCGGATTCTGGAAGTGCCGGTTGGCCCCGAGCTGCTGGGCCGGGTGGTCAACGCACTCGGTCAGCCGATTGACGGCAAAGGTCCGATCAACGCCAAGATGACCGACGTGATTGAAAAGGTGGCGCCCGGCGTGATCGCGCGCCAGTCGGTGAGCCAGCCGCTGCAAACCGGCCTGAAGTCCATCGACTCCATGGTGCCAATTGGCCGTGGCCAGCGCGAGCTGATCATCGGTGACCGCCAGACCGGCAAGACGGCGGTGGCGATTGACACCATCATCAACCAGAAGGGCGCGGGCGTTTCCTGCGTCTATGTGGCGATTGGCCAGAAGGCCTCGTCAATCAAGAACGTGGTGCGCTCGCTCGAGCAGGCCGGCGCCATGGCCTACACCATTGTGGTGGCAGCCTCGGCTTCTGAATCGGCCGCCATGCAATATGTAAGCGCCTACTCCGGCTGCACCATGGGTGAGTACTTCCGCGATCGCGGCGAAGACGCGCTGATTGTGTATGACGACCTGTCCAAACAGGCCGTGGCCTATCGCCAGGTGTCGCTGCTGCTGCGCCGTCCGCCAGGCCGTGAAGCCTACCCCGGCGACGTGTTCTACCTGCACAGCCGCTTGCTTGAACGCGCAGCCCGCGTGAACGAAAAGTATGTTGAAGACTTCACCAAGGGCGCCGTCAAGGGCAAGACCGGTTCACTGACTGCGCTGCCCATCATTGAAACGCAAGCCGGTGACGTATCGGCCTTCGTGCCGACCAACGTGATTTCGATCACCGACGGCCAGATTTTCCTGGAAACCAGCCTGTTCAACGCCGGTATCCGCCCCGCCATCAATGCCGGTATCTCGGTTTCGCGCGTCGGCGGCGCGGCCCAGACCAAGCTGATCAAGAACCTGTCCGGCGGTATTCGCACCGACCTGGCGCAGTACCGCGAACTGGCGGCGTTTGCACAGTTTGCTTCCGACCTGGATGAGGCCACGCGCAAGCAGCTCGACCGCGGCGCCCGCGTGACCGAGCTGCTCAAGCAGGCGCAGTACTCGCCGCTGTCCATCTCCAACATGGCCGTCGCGCTGTTCGCCGTGAACAAGGGTTTCATGGACGACGTGGCGGTCAAGAAGGTGCTTGATTTCGAGCGTGGCCTGCAATCCTGGCTGAAAGACAAGAATGCCGCGTTGATGGCCAAACTTGAAGCCAGCAAAGCCATGGACAAGGATGCCGAGGCCGAGCTGGACACGGCGGTGGCGGCGTTCAAGAAGTCGTTTGCGTAAATCAACCGAAATCAAGCTATGAGCGCAGTGAAAACCTTGGGAACTGGCCCCGTCAAGCAGGGGCCGCGGAACCGGCTTTGCCGGGCCGCAGGCGCAGCGGCCCCCTCGGGGGGCAGCGCAGTACGCGAAGCGACAAGCGTGGGGGTCATCTAATGGCAGCAGGCAAGGAAATACGCGGCAAGATCAAATCGGTGGAAAACACCAGGAAGATCACCAAAGCCATGGAAATGGTGGCCGCCTCCAAAATGCGCAAGGCGCAGGAGAGGATGCGCGCGGCCCGCCCCTACAGCAGCAAGATCCGCAACATCGCGGCCAACCTGAGTCAGGCCAACCCCGAATACACCCACCCGTTCATGCAGTCCCACGACGCCAGGAGCACCGGCTTTATCGTGGTGAGCACCGACAAGGGCCTGTGCGGCGGCCTGAACACCAACGTCCTTCGCCTGGTGACGGCCAGGCTCAAGGAATTGCAGGCCGCGGGAGACGATGCGCAGGCCGTTGCCATTGGCAACAAGGGGCTGGGCTTTCTCAACCGCGTGGGCGCCAAAGTGGTGTCGCACGCCACCCAGTTGGGAGACAAGCCGCACCTGGAAACGCTGATCGGGCCGGTCAAGGTGCTGCTCGACGCCTACAGCGAAGGCAAAATCAAGGCGGTGTACCTGTGCTACACCAAATTCATTAACACGATGAAACAGGAACCGGTGGTTGAGCAGTTGCTGCCGCTGACCGCTGCCCAGCTGCAGGCCGACAAGGGAAACGCCAGCTGGGACTATATCTACGAGCCCGACGCGCAGACCGTGATTGACGATCTGCTGGTGCGCTACGTGGAAGCGCTGGTGTTTCAGGCTGTCGCCGAAAACATGGCCTCGGAGCAGTCAGCCCGGATGGTCGCCATGAAGTCGGCCACCGACAACGCCGGCAGCGTGATTGACGAACTCAAGCTCATTTACAACAAGACGCGTCAGGCGGCGATTACGAAAGAACTTTCGGAAATCGTTGCTGGCGCCGCAGCGGTTTAACCCGCGATTCAAGATTCAAAGTACGGAAAAGGATTCGGTCATGGCTCAAGAGAATCTGCAAGTGAACAAAGGCGCCCAAGGCAAGATTGTTCAGTGTATTGGCGCGGTGCTGGACGTGGAATTTCCGCGCAACCAGATGCCCAAAATTTATGACGCGCTCAAGATGGAAGGCTCATCGCTGACGCTCGAAGTCCAGCAGCAGCTCGGCGACGGCATTGTGCGCACCATTGCGCTGGGCACGTCAGACGGCATGCGCCGCGGCAATCTGGTCTATAACACCGGCGCGCCGATCACGGTTCCCGTGGGCAAAGCCACGCTGGGCCGGATCATGGACGTGCTGGGCGCGCCAATTGACGAGCGTGGCCCGGTCAACCAGGAACTCACCGCGGCCATCCACCGCAAGGCACCCGCCTACGACGAGTTGAGCCCTTCGCAGGAACTGCTGGAAACCGGCATCAAGGTGATTGACCTGATCTGTCCGTTTGCCAAGGGCGGCAAGGTGGGTCTGTTCGGCGGCGCCGGTGTCGGCAAGACCGTCAACATGATGGAACTCATCAACAACATTGCCAAGGCGCACTCGGGCTTGTCCGTGTTCGCGGGCGTGGGCGAGCGTACCCGTGAAGGCAACGACTTTTATCACGAGATGGCCGAGTCCGGCGTGGTGAACCTGGAGAGCCTGGGCGAGTCCAAAGTGGCCATGGTCTATGGCCAGATGAACGAGCCCCCGGGCAACCGTCTGCGCGTCGCGCTGACCGGCCTGACGATTGCCGAGTCGTTCCGTGACGAAGGCCGCGACGTGCTGTTCTTCGTGGACAACATTTACCGCTACACGCTGGCCGGCACCGAGGTGTCCGCGCTGCTGGGCCGGATGCCTTCCGCCGTGGGCTACCAGCCGACGCTGGCCGAGGAAATGGGCCGGCTGCAAGAGCGCATTACCTCGACCAAAGTGGGTTCCATCACGTCGATTCAGGCCGTCTATGTGCCAGCGGACGACTTGACCGACCCGTCGCCAGCCACCACCTTTGCCCACCTGGACTCCACCGTGGTTCTGTCTCGCGATATTGCTTCGCTCGGTATCTATCCGGCCGTGGACCCGCTGGATTCGACCAGCCGCCAGCTTGACCCCAACGTGGTCGGTGAAGATCACTACGAGACGGCCCGTGCGGTGCAAGGCACGCTGCAGCGCTACAAGGAATTGCGCGACATTATTGCGATTCTGGGCATGGACGAACTGGCCCCTGAAGACAAGCTGGCCGTGGCCCGTGCCCGCAAGATCCAGCGCTTCCTGTCGCAACCCTTCCACGTTGCTGAAGTGTTTACCGGCTCGCCCGGCAAATACGTCACGCTGGCTGAAACCATCCGCGGCTTCAAGATGATTGTTGCTGGCGAATGCGACCACCTGCCCGAGCAGGCCTTCTACATGGTTGGCACCATCGACGAAGCGTTTGAAAAAGCGAAAAAAGTTTAACCGACTCACGCAAGGGCTTACATGACTACCATCCACGTCGATGTCGTCAGCGCAGAAGAGTCCATCTTTTCCGGCGAAGCCACCTTTGTGGTGTTGCCTGGGGAAGAGGGAGAGCTCGGGATTTACCCGCGCCATACGCCGCTGATCACCCGCATCAAGCCGGGGGCCGTGCGCATTGAAAAGGCCGACGGCACTGAAGAATTTGTGTTTGTTGCCGGTGGCCTGCTTGAAGTGCAGCCCAATTGCGTCACGGTGCTGAGCGATACCGCCATTCGCGGCAAGGACCTGGACGAGGCCAAGGCCAGTGCAGCCAGGGCAGCCGCTGAAGAAGCCCTGAAAAACGCCAAAAGCGAAATCGACATCGCCATGGCCCAGTCTGAACTCGCCGTGATGGCGGCCCAGATCGCGGCGCTGCGCAAGTACCGCCAGAAAAAATAACGGCGGGCTCCGGGGCGCCATATCAGCGCTCCCTTCTGGACAGATTTCCAGATCCGGATTGCTATTGTATTGATAGCTGTACATGCATATTCCGTCTGGGCTAACTGTCAAAAAGTCTCTCAACATGCACGTTCTTGTCCTCGGCAGCGGCCTGCTCGGCGTCAGTTCGGCCTGGTACCTCTCCCAGCTCGGTCATGAGGTAACCGTGATTGACCGGCAGGCCTTTCCTGCCGCTGAAACCAGCCACGCCAACGGCGGGCAAATTTCGGTTTGCCACGCCGAACCCTGGGCCAACCCAAGCGCTCCGCTCAAGCTGCTCAAGTGGCTGGGCAAGGAAGATGCTCCACTGCTGTTCAGGCTGCGCGCCGATCCGCGCCAATGGGCCTGGGCCTTGCAGTTCCTGCGCCAATGCACGCCCGCGCGCACGCGCCACAACATCGGGCAACTGGTCCGGCTGGGCACCTACAGCCGCGCCATGCTGCAGCAACTGCGGCGCGGCACGGGCATCGAGTACGACCAGCGCATGCAGGGCATCCTGCACTTCTACACGTCGCAGAAGGAGTTCGATGGCGCGCTGGCCGCGGCCCGCCTGATGCGCGAGCTTGGCTGCGAGCGCCGCGTGATCTCGCCCGACGAAGCGGTGGCGATTGAGCCTGCATTGACAACCATCCGCCCACAATTGAGCGGCGCCACCTACACCGCGGAAGATGAGTCAGGCGACGCGCGCAAGTTCACGCTGGCGCTGGCCAGGCTGTGCGAGGAGCGCGGCGTGCAATTTCTGATGAGCCACCACATCACGCGGCTGGTGCCTGCGGGCGGCCGGATCACCCATGTGGAGGCGACCGACCCCGCGGGCCGCTATCTGCAACTGCGCGCCGAAAGCTATGTGCTGGCGGCCGGCAGCTTCAGCGCGCCGCTGGCTGCACCGCTTGGCTTGCGGTTGCCGATCTACCCGGCCAAGGGCTATTCGGCCACAGTCCCGGTCATCGACCCTTCGCGCGCTTACGCGGTCTCGCTGACCGACGATGAATACAAGCTGGTGTTCAGCCGCTACACCACTGCCGGGAACCACGGCGCCAGCGAAGACCGCTTGCGCATTGCCGGCACCGCCGAGTTGGGCGGCTACGGGCGCCAGCTCAACGAAACCCGCTGCCGCTTGCTGGCGCGGCGTGCACAGGAACTGTTTCCTGGCGCGGCGGATTTTGGCCGTGCGCAGTTCTGGAGCGGCCTGCGCCCGGCCACGCCAAGCAACCTGCCACTGATCGGCAGGAGCCACGTGAGCAACCTGTTCCTCAACACCGGCCACGGCACGCTGGGCTGGACTCATGCCTGCGGCTCAGGCAAGGCGCTGGCCGACATTGTGAGCGGACGCGTGCCCGAGCTTGACTTTGCGTTTCTGGGCGTGGAACGGGGACAAACCCGGTGACCCGTCAGTCCCCGGCAGTGAAGACCGTCAGGACACCGGTATAGCCATAGAGCTGGTGGCGCGCAATTTCACCGCCGGCAAAAAACCCGACCAGTGGCACGTCACCCAGGGCCCGCCGCACAATCTGCAGCTCGGCGCTGGGTCCGCCAAAGTGCGGCCCGCCGCGCCCCGAGCAACTCACATAAACGGCACCCGCGATGCGCCGCGCCGAATGCGGCATCGATTCGGCCCCGGACGCGCTTGGTGCGCTGGCCACTTCGAGCGTGACTTCCTGCGGCTCCAGCTCTTCACGGATTTCAGCGCAGACCCGAATCAGGTCGACACGCGCCGCCGCGGCATTACGTTCGCAAAAGGCCAGCTTCATGCCCACGCTGGGCAAATCAGCAATGGCAATGCCCTTGCGCGCCGGATCCAGCCCGATCAGGTGGCGCACCATGACCTCGGCACCGAACTGGCCCGTGTGCCGACTGGCGCCATCCCTCGGGGCATCCGCGGGGTCGCTCAGCCCGACCAGTGTGTTGCGCACCGTGGCCAGCGCCTGGCGCGGCTGCTCCAGCGACACGCCCAGGTCTGACAGCATCACGTCGAGCGCGGGCTGACCGTCCAGTTCGGTCACCACGTTGTCCTGGCAGGCCGTGATCTGGTGATGGACCGACACCGGCCGGCAGCCTTGCGTCACGCGCGACATCAGCGCCGCGCCCCTGGCAAAGGCAACACCACTCAGACCGCCACTGAACACGCCACTGGCCGCACCCTGGCCCTGCACATTGCCGCGACCGCTGAGCGCAAATTGCACTGAGCCAAAGCGACTGGAGGCCAGGCCGCCAAAAACGTAGCCACTGGCGGTGCGCTGAGCCATTTCGTCAATCAGCTCGGCTACGTCGGGCGTTGCCGCGTCCGCATGCACCAGCGCGGTGTGCGCCTGAAAACGGCCCGCGCTTGCCAGCGTGGAATAAGCAGGCAGGGGCGACACCCCGGAAAATACACGGTACTGGTCGTGCGGGAACTCGCACAGCATGACGGCCAATGCGGGCTCGTCAAAATACTCGACGTTGTTGGAGGCAATGCCCACCCCTACGGTGCCGCTCCAGTCGGTGATTTCGGGCAGTTCAGCACTCAGGTGATCAAGAATATCCTGCGCGTGGCCGGCGTAATGATCCGTAATGTAGAGCAGCGCCAGCGTTGGCGAACGGGCATAGCCGGGCAAGGCCAGATGAGCCCGCAACTGCGCCAGCACAAAGGCGGTCGCCATCTGCCATTGCGGATGGGTGGCGTGGCCATAGGGAAAGAGCAGCATGGTAACTCGTAGGGTAACTCAATCCACGGACAATGTAACTGGGGTTCAATCGACATTCGGGCCGGAGGGATGGATTCGGGCCCTCCAGCGCGCACGCGCGGCAAGCCAGCGCAACAGGGTAGGGCTTTGGCGCGGAAATGGAATGACCCCCGCACGACGCATACAATCATGGACTCTGTACTCTGGCTGTATTGGCCGGAGCGCGTGTCGGTGTCCCATCAAATCAGTCGTGGAGTTCAACGTGTTCATTTCTTCTGCCTTTGCCCAAACCGCCCCTGCCGCCGCCGCAAGTGGCGACTGGATGTCTTCACTCTCCGGCACCCTGCCCCTGGTGCTGATGTTTGTGGTGCTCTATTTTGTGATGATCCGGCCCCAGATGAAGAAGCAAAAGGAGCATCGCGCCATGATAGCGGCACTGGCCAAGGGCGATGAAGTCGCCACCGCTGGCGGACTGCTTGGCAAAGTGGCCCAGCTTGGCGACGTGTACCTGACCCTTGAGCTGGCGCCCGGCGTGGAAGTGCAACTTCAGCGCAGCGCCGTCATTCAGGTGCTGCCCAAGGGCGCCATCAGCAGTGCCAAGTAAAGCCGTCCGGCAACACCCCTGTGTTGGCGCGCCAACACTGCCAGGGCCCTCTTCATTGTTTGTCCGTTCACCAGGAACAGCCGTCTCATGAATCGTTATCCAGCCTGGAAGTACGCCATTGTGGTGCTTGCGTTATTGATCGCAAGCCTGTACACTTTGCCCAACCTTTTTGGCGAAGCGCCGGCGGTCCAGGTCTCCAGCACCAAGTCCACCGTCAAGATTGACACCACCACCACGGCGCGGGTGGAGCAGGCGCTCAAAGAGGCGGGAATCGCCGCCGATGCCATCACGCTGGAGGGCAGTTCCGTCAAAGCGCGATTTGGCAGCACCGACACCCAGCTCAAGGCGAAGGATGCGATCCAGAAGGCCCTGGCACCCGATGCCGCTGAGTCTGCTTATGTGGTCGCGCTCAATTTGCTGTCGCGCTCCCCGGCCTGGCTCACCAAGCTGCATGCGTTTCCCATGTATCTGGGGCTGGACCTGCGTGGCGGCGTGCATTTCATGCTGCAGGTGGACATGCAGGCGGCGCTGACCAAGCGCGCCGAGTCGCTGGCGGGCGACATCCGCTTGTCACTGCGCGAGAAGAATATCCGGCACGGCGGCATCAATCGCGACAAGCAGGCCATTGAGATTCAATTCCGGGACGCCGAGACGCTGGCGTCGGCCAAGGCACTGATTCAGGACCAGTTTCCGGATCTCCAGACGGTCGATGCGCCAAAGGGCACCGAGTACCAGTTGACGGCCAGCATCAAGCCCGAGGCCGCCCGCCGGATCCAGGACCAGGCACTCAAGCAGAACATGGTGACCTTGCATAACCGGATCAACGAGCTGGGCGTGGCCGAGCCGGTGATTCAGCAGCAAGGCCTCGATCGCATCGTGGTCCAATTGCCGGGCGTTCAGGACACGGCCAAGGCCAAGGACATTCTCGGTCGCACCGCCACGCTGGAAATGCGTCTGGTGGAAGACAGTGCCGAGGCCCGGGCCGCCGAGAACAATACCGGCGCTGTGCCTTTTGGCGCCGAGCGTTTCTTCGAGCGCAACGGACAGGCGGTGATTGTCAAGAAACAGGTGATCCTGACCGGCGAAAACCTGACTGATGCCCAGCCCGGTTTTGATTCCCAGAGCCAGCAACCCAAGGTGGATTTGACGGTGGACGCCAAGGGCGGACGCATCATGCGCGATACCAGCCGTGAAAATATCAAGAAGCGAATGGCGATCTTGCTGTTTGAAAAAGGCAAGGGCGAGGTGCTGACGGCGCCAGTCATCCAGAGCGAACTCGGCAACCGTTTCCAGATTTCCGGCTCCATGAGCGTGAATGAAGCCAATGACCTGGCGTTGCTGCTGCGGGCGGGCTCGCTTGCCGCTCCCATGGAAATCATCGAAGAGCGCACGATCGGCCCAACGCTTGGCGCGGAAAATATTGCCAAGGGTTTTCAAAGCGTGAGTTGGGGCTTTGTCGTGATCGTTGCGTTCATGGCCATGTACTACATGCTGTTCGGTCTTTTTTCCGGCTTGGCGCTGGCTGTCAACCTGCTGCTGCTGGTGGCGGTGCTCTCCATGCTGCAAGCCACCTTGACCCTGCCCGGCATGGCGGCCATGGCATTGGCCTTGGGCATGGCGATCGATTCGAACGTACTGATCAATGAACGCGTGCGCGAGGAATTGCGCGGCGGCGCCTCGCCGCAGGCGGCAATCCATACCGGCTATGAACGGGCTTGGGGGACGATTCTGGACTCCAACATCACCACGCTGATCGCCGGTCTGGCCTTGCTGGCCTTCGGTTCAGGGCCGGTGCGCGGTTTTGCAGTGGTTCACGTCATCGGCATTTTGACCAGCATGTTCTCGGCGGTATTTTTCTCGCGCGGCCTGGTCAATCTCTGGTATGGCCGCCAGAAGAAGCTGAAGACGGTGTCCATCGGCACTGTGTGGCGGCCCGCCACGAACGGTGCCGTGACGAAATAACCCAGCCCTCTTTTTTTCGGGCAGCTTTTCAAGGACCCCAGATGGAATTCTTCAAGATCCACCGCGACATTCCCTTCATGCGGCATGCGCTGGTCTTTAACGCCGTCAGTTTTGTGACGTTTGCGCTGGCCGTGTTCTTCCTGTTCTCGCGCGGGCTGCACCTGTCGGTGGAGTTCACCGGCGGCACCCTGATGGAAGTCAATTACACCCAGGCCGCGGATGTCGGAAAAATCCGCAACACCGTCGCGGCTCTGGGCTTGGCCGATGTACAGGTGCAGAATTTCGGCAACTCGCGCGATGTGATGATCAGGCTGCCGGCGCAAAAGGGCGTGAGCGCCGCCCAGCAAAGCGACAAAGTACTGGCCGCGCTGAAGGCGACCAACAGCGATGTGTCGCTGCGGCGCACCGAGTTTGTCGGCCCTCAGGTAGGCGAAGAACTGGCGCAAGATGGCATGAAAGCGCTGGCGATGGTGGTGTTTGGCATCATGATCTATCTGGCCTTCCGTTTTGAATGGAAATATGCGGTGTCGGCGATCATCGCCAACTTGCATGACGTGGTCATCATCCTCGGGTTTTTTGCCTTTTTCCAATGGGAGTTTTCGCTTGCGGTGCTGGCAGCCGTGCTCGCGGTGCTGGGGTATTCCGTGAATGAATCCGTGGTCATTTTTGACCGGATTCGCGAAAACTTCCGCCGTTACCGCAAGATGAATACGGTTGAGATTATCAACAATGCGATTACCTCCACCATCAGCCGCACCATCATTACCCATGGCTCCACCCAAATCATGGTGCTGTCCATGCTGCTCTTTGGCGGCCCGACGCTGCACTACTTTGCATTGGCCCTGACCATCGGCATTTTGTTTGGCATTTATTCGTCGGTCTTCGTGGCCGCCGCCATTGCCATGTGGCTGGGCATCAAACGCGAAGACCTGGTCAAGGGCTCGCCAAGGAAAGAGCATGACCCGAGCGACCCCAATGCCGGTGCCACGGTGTAAGCTACGGCATAACCATTCAGGGCGGTTGTGGCTCCCACTACCAAAAGAAACAGTCTTTTAGCCGAGCAGGCACGTGCGCTATTCACGGAGCGTGCCGTGCGGATATTGCCCACGCTGGCCAAGGCGTTGCAAGACCGACTGACAAGCTTGATGGACCAGCCCGGGAACGCACGCGACATGCAGGAGCGACGCGATGCCTGGCAGGCGTTCCAGAAAAGTGGGACCGCCTGGGTTCAGGCCACTTCCAGCGCGTGGGCGCAGGCGCAATTTGCTCCCGCAGCGGCGGTTCAATCTGGCCTCGGGGACAGCGGAAAACTCGAGTTGATGGGTGACGACGTGGTGGAGGAGCAGATACTGGCCTCGCGCCTGGCACTGCGTTTGCTTGATTTCGCGAGTTGGGAGCTCAATGACCTGCGGCTGCGGATACAGCACCTTGAGGCAATTCCCGATCTGCGCAAAACGGATATTTTCCGCCCTGAGGTGCTGGCGCAGCATCTGGTCGAGCAGTGGACTCATGTACGTCTGCCGCGCTATGTGTGGGTCGCTGTTCAGGACCTGATCCAAAAAAGCATGGCCGGGTCCATGCTTGAGATCTACCACGCGACCAACGAGTTTCTGGTTCAGCAAGGTGTGATGGCGGAAATCGACCTGCGCCCTCTGGTCAAGCGAACGGCTTCAGCGCTCACGCCGAATTCGGAACCCAGCAACAGGCCGGGACTGGCCCAGCAGCAGGCATGGTCCGGCAATCGAGGATATGGTTCCGGCGGTGGCGGTTCCGGCGGTGGCGGTTCCGGCGGTGGCGGTTCCGGCG
>CAYJMW010000043.1:17483-31002 GCA_964371235.1 uncultured Polaromonas sp.
GGTGGCTCTGGCGGCGGTGGCTCTGGCGGCGGCGGTTCCGGCAGCATCAGAGGCACCAGCAGCAGCGCCTGGAGCCACAATTCAGCGCGCGGCAGCGTGACGGGCAGAGGCCCTGCGACCGGCGCAGCAGGAGGCAGCAGCCGGACAGGAGGTGCGCACGGACCGCAGGGTTCGGGCTCACACAACTCGGTCTATGACGAGACTCGCCTGCAAACCGCGACCACGCCATTGGCCAGGGCGCGCATGCGGGCCCAAGGGGTGATCGGGCACCTCAAACGCCTGCTCTCAAGCCAGGTTGCGGGCTTTGACGATACCCGTTCCAACCAGCCTTCACCGCGGCTCGCGCAGGCAATGGCCAGCGTGCAGCGGGCCGAGGAAAGCGGCGCCGAGCGTACCCTGCTGGCGGATGCGCAGGGCGAGGTGTATGGCCAGACTCATGTGGACCAGGCCATGGGGGCGTTGCGCGCACGCGCCAACACGCTCAAACAGGCTGCAACCACGTCGTCCGAAAAGGCCATCATCGAGATTGTGGCCCTGATGTTCCAGAGCATTTTGGCCGAGGAGCGCATTCCCGCCGGAATCCGCGTCTGGTTTGCCCGGCTGCAGATGCCGGTGCTGCGCGTGGCGATTTCCGAACCCGAGTTTTTCGGCTCGCTGCAGCATCCGGCGCGCCGGCTGATTGACCGCATGGGTTCCTGCGTGCTCGGGTTTGATGTCAAGGTGTCAGGCGGTGTGATCGAGTCAGAGGTCAAGCGGGTCGTGCAAGTGATCGAGCAGTATCCCGAAACCGGGCGCCGGGTGTTCCAGCTCGTCTATGACGAGTTTGACAAGTTCCTCGCCAAATTTCTTTCTGAGCAAGGCGGCACGGCGCGACTGGTGAGCGTGGCCCAGCAAGTCGAGCAAAAGGAAACCATGGCCATCCAGTACACCATTGAGATGCGCAACATGCTCAATGACATGCCGGTGCGCGAGGAGATTCGGGAATTCCTGTTCAAGATCTGGGCCGAAGTGCTGGCCATCGCGGCCATCAGAAATGGCCCGCAGCACGCTGAAACCATTACGCTCAAGCGCGCCGCCGCAGACCTGGTGTGGGCCGCAAGCGCCAAGCCCAACCGCGAAGATCGCGCCCGCGTGATTGCCGATCTGCCCAAATTGCTGCAATTGCTGCGCCTGGGAATGTCGATGCTCGGAATGACCACACCCGAGCAGGACGGCCATCTGAAAATCATCAGCGACACGCTGGCCGACGCGTTCATGTCCAAGACGGATGCCATCTCCATTGAGCGGATCGACGCGATGGCCAAGCGGTTGGCGAATCTGGAAGACTATTTGTCCGATGCGGATGTGGGCGACTTGCCGCTCGATATTGACAGCCTGGTGACAATGATCGGCCTCGATGCCGCGGAGATTGAGGTGATCACGGCTGGCGGCAGTCATCCCACTGAAGCCATGCGCGCGTGGGCCAGGGAACTGCAGCTCGGCGCCTGGTTCAGCCTGGACCACAACGGCAAGATGAGCCATGTCCAACTGGCCTGGTGCAGCGAGCGCCAGCAGTTGTATCTGTTTGCCGCCGTCGACGGGCGAAATTTCCTGATCCAGGCGCGCCGACTGGCGGCTTACCTGCAAGCCGGGTTGCTGGTTCCCACGGAAGAAGAGGCGCTCACGGTACGCGCCACGCGCGACGCCCTGGCCAAGCTGGACGCCAACCCGGAGCGCCTGCTCGCTTAGGTTCCCTAGGGAGCGGGTCTTGGATCAGAGGCTTAATGGGCGACACGAAACTGCGCGTCGTCACACAATTCGTCGAGGACCAGCGCATCGGGCTCCTCGCCAAAGCTCCAGTACACCATGAGCACGATGATTTTCAAGTCGTCCAGCGTGACCGGGTCACCGGGGGCCGCCATGGCGCGGTCCATGACGATCTCGCGCATGGGCGGCGGCAGGACACCGGAGGACTCCAGAAAACTGACAAATCCCAGGCTTTGCGCGCCCAGATGCACTTGTTCGGCAACCGAATAAACACGCAAGCTGCTGGCCGATTGCGGCTCCATGCCCACTGCGATTGAGATCGTGTCAGATGCGCCCGATGCGGCCCCGACCGGACGACTGATCAGCGCGCCCTGGGCAGCAATGTTCAGTCCGTCAAGCCACACCAGGGCCGCCTGGATCTCTTCGGCATCAAATCCTGCCGCAGTGAGTTTGCGACTCAGCCTGGGCAGTTCGGGGCAAGCATCGCCCTGCCAGTAATTTTCGTAAACGTACACCAATACTTCAAACATGACCTCAATATAACGCAGTCCACGGTGCTCGTGTGAAGCGCGCCGCCGCAGCAATCCTTGAGCTGTCAGCCCGTCGCCATGCGCTGAAACAACCCCCCGGGCAGACGCGCGACCTGTCCACTCAACTCGAGTTCCAGCAGCTTTGCCTGCAGGTGGGCGGTATCAAGCCCACAGCGCGCCTGCAAGGCATCCAGGCTCACGGCATCAAAGCCCAGCGCCACCATGAGCGGGTCATCCGGGCGCTGCTGCGCAATCGTGTCGCCCTCGTCAGGGGACCTTGCGCTGGTTGGAAGATTCAGCTCCTGCAGCACATCTTGCGCCACCTCCACCAATTTGGCCCCCTGTTTGATCAGTGCGTGACAGCCGCGGGACTGGGGCGAGTGAATCGACCCGGGAATGGCGAACACGTCCTTGCCCTGCTCGGCCGCCAGCCGCGCGGTGATCAGCGATCCCGATTGCAGCGCCGCTTCGACCACCAGCGTGCCGCGTGACAGCCCGGAGATGAGGCGGTTGCGTCTCGGGAAATTGGCCATCAATGGCGGGGTGCCAAGCGCAAACTCGCTGATGATCATGCCCTGCCTGGCAATCCGGTGCGCCAGGGGAAGATTCTTTTTGGGATAGACCCGGTCCAGCCCGGTGCCGACCACGGCAATGGTATCGCCGCCGCCCAGCATCGCGCCATCGTGGGCCGCGCCATCAATGCCCAGGGCCAGCCCCGACACCACGCAGAGCCCGGCGCCGGCAAACGCCCTGGCGAACTCCCGGGCGTTCGCTTCGCCTTGTGGCGTGGGGTTGCGGCTGCCCACGATGGCGAGCTTGATTGCTATCTTGTTTATAGCTAATTGTGGCCTGTTTACAAGGGCCCCAAGCATATAAAGCATCAAAGGGGGATCTTCGATGTCGAGCAGTTCGGGCGGGTAAGCGGCATCGCCAAGACTGACCACGCGCCGGTCATCGCTGGCCTCGAGCCAGTCCAGCGTTGCCTGCAACTGCCCTGCCAGGTCAGGCGGCTCGGTCTGCAGCGCGCTGGCCAGTTTGTCGGAGGCGATCTGCCGCAAGGTGGCGCTGCCCTGTTCAAAAACGGCTTGCGCCGAGCCGAAGGCGGCCAGCAGCTTGCGTGCCGTTTCGTTGCCGACTCCGGGCGACAGCGTCAGCCGCAGCCAGGCTTGAAGTTCTTGTGCGTCCACGTGATCGCAGATTTCAGGCGGCCGTGGACCCGGCGGGCATGACGCCTTGAAACGGCTTCAAGGCAAGCAGCGGCCACAGGCGCCGGCCGGAAACGCAAGCCCTCAATTCGGATTGGCGAAGCGGTCGCCCACTTTCACGCCGTCAGACACTTGCAGCACCAGCGCATAAGACAGGTGGTCGAAGGTCCGAAACACCATCATCAAGCCGTTGCGCTCATTGGGCAGTTTGATCTGCGGCCACGCGCTGTCGGTCTTGTCCCGCAAACGCTGGCCGTCCTTGTACAGGGCCATGACGTGACCCCGCTCCAGCCCGTCAAAGGTACCGCGGTTGAGCACCACCACCTGGTTTTCGGCGACAAGGGCCACGGCGTCGCCATAAACGGAAACAACCCGACCGGTGACCGGCATGGCGGGTGCATGCGGCACATAGCTGAGCAATTCACGCGCTGGTTCGGGAATCAGCCGGTCGCCGACGCGAATTTCTTCCTTGGTGGCGACAATGTCGATTGTGGCCGGCACCGTCTCGATTTGCGCCTTGCCGTCCTGGTCGGTGGTCTCGGCCTCGGATTCGCCGCGCACCAGCTCGGCCTTGCCAACATATTGCGCTTCGTAGCCCAGAATTTCCTGGGTGGTCGGATCTTTCAGGGGTTTGGCGTTGCGAAACACCCGGAAGTCTTGCGTCTCGCCTCTGGCGTCGCTCAGGGGGTTCCCAGTAGCGCCGCCGCCCGCGTACTCGCCGCGCGCGTAGGCCCGGTCGCCCCGGCTGAGCAGCACGCGGCCCTCCTGTGTGGCGACAATCCGCGGCGCCGTGGCAAAGCTCGCCTCATCAACAATCATGGCCTCGGTGAGGAAAGGCTCAATCGCGCTCGGTGCCAGCGTCGGGATGGATGCGTCCGCCAGCGATTCATAACGGGTGCGGGGTGAAACCCGCACGGTATTGGTGGGGGGCCCTTCAACTGCCGCCTGGCCGCTGCGCAAAGTGGCCCGGCCATTGGCTTTTTCCAGGGTGAGCTGCTGGCCAGGGTAAATGCGGTGGGGGTTGCGGATGTCCTGCAGATTCATGCCCCACAATTCGGGCCAGCGCCATGGGCTTTTGAGAAACAGGCCGGAAATCGCCCACAGGGTGTCGCCGCGCTTGACGGTGTAGTGGTCGGGTGCATTGGGGGCCAGATCTCCCAGGGGAACACCGGTTTCGGCGACTTGGGTAGCGGTGGCCCGCTGACCCCCGGTAATCGGGAAATTCTGTGCATGCAGGCCAACGCTGGCACCCAGCAGGGCCGCGGCAGCTATTGAAATATGACTGAAACGACCAAAAATAGTTTGCATCTTGAAGGCCCTTGAGGCTGACAGACTTCCCGCATGCCGGAAAAAGACCATGCCAAGCCGTACATTGAACTTGATAAATTACAGGCGATTTTGTACTTAAGCCCTTGATTAAGCAACGATTACACGATTCCGGGAATATCCGGGCGCTGAAAAAACCGGGAAAAGTGGCGAAAATAGCGACATCCGGCCTTTTAATCTCATGACCCCACTGACCATCCTTCGCTACCCTGACCCGCGTTTGCACACGATTGCCAAACCCGTGGGCGCGGTTGACGCCCGCCTGCACAAGCTCGCGGGCGACATGCTTGCCACCATGTACGAAGCGGCCGGCATTGGCCTGGCCGCCACGCAGGTGGATGTGCATGAGCGCCTGATCGTGATCGACATCAGTGAAACGCATGACCAGCCGCTGGTGCTGATCAATCCCGAAATTGTCTGGGCCAGCGCCGAGACCCGCGTTGGCGAAGAGGGCTGCCTGTCGGTGCCGGGCATTTATGACGGCGTGGAGCGTTCAACCGCCGTCAAGGTCCATGCGCTGGATCTGGACGGCCAGCGCCAGCTGCATGAAGCCGAGGGCATGCTGGCAGTTTGCATCCAGCATGAAATGGATCATCTGATCGGCAAGGTGTTTGTGGAGTATCTTTCACCCTTGAAGCGCAACCGGATCAAGACCAAGATGATCAAGCAACTCAAGGAAGAGCGCGTATGAAACAGCAACTCACCTCTGGAATGGCGCGGGTCGGCTGGCCGCTCTGGGCGGCAGCACTTGTGCTGGCCGGTTGCGCTGGCGTGCCGCAATGGGAAAAGCCTGGCGCCCTGCGCGGCGACGTCATCAAGCGCCTGGGCTCCCCGACAGCCGTTTATGCTCTGCCCTCCGGCGAGCGGCTGCAGTACTCGCAGCAACCCGCCGGCACGCAGGTGCACAACCTTGATTTTGATGCGACTGGACATCTGCTCAGCGTGGAGCAGGCGCTGGCGCCCGGGAAATTCGACCGTATCGTGCCGGATCAGTGGAGCGCTGTGGATGTAGAGCGGCTGCTGGGCAAGCCGGGCCTGATCGAACGGGTGGCAAGCTTCAAGGGCGACATCTGGACTTACCGTTATGAGGAAATCGGGAACTATCGTCGCCTGCACATTTTTCTGGACGCCTCGGGCCGGGTGCGCAAGTGGCTGACCACTGACGAGCCACCTCCGGATGATCGGGAGCCGGATCGCTAAGCCCGGCATCTGCCACGTCACAGGAAATTTTTTTGAGAGTCATCTTTGCCGGTACCCCGGAATTTGCCCGCGTGGCCCTGGAATGCCTGCACACCGCGGGCCATGCAATCGCGCTGGTGCTGACGCAGCCCGACCGGCCCGCTGGCCGCGGCATGAAACTGCAGGCCTCGCCGGTCAAGCAATTCGCGCTGACGCATCAGATTGCGGTTGCCCAGCCGCGCAGCCTGCGGCTCGATGGCAAATACCCCGATGATGCAGCCGCGGCCCGCGCGGCGATTGATGCAGCGCACGCTGATGTCATGGTGGTGGCTGCCTACGGGCTGATCCTGCCGCAATGGGTGCTCGATGCGCCAAGGCTGGGGGGGCTCAATATTCATGCCTCGCTGCTGCCGCGCTGGCGCGGCGCCGCGCCGATTCAGCGGGCGATTGAGGCGGGTGATGCCGAGACCGGCGTGACCATCATGCAAATGGATGCGGGCCTGGACACCGGCGACATGCTGCTGGCAGAAAAGCTCCGCATCGCGCCCTCGGACAGCACCGCCACGCTGCATGACCGGCTTGCGGCACTGGGCGGCAAACTGATTGTGCAGGCGCTGGAGATGGCCGCGCGTGGGGCACTCAAGCCGGTCAGGCAAGCCGATGCCGGCGCAAGCTATGCCCACAAAATCGAGAAGGCCGAAGCCGCCGTGGACTGGTCGCAGCCGGTCGCCACCATTGAGCGACGCATTCGCGCGTTCGACCCCTTTCCGGGAGCGGTTGCGCAACTGGGGAACGAGACGATCAAACTTTGGCGCTCTCAAATTGAGAGCTGTTTTCGCCCGCTGGATAAGGGCTGCGGAACTATTTTGTCTGTAGATTCCGACGGTATGCGGGTCGCGTGCGGCGATGGCGTGCTGACCCTGACCGAACTGCAGCGTGCCGGTGGCAAGCGCCTGCCGGTGGCCGACTTCCTGCGCGGCTTCCCGCTACGGGCCGGGCAAGTGTTCGAATTGCCCACGCCATGACCGCGCCCAGCGCCGCCGGGCGTTTGCGCCACGCCTTGTCGGCGCTGGCGCGCCACCCCGAGTTTCGCCGCGGCGCGCGCGATATTTCGGGTGTGGTGCCCGGTACGGCGGCCTGGGGCCTGATGACCGGCGTGGCCATGATCAATTCGGGCATGTCAGTGTTTGAATCCGTGGCGATGACCCTGCTGGTGTTTGCCGGCAGCTCGCAGCTGGCGGCCATCCCGCTGATTGCAGCGGGCGCCCCGGTCTGGGTGATTCTGGCAACCAGTTTTTGCGTGAACCTGCGCTTTGTGGTGTTCAGCGCCCACTTGCGCAGCTACGTCATGCACATGCCCCGGAACGTGCGCCTGCTGCTGGGCTACCTCACCGCGGACATGAGCTACGTGCTGTTTGTGCGCCGCTTTGAGCAGCCCCCGGTCGATGCGGCACAGCGGCAGGCACAACTGGCCTATCTGACCGGTTGCGGCGGTCTGAGCTGGGCCAGCTGGCAGACGGCCAGCGTGCTGGGCATTGCCCTGGCGCAATGGATTCCGGTGCGGTGGGGCCTGGGGTTTGCCGGCATTCTGGCGCTGATCGGGGTCACGTGCTCGCTGACCACGACCCGTATGCGCCGCATCTCGGCCGGTGTGGCGGGCGCGGCGGCGGTGGCGGCGTTCGCGTTGCCGTTCAAGCTCAACATCGTGGTGGCGATTGCCGCAGCCGTGGCACTGAGCCTGCTGCTGGAGTCGCCCGCGCCACCCGACCGGAGGTATCCGACATGAACAGCCCCGGAACAGACTGGTGGACGCTCGGAGTCATCCTGGGGCTGACAGTCGTCACCGTGGTGACGCGCAGCTTCTTTTTTATCTCAAGCCGCCCCTGGCACCTGCCGCGCTGGGCCCAGCGTGGCTTGCAATACGCGCCCATCGCTGCGCTGGCCGCGGTGATTGCGCCCGAGCTGGTCATGACGCAGGGACACCTGATTGCCTCCTGGCAGGACGCGCGCATCTATGGGGCGGTCGCGGGTATTGCGTTCTATGTCTGGCGCCGGGGTGCCGGGCAGGCCGTGCTGGGCACCATCGTCGCAGGTATGGCGGTGTACCTGCCGCTGCATCTGGGACTGGGCTGGTAGGGTGCTCCGGCCTGGACAGCCGCCTAAAATTGTCCTTTCGTTCAATGTCAGCCTTTTGTGAGGGTTATCCATGAATTTCATCCGTTTTTCCGATTTGTGCGCCAGCGGCAAGGTGGCGGGCCAGCGGGTTTTCATCCGTGCCGACATGAATGTCCCGCAGGATGACGGCGCAAACATCACCGAAGACACCCGCATCCGGGCTTCCATCCCCTGCATCCGGATGGCGCTCGATGCCGGTGCGGCGGTCATGGTCACCTCCCACCTTGGCCGACCTGTGGAAGGGCAATTCAAACCGGCCGACTCACTCGCTCCCGTGGCCAGACGCCTGGGCGAGTTGATGCAGCGCGACATCCCGCTGCGCGCCGACTGGGTCGATGGCGTGAGCGTCAAGCCCGGCGAGATGGTGCTGCTGGAGAATTGCCGTCTCAACAAGGGAGAGAAAAAGAACGATGAGGGATTGGCGCGCAAGATGGCCGCTCTGTGCGACATTTTTGTACACGATGCGTTTGGTGCGGCGCACCGCGCCGAAGCCTCCACCTACGGCATCGCGCAATACGCCCCGATTGCCTGCGCCGGGCCGCTGCTGGCAGCCGAAATGGACGCCATCTCCAAGGCCCTTTCCAACCCGCGCCGACCCCTGGTCGCCATCGTCGCGGGCAGCAAGGTCTCGACCAAGCTGACCATCCTCAAGGCGCTCGCTGCCAAGGTTGACCAGCTCATCGTGGGCGGCGGCATTGCCAATACCTTCATGCTCGCGGCAGGCCTGAAAATTGGCAAAAGCCTGGCCGAAGCCGATCTGTTGCCCGAGGCCAAGGCCGTGATGGCGGCCATGAAAGCGCGTGGCGCCGAGGTGCCGATTCCCAGCGACGTGGTCTGCGCCAAGACCTTCTCCGCCGATGCGCCTGCCACCGTCAAGGCCGCAGCCGATGTTGCCGATGACGACCTGATTCTCGATATCGGTCCGCAAACGGCCCGCAAGCTGGCCGATCAGCTGAAACAGGCCGGCACCATTGTCTGGAACGGCCCGGTCGGCGTGTTTGAGTTTGCGGCATTTGAAAACGGCACCCGGGAAATCGCCCGTGCCATTGCCGAGTCCAGCGCCTTCAGCATTGCCGGCGGCGGCGACACACTGGCGGCCATCGCCAAGTACGGCATTCAAAACCAGGTGGACTACATCTCCACCGGCGGCGGCGCCTTCCTGGAAGTCCTCGAAGGCAAGACCCTGCCGGCCTTCGAGATGCTGCAGAAGCGGGCCGCCGGGTGAAGTGATTTATTGCGTTTTTGATGGCGCATTACGCAGGTGTTGCGTGGGCATGTCGATTAAAGATGCATAATACATGAATGTTATCTCAGGGATAACATTCCTTGAAAATGAATCTTTGTCAACGATGCCCGCATCAATCACCTCCAGCGGGCGAACAACGTATTATTCCCACAGTTCGAGCCCCGTTAACAACAGCAAGGACCTGTCATGTCGAATACTGAAAATACCGCTTCGGACACTTTGCCGGGCGACATCCTGCACAGCATGCCGGAAGCGCTGGTCTATGCAGACCTGGAAGGCATCATTCGCCGGTGGAATCCGGGTGCAGAAACGGTGTTTGGTTTCAGCGCGGCCGAGGCGCTCGGCCAGAGCCTGGACTTGATCATTCCCGAGCGTATGCGCAAGGCGCATTGGGACGGGTTTAACAAGGCCATTGTCCGCAAAGGAACGCTTCCCGGCAGAACATCCATGATCACGCGTTCCCTGCATAAAAGCGGTGAACAGATCTATGTGGACATGAGCTTCGCGATGGTCAAAGACGAATCCGGGAAGCTGCTCGGTTCCATGGCGGTGGCTCGTGATGCGACCAAGCGGTTTCTCGAAGAAAAAAGCATGCGCAAGCAGCTTGCGGAACTCACGCCCAAATCAGAAGGCTAGTGCAGTTGCGTTTTCAACCGGACAGCGCAGCAGACGCTGCTGACTGACCTCCCGGTCTCTTGATCAACTGCTGGTCACCTTCGACGATCTGTGCCATACCCAAAATCTTGATTCAGCGGCGGCGGCGACATGCTGGCGGCCTTTGGAATTCCCCGGAAACGGTCTGCCGGATAAACCTGATTACTCCTGTTTTTATAGCTGATTGAGTCCGTTCTATAAGGGCTAACGGCTGATTTGTCTTATAGAAAACGCAAAGTCCCGCCGCTTTCATGAATGACGCGCGTCTCCCGCCGCAGGCGTCGGGGCAGATCGGCTCACGCCCGCCCGCCTTGAGTCGGGTGAAGCCAGCGGGTACCCGCCTGGTAACCTGGCCCGTGAAATGATGTGAGAATGGGAAACCAAAAGGAGCCCCTCATGTCGCGTCGCGCCACCAAAATCGTTGCCACTCTTGGCCCGGCTTCCAGCGACCCCGCGCTGCTCGAGCAGATGATCCACGCCGGCGTCAATGTGATGCGGCTCAATTTCAGCCACGGCACGGCGCAAGACCATATTGACCGGGCACAACTGGTGCGCGCGGCGGCGCAGCGGGTCGGCCGCGAAGTCGCCATCATGGCCGATCTGCAGGGCCCGAAAATCCGCGTTGGCAGGTTTGCCGAGGGCAAGGTGCTGCTGGTCCCCGGTGCCAAATTTGTGCTCGATGGCTCGCGCGCGGCGCCGGGCGACGTTGATGGCGTCGGGCTGGACTACAAGGAGCTGCCACGCGACGTGAAGGCCGGCGATGTGCTGCTGCTTAACGATGGCCTGATTGTGCTCAGCGTCGATACCGTGCGCGGCGAAGCCGTGTGCACCAGCGTCAAGCTCGGCGGCGTACTGTCCAATAACAAGGGCATCAACAAGCAGGGCGGCGGCCTTACCGCACCGGCGCTGACCGCCAAGGACATGGAAGACATCAAGACCGCGATGAGCTTTCAGGCCGATTACGTGGCGGTAAGTTTCCCCAAAAACGCCACCGACATGGAAATGGCCCGGCAACTGTGCGATGTGGCCGCCGCGCCCTTCAAGCACAAGAGCGGCCTGATCGCCAAGATCGAGCGCGCCGAGGCCATCCCCAGGCTTGACGAGATTTTGCGCGTCAGCGACGGCATCATGGTGGCGCGTGGCGATCTGGCGGTGGAAGTGGGCAACGCGACGGTGCCCGCCCTGCAAAAACGCATGATCAAGATGGCAAGGGCCGCTGACAAGCTCGTCATTACCGCGACCCAGATGATGGAAAGCATGATCCTCAACCCGGTGCCCACGCGGGCCGAGGTCAGCGACGTTGCCAATGCCGTGCTCGATGGCACCGACGCGGTGATGCTCAGCGCCGAAACCGCTGCTGGAAAATACCCGCTGGAGACAGTCCAGGAGATGGCCAAGATTTGTGAAGAAGCCGAGAAAGCCGAGTACAAGGAACTGGAAACCGATTTTTCCGGCAAGACCTTCACCCGTATCGACCAGTCGATTGCCATGGGGGCCCTGTTCACGGCCCAGCATCTGGGCGCCAAGGCGATCGTCGCGCTTACCGACAGCGGCGCCACCGCCTTGTGGATGAGCCGCCACGACATCCGCGCGCCCATTTACGCGCTGACCTCGCGCGTTGCCACGCAGCGCAAGATGGCGCTGTATCGCAATGTGCGTCCGCTGCTGCTGGACACCAGCGCCGACCGCGACACGGCACTGCGCCAGGCCGAAAGCCATCTGCTGGGCCAGGGCATTGTGCAAAGCGGTGATGTTTATGCCATCACCTGCGGCGAGCCCATGGGCGCGCCGGGCGGCACCAACATGCTCAAGATTTGCCGGGTGGCTTAGGTAGAATCACAGACTTGGTTACCTTGCGGTTACCGCCCCTGTGTGGCGGTGCGGTCCGCCGCCTGCAGGCCACCGATCTTCTTGACCTCTCAACTTTCCGGGGATTTCGATCATGGCACTCGTTTCGATGCGCGAGCTGCTGGACCATGCCGCCGTCAATGGCTACGGCATTCCAGCTTTCAACGTCAACAACCTGGAGCAGGTCAGCGCCATCATGCAGGCGGCCGACGAGGTCAATGCGCCAGTGATCATGCAGGCCAGCGCCGGAGCGCGCAAATACGCCGGCGAGGGTTTTCTCAAGCACCTGATTCAGGCCGCGGTCGAGAGCTATCCGCATATTCCCGTCGTCATGCACCAGGACCATGGCCAGAGCCCCGACGTCTGCCTGGGCGCCATCAAGCTGGGCTTCAGCTCGGTCATGATGGACGGCTCGTTGTTGGCCGACGGCAAAAGCATTGCCAGCTACGACTACAACGTCGAGGTCACCCGCAAGGTGGTCGAAATGGCACACGCCACCGGCGTTTCCGTGGAGGGGGAACTCGGTTGCCTGGGCAGCCTGGAAACCATGCAGGGCGACAAGGAAGACGGCCACGGAACCGAGGCCGTCATGACGCACGATCAGCTATTGACCGACCCCGAGCAGGCCGCCGATTTCGTCAAGCGCACCCAGCTTGACGCACTGGCCATTGCCATTGGCACCAGCCACGGCGCCTACAAGTTCACGCGCAAGCCCACCGGCGACATCCTGGCGATCGAACGCGTCAAGGAAATCAATCGCCGCATTCCCAACACCCATCTGGTGATGCATGGCTCGAGTAGCGTGCCGCAGGAACTGCTGGCCATCATCCGCCAGTACGGCGGCGACATGAAGGAAACCTACGGCGTGCCGGTTCAGGAGATCCAGAAGGCCATCAAATTCGGCGTGCGCAAGATCAACATCGATACCGACATCCGGCTGGCCATGACCGGCGCGGTACGAAAATTCATGGCCGAAAACCCCGGCAAATTCGACCCGCGCGAATGGCTCAAGCCGGCCACGGCTGCCGCCAAAGCCCTGTGCAAGCAGCGCTACATGGAGTTTGGCTGTGAAGGCCAGGCCAGCAAAGTCAAGGGTGAGAGCCTGCATGCCGTGGCCGGAAAATACGCCAGGGGCGAGCTGGCCCAGGTGGTGCGCTAAACCCCATTGCCCGCGGCATCGCCGGATTGAAGATAATTCAAAGTCCGCAGACTGGAGAGGCGCTTGGACCCCAAGTCGAACGGACTTTTTCACTTTGACACCCCATGAACCCAGTACTTCATACCTCCTCCCTGACTTCCCTGCCCCTGCTCGCACGCGGCAAGGTGCGCGACAATTACGCCGTCGGCGCTGACCGGCTGCTGATGGTCGCCAGCGACCGGCTGAGCGCGTTTGATGTGATCCTGGGCGAGCCGATTCCCGGCAAAGGCGCCTTGCTCACGCAGATGGCGCTGTTCTGGTTTGCCAAGCTCGGCCACATTTGCCCCAATCACCTCACCGGCGAAGCCCCCGAGAGTGTGGTCACGGCTGAAGAAATTCCCCAGGTCACGGGCCGCTCCATGCTGGTCAAGCGCCTCAAACCCATTCCGGTCGAAGCCGTGGTGCGCGGCTA
>CAYJMW010000044.1:0-30888 GCA_964371235.1 uncultured Polaromonas sp.
TTGGTCAGGCTGCGCAGGGTGCTTTTTGAAATCCGAATTTTGCATGGCCGACTATATATTTGATTACCGCTACCTCTTTGAACAGCGTAGTCGGACAAGTAATAGACGCGGGCCAAATTAGTGTTTGTTGGAAGACGACCCATGCCGTCCATAAGGTAAACGTCTACGCCAGGCAGTTGATCAATCATGTGAAACGAAGACTGTTTTCTCTCTCGTTCGGCTGGTTTTGTCTGCGCTGTTTGAGTACCGTCGTTCGATTGACTGGTAGTGCGAATCCAGTAGTTTCCTAAGATGCCCAAGACAGCAACAGCAATCAGGAAGCCACCGCCATATTTGACAGTACGCGATAGGTTTCGGTGCGAGAATCTCTGGCCTGCTGCAAAGGCCTTGCTGTTATTGCTTTCCGTCGGCTTTGCGCTCGCTGAGGGTATCAGTTGGATGTCCGGATCATTCTGGGTTTCAGGTTCAATTATGCAGTTGGCGCCTGCCGCTTCAATGGCCGCGCGGTACTGAACAGCTTTGCTCATGATGAGTCCGCCCTTTACGACATGGGTTTTCGCATCAAGTACACGTCCAGCGTCCGCAAGTGATATCTTGAAGCGCTTCGCAATCGCCTCGCGCACAGAGTTAGCATCTGCGTTGGGTTTGATACCCTTGATCAGAACGCGATATGTCGTTTCCATTTTTTGAACCCTTTCTTTTGTCTTCCTACCTGCTCACGAGCAAGATTTGGCATGGGCCTCGCGGACTTCCATCGCTTATCCGTCAATCACAAGAAGCCATGCAAGAACGGAGCCGCCGCAGGTGCTCCATTCTTGCTGTGAGCGGCAGCTGAACTCACACGTCAATCGCCGCAGCAGATCCTGCCAGCTTGCGCAGCTCGAACTTCTGTATCTTGCCGGTTGAAGTTTTCGGCAGCTCGCCAAACACCACGGCGCGCGGCACCTTGAATCCCGCCAGGTGTTTTTTGCAGTGCGCCACGATGTCCTGTTCGGTGCAGGTCGCACCGGCCTTGAGCTCAACAAAGGCGCAAGGGGTTTCGCCCCAGCGCGCATCGGGCCTGGCCACCACGGCCGCGGCCAGCACATCGGGGTGGCGGTAGAGCACGTCTTCGACTTCGATGGACGAGATGTTCTCGCCACCCGAGATGATGACGTCCTTGCTGCGGTCCTTGATCTTCATGTAGCCGTCGGGGTACATCACGGCCAGGTCGCCGCTGTGGAACCAGCCCCCGGCAAACGCTTCTTCGGTCGCCTTCGGGTTCTTCAGATAACCCTTCATCGCAATATTGCCCCTGAACATGATCTCGCCCATGGTTTCGCCGTCTTGCGGCACCGGCTGCATCGTTTGCGCGTCAAGCACGCGCACATCACGCTCGAGGTGGTAGCGCACGCCCTGGCGCGCGTTGAGCTTGGCCCGCTCGCCAATATCGAGCGCCTGCCAGCCGTCCTGCACGGCGCAGACGGTGGCCGGGCCATAAACCTCGGTCAGGCCGTAAACGTGCGTCAAGTCAAAGCCCAGCGCCTCCATGCCTTCGATCATGGCCGCCGGCGGCGCGGCGCCGGCCACCATGGCCTTGACGCCGCGAGGCAAACCCTGCTTCATGCTGCCGGGCGCGTTGACCAGCAAGCCATGAACGATGGGTGCGCCGCAGTAGTGCGTGACGCCGTGCTGGCGAATGGCGTCAAAAATGTTCTGCGGATCGACCCGCCGCAGGCACACGTTGACACCGGCGCGCGCCGCCACCGTCCACGGAAAACACCAGCCATTGCAGTGGAACATCGGCAGCGTCCACAAATAGACGGCGTGCTTGGGCATGTCCCATTCGAGGATGTTGGACACCGCGTTGAGCGCCGCGCCGCGGTGGTGATAGACCACGCCCTTGGGGTTGCCGGTGGTGCCGCTGGTGTAGTTCAGCGCAATCGCGTCCCATTCGTCGGTAGGCAACTGCCAGGCAAAGCCCGCGTCGCCCGTGGCCAGGAACTCGTCGTAACCGATGCTGCCGATGCGCTGCACCGGACCGGTATACAGGGCGTCTTCCACATCGATCACCAGCAGCGGCGTGGTCGCCTTGCGCAGGGCGAAGGCTTTTTGCATGACGCCCGCAAACTCCGCATCGACGATGACAGCTTTGGCCTCGCCGTGGTCCAGCATGAAGGCAACGGCTTCGGCGTCCAGCCGCGTGTTCAGCGCATTGAGCACCGCGCCCAGCGCCGGGATGCCGAAATGCGCCTCAATCATGGGCGGCGTGTTGGGAAGCATCACGGCCACCGTGTCGCCCTTGACTATGCCATGCCGTTCAAGCGCGCTGGCCAGTTGTCGGCAGCGCGTGAAAACCTCGGCCCAGTTGCGGCGCAGGCTGCCATGCACGACCGCAAGCCGGTCCGGATACACCTCGGCGCTGCGCTCGATGAATGACAGCGGCGACAGCGGCGCGTAATTTGCCTCGTTGGGGGCCAAGTCCTGGTCAAAAATGCTGGGCATGGTGTGTCTCCGGTTTATTGGGGTCTGCCTCAACTATCGTAGCTCAAGGGGCCGGGTATTCACCGCGGAGGAACGGAGGACGCCGAGGTATTGAGATGGCAGACGCGCCATCAGGCGCGAAAACAGAAAAATGTATTACCTCCGGTATTCCTTCGCGTCCTTCGTTCCTCCGCGGTGAATGACTGCGAACCCCAACGCAGCAAGCACAAAGGCACAATACAACCCGTGACCATCCCCCAATCATTTATCCAGGAACTGTTGGCGCGCGCCGATGTGGTGGACATCGTCGGCCGCTACGTGCCGCTGAAAAAAGGCGGCGCCAATTTCATGGGCCTGTGCCCGTTTCACAGCGAAAAGTCACCCTCTTTTTCCGTCAGCCCGACCAAGCAGTTCTACCACTGCTTTGGCTGCGGCAAAAACGGCAATGCCATCGGTTTTCTCATGGACCACGGCGGCATGACGTTTGTGGAGGCCGTGAAAGACCTGGCCCAGCAATACGGGCTGCAAGTGCCCGAAGACGACGCTTCGCCGCAAGACCGGGCGCAGGCTGCGCAAATGCGCGAGCAGCAAGCCACTCTCACCAGCGTGCTCGAAAAAGCCGCCGTGGCCTACATCAGACTGTTGCGCGACTCGGAACGGGCCATTGCCTACCTCAAGGGGCGTGGCGTGTCGGGCGAGATCGCCAGAACCTTTGGCCTGGGGTACGCGCCCGAAGGCTGGCGCGGGCTGGCCAGCGTCTTTCCTGATTACAGCGACCCGCTGCTGGTCGCAAGCGGACTGGTCATTTCCGGCGAAGCGGACGATGAAAACGCCGCCGGCGAAGTCAAACGCTACGACCGTTTCCGCGACCGCATCATGTTCCCGATCCGCAATATCAAGGGCGAATGCATCGGCTTTGGCGGCCGCGTGCTGGGCGACGACAAGCCCAAATACCTGAACTCGCCCGAAACGCCGGTGTTCAGCAAAGGCCGCGAGCTCTATGGCCTGTTCGAAGCACGCACCGCCCTGCGCGAACATGGCTACGCGCTGGTCACCGAGGGCTACATGGACGTGGTGGCGCTGGCCCAGCTCGGCTTTGCCAACGCCGTGGCCACGCTGGGCACGGCCTGCACGCCCGAGCATGTGCAAAAACTGTTTCGCTTCACCGATTCCGTGGTCTTCAGCTTTGACGGCGACAACGCTGGCCGGCGTGCCGCCCGCAAGGCGCTGGATACCGCCCTGCCCTTTGCCAGTGACGTGCGCACCGTCAGGTTTTTGTTTCTTCCCGCTGAGCACGACCCGGACAGTTTTATCCGCGCGAACGGCAAGGATGGATTTGCCAGCGCAGTTGGAAAAGCGCTGCCGCTCAGCCGGTTTTTGCTCGAAGCCGCGGCCGAGGGCTGCGATCTGGACACCGCCGAAGGCCGCGCCCACATGGCCAGCAACGCCCGTCCGCTGTGGAGCGCCCTGCCCGAAGGCGCGCTCAAGGGCCAACTGCTGGCCGAGATCGCCGACCAGGTGCTGATTGACAGCCGCGAGTTGTTGCGGCTCTGGCAAAGCGCTTCCAGCCGCACCTCCAGCCATGCAGGAAACTATAAAAATAGTAGCGCCTTGCGCCCATCCGGCAAGGGCTACAGGCCAGAATCATTGCCAAGTACGGAAAATGACCGGGGCCTGCCCGATTCCTCGGGCTATCCGATGGAACTGCGCGAGGAGGCCGACTACCCGTCGTCCGAGCCTCATTTCCCGCCCCCTGCGGCGTCCGCGCACAGCTTTGGCCGCCCGCCCGGCAGCACCCGCCGTACGCCGCGCCGCGTGGCCGGACGCATCTTGCCGGCCAGCCGCGAAGACCGCGTCCTCAGGCTCCTTTTGACCGAACCACAAAGCTGGGACCAGCTCAGCACCGACGAGCGTCATTTGCTCCTGGAGCTGCCAGCACCGCATGGGCAGCTGTTTGTGTGGCTTGAACACCAGTTGCACGAACACGGACCGCAGCCCTGGGCCGCCCTGCGCGAAGGCCTGCGCGGTCACGCCCATGAGCATTACGCGGTGGCCCAACTGGCTCAGATCCTTGAAGGCGTGGAGTCGGACTGGGACGAGATACGCGGAATCCTGACCCAACTTCACCGCCTGAAACGCGACAACGAAATTACCGATCTGGCCGCCCGGGCCCCGAGCGAACCAGCGGTTCTGGAACGCTTGCGCGAATTAATGGATCAATCCCGAGCCGAAAAGCTGGCCAAAAAATCGCTGTGACAGAACTACAAAAAATCACTCACACGGTATAATCCGTTTTTTCCACGGCAAGCGCGACAGCAGCACCTCCGGCACCGGCCCCCTTCATCCCCAAGGGAACTCACACACGAGACGGCCCATTTCCCGCAAGGACTGCACACCAAATGTTCGCCCAAACAGCTTGCCTGAAAAATAAGCAGCCATGCTCTGTGGTATTCCAGTGCGCTGGGGCACCCCTAAAGGCTGACTTGTTTTATGAAACCCTTGCGTTTTGAACGCTGAATCTTTGCCCTCTGCACTTTGGCTCCGCCCGGGCGCACGGCACATTTTTGGCATTTTTGTTTACTGGTAGCCGATCAATATTCAACACTTTCCCGACATCCGGAGGTCTTATGCCTACTGCCAAGAGCAACAAGTCCAGCACGCTCAAGAAGCCCATCAAGCTGCCTGCCATGCCGTCCAAAGCCGGAGCGCGGCCTGCTGTCAAGACGCTCCCCAAAGCCGCAGTAAAAACAGGCGTAAAGCCTGCCACCAAGCCCGCCCACCAGAGTGTCAAGGTTGAAAAACCCGGAAAAACCGCCATATCCATTAAACACAGCACTCAGCAAGTCCCAACGAGCAAAGTCGATCCAAAATCCGCGAAATCTGCCATGCCCCTGAAGAAAGTTCCCCTCGTGCAAACCAAGTCCCGTCCTGAATCCAGGCCAGCAGCAAGCGCTGCCGCCGTGGTAGATGCTCCCGTCAAAAAGAAACCCGGCCGCCCGCCGAAGAACCCCGCAGCCACAGCCCCTGTGTCAGGCGGCGCCAAGCGTGGCCGCAAGCCAAAAATCGCCATCAAGCCCGAGGGCGATGAGGACTTGTCGGACGTCGTTGCCGAGTTTGCCGAAGAACCCCTGGTAGAGGCGACGGCGAAGGTCAAGCCGCTACGCATGAAAATCAGCAAGGCCAAGGAACGCGCCTTGATGAAGGAGTTTGGCCTGGACGAAACGGTGCTGTCCGAAGAAGACATGCTCAAGCGCCGCCTGCGCCTGAAAACCCTGATCAAGCTCGGAAAAACCCGCGGCTACCTCACGCACGGCGAAATCTCCGATCACCTGCCCGACAAACTGGTTGATGCCGAGACGCTGGAAGTGGTCGTCAACATGCTCAACGACATGGGCGTGGCAGTGTATGAGCAAGCCCCTGACGCCGAAACGCTGCTGCTGAACAATACCGGGCCGACCGTTGCCACGGAAGAAGAAGCCGAGGAAGAAGCCGAAGCCGCGCTGTCCACCGTCGATAGCGAGTTCGGCCGCACCACCGACCCGGTCCGCATGTACATGCGCGAAATGGGCACGGTTGAGTTGCTGACCCGCGAAGGCGAAATCGAGATTGCCAAGCGCATCGAGGGCGGCCTGATGCGAATGATGGAAGCGATCTCGGAAAGCCCCGCCACGATCGCCGAAATCATGCGGTTGGGCGAGGACATCCGCGAGGGCAAGATTGTCATCTCTACCGTCGTTGACGGTTTTTCCAACCCCAATGAAGCCGACGACTACGTGGCCGAGGAAGATTTTGACGAGTTTGACGAAGAAGACGATGACGATGGCAAGGGGGGTTCCAAGGCCCTGACCAAAAAACTCGAAGAGCTCAAAAAAGAAGCGCTCAGCCGCTTCGACCGGATCGCCAGCCTGTTCGAAAAGGTTCACAAGACTTATGACAAGGAAGGCTGGGGCACGCCGGTTTACGTCAAGGCGCAAAAGGCCCTGAGCCTGGAGTTGATGACGGTGCGCTTTACCGCCAAGACCATTGAAAAGCTGTGCGACCTGCTGCGTGGCCAGGTGCTGGACGTGCGCAAGAAGGAGCGCGAGCTGCGCCGCATCATCGTCGAAAAATGCGGCATGCCCCAGGAAACTTTCGTGAAAGACTTTCCACCCAACCTGCTCAATCTCAAATGGGTTGAAAAGCAGGTCTCCGCTGGCAAGCCCTGGTCAACCGTCATGGCGCGCAACATCCCGCCGATTCAGGAACTGCAAACCAAGCTGGGCGAACTGCAGGCACGCGTGGTGGTGCCGCTGGCCCAGCTCAAGGACATCAACAAGCGCATGAACGAAGGCGAATCCAACTCGCGCGACGCCAAGAAGGAAATGATCGAGGCCAACTTGCGCCTGGTGATTTCAATTGCCAAGAAGTACACCAACCGCGGTCTGCAGTTCCTGGACCTGATCCAGGAAGGCAACATCGGCCTGATGAAGGCCGTGGACAAGTTCGAATACCGCCGGGGCTACAAATTCTCGACCTACGCGACCTGGTGGATTCGCCAGGCCATCACGCGCTCCATCGCGGACCAGGCCCGCACCATCCGCATCCCGGTGCACATGATCGAGACCATCAACAAGATGAACCGCCTGAGCCGCCAGCACCTGCAGGAGTTTGGCTTTGAGCCCGACGCCAGCATTCTGGCCGAGAAGATGGAAATTCCCGAGGACAAGATCCGCAAGATCATGAAGATTGCCAAGGAGCCGATCTCGATGGAAACGCCGATCGGTGACGACGACGATTCGCACCTGGGCGATTTCATCGAGGACGGCGCCAACACCGCACCGCTGGAGGCCGCCATGCAGGCCGGCTTGCGCGATGTGGTCAAAGACATCCTGGACAGCCTGACGCCGCGCGAAGCCAAGGTGCTGCGCATGCGCTTCGGCATCGAGATGAGCACCGACCACACGCTCGAGGAAGTTGGCAAGCAGTTCGACGTGACGCGCGAGCGCATCCGGCAGATTGAAGCCAAGGCGCTGCGCAAGCTCAAGCACCCCAGCCGCAGCGACAAGCTTCGCAGCTTTATCGATACGCTGTAAAGCCGCCGCGGACTGCCCCCGCGGGAAATGTCAAAATCACGGATGCCCATGCGGATGGGCGCACCAAAAAGCAGTGTGGCCGGAATTTTGCCCGGACAGCGTCAGTGCACCCCGGGTTTTCCATGATTTTTGGCTGCCAGTCCACACGCAGCGGGCGTTAGCAGCTATAAAACTCGTAGCAATTCGAAATTTGCGTTATATTTGATCCCGAGTTTCTAGTTGCTTCCCGCCTAAGATATAACCGTAACCTGAGGAGATATCCGCATGAGTGCCAAAGAAAAAGCCGCTGTCGGCCAATTGCTTGAACTGCTGGAATCGCGCTATGCACTGCGCGTGTTGTGGGCACTGAAAGACGGACACCCCCAGACTTTTCGCCTTCTGCAGGACAGCGTTGGCAGCATCACGCCCAACACCCTGAACACCCGCATCAAGGAATTGCGCGGCGCCGGCCTGCTTGGCCATGGCAGCGACGGCTACATTGTCACCAGCCTGGGCGCCGATCTGCTCAAACGCCTGAACGATATACAGGCGTTTGCCGGCAAATGGGTTGCCAGCCAGGCCAAGGCCAGCGCCCTGAAGAAAACCTGACTGCCCCACGGCAGCGACAAGACAGGCCGCGGGCCTGTTTTTTTGCGATCAGCCGTGCAGTTTGGCCTGCTGCTGGTCAAAGCACTAGAAATTTCCGATCCATCCCGAATCCCCTGCCTTGAAAAGGGATTTGCCAGCCCCAGTTGAAAAAGTAGTCGTTTCAACTCTGTCATCGCGCATGTCAAAAAATACCCAACCCGATCAAAATCAATCCCTCGCGGGAACGCCGAGCCCTGAAGAGCTGGAAGCCGCGCAAGCGGCCAATGAGTTTGAGGCATTGACCGTGGCGCAAGCCGAGCTGGCGACCCTGCAGGCCAAAAATGCCGAGCTGGCTGACAGCTATCTGCGCGCCAAGGCAGATGCCGAAAACGCCCGCCGCCGCGCCGACGACGAGATCGCCAAGGCGCGCAAATTTGCCCTTGAAAGCTTTGCGGAAAGCCTGCTCCCGGTCGCCGACAGCCTGGAGGCTGGCCTTGCCGCCAGCGACGCAACGCCGGAACATATCCGCGAGGGCACCGAAGCCACGCTCAAGCAGCTCAAAAGCGCACTCGAGCGCAACAAGGTGATCGAAATCAACCCCGCCGGCGGCGCCAGATTTGACCCGCACCAGCACCAGGCCATCAGCCTGGTGGCGGCGGATCAGGACGCCAATACGGTGGTCAGCGTGCTGCAAAAGGGCTACCTGATCTCAGACCGGGTGCTGCGCCCCGCGCTGGTCACCGTCGCCGCGCCGAAATAAGCCAAACCAGGCGCTTCAAGAGATGACCGGGCACTTGAAGTTCTGCAACTTATCCACATGTCATCAACATAGTTATTCGCAACCTGGCCAAGCCATCCGCCACCCCACTTTCAATCTTTAACGAATCAAAAAAGCAGGAGTAAATCATGGGAAAAATCATCGGCATCGATCTGGGCACCACCAACAGTTGCGTGGCCATCATGGAGGGCAACACGCCCCGCGTCATTGAAAACTCGGAAGGCGCACGCACCACGCCGTCCATCGTCGCCTACCAGGAAGACGGCGAGGTACTGGTCGGGGCGTCGGCCAAGCGCCAGGCGGTTACCAACCCCAAAAACACCCTCTATGCCATCAAGCGCCTGATTGGCCGCAAGTTCACTGAGAAAGAAGTCCAGAAGGACATCAACCTCATGCCCTACAAAATCGCCGCCGCCGACAACGGCGATGCCTGGGTTGATGTGCGCGGCAAGAAAATTTCTGCCCAGCAGGTCAGCGCCGACATTCTTCGCAAAATGAAAAAAACCGCCGAAGACTATCTCGGCGAAACCGTCACCGATGCCGTGATTACGGTGCCGGCCTACTTCAATGACGCCCAGCGCCAAGCCACCAAGGACGCCGGCCGCATTGCCGGACTGGATGTCAAGCGCATCATCAACGAACCCACCGCGGCCGCCCTGGCCTTTGGCCTGGACAAGCAGGAAAAAGGCGACCGAAAAATTGCGGTGTATGACCTGGGCGGCGGCACGTTTGATATTTCCATCATCGAAATTGCCGACGTTGAGGGCGAAAAGCAGTTTGAAGTGCTGTCCACCAACGGCGACACCTTCCTGGGCGGCGAAGACTTCGACCAGCGCATCATCGACTTCATCATTGCCGAGTTCAAAAAGGAACAAGGCGTGGACCTGGGCAAGGACGTGCTGGCCCTGCAGCGCCTCAAGGAAGCCGCTGAAAAGGCCAAGATCGAGCTGTCCAACAGCGTGCAGACCGACATCAACCTGCCCTACATCACGGCGGACGCTTCAGGCCCCAAACACCTGAGCATCAAGATGACCCGCGCCAAGCTCGAAAGCCTGGTCGATGAACTCATCGAGCGCACCATTGCCCCTTGCCGCGTGGCGATCAAGGACGCGAACGTGAGCGTTGGCGACATCCACGACGTGATTCTGGTCGGCGGCATGACCCGCATGCCCAAGGTCCAGGAAAAGGTCAAGGAATTCTTCGGCAAGGAGCCGCGCAAGGACGTGAATCCCGATGAAGCCGTCGCCGTGGGCGCTGCCATTCAGGGTCAGGTGCTGTCAGGCGACCGCTCCGACGTGCTGCTGCTCGATGTGACGCCCTTGTCGCTGGGTATTGAAACCATGGGTGGCGTGATGACCAAGATGATCAAGAAGAACACGACCATCCCGACCAAGTTTGCACAGACCTTCTCGACCGCTGAAGACAACCAGCCGGCCGTGACCATCAAGGTGTTCCAGGGCGAGCGCGAAATCGCCTCGGGCAACAAGGCGCTGGGCGAGTTCAATCTTGAAGGCATTCCGCCGGCCTCACGCGGCACGCCGCAAATTGAAGTGTCGTTTGACATCGACGCCAACGGCATTTTGCATGTGGGCGCGAAAGACAAAGGCACCGGCAAGGAAAACAAGATCACCATCAAGGCCAACTCCGGCTTGTCCGAGGCCGAGATTCAGCAAATGGTAAAAGATGCCGAGCTGAACGCCGCGGACGACAAGAAAAAGGTTGAATTCGTGCAGGCCAAGAACAGCGCCGAAGCCATGGTTCACAGCGTGAAAAAATCGCTGGGCGAATATGGCGACAAGCTCGATGCTGGCGAGAAGGAAAAAATCGAAGCTGCCATCAAGGACATGGAAGAAGCGCTCAAGGGTGAAGACAAGGCCGCCATTGAGGCGAAAAACGCCGCCTTGATGGAAGCCAGCCAGAAGCTGGGCGAAAAGATGTACGCCGACATGCAGGCCTCACAAGGCGCTGCGGCAGGTGCCGGTGCGCCAGGCGCGGAGCAGGCGCAAGCCAAACCGGCCGATGACAACGTGGTGGACGCTGAAGTCAAGGAAGTCAAGAAAGAATAGAAACACCAGGCGCTGATTCAGCACACCAGCGGCGGACGGCAAAGCGGAAACCAGGAGAAATCCCGGATTTCCGCTTTCGCGTTTTTCCCGTTTGGCGCCTGGTGACTAATCACCTGCTGTTCACCATCGACCGCAAAGACACCTTCAGAGAGATCTTCAGACTGACCCGCCATGCCAAAAAAAGACTATTACGACACGCTGGGTGTTCCCAAGAACGCCGCCGATGAAGACATCAAGAAGGCGTACCGAAAACTCGCGATGAAGCACCACCCTGATCGCAACCAGGGTGACAAGTCCAAGGTTTCCGAGGAAAAATTCAAGGAAGCCAAAGAAGCCTACGAAGTACTCTCCGACGATAGCAAGCGCGCTGCCTATGACCAGTACGGCCACGCCGGTGTGGATCCCAACATGCGGGGCGGCCCTGGCGCGGAAGGTTTTGGCGGCTTTGCCGAGGCCTTTGGCGATATCTTTGGCGATGTGTTTGGCGCGCAGCGGGGTCAGCAGCGCGGCGGCCGCCAGGTTTACCGGGGCGGCGACCTGAGCTACGCCATGGAAATCACCCTGGAAGAAGCCGCACTGGGCAAGGACGCCCAAATCCGCATTCCGAGCTGGGACAACTGCACAACCTGTCACGGCACCGGTGCCAAGCCGGGTACCAAGGTGATCACCTGCACCACCTGCCATGGCCACGGCGTGGTGCAGATGCGCCAGGGCTTTTTCAGCGTGCAGCAAACCTGCCCGCAGTGCAAGGGCACCGGCAAGCTGATTCCCGAGACCTGCGTTGCCTGCCACGGCGTGGGCAAGACCAAGAACAACAAAACGCTGGAAGTCAAAATTCCCGGCGGCATTGATGACGGCATGCGCATCCGGTCAACCGGCAACGGCGAGCCCGGCACCAACGGCGGCCCGCCTGGCGATTTGTACATCGAGATCCGTCTCAAGAAACACGAGATCTTCGAGCGCGATGGTGATGACCTGCACTGCCCGGTGCCCATCAGCTTCACGACCGCCGCACTGGGAGGCGAGATTGATGTGCCCACGCTGGCCGGCAAGGCGGCCATCGACATTCCCGAAGGCACGCAAGCGGGCAAACAGTTCCGCCTGCGCGGCAAGGGCATCAAGGGCGTGCGTTCGAGCTACCCCGGCGACCTGTACTGCCACATCACGGTTGAGACTCCGGTCAAACTCACCGAGCATCAGCGCAAGCTGCTCAAGGAACTCGACGAGTCGCTGAAAAAGGGTGGCGCCAGGCATTCGCCCAGCGAAGAGGGTTGGGCCGACAAGCTGAAGAAATTCTTCACCGCCTGAACCAGCGGCTGAATGCGCAAGGCACCGGGCAACCCTGTTGGCCTGCAGCGTGGGCTGTTGAGAGCCGGCCTGGGTTTGTTGCACTCCGTTTCTTAAGCGTTGCATAAGCCGCTCCAAATACACTACCCCGTTATGTCGCTCCATTCGCCTACCCGCGCCTTTCCCGCAGCATCGCGGCAAGCACCGGAAACTTCCGGCCAGCGTGCTCCCGGCATGCGGCAGCTCTGGCTCGTTGTGCTGACAAGTCTCTGGATTGCCACCGTTTGCAACGTGGCACTATGGCGCGAACTGGCGCGCCTGCCGGGTCTGAGCACCGGTCAAGCCATCACCATCAGCATCGCACTGGCGCTGGTGATTGCGCTGGCAACCGCTGCCCTGCTCAGTGTGCTGGCCTGGCGCTGGACCCTCAAACCGGTGATCACGCTGTTTCTGCTGTCTGCGGCCCTGGGCAGCTATTTCATGATGGCCTACGGCGTGGTGATCGACCAGACCATGATGATCAACACCTTGCAGACCAATGTGCGTGAAACGCGCGACCTGCTGAACTGGAGCCTGCTGGCGACGGTGCTGGCGCTGGCCGTGTTGCCCGGTTTTTTTCTGTGGCGTCAAAAAGTCAGGCGCACCGGCATGGCGCGGCAAGCGCTCTTCAATACCCTGGCCTTGCTGGCTGCCAGCGCCTTGCTGGTGGGGGTGATGGTGCTGTTCTTTCAAAGCATCGCCTCGGTCATGCGCAACCACACGCAGGTGCGCTACCTGATCAATCCGCTCAATTCGTTTTACGCGCTGGGCTCGGTGGCGGCCAAGCCTTTTCAGCGTGATGAATCGAAGCTATTGCCCCTCGCCGAAGACGCGAAGCTCGGCGCCAGCTACGCCGCCCAGACCCGGCCACCCTTGCTGCTGCTGGTGCTGGGGGAAACCGGGCGCAGTGGCAACTTTGCCATCAATGGCTATCAGCGCCCCACCACACCTGAACTCGCCCGGGAAAACATTGCCAGCCAGCGCAACGCCTGGTCGTGCGGCACCAGCACCGCGGCTTCGGTGCCCTGCATGTTCTCCCATTTCGGACGCGAGAACTACGATTCGCGTCCGGCCAACTACGAAGGCCTGATGGATGTGCTGCAGCGCGCTGGCCTTGCCGTGCTCTGGCTGGACAACCAGTCGGGCTGCAAGGGCGTCTGTGAACGGGTTCCCAATGTGGACACCTCGGCACTGAAGGTTCCCGGGCTATGCGACGGCGGCGAATGTTTTGATGAGGTCATGCTGCAGGGCCTTGACGCGCGCATTGCCGCCTTGCCGGCGGAGCGCAGCGCCAAGGGTGTGGTGCTGGTGATGCACCAGATGGGCAGCCACGGCCCGGCGTATTTCAAGCGATCGCCGACCGCGTTCAAGAAGTTCTTGCCCGAATGCGCCAGCAATTCCCTGCAGAGCTGCGAGCGCGATGCGCTGGTCAACGCCTACGACAACAGCATTGTCTATACCGACCATGTGTTGGCCTCTGCCATTGGCTGGCTCAAGACGCAGCAGGCGCGCAGGGCGACCGCCATGCTCTACCTGGCCGACCATGGCGAGTCGTTGGGTGAAAACAATTTATACCTGCATGGCATGCCCTGGCGCATTGCGCCCGATGTGCAGAAACACGTGCCGTGGATCACCTGGCTGTCGCCCGAATTTGAGCAGCGCAGCAAGATCACCACGGCTTGCCTCAAGCAGCACCTTGACGCGCCGGTGAGCCACGACAACTATTTCCACTCCGTGCTGGGTTTGATGAACGTGCAGACCCGCGTTTATAAACCCGCGCTTGACATTTACGCCAGCTGCGCCAAACCGTAGCCAGGCCGGATGTGGGATTTATTGCTATCAATTAGATAGCTGTTAACGCCCTTTCTACGAGGGCTGATGGCACTTTTTTCTTGAAGCTCTGGCTACAAGGCCAGGCGCTGGCGCGCTTCGCTGTATTCACGCTTGAGTTGCGCGACAAAGGCAGCGGCGCTTTGCACCTGGGTGACCGCGCCAATGCCCTGTCCACAACCCCAGATGTCTTTCCAGGCCTTGGACTTGTCGCCGCCAAAATTCATCTTGCTAGGGTCGCTCTCGGGCAGGTGCTCGGGGTCCATGCCGGCGGCGCGGATCGACGGCGCCAGATAGTTGCCATGCACGCCGGTAAAAAGGTTGCTGTAGACAATGTCGTCGGAATTGCCATCAACGATGGCCTGCTTGTAGGCCGCTGACGCGCGTGCTTCCTCGGTGGCGATGAAGGCCGAGCCGATGTAGGCAAAGTCGGCGCCCATGGCTTGCGCGGCCAGCACCGCGCTGCCAGTCGAGATCGCACCCGAAAGCGCCACCGGGCCGTCAAACCATTGGCGTATTTCCTGGATCAGCGCAAACGGGCTTTTCACGCCCGCATGGCCACCGGCGCCGGCGGCCACCACCACCAGGCCGTCAGCGCCCTTTTCGATCGCCTTGTGGGCAAACTTGTTGTTGATGATGTCGTGCAGCACCACGCCGCCGTAGCTGTGCGCGGCGGCGTTGATGTCTTCGCGCGCGCCCAGCGAGGTGATGATGATCGGCACCTTGTACTTCACGCACAGGGCCATGTCGTGCTCGAGCCGGTCGTTGGACTTGTGAACGATCTGGTTGATGGCAAATGGCGCGGCCGGTTTGTCGGGATGCGCCTTGTTGTAAGCCGCCAGGGCCCCGGTGATTTCGATCAGCCACTCTTCGAGCTGCTCGGCCGGACGCGCGTTGAGCGCGGGCATGGCGCCGACCACACCGGCCTTGCATTGCTCGATCACCAGCCTGGGGTTGCTGATGATGAACAGGGGCGAGCCAATGATGGGCAGCGGAAGATGGTTCAGGGCGCCGGGGAGTCTGGACATGATGGCTCTGCTGTTCTGGTTAATTTCTTACACAAAAATGCTCTTTAGCCCAGGTACATCGGGCGCAGGCAGCTATTTATTTGGTAGCAACCATAAAGGCGCTCAGAAAGCATCCAGGGCCAGCGCGATGACGCTTGCCGCGCCTTCGACGATGCTGTCGCGCAGGCCGGGCGCCTTGGTCAGAAGGTGATCGGCGTAAAAACGCGCGGTGGTGATTTTGGCCTGCATGAATGCGGCATCCACGCCCTTGGCAAGTTCTTCTTCAGCCACCAGCAAGGCGCGCGCCATTTGCCATCCGGCCACCAGGTTGCCCGCCAGCATGAGGTAAGGAACGCTGCCGGCAAAGACCTCATTCGGGCTGGCCCTGGTATTGGCCGCGACAAATGCGACCACATCAACAAACGCCAGCCTGGCCGCCTTCAATCGCCTGGCCACCGCCAGGGCGTCGGGGCTGCCCTGTTCAAGCAACTGGCTTTCGGTGGCTTCAATCTGCCGGGCAATGCCTTTGGCCGTCTGGCCGCCATCGCGCGCGGTCTTGCGTCCGACCAGATCATTGGCCTGAATCGCGGTGGTGCCTTCGTAAATCGTCAGGATTCTCGAATCGCGGTAATACTGCGCCGCGCCGGTTTCCTCGATAAAGCCCATGCCGCCATGCACCTGCACGCCCAGCGAGGTGACTTCCTGGCTCATCTCGGTGCTGTAGCCCTTGACCAGCGGCACCAGGAATTCGTAGAAAGCCTGATTTTGTTTGCGCGCATCAGCGTCCGGGTGGTGATGGGCGGCATCGTAAGCGGCTGCGGCCACGCAGGCCACGGCGCGGCAGCCTTCGGTGTAGGCGCGCATGGTCATCAGCATGCGCTTGACGTCCGGGTGATGAATGATGGGCGCGCTGGCCTGGATGGAGCCATCGACCGGGCGGCTTTGGACGCGGTCTTTGGCAAAGCTCACGGCTTTTTGATAAGCCCGCTCGGCAATCGCAATGCCCTGCACGCCGACGGCGTAACGCGCCGCATTCATCATGATGAACATGTACTCCAGGCCGCGATTTTCCTCGCCGACGATGTAGCCGACGGCGCCGCCGTGGTCACCAAACTGCAGCACGGCCGTGGGCGAGGCCTTGATGCCCAGCTTGTGCTCGATGCTGACGCAATGCACATCGTTGCGCGCGCCCAGTGAGCCCTCTGCGCTGACCATGAATTTGGGAACGACAAACAGGCTGATGCCCTTGACGCCCTCAGGCGCGCCAGTGACGCGGGCCAGCACCAGATGGACGATGTTTTCCGCCATGTCATGCTCACCGTAGGTGATGAAAATCTTGGTGCCAAACACCTTGTAGCTGCCGTCCGCTTGCGGCTCGGCCCTGGAGCGCACCATCGCCAGATCGGAGCCGGCCTGCGGCTCGGTCAGGTTCATGGTGCCGGTCCACTGGCCGCTCACCAGTTTTTCAAGATAGACCGCCTTGAGCGCGTCAGAGCCCGCAGTCAGCAGCGCCTCGATGGCGCCATCGCTGAGCAGCGGGCACAGGGCAAAGCTCATGTTGGCCGAATTGAGCATTTCGCCGCAAGCCGCGCCAATCGTTTTGGGCAGGCCCTGTCCGCCAAACGCCGCCGGGTGCTGCAAACCCTGCCAGCCGCCCTCGGCGTACTGCCTGAAGGCCTCCTTGAAGCCCGGCGTGGTCGTCACCGTGCCGGATTGAAAGCTTGAAGGGTTTTTATCACCCTCCCAATTCAGCGGCGACAGCACGCCCTCGTTGAACTTTGCGCATTCTTCCAGCACCGCCTGCGCCGTTTCAAACCCGGCATCTTCAAATCCGGGCAACTGCGCGACCTGGTCGATATGGGCCAGGTGCCGGATGTCAAACAGCATGTCTTTGAGGGGGGCTTTGTAAGTCATGTTTTGTCTCGGGTTCGGGAGCGGGAACGGGAACGGGTTCGGAGCTTCCAACGCCAAGGCGCAAAGGCGCAAAGGACGCGAAGAGATTCAAAGTTTTTTAATTTTTTCCTGACTTCTTCGCGTCCTTTGCGCCTTAGCGACTTTGCGCTGGAAACTTCTCTCTCGGTTACAGCGCAGCAACCAGCTCAGGCACCGCGATAAACAGGTCTGCCACCAGCCCATAATCGGCCACCGAAAAGATCGGCGCTTCTTCGTCCTTGTTGATCGCCACGATGACCTTGCTGTCCTTCATGCCGGCCAGATGCTGAATGGCCCCCGAAATGCCCGCGGCGATGTAAAGCTGCGGCGCCACGATCTTGCCGGTCTGGCCCACTTGCCAGTCGTTGGGCGCGTAGCCCGCATCGACCGCCGCGCGCGAAGCACCCAGCGCAGCGCCCAGCTTGTCGGCCAGAGGTGTCAGCACTTCATTGAACTTCTCGCTGGAGCCGAGCGCCCGGCCGCCCGAAACGATGATCTTGGCCGCGGTCAGCTCGGGCCGGTCGCTCTTGGCGATTTCGGAGCCCATAAACGTTGACTTGCCGCTGTCGGCCACACCTGCCAGCGTTTCAATGGCAGCCGCGCCGCCGCTGGCCGCCGCCGCATCAAAACCGGTCGTGCGAACGGTGATGACCTTGATTGCATCGAGGCTTTGCACGATGGCGATGGCGTTGCCGGCATAAATGGGACGCTCGAAGGTGTCGGCTGCATCGACCTTGGTCACGTCGGAAATCTGGCCAACGTCGAGCAGCGCGGCCACGCGCGGGGCAATGTTTTTACCCGATGCCGTCGCCGGAAACAGCAGGTGCGAATAACTGCCGGCCATGGCCACCACCTGCGCGGCCAGGTTTTCAGCCAGACCGTGGGCAAAGGGCTCGCCCTCGACGTGAATGACTTTGGCCACGCCAGCTATTTGCGCGGCGGCCTGGGCGGCAGCTTGCGCGCCCTTGCCTGCCACCAGCACATGCACTTCGCCACCACACTGGGCGGCGGCAGTCACGGTGTTGAGGGTGGCGGGCCGGATGCTCGCGTTGTTGTGTTCGGCAATTACCAGTGCGGTCATTTTTTGTTCCAAAAAATTGTTAATCAGTTGAGGACAGAGCAAATTTGCTTTGCAAACCCTGGTCTGTCCCGCAATGTTTCAGATTACCTTTGCTTCGTTTCTGAGTTTGTCCACCAGGGCGGCAACATCGGCCACCTTGACACCGGCGCTGCGCTTGGGCGGCTCGCTGACCTTGAGCGTCTTGATGCGCGGCTTGACGTCCACGCCGAGGTCTTCGGGCTTGACGTTTTCAAGCTGCTTTTTCTTGGCCTTCATGATGTTGGGCAGCGTCACATAACGCGGCTCGTTGAGGCGAAGATCGGTGGTGATGATGGCCGGCAGGCTCAGGGAAAGGGTTTCCATGCCGCCATCAATTTCGCGCAAAACGGTTGCCTTGCCGTCGGCGACATCGACTTTGGAGGCAAACGTGGCTTGCGGCCAGCCCAGCAGCGCCGCCAGCATCTGGCCGGTCTGGTTGCAGTCGTCGTCAATCGCCTGCTTGCCCAGAATGACCAGTTTCGGTTGCTCTTTGTCGACCAGCGCCTTGAGCAGCTTGGCGACGGCCAGCGGCTGCAGTTCTTCTGCCGTCTCGACCAGGATGGCGCGATCCGCGCCGATCGCCATGGCCGTGCGCAGCGTTTCCTGGCACTGCAGCACGCCGCAGCTCACCGCAATGACTTCGCTCGCGACGCCTTTTTCCTTCAGGCGCACCGCCTCTTCGATGGCAATCTCGTCAAAGGGGTTCATGCTCATCTTGACGTTGGCGATATCGACACCGGTGCCATCGGACTTGACGCGGACTTTGACGTTGTAATCAACAACGCGCTTGACGGGGACCAAAACCTTCATTGCGGGGCTCCAGAGTTTTATTGATTGACGTTAACGTAAAGGTAAACCTTGCATTTTATGCTGCGACGTTCGTGATGCGGGTCACCGCCTGATTTTGCATCGCCTGCACAATGCGCCAAATCAGAAAAGAACGATCGTTCTATTTTATTATAAGGGCTGTTCAGCAGGAACTGGAGCACCCCGCCCATCCGCTGTCCGGCAGGCGTCACCTGGCCCCGCCGCGAACCCGCATTTGCGCTGCCTGCTCCCTCAGGATGGCCTGGCCTCTTGCAGGGCGCTGGCGCGGGTATGAATCACGCGCTGCGGGTACGGGATTTCTATGCCGTTCTCGCGCAGTGACTGGAGAATGGCGAGGTTGACGCTGGAGCGCAGGTTCTGCTGGCCGTTTTCGGGGTCTATCATCCAGTAGTTGAGCGTGAATTCAAGCCCGTCAGCACCAAAATGGGTCAGGTTGACACCGGGCTCCGGGTTGCTCATCACGCGCTCCTGCCTGCTGGCCGCCTCGATAAGCAGGCGCATCACCAGTTCGACGTTACTGTCATAACCCACCGACACCACGGTGGACTGCAGCAATTGCCGATCGCTCAGGGACAGGTTTTCAATCCGGTTGCTGATGAACATTTCATTGGGCACAATGGATTCGCGCCCGGACAGAGCGCGCACCACCGTGTAGCGCGCGTTGATGTCGGTAATGCGCCCCTCAAAGTCGTCGATGCGAACGTTGTCGCCAATACGCACGCTGCGCTCGGCCAGCATGACAAAACCGCTGACATAGCTGGCAGCGAGCTTTTGCAGGCCAAAGCCAATGCCCACGCCAATCGCACCGCCCAGCACCGACAAGGCCGTCAGGTCGATCCCCACCGCTGACAGCGCCAGCAACAGACCGACAAATATGAGCAGCGCGCGGGTGGCATTGCTGAACGCCTTGCGCAGTGACAGCTCGCTGCCGGTGGCCGAGCGCAACACGCGGGATTCGATCGCCGAGGAAATCCACAGGGTGATCAGAAGCACCACACTGGCCGTCAGCAGCCCTTCGAGCATGTTGCGCACCGACAGGGTCGAGCCGCCAACTTTCCACTTGATCTCATCGAGCTGCTCAAGAATCACCGGCAGCAGCCCGCTGACCCAGAGCACCATGGCCAGCCAGGCCAGCCAGGAAAAGGTTCGCTCCAGCGCCCGCACCACCGGTGCATTCTTGAAGGCCGCCTGCAGCACCTTGACACCCAGGCGAATCAGCGCCAGCGCCAGCAGCACCGGAATGGCGACCTTGAAAACCGCCAGCGGAAACAGACGCACCAAAATTGCCTGGGCCGCATAGGCAAACAGCAGCAGCAGCATCGGAAACAGCACACCATCGACAATGCGCCGCCCAAGAAGTATCGACGACCCGTCCTGCACCAGGCGCGCCCGTCTCGCCCCATGCGCCACCAGCCAGGCCAGCAGAACGCAGCCGGACAGCGCCGCCAGTTCCGTCAGGGCGGTGGGCCGGGTCAACGCGGCAAACCAGGCCTCGAAGCTGTCAAACTCTGCCGGAGAAGTTGCGCGCAAATTCAGCACACTGGCGCTGGCCATTGGGGCTTCCTTTTGTCGATGAAGGCCTGCACGCCTTCCTGCGCCACGGGGTGGACCATATTGCAGGCCATGGTCTGGCCGGCCAGCTGGTAGGCCGCCTCGATGCCGGTTTCACGCTGCTTGTAAAACAGCGCCTTGCCCATGGCAACGGCCTCGCGCGGCTTGGACAGCAGCGCCTGCAAAAGTTTTTCGACTTCGGCGTCGAGCGCCTCAAGCGGCACCACGCGGTTGACCAATCCCCGCAACCGCGCCTCATCGGCGCTGATGAATTCGCCCGTCAGCAGCATTTCCATGGCCTGCTTGGCCGGGATGTTGCGCACCAGCGGCACGCTCGGCGTGGCGCAAAACAGGCCCACGTCAATTCCGTTCACGCCAAAATTCGCCTGGCTGGCAGCGACGGCCAGATCACATTGCGCCACCAGCTGGCAACCCGCGGCAGTCGCCAGCCCCTGCACCCTGGCAATCACCGGCACCGGCAGATTCTGCAGGCTGAGCATCATGCGCGTGCACTGGGCAAACAGCTTCTGGTAATAGGCCAGATCGGGTTGGGCGCGCATCTCTTTGAGGTTGTGGCCGGCGCAAAATGCCTTGCCTTGCGCCGCGATGACCAGCGCCCGCGCAGCCGGGTCAATCGCGATGGTGTCGATCGCGCTTTGCAGGGCGGCCAGCACGTCTTCACCGAGTGCGTTGAAAGTGCTCGCCCGATTCAGCGTCAGGGTGTGAACACCGCGGGCGTCCCGGGTGTGAAGAACCGGCGACAGATCAGCCGATGACTTGTTCATGAAACCTCCTATAAATCAGCCAGCACGCGAAGATGCGCCTCCACGCTGCGCGCCAGCGCGTTGAGGTTGTACCCCCCTTCGAGCGAGGACACGATGCGGCCCCTGGCATGGCGCCTGGCCACGTCCTTGACGCGCTGGGTAATCCAGGCGTAGTCCTGTTCGACCAGGCCCAACTGGCCCAGGTCGTCGTCGCGGTGCGCGTCGAATCCGGCGCTGATGAAAATCATTTCGGGCTTGAACGCTTCCAGGCGCGGAATCCACATCATTTCGATCAGTTCGCGTATGTCCCTGCCTTTGGTATAGGCTGGCACCGGCAGGTTCACCATATTGCCATCGCGCGTTTCAGAGCCGCTGTAGGGGTAAAACGGGTGCTGGAAAAAACTCACCATCAACACCCGGTTGTCACCGCGCATGATGTCTTCGGTGCCGTTGCCGTGGTGCACGTCGATGTCAACAATCGCCACGCGCTCGAGCCCGTGGCGTTCCAGCGCGTATTTGGCAGCAATGGCGACGTTGTTGAATACACAAAACCCCATGGACTTGTTGCGCCCGGCATGATGACCCGGCGGGCGCACGGCACAAAAGGCGTTTTCCATTTCACCTGCCAGCACCGCGTCAGTGGCTGCAATGGCAGCGCCGGCCGCGCGCAGGGCGGCGTTCCAGCTGTGCACGTTGAGCGCTGTGTCTGGATCAATCTGGGCGTAAGGCGGCCCACCCGCCAGAATGTCCTCGGTCAGGCTCTCGCTCAGGCCGCGAATCGCCGCCACCAGCATGCGGTCGTGCGCCAGTTCCAGGTCGCCCAGTGCCGCCAGTGGCGCCTCGCGCCGCTCCAGCGCATCGCCGACGCCGGAACTCAGCAGGCGGTCTTCAATGGCATCAAGGCGTTCCGGGCACTCCGGGTGCCCCGGACCCATTTCGTGCTTCCAGCAGTCTTTATGGGTGAAATAACCGGTCGCGTTCATGGCTGAAAAATTTTACGGTAAGGTTGATGGCATGAACGTCAAAGAAAAACTTCAAACGCTCCTGAATCAGCTTAACACGGTCATCGTCGGCAAACCGGCGCAGGTGCGCGATTGCGTGGCCTGCCTGCTCGCTGGCGGCCACCTGCTGATTGAGGATGTTCCCGGCGTCGGCAAAACCACACTCGCCCACGCACTGTCGCGCTCTTTCGGCCTGCAGTTTTCACGGGTGCAATTTACCGCCGATTTGATGCCCAGCGACTTGTCGGGTGTCTCGATCTATGAGCGCCAGAAGGAGAGTTTTGTGTTTCACCCGGGGCCGGTCTTTGCCCAGGTGCTGCTGGCCGACGAAATCAACCGCGCCAGCCCCAAAACCCAGAGCGCCCTGCTCGAAGCCATGGAGGAAAAACAGGTTACCGTCGAGGGCGAAACGCGAATGCTGCCGGTGCCGTTTTTCGTGATTGCCACGCAAAACCCGCACGACCAGCTCGGCACCTACGCCCTGCCCGAGTCGCAGATGGACCGCTTTCACATGCGGATTTCGCTCGGCTACCCCGACCGCGCCGCCGAGCGCGCGCTGCTTTGCGGCAGCGACCGGCGCGAACTGTTGGAAAAGCTGCCGCCGCTGCTGACGCCGCAGGGCCTGCTTGAGCTGCAGCAAATGGTCATGCATATTCATACGGCGGAGCCGCTGCTGAACTACCTGCAGGACCTGATTGCGGCAACGCGCTCGGGCCGCTGGTTTTTGCAGGGCCTGAGTCCGCGCGCCGGCATCGCCATCCTGCGCGCCGCCAAGGCGCAGGCCTTTTTGAGCCAGCGCGACTACGTGGCGCCCGACGACATCGCCGCCGTGCTGCCGCAAACCGCCGCGCACCGCCTGATTCCCGTCAGCGACGCGGGCCGTGGCGCGGTCGAGCAGGTACGCGCCATGCTGGACGCCGTGCCGCTTCCCTAGTACTGCAACCCGAAAATATCGAATCATGAAAGCGCGTCTTCGCACCCATGGCGGCGTTGCAATCCTTGCGAAGGCGCACAGCCTTCGCTGCGGCTTGCGCCTTGCCCTGGGCACGAATCCATCACTTTCATTTTGTTCCGCTACTTCCGGGTTGCAGTACTAGGCCCGCAATCAACATGGCCAGTGAGTCCTCTTCTTCTCGCTCTTTATCGTTCATTGACGGGCGGTTTCAGGCCTGGTTTGAAAACCGGTTGCCGCTGTCTGACCAGGTCACGCTGACCCAGCGCACCGTGTACATCCTGCCCACGCGACCCGGGCTGATGCTGGCTGTGACGATGCTGGTGCTGCTGGTCGCCTCGATCAACTACCAGCTCAATCTGGGTTACCTGCTGACGTTTTTACTGGCTGGCAGCGCCTTGGTGGGCATGCACGTCAGCCATGCCACGCTGCGCGGTCTTGCCATGAATTTGATAGCACCTTCTGCACGTTTTGCGGGGGCTACCGCCACTTTTGATGTCACACTCACGAATACCCGCCGGACTGCGCGCTACGGCATTGGCCTGAGCGTGATGGGCCTCATGCGGGCGCCCGGTGCAGATGCGCAAGAAGGCAGCGCGCCAGGCCGCGAGCGGCATTGGGCCTGGACCGACGTACCGGCGCAGGGCGCCAGTGTGGTGCAGGTGGCGTTCACGCCGGTCCGGCGCGGCCTGCACCGCCTGCCCACGCTGACCGCCGAAACCCGCTTTCCGCTCGGCACTTTCCGGGTCTGGACGGTCTGGCGGCCCGCAGCGCAGATGCTGGTTTATCCGGCGCCTGAGCCGAACCCGCCGCCACTGCCGCCAGGCGAGCCTCGTTCTGGCGGCACGGCGGCGCCAGCGCGGGCGCAGAGCACGGGTGAATTTGACGGCGTGCGGGCCTACCGGCGCGGCGACCCCATGAAACTGGTGGTCTGGAAGAAAGCCGTCAACGCCCTCTCATCGGATGGAGCGGGCGGCACGCTGGTCGTGCGTGACACCCAGCAAGCCCAGCGCCATGAACTGTGGCTCGACTTCATGCAGGCGGGCTCCGTCGGCATCGAGCAAAAACTCTCCCGGCTGTGCGCCTGGATTCTTCAGGCCGACAAACTGGGGCTGGACTACGGCCTGCGCCTGCCGGGGCTGGAGATCAAACCAGCCAGTGGCGAGGCCCACAAACGGCAATGTCTGGAGGCGCTGGCCCTATGCTGAAGCTGGCACTGCCGACCTTCCCTGCGCTGCGCAACCTGCCGCGCGACACCCGGGACACGCTGTTCCTGCTGGTGGTGATTGCCTGGGTGCTGTTGCCACAGGTGAGCCGGTTGCCACTGTGGTGCAGCGCCGCGGCTGGCGCGGTGCTGGTGTGGCGCGGCGCCCTGGCGTTGCAGGCGCGGCCGTTGCCCGGCAAGTGGTGGCTGCTGGGTTTGCTGGTCGCCATGGTCGCGGCGACATTCGCCACCCACGGCACGCTGCTCGGGCGCGACGCAGGCGTCACGATGCTGGTGGTATTACTGACGCTCAAGACACTGGAACTGCGCGCCCGGCGCGATGCCTTCGTGGTTTTTTTCCTCGGCTTTTTCTGCATGCTGAGCAATTTTTTCTACTCGCAGTCGCTGCTGACGGCTTTCAGCATGGTGCTGGCCCTGCTCGGACTGCTGACCGCCCTGGTCAATGCCCATCTGCCGGTCGGCAAGCCACCGCTGGCCCAGGCCGCGAAAATCGCGGGCTGGATGGCCCTGCTCGGCGCGCCCATCATGCTGGTGCTGTTCCTGCTGTTCCCGCGCCTGGCTCCCTTGTGGGGCGTTCCCAGCGACGCCATGACCGGCCGCAGCGGCCTGAGCGCAACCATGCAGGTGGGCACCATCGCCAGCCTGGCACTGGATGACAGCGTGGCCATGCGCATCCGGTTTGAAGGCAACGCCCCGCCGCAGCGCGACCTTTATTTTCGCGGGCCGGTGCTCTCCAGCTTTGACGGCCGCCGCTGGCAGGCGTTGCGTGACAGCCTGACCGCACGCGATGTACTGCCGGCCAACTTGCAGGTCTTCGGCAAGCCGGTTGCCTACGAAGTCACGCTCGAGCCCAACAACCGGCCCTGGCTGCTGGTGCTGGACGCCACCCTGCAAAGCCCCGCGCTGCCCGGCTACCGCAGCGTCATGGAACCCGACCTGCAATGGCTGGCCCAGCGGCCCATCACCGACCTGGTGCGCTACAAGGCGCAAAGCTACCCCGCTTTCAGGCACGGACCGGCGCAGCCCGTGGCTGGCTTGCAGGCGTTTGTTGAGCTGCCGCCAGGCTTTAACCCGCGCACGCTGGCGCTGGCCAGCGAGCTGCGGCGCGATCCGCGTTACGCCCAGGCCGATGCGCGCGTGCTGGTGCAGGTGGCGCTCGAGCGGCTGCGCACGGGCGGCTACAGCTACACGCTCGATCCCGGCCAGTACGGCCAGCACACCGCCGACGAATTCTGGTTTGACCGCAAGGAAGGTTTTTGCGAGCACATCGCCTCCAGCTTCGTCATCCTGATGCGCGCGCTGGGCATACCGGCGCGCATCGTGACCGGCTACCAGGGCGGCGAGCGCAACAGCGTTGACGGCTTCTGGATCGTCCGGCAAAGCGATGCCCACGCCTGGGCCGAGGTCTGGCAGGCTGGCCAGGGCTGGCTCCGGGTGGACCCCACGGCGGCGGTGGCGCCCGGGCGCGTCGGCACTGTGCAGCGGCTGGCCGCGCCGCAGGGGGTGGTCGCGCAGGCTCTTGGTACCTTCAGCCCCACGCTGTCGGCGCAGATGCGCGCGGTCTGGGAGGCGGTGAACAACAGCTGGAACCAGCGCGTTCTCAACTACACCCAGGGCAAGCAGCTTGAACTGCTGAAAAACATCGGTTTTGAATCCCCAAGCTGGCAGGACCTGAGCTACCTGCTGATCGCCATCGTTGTGCTGAGCAGCCTGTTGGGCGCCGCGTGGACGCTGTGGGAGCGCACCCAGCACGACCCCTGGCTGCGCCTGCTGGCGCGGGCGCGCAAACGGCTGGCGCAGGGCGGCATTGAAAGCACGGCGGCCACCTCGCCGCGCCAGTTGGCCCGGCAAGTGCTGGCGAAATACGGCAGCGCGGGGCAGGCCCTGCATGACTGGCTGATGGCGCTGGAGTTGCAGCGTTACGCGAGTTCATCGGCCGACCAGGCCACGGCGCTGACCCAGCTCAGGCAACAATTGAGCCGTCTCGCATGGCCTGCTTAAAATCGCATTCAGCCACCACCGGCCTCGCATGACACGCCAAACACTTCTTCGTCAGTTTGTAGTAGCTATATTATTGATAGCTGCTACCGCTTATTCTGCGTGGGCCAGTGCGGCAAAACCTTATAAGAAAAAGGTGGTTGCCAACGCCGCCCAGGCGCAGGGCCAGCTCTACGCCACGCGCCCCGAGGTGATGCAATTTGCCGACGACCTGGCCAGCCGGCGCAGTCTGGACCCGGACTGGGTGCGCAGCGTGCTGGGCCAGTCGCGCTACGTTCCGGCAGTCTCGCGCCTGATGCAGCCGCCCGCACAAACCTTTGTGAAAAACTGGCGGGTTTACCGCAGCCGTTTCATCGACCCCGTCCGCATCGACGCAGGCGCGCGCTTCTGGCAGGAGAACCAGGAGGCGCTTGAGCGGGCTGAAAAAGACTATGGCGTTCCCGCCGAAATCATTGTCGGCATCATCGGCGTCGAAACCATCTACGGCCGCAATACCGGCAGCTTCCGGGTGATGGACGCGCTGGCGACGCTGGCCTTCGACTTTCCGGTCAACCACCCGCGCGCGAGCGAGCGCAGCGAGTTTTTCAAAGGCGAGATTGAGCAGTTTTTGACGCTGGAAAGCCGCCGCGGCGCCACCCCGCTGGAGGCCCTTGAAATAAAGGGCAGCTACGCCGGAGCCATGGGCATGCCGCAGTTCATGCCGTCAAGCTGGGTCAAGCACGCGGTGGACTTTGACGGCGACGGCAGCATCGACCTCTGGGACAGCCCAGCCGACGTGATCGGCTCGGTCGCCAGCTATTTCAAGGCCTTCGGCTGGCAAAGTGGCATGCCCACGCACTACGCCGTGAGTTTTGATGCCAGCCGCCTGGATATGGACGCGCTGCTGGCGCCCGACATCTTGCCGACCTTCAGCGTCGCCAGCTTCACGGCCAAAGGCGCCGTGCTGGAGGGCGCGGCGCTGGAACACAAAGGACCGCTGGCTTTGATCGAGCTGCTCAATGGCCCGGAGTCACCCACGTATGTGGCCGGCACCGAAAACTTTTACGCCATCACCCGCTACAACTGGAGCAGTTACTACGCCATGGCGGTGATTGAACTGGGGCGGGAAGTGGCGGCGCGGGTCAGGCCATAGATTTCAGCCGGGCGCGGGCGGCTGCCTCAACGGTGCGACATGATGCCGCGCGAATCCATCAAAACGCCCGTCCAAAGGGCCTCGCACAAAACATTTTGTCTTGATTTGACTTTGATTTGACAAAAAGTTACAAAGCGCTATCCTGTTAACAAAACATCAGTCGAGTCATGGTTATAAGTTTGGAGGAGAAAATGAATATTTTCTATCGCTTTCATCGTGCCTACGGGCTGTTTGTCAGCATCACTGCCTTCCTGCTGCTCGCGGGATGCGTCACCACCAATGCGCGCAGCGACGGCGACTATTTTCGACCCGCAAAACGCGATGTCGCTTCCTACGAGGAAGCCGGAAAGTGGTGGGGTACCCGCCACTGGAACCTCAAAATCCAGGCCAATGATCTTTCCGACCGCCCTTTCGTCAACTCATTGATCGACCCCGACAACCTCGATTTTTTCTGGGTTCATTCCGATCTCAAGGATGGGTTCAAAAAGGGTTATCGCATCGGCTATCAGGACCGAACCGCCGACCTCGTGCTGGGTCCTTATCTGACAGAGGCCGCGGCGCTGATCGGCGACAAGACGGCGCAGCGCTTTGTTAGTGTCATTGAAGTCTTCGAGACTGGTTGGGCGCAAACCGTGACGCGGGCGGTAAACGTCTTCATCACGCTCATCTCCGAAGGCTCGCAGGCGGACCGGGAAAAATTCATCGCCAATTTCGTCCAGATCTACGATGCCAAATACAAGCGAACGCAGGCGGCGCTTCGCGCAGGCGGCTTCGTCCAGCAAACGTCGGAGGGTGGCACAACGATGTACATCGACGCCCGCAAGACCCTTGCCGTCCTGAACATACCGTCCACCAACACGCTGAAGGCCGAAATCTACCACCAGACCTTCAACGTCATGGGCGACGAATGGGGCCGCCGCTTCAGCCACAACCTGATCAAGCGCGATGAACTCGTGGATCTGCTGCGCCGGAGCAAGACGGCGTTCCAGGAGGTCCCACCGTCGCTCAACGGCAATCTTGGAACCGTCAGGGAAGCATTTATCCAGGCCTACGGCACCGATGCAGCGAATGTCTTCCAGAGCCTGACTGCAGCCGCCGGTTATGCCAGCAGCGGAGCTGCGCAGCGGACCGAGTCAAGGCAAGCCCCTGCGGAAACGCCGACGCAAGCGCCGAAACCAATTCGGAAAAAACGTTAAGGCGAGGGGTAAAAAAGCTGTCATCTGAGGAGAAAGCATATGAAGTTGGCAATCTTGTTATCGGTCATGAGTTGGATCGCCGTTAGTGCTCCGTTGATTGCTTACGCAAAAGACAATCAGAAAATTTCCCCGCAAAAATATTGCACTCAGTCGAAGAATGTCATGGACACCGACAAACAATTTGAGCCTTGTCCCTTTGATACGCACAGGTAACCGGATACCAACACACAATTGTCTGCCGGTATCGCCGCACCGGTGGAATTCGGTTGCATCGCGGCAATAACCGGAGAGAACTATGAAATCTAAACTCAGTGTTCTGTTGGGATTGTTTATCGCGGTTTGCGTATTTGCCAGCCCAGCCTCGATGGCGAAGGAGAAGAAGAAGAAGAATACGCATCAGCAGCAAGCGTCGCAAAGGGCCCAGCAACAGCGCCAACCCCATGGAGCAACTAACACACCGACACCATCGGAGTCTGCGTCTATTGGCCGGAAATGGAACAATCCTAACAGTGAAAAAAATTACAATGCGGCCGTGGAGCAAGCGAGAGTAGCTCGTAAAGACGCTGACAGAGCGCGGGCAGAATACGAGAACAAGAAGACCGCGGCAATAATAGACGGCAAAAAGGGAGCGCTACGTGGAGCCGCCGCGGGATTTGCTACAGGGGGGCCTGTTGGTGCCGGAGTGGGAGGCGCAGTGGGAGGAGCGGCAGGAGCGGCAGGCGGGGCACTATGGGGAAAATAGCACCCTTGTGCATTGGTCCGTCCGTGAGTGCATCGAAAACGAGCCGGCGCCGCAGCCGTCAAGCTCCCGAGGTAATGTGTGAGCCCACTGGAATGCAGGGCTGAAATTGATGAGACCAGGTTTGGATTAAGTTCACATCCGCCTTAAACCAGCCAGCGTAGGACGCGATGCATGGCTGTTATCGCTACGCCCTCACAGCGAATGTAACGCTACGGGGGGGTGGTGAGCGCGTATGTGAGCTGCAAAGTGATTTGGATGAAAAAAGCGCGATGGGCTGTCAAAGTGTCTCACGATCAAGCCATGACGCCCGTCTTCAAGATGCTACTCATAAACTCCGGAGGATTCGATCGGCTGCGACCTTTTTGCGGCGGGCGTCGGCTTGATGCCTGCGTCTTTTTGTTGCTCGCTCTGTGTTCCCCGCTGGCACTATCGGCAGAGATTGTCGATGGACCCGACTTGGTTGAGGATGATGGCGTTGAAGTCGGCAAGCCTCAACAACCAGCACCAGCACCGACACCGGGGAATACCGGCAAAAGGCCCAATCAGGTTCAACTGCCCGGCCCGTTCAACAGCCTTCGGCACATCCGGTGCAAATCGCTACTCCTGCACCGGCAGAAGACTTCCCGCCCGATCCCAATGTTGCCCAGCCGTCACAGGAGCAGAGCCTGCGTCAGCATCTGAATCAAGCGGTCGGCGAAGCCGCGCGGACGGTCTCGAACGCCCTTGCCAATGAGATCGTTCGATCGATCACTCAGGGTGCGACCGATCCAATGTCTTCAGGCGCCCGCTCGCCGCCACCCGCCGCCCCTGATGGCGCCGAACCAACCTACCAGAATAGCCGACGCCCCAAGGGTGAGAGATTCTGAGCAAGTGCTTTGGCGCTGCCTTTCTGCCAACCTGAGAACAAGCCAGATCAGATCAGCGATTTACCTTGAGGGGAATTGCGGTCAGATTCTGATGAGATTTGACTGACCTGTTGTTTCACACCCGGCTCCGGCTATCGCAAGCGTAATTGATCGCCCCAAAGGTGTTGAACAATTTGCGCTTATAGCAAGTCTGTGCCACGCTTGACCGGGTCGCAGCTGGCGCTATTGGCCAGACTGTTTTCGACACTCCTTGCACCGGTTGCCAAAGACAATGCTGGTGTACTGCCAGACACACCCAGAGCTGGTTGATGTCGCTGGCTACAAACTTGCGCTCCACCAAGTCAGGGGCTGGTCGCTGTCGGGGATTGCGTTCAGTGGTCACACACCAACCCCGGCGTCGGCTGACGCCCCGTAGATGGTTTTGCCGCATGAGTCGGGCGCTGCGCTTGCGGCTTGCCATTATGCCCATATCGGCCAGTTCGGCACGGTATGC
>CAYJMW010000045.1:0-29494 GCA_964371235.1 uncultured Polaromonas sp.
CACCAATGAAAAAATACCGATGCCGTTTCTTGACTTTGTTGGAAGTCCCTGTAGATGGGCTAGATCCCCAATTTACATGACGTAGATCCGGCGCACTGGTGGTCTTAAATCCAATTTCAACGATGCGCCGTACAGCTTTGCGCAGGCTGCCGATCGTTGCAATTGATTCGCTATCAGCGAGACTCTCGCGCAACAAGCTGCGTTGTCTTTCCACTGCCTGCCCGAGTGTGTGCGCTGCTTCTTCGCGTTCTCGGCGGGCATCTAAACATAGCGTCATAAATAATGCCGCATGTTTCTATTACTTCTCCTCTGAAATTTACTCACTTTGCGGCAATACATACGGCGCTGTGTTTAGCTTGGCGCGCTCCGTTCGCTTTCGCTTCACGTCCTCCTTCGCGCGCTCCACGGCCTTCTGCGCCCTCGCGATGAGTTCTGCGTGTGCTTCAATGGCATCATGTTGGGCCGCGAGTTGATCCAACTGTTGCCAGACATGCTGCGCGTCGGCTGACCGCCTGACGCTCGCCTCGAGCCAAGCGCTGGTTAACCAGAGCGAGTAGCCGTCAACAACATTGAGATCGAACGTTTGACGCGCTTTTCTTCGAAGATCGGTCGCCTGTGATAAGGTTCCATCGCGTGACCAGTTATGCATTTCGCGCCGGATGATCGTACGCTGATAGACAAACCGTCTTATGATTTCATCACGGCCGTCAAGAGGGGCAATTCGCCTAATGCTGTCGTCAAATTCTTTGAGTAGGCGCGTTCCATGCGCAGTTTCTGACGCATCGTTCACTGCCGTCACCAAGGAGTCAAAGAAACCCATTCCGAATCCTCCGAGTTGCTAAAAATCTGGTCTTTGCCTGAGGCGACAACAGCGAATCGTTCACCGCGTGCGCCCTCGAAATGTGTCCCCGATCCAGTCGAATCTGAAAACTGGGAATTGGAGTTCTCAGCCTTGCGTTTGTACCGACATTAGCTCGTCCACAAAATCCACAGGCCGAAGGCCCAGCGACCCCGTGAGCTTCAGACTCAAGGGGGTGGGAGCTGGGATACTTGTAGAGGCTTGTGGTCAAGCGGATTTAGGTCTGCGGCCTTCTTTGGGGACTTCGTCGGTATCGCTACATTGCCAACTTTAGAGACAGCGGCCTTCTGTGTCTGTCGGGACTTGAATGCCTCGTATTTTGCCGATAGTACGAAAACATATTCAGAAATGGCGGCTGCGAATTCAAGTACATCCCGCGCATCTTCCCGAGTGACGTCTTCTTCTGTCGCATGCGCACCAATGTTGCGCTTTTCCCGCAATGAATCTCCCCACTCAAACAGCCTCTGATCGATGACCTGCTTATCACGAAGCTCCCTCAGTCCAGCTGCTAAGGTCTTCGCCTTCGTCTTGTGTTCTGTGCAGATAGCCTCAATGGCGCGCCCACACATTACGGCACAGGCGCTATATGCATGTGCAGAGAGGCATTTTTTTGCCTCTTCAAGCGACTTTCGTGTCAATTTCGGAATGCCATAGTCAAGGATCACCGCCGGTTGCGGCCAGTTCCGCGTCGCAGGCGACCAGTCCCACTCATCGTAGTCAGTTTGGACCATTTCTTGGCTTGCCACTAAGCAACCATGGCAGATCGGACATTCTAGAAAAACTGTTTTGGTCCGATCGTTGTAGTCATCGCCGGCATATTGCCTTTCCGCCAGCAGTTTGGCGTCGACTTTTGACTCGCAGGTTGGGCAATCAATAATCATAGCGGTACCAGTTGTGAATTGTTGGGCTTCAGCGCCCCCCGTGCAAGTAACACGGGGGGCTATGAATACAAAGCCGAATGGTAAGGTCTCAATTGCATCCTGTCACCCTCCAAAACAAGGAGTTGGTCAACAGGGGCGGAAACTACGAAACCTTGCACAACTGCACAGATGAAAATTGGCGCTCGTTTACGCCCAATTCTGTACGTGATTGGCTCCTCGCTCTGGGCTCTAGTCACAGCTCCAAAAGCAGATTCAGTGTTACCAGCGCTTCCGACTAAACCGCCTTCCCCAACCTCCCCACCCCTTCCTCAATCTTCGCCACATCCGCAGTAGCAAAACTGAGCCTGAAGGTCGCCACATCCGGATGGTCCGCATAAAACGGCGCGCCAGGCACAAAGGCCACGCCCTTCTCAATCGCCTTTTTCGCAAACTCACCGGCGTCTTTGGTCTTGCCGCCCGCACCCGTCAGACGGGCCCAGAAGAACAAACCGCCCTGCGGCTGCGTGAACTCAACCGCGTCGCCCAGTTCGCGCTTGAGCGCGGCGCCCATGGCCACGGCGCGCTCGCCATACACCTTGCGCACCCTGGCCAGTGTGGCGGGCATGCGCCCGGCCTTGAGGTATTGCGCGGCGGTGGCCTGGGCGAAGGTGCTGGTGTGGGCGTCGCTGAACTGTTTGCACATGGTTGCTTTTGCCAGCAGCTCGGGCTGGGCAATCATCCAGCCCACGCGCAGGCCGGGGCTCAGCACCTTGCTCAGGCTGCCACAGTGCGCCAGCCAGTCGCGGCTGCCGGGAACGTCCTTCGACAGGCTCAGGATGCTCGGCGGTGGCGCCGCGTTGAAATAAAGGTCGCCATAGGGGTCGTCTTCGACGATCAGGGTCCGGTGCTTCACGGCCATGGCCAGCACTTGTTTGCGGCGCTCGGCGTTCAGCGTGGCGCCGCTCGGGTTGCCGAAGGTGGGGATCAGGTACACCAGTTTGGGCTTGTGCTCGGCGATCAGCTTTTCCAGCTCGTCGGTTTTAACGCCGTTCGCATCAATCGGTGCGCTGATGAGTTCGGCGCCATACAACCTGAAGCACTGGATGGTGGCCAGAAAAGTCGGGCCTTCCACAATCACTTTGTCGCCGGGCGAAATCATGGTTTTGCCCAGCAGGTCCAGCGCCTGCTGGCTGCCGGTGGTAACGATCAGGCCCTCGGGCGCCAGGTCTTGCACGCCCTTGCTGGCCATGAAGGCGGCGAGTTGTTCGCGCAAGGGTTGATAGCCTTCGGTGGCGCCGTATTGCAGCGCCGCGCCGGGGTCTTCTGTCAGCGCCGTATTGACGGCCTGGCGGATGCCGTCCACATCAAACAGGGCGGAGTCGGGGAAACCACCGGCAAAGCTGATGATGCCGGGCTTGCCCAGCAGTTTGAAGAGCTCACGGATGGCTGAGGTTTCTACGTTGTTCAGGCGGGTGGCAAATGGCAGGGGCATGGTGCGGGTCTCTGGATGGGTATGGCTTGGTATGGATGGTAACGCCCGTGGCGCAAGATTCTTGCGGGTGCGGTTGAATCGCTTATTTACGATAAATTGACAATATTGTATTAAGACGATATATTGTGAATATCACTTCAAGGTGGTATTTGTATGAACACCCTTCAAACCTTTCCCATCCAGACATCGGCCCAGTTGTCGGTGCATCTCAAATCGCTGCGCAAGGCGCGCGGCCTGACGCAGACCGCGCTCGGGGAGCGCATTGGCATCAAGCAGGTGCGCATGGCCGACATTGAAAATGCTCCCGGTGCCGTGAGCCTGGACCAACTGCTGCAGGTCTTGCATGCGCTGAACGCGCGCTTGCTGCTGGCAGATACGCAACGCTACGCCAGCACGCCGCCCTCTCCTGCGCCTCAGGTCAACAGCCCTTCATCTGACTGGTAAAAGAAAAGAACAAAGCCATGGCCTTTACCGATCTGGATGTGTGGATGAACGGCCAGCGTGTCGGCGTCTGGTTCTGGACGCGCACGGGCACGCCCGGATTTCATTACGACGATAGCTGGCTCCAGTCGCCAAACGCGCGGCCGCTGTCGGTTTCAGTGCCCATGCCGGCTGGCGGGGGCGATGTGATGGGTGCCAGGGTGGAGCACTACTTTGACAACCTGCTGCCTGACAGCAACCGCATCCGCGAGCGTCTGCGGCGCCGCTTCGGCACACCCTCCATCCGGGCGGCCGACCTGCTGGCCGCCATCGGACGCGACTGCGTCGGTGCAGTGCAGTTGATGCCGACAGGCGTGCCGCCTCCACCGCATAACCGTATCGACAGCACACCCTTGACCGACAGCCAGGTAGAGGCTCTGCTGGGCGATGTCACGAGCGACGGCACGGGCGAGGCGTCGTTGGCCAATGACTTTCGCATCTCCATTGCCGGCGCGCAGGAAAAAACCGCTCTGCTGCGAATCGGCCAGCGCTGGCACCTGCCTGCTGGCGCCACGCCCACCACACATATCTTCAAGTTACCCCTGGGGCTGGTGGGCAACATGCGCGCCGACATGAGCGATTCGGTCGAAAATGAATGGTTGTGCGCCACGCTGTTGGTCGCGCTGGGTTTCAATGTGGCTCCCACACAGATGGACCAGTTTGGCCGGCGGAAAGTGCTGGTTGTGGAGCGCTTTGACCGGCGCTGGATGGACGGCACGCGCTGGATCGCACGGCTACCACAGGAAGATTTTTGCCAGGCCACTGGCACACCCGGCGACCTGAAGTACGAAAGCGATGGCGGCCCCGGCATCCGCGCGGGTCTGGCCTTGCTGGCCGGAGGCAACAACGCCAAGGCGGACAGCCTGCGTTTCGTGCTGGCCCAACTCGCCTTCTGGCTCATGGCAGCCACCGACGGCCATGCCAAAAACTTTTCCATTTTTCTCGAGCGCGGCGGCGGTTTTCACATGACGCCGCTGTACGACGTGTTGTCGGCCTGGCCCATCATCGGCAACGGGCCCAACCAGGTCAGCCCGCGCCGGGCCAAGCTGTCCATGGCGCTGCGCGGAAAAAACACGCACTACCACCTGCACGAAATCCACACCCGGCACTGGGAGACGCTGGCTCGGCAAAGCGGCGTGCCTGAAGCATTCGACCAGATGGTGGCGCTGGTGCTGCAGGTTCCGGACGCACTGGAGCGCGTGGCGGCGCAGTTGCCGCAGGGCTTTGCGCCGCGGGTGTTCAAGCCGATCCGCACCGGCATGCTGGCGCAGGCCGAAAAATTCATTGCTGAACTGACCCGGTAGTCAAACTCAGACGCCAAGGCCGGTCGGCATGGGTTTATGCCTGGCCTCAATGCAACTCCGGCATAAGCTCATGAATCGCCAAGACAAATCCACACAGCGAGGGAAGGACTCCCTAGAATTCCCCAATACACAAGGTTTTACGGAGCACCCATGACATCGTCCCCTCTGGCTGAGTTACTGAACTACGCGCAGCAACACGCCGGGCCCGCGGCCAAACGGCAATCCGGTTTTGTATCGGCCTACTTTGAAAATGCGGATCCCGACGAAATGGCCGCCCTCAGCCCGGCCACGCTGTATGCCATTGCCAATGCCCATTGGCGCCTGCTTGATGCGCCACGCTCGGCGCAGAGCGCCAAGGTGCGCGTATTCAACCCCACACTGGCGGAAGACGGCTTCGTCAGCGAGCACACGGTGGTGCAAATCGTTCACAACAACATGCCGTTTCTGGTGGACTCCGTCACCATGGCCATCAATCGCGGCAACCGCACGGCGCACTGGATTGTTCACCCGCTGATGCGTGTGGCGCGCGATGCAGAGGGAAAAATTGCCTCGGTCCAAAGTGTCACGGCGGCCACGGCCGCGGAACAAAAAGACCCGATTGAATCGCTGATTCTGGTGGAATGCGACCGCATTGTCGGCGCTGCCGAGCAGCAGGCCCTGGCCGACGAGTTGAACCGGGTGCTGGGCGATGTGCGCAGCGCCGTGCAGGACTGGCAGGCCATGCAGAAGCGGGTTGCGGCGGTTGCGAAGGCTTCTGAAAAATCACCCCTGACGCCAGCCAACCAGCAAGAAGGGATTGATTTTTTGCACTGGCTGGAAAACCGGCATTTCACCTTTCTGGGTGCGCGAGACTATGACTTGAAGCGTGATGGCGATGCCGTGAGCCTGGTCGCCAGGCCCGGGTCGGGTCTGGGCATTCTGCGTGGCGCCGCGCAAACCGCGGAAACCCGCCTGCCGCCCGAGGCGGTTGAACGCATCAACGCGGATGAGCTGGTGCTGGTCACCAAAGCCATGACGCGCGCCACGGTGCACCGGCCGGCCTGGCTGGATTACCTTGGCGTAAAGCGTTTTGATGGAGCGGGCAAGGTGGTTGGGGAGACGCGTTTTCTGGGCCTGTACACCTCCACCGCCTATTCCGCGCCGGTGTCCGACATTCCCCAGGTGCGCCGTCGCGCCGCCGATGTGATGGCCAGCGCGGGTGCGGTGCCTGACAGCCATGCGGCCAAGTCATTGCAGTCGATTCTGGATGCGTACCCGCGCGACGAGCTGTTCCAGATTGATACTGCCACCCTCACCGAGCATGCCATCGGCATTTTGCGGTTGCAGGAACGCCAGCGCACGCGCCTGTTCCTGCGGCGCGACCCGTTTGGCCGCTTTACCTCGGTGCTGGTGTTTGTGCCGCGCGACCGCTACAACACCGAACTGCGCGTGAAAATCGGCGCCGAGCTGATGGCCGCGCTCGATGGCCAGTCGCTCGAATTCACCCCCATGCTGACCGACAGCCCGATGGCGCGCATCCACTATCTGGTGCGTGCCAAGGCGCATGCGCCGCAAAACATCAACCTGGCCGCCCTTGAAGCGCGGGTTGCCAAACTGGCCCGGCGCTGGGAAGACGACTGCACCACCGAGCTGCTGCATGCGCACGGTGAAGCTCAGGGGCTGGCGCTGGCGCAGCGCTTTGCCAATGCTTTTCCCGCGGCGTATCGCGACGACTTTTCCGCGATCGTCGCCGCGGAAGACGCCGACCTGCTGGCGGCGTTGTCCGCCACCTCGCCGCTGGCCGTCAAACTGTACCGGCCACTCGATGCGGCCGCGGGCAACCTGCGCTTCAAGATTTACAGCACCTCCAAGGTGACACTGTCGGACTCGCTGCCGGTGCTTGAACACATGGGCGCGCGCGTGCTCGACGAACAGTCCTACCCGATTGGCAATGAGGGCGGTGCCTTGTGGATTCATGACCTGGGCCTGCAACTGCCGGCCACGATTGAGCTCTCGACCATCAAGGCCCGGTTCGAGGCCCTGTTTGCCCAGGCCTGGCGCGCTGAAGTCGAGAGTGACGACCTGAACCGGCTGGTGCTCTGCACCACCCTGGGCGCGCGCGCCATTGCCGTGCTGCGCGCCTACACCCGCTACTTCAAGCAGCTCGGGTTTGCCTACAGCCAAAGCTACATCGAAGCCACGCTCAACAAGAACGCGACCATCGCCCAGGAAATTTCCGAACTCTTCACGGTGCGTTTCAGCACGGCGCTCACCGGGGATCGCGACCGCGCGCAGGAGCAATTGGCGCAGCAGATCGAGGCCCACCTGGGCGATGTGGCAAGCCTGGACGAAGACCGCATCCTGCGGCAATTCTTCGCCACGGTGCAGGCCACCGTACGCACCAACCTGTGGCAAACCACCGCAGCCGGGGCCCACAAGCCGTACTTGAGTTTCAAGCTCAACCCGCGCCAGGTGCCTGGCGTGCCCGAACCGAAGCCGCTGTTCGAGATCTGGGTCTATTCACCGCGAATGGAAGGCCTGCATTTGCGCGGCGGAAAAGTCGCGCGTGGCGGGATCCGCTGGTCCGACCGCCGGGAAGATTTCCGGACTGAAATTCTGGGTCTGGTCAAGGCCCAGCAGGTCAAAAACACCGTCATTGTGCCAGTCGGGTCCAAGGGCGGGTTTGTGCTCAAGAACCCGCCGCCAGCCACAAACCGCGAGGCCTGGATGGCCGAGGGCGTGGCGTGCTACAAGCTGCTGCTGTGCGGGCTGCTGGACCTCACCGACAACATCGTCAAAGGCGCCGTGGTGCCGCCCGTCAACGTGGTGCGCCATGACGTCGATGACCCCTACCTGGTGGTGGCTGCAGACAAGGGAACGGCGGCCTTCTCCGACATCGCCAACAGCGTGTCAGCCGACTACGGCTTCTGGCTGGGCGACGCCTTCGCTTCGGGTGGTTCAGTGGGCTACGACCACAAAAAAATGGGCATCACGGCGCGCGGCGCATGGGAATCGGTCAAGCGGCACTTCCGTGCCTTGTCGATCAACACCCAGACCACGCCGTTCACCGTGGCGGGAATCGGCGACATGTCGGGTGACGTGTTTGGCAACGGCATGCTGTTGTCGGGGCACATCCGGCTGGTGGCGGCGTTCGACCATCGCCATATCTTCATCGACCCCACGCCCGATGCGCCGCGCGCACTGGCCGAGCGGCAACGCCTGTTTGACCTGCCGCGATCGAGCTGGGACGACTACGACAAAACCCTGATTTCCAGAGGGGGCGGCGTTTATTCACGCTACGCCAAGTCGATCACCCTGAGCCCCGAGGCGCGCGCCGTGCTGGGCATTGAGACCGACGTGCTGAGCCCGGTCGAGCTGTTGCGCGCGATCTTGCTGGCGCCGGTCGATCTGCTCTACAACGGCGGCATCGGCACCTACGTGAAAGCCAGCTTCGAAAGCCACGCACAGGTCGGCGACAAGGCCAGCGACGCCTTCCGCGTCAACGGCAACGAATTGCGCTGCAAGGTCCTGGGCGAAGGGGGCAACCTCGGCTGCACGCAAAACGGGCGCATTGAATACGCCTATAAAGGCGGCCTGATATACACCGACGCCATTGACAACTCGGCGGGTGTGGACTGCTCAGACCATGAAGTCAATATCAAGATTTTGCTGGGCAGCGTGGTCGAGGCAGGCGACCTGACCCTCAAGCAGCGCAACGACCTGCTGGCCTCAATGACCGACGAAGTCGGCCACCTGGTGCTGACGGACAACTACTACCAGACCCAGGCACTTGATATTGCCACCCATCGGCCACTCTATCTGCTTGACGGCCAGCAGCGCCTGATGCAATGGCTCGAAAGCCATGGCCGCCTGAACCGGGCGATTGAATTCCTGCCGACCGACGAAGAAATTGCCAGGCGCAAGGCCGCTAAAGCCGGGCTCACGGCGCCAGAGAACGCAGTGGTGCTGGCCTACGCCAAGATGTCGGTGTTTGATGACCTGGTGACGAGTAATCTGCCCGACGATCCTTACTTCAGCCGCGCGCTCAAGGCGTACTTTCCGCAAGTTCTGACCGCGAGGTTTGGCGCTGCCATTGAAGCGCACCCGCTCAAACGCGAAATCATCGCCACGTTCATCACGAACACCGTGGTCAACCGCACCGGCGCAACGTTTGTGAACTTCATCGCGTCCGAGGCCGGCGCAACGGCGGCAGACGTGATTCGCGCCTTCACGCTGGCGCGCGAAATCTTTGATCTGGAGCCGCTGTGGGACCAGATCGATGCGCTCGACTATCAGGTCGGCACCGAACTGCAGCTCGATCTGCTGAGCAAGCTCACAGCCATTGCCCAGCGCGCCTCGCGCTGGATGCTGCGCATTCGCGCCGAAAGCACCGATCTGCCGACCCTGATCGGGCGCTACCAACCGGCAGCGCGCGAGCTGCGGGCAAACCTGGAAGCCTGGTTGCCGAAAACCGCGCACACCCAATGGCAGCAGGCGACGAATGCGCTGGTCAAGGCCGGTGTTGAGCCCGCTCTGGCGCAAAACCTGACGGCGCTCGAATTCATCTTCCCGGCGCTGGACCTGGTGGACCTGGCCCAAAGCGCCAGCACCGGGCTGGAACAGGCGGCACGCGCCTATTTCGGCATTGATGCCGAGTTGGGCTTGACCGGATGGCGCGCCCAGATCAACCGGCTGCCGACCGAGACCCTGTGGCAAACCCAGGCCCGTGGCAGCGCGCGCGACGAGGTGTATTCGATTGCCAGCCAGATCACCCAGGGGCTTTTGTCGCGCCGCGAGGACCTGACCGCGTGGCGCACGCAGAACGGCCCGGCCGTTGAGCGGCTGTGCAAACTGTTGACTGCCATCAGCACGCAGGGGGCGGATCTGGCGCCGATATCGGTGGCATTGCGAGAGCTGCGTCACCTGGCTTGAGCCAAACGCCACATCAGGGGACAGGATGAAAAAAGAAGATATCGCGCCATTTTTTGCCACGCTCAAGGCCGCCAACCCGATGCCGGTGAGCGAGCTGGAATACACCAGTGTGTTCGAGCTGTTGGTCGCCGTGCTGCTCTCGGCGCAGGCCACCGACGTGAGCGTGAACAAGGCCACGCGCAAGCTCTTTCCGGTTGCCAAAACGCCGCAAGCGATGCTCAATTTGGGGATTGAAGGGCTGGAGCGCTACATCAAGACCATAGGACTGTATCGCGGCAAGGCCAGGCATCTGATGGAAACCTGCCGCATTCTGGTGCTGCAGCATGGCGGCCAGGTGCCGCGCACGCGCGCGGCGCTCGAAGCGCTGCCCGGTGTGGGCCGCAAGACGGCCAATGTGGTGTTGAACGTGGCGTTTGGCGAGCCCACCATGGCGGTGGACACGCACATCTTTCGCGTCAGCAACCGCACCGGGCTGGCACCGGGCAAAACGCCGCTGGAAGTGGAGCTGAAGCTGCTCAAGCGGGTGCCGCCCGGGTACCTGGTTGATGCGCACCACTGGCTGATACTGCACGGACGCTATGTATGCACGGCCCGCAAGCCGCTGTGCTGGCAATGCGGTGTGGCGCAGTTCTGCGACTTCACGCCAAAAACGCCAGCCCCCTGAGCGCAGAATGCTGCTATTTTTATAGCATTCATCGTCCATTGCATAAGGGCTGGAGGCCAAAAATACTATCAATCCATGGCAACCCAGCCGATGCTGGCCCAAGCCAGCGAACCGGTCAGAACAGCAGGTTGGGCAGGAACAGCGTGATGACCGGGATGTAGGTGATGATCACCAGGAAGAGCAGCAGCACCAGCGTCCACGGCAAGGCTGCGCGCGCTACCCCCATGATCGACATTTTGGTGATGCCCGCGGTCACAAACAGGTTCAGCCCGATCGGCGGCGTCACCATGCCGATCTCAAGGTTCACCACCATGATGATGCCCAGATGCACCGGGTCAATGCCGAGCCGCGTGGCAATCGGAAACAGGATAGGCGCCAGGATCAGGATGATGCCGGTGGGCTCCATGAAACACCCCGCGATCAGCAGCAGAATGTTCACGACCACCAGGAACTGCCAGGCCGGCATGCCCCAGCCGACGATGACCTCGGCAATCGTCTGCGGGATGCGCTCGGTGGTCAGCACATGCGCAAACAGCAGCGCGTTGGCGACGATGAACATCAGCATCACCGTGATCTTGCCGGCTTCGAGCATCACATGCGGAACCTCCTTCATGCCGATATCGCGATAAACGAACACGGCGATAAAGAACGCATAAACGGCGGCCACGGCCGCGGCCTCGGTCGGCGTAAAGATGCCGCCGTAAATACCGCCCAGAATGATGATGATCAGCAGCAGACCCCAGAGCGAATCACGGCCCGATTTTAAAATCTCGTTCGCGGACGAGCGCGGCTGCCGCGGCAAGTCCAGCATGCGCGCCCGCACGTAGATGGCGACCATCAGCATCAGCCCAAGCATGATGCCGGGTATCACGCCGGCCATGAACAGCTTGCCGACGGATGTTTCCGTGGCCGCGCCATAAACCACCATCACAATCGACGGTGGGATCAGGATGCCGAGCGTGCCGGCATTGCAGATTACGCCAGCCGCGAAGCCCTGTGGATAGCCCGCCCGAACCATGCCGGCAATCACGATGGAACCCACCGCCACCACGGTCGCCGGTGACGAGCCCGACACCGCGGCAAACAGCATGCAGGCCATCACCGACGCCATGGCCAGGCCGCCGCGCAGGTGCCCGATACAGGCGTTGGCAAAGCGGATCATGCGCCGCGCCACACCGCCAGTGGTCATGAAGGAGCCACCGAGGATAAAGAACGGGATGGCCAGCAAGGTATAGGCCTCCGACGTCTCATAAAGCTTGAGCGACAACGATGCCAGTGAGTCCTGCGCAAAAATCATGATCGTCAGCAGTGAAGACAGACCCAGCGCAACTGCCACCGGCATGCCCAACACCATGAAGACAAACAGCAAAATAAACAATGCGGCGATAGTCATTTGCGCACCTCACCGACAGGTTCGTCTTCCTTCAGCTTCAACGCGTCCTCGGCTTCGTCTCCCAGCAAGTGCGCTTCCTGGCCGCTGAGCAGCCGCCACAACACTTGCGCGAAGCGAAACGCCAGCAGCGCAAAACCGAGGGGCAGGATAATCCGCGGAATCCAGCTCTGTATGGGCATGTCCTGCATCAGGATGCCCACGTCGTACATCTTGCGCACATAAAGGTAGCCGCCGTAGGTAACGATTAGTGCATAAACGATGCACAGCACCGCCGCGATCGAGCCAACGACGCGCGCGGGCCCTTTGCCCAGCAACTTGACCACCGCATCAACACCAATGTGGGCGCCAACCCGCACGCCGTAAGACATGCCGACAAAGATCAGCCAGGCAAACATCACCCCGGTCAGTTCCAGGGCCCAGACAAAGCTGTAGTTGAAGATATAGCGGGCAACCACCTGCATGAAGGTGACCAGCGTCATCGTTGCCATCAGGAAGGTGATCAGGCCTTCTTCAAAATGCTGGAGTAAACGCATAGATAGACAAAAGGCCCGCAGCGCGGGCCTTTCCCTTTTTTTATGAGGTTATTTGTTGGACTTCAACGCGGCATCAATCAGGTCGCGCCCGATGTCGCCCTCAAATTTCTTCCAGACCGGCTCCATGGCCTTGCGCCATGCGGCGACATCTTCCTTGGACAGCTTCTGGATTTTCGCCTTGCCGGCATCCGCAATTTTCTTGCGATCAACTTCGTTGAAGTCGAGGGCTAGTTTGTTCGAGTAGGCCGTGGCCTCGGTCATCGCCTCGGACAGGCCTTTGCGGATATCTGCTGGCAGGCCGTCAAACCACTTGGCGTTGGTAACCACCATGTAGTCGATCACGCCGTGGTTGGTTTCGGCAACCGTCTTTTGCACCTCAAAGAACTTTTGCGAATAAATGTTGGACCAGGTGTTCTCCTGGCCATCAACCACGCCAGTCTGCAGCGCCTGATAAACCTCCGCGAAGGCCATTTTCTGCGGGTTGGCGCCGATCGCGCGGAACTGTGCTTCCAGCACGTCAGAGGCCTGAATGCGGAACTTCAGGCCCTTCGCATCTTCGGGGCGGGTCAGCTTGTCCTTGTTGGTGGAGAGCTGCTTCATGCCGTTGTGCCAGTAGCCCAGGCCGCGCAGGCCGCGATTGACCATTGAATCGAGCAGAGCCTTGCCCTGCGGGCCGGACTGGAAGCGGTCAACCGCCTCGATGTCGTCGAACAGGAAGGGCAGATCAAAAACCTGGACCTTCTTGGTGTAGCGGTCGAACTTCGACAGCGACGGCGCAATCAGTTGCACGTCGCCGAGCAGCAGCGCTTCCAGTTCCTTGGCGTCGCCAAACAGTTGCGAGCTGGGGAACACCTGCACCTGCACCTTGCCTGGAAATTTCTTCTCTGCCAGTTCCTTGAATTTCAGCGCGCCTTGCCCTTTGGGCGTTTTTTCCGCGACGACGTGGGCGAACTTGATCACAATCGGCGACTGGGCGGATGCCATAAATGGCAGCGCCACTGAGCTTGCAAGGACGCCTGCAGTGGCAAGAACCTGGCGGCGTGTGCGAGGGGTAACTTTCATCGGATGTCTCCTTGGTTATCAAAAAAAATGGCCGGAATTCACTTTGCGGTCAGGCAAAAATATAACCCAAGCGCCCGGCATGCACCATACGTAGAAACCGACATTGCAAGCGTGCTGGTGGATTTGAGATTCATCAAGGCTCTGGCAATTCCGGTGACCGGAAAACCTTCGCTTGCATCAATCAGGCCATCTTCAAGCATTCGGTTCCGCAGTGGCAGTCGGACAAACCCTGATCAGGTATTGCCACTGCCCGCTTGGCTTTGCGCCAGCGTGCGCTGCGCCAGAAGCAATACCGGCGCGTCCACCATGCGGCCATCGAGGCTGAACACGCCCCCGCCAGCCGCTTCAAAGGCGGCCAGCACGCGGCGCGCCCAGTCCAGCTCGGCCGGGCTGGGCGTGAACGCGGCATTCACGCCCGCCACCTGCGACGGATGGATGCACAGCTTGCCGCCGAAGCCGCCGCGCCGGCTGCGCAGGGCGTCGCCTTGCAGTTGGGCCGCGTCCTGCGTGCCAGTGGTCACGCCGTCCACCGGCGCCGCGAGACCTGCGCGGCGCGACGCCAGCACCAGCGCCAGTCGCACCGGCGTCAGTTCGGTCTCATCGGGACCGCAGGCCATGCCGGCATCGGCCTGAAAGTCCAGGTTGCCAAAAACCAGCCTGGCTACGCCCGGGCTGCGCGCCAGCGCGTCAATCGCGTCAAGCCCGGCCACCGATTCGATCATGGGCAGCAGCGCGCAGCCTGGCCCCATGGCGGCCGCGACCCATTCCACGTCGGTGGCCGATTCCGCCTTCGGCAACACCACGCCCAACACGCCGAGCGTACCCAGCAGCGCCAGGTCGTCGTCATGCCAGGGTGTGCCGCTGGCATTGAGCCGGACCAGCACGCGCACGCGCTGGTCGGTTGCCAGGCCAGGCCAGGCTTGCGCCAGCATCTGCCGAGCCGCTGTTTTGTCGGCCGGGGCCACGGCGTCCTCCAGGTCAATGATCACCGCGTCAGCGCCCGAAGCCAGCGCCTTGGCGTAACGCTCGGGCCGGGTCGCGGGGACGAACAGGAAGGAACGAGCCAGCGCCAGCGGGGAGTTGAGCGCTTCACTCATGCGACACCCTTGAGCAAAATTCCCACGCGCGGCCACTGCGCCACTTGCCAGAGTGAGACCACGGCGGCCGTCATTTCGGCGGGCGTGGCGCCGCCGCTGAAGGCCGCCAGCCGCAGCGCCTTGGCGGTGATTTCGTCGCGGCTGAGCGTGTTGCCGGGGTCGCCCTTGGGTTCATCGACCCGTCCCTGCAGCACCCGGCCATCGGTGGTGGTCACCGTGACCTTGCCAATCCAGCGCTGCGGGTAGGCAGCATCGACTTCAGCGTCGAGTTCCATCGTCACGCGGTCACGCAGGCTTTGCGTGGCGGCGTCAAGAAAATGCTGCTCAAACTCGACCAGTCCGGCGTAACCAAATCGCGCCACCAGCGCCAGCACGGTGCCCATGGAAAACTTGCTTTGGTGCACGGTGGCGGGCCGCAGCACCGGACCCAGCACGTCGATGGCGCCCTGGTGCACATGCGTGACCACGCGCGCCAGATCGTCGGCCTTGAGGCTGTTCGCCTGCATCACCTGCAGCAAGGCATCGGCAGCAGGATGGGTGTGACGGCAGCTCGCGTGGTATTTGAACGAGGTCTCGGCCGTGGCCCAGCGCGTGCCGAGGCGGTCGCCCAGTTTGGCCGGGTCGGCGTCGCTCGACATGCCGGCCGCCATGCCCTGCGGGCCTTCAAAAATTTGTGCCGCGCCAGTGAAGCCGTCTTTCGCCAGCCAGGCCGACATCAGACCCGCCGCCGCCGCGTGCGCGGTGTGCAACTGCTTGCTGTCAGCGCCGGTGCGCAAGAACTCCCACAGTCCCGCCGACTGCGTGCCGGCCGAGCCGAAGGCGTGCTGCATCTGCTGTGCGTCGAGCCCCAGCAAATTGCCGACCGCCGCCGCGGCGGCCAGCGTGCCTGCCGTGCCGGTGGTGTGAAACACCTTGTAGTGCGAGCGCCCCAGGAACTCGCCGACGCGGATGCCCACTTCATAGCCTGCCACACTGGCGGCAATCAGTTGCCGCCCGCTGGCGCCCAGCGCCTGCGCCGTGGCCAGCGCCGCCGGGAAGACCACCGTGGCCGGGTGGAACACCGCGCCGTTGTGCACATCATCCTGCTCGGCCACATGCGATGCGGCGGCGTTGGCCATGGCGGCCAGGTAGGGGCTGCTGCGGCCGCGATTGATGATGACTTCGGCGGCGCCCGCGGGCTCCGTGTCGCATCCCAGCACCGGCTGAGGCCCCATTGCCTGCGCAAAGCGCGTGATGCTTTCAACCGCGCGGGCGCCGTGGCCGGCGACGGCCGAAGCAAACCAGTCAACCAGCAGGTCCTCGGCCCGGCGCACGACCGGCTCGGGAATCGCGTCAAAACGCAGGGTGGCCGCGAAGGCGGCAAGTTCGGCGGAAGCAGCGGTCATGTCAGGTCCTTATGGTAACTACTCAGGTCGGAGTAGAAGTTTCCAACGCAAAGGCGCAAAGGCGCAAAGAACGCAAAGAAAATATTGCTCACTCCTTGGCGTACTTTGCGTCTTGGCGCCTTTGCGTTGGAAGTTAGTCTTCGTAGGTGGGCCGAGTGGTTACCCTTTATGAATCAAATCGGCCGTTTGCCCATATAAACAGGGCGCAAGCAGCTATATTTTTAATAGCACTCTATCTTGTTGTCAAATGGCGCTGGTCGCGCGCAGCGCAGCAATTTCCGCATCACTCTGCCCCAGTTCGCGCAGGATGGCCTCGGTATGCTGGCCCACTGCGGGCACCGGATCCATGCGGTAGTCAAACGCGTTGCTGCGCCCCGGCGGCAGCAGTGCGGGGATGTCACCCGCCGGTGAACCGACCGACTGCCAGCGCTCGCGCGCCTTGAGTTGCGGGTGCGCCCACAGCTCAGCCATGTCGTTCATGCGGGCGTTGGCAATCTGCGCGTCATCGAGCCGCTGCACCACCTGCTGCGCGGTGAGCTTTCCGAAAACATCGAGGATGATGACCGTGAGCGCGTCGCGGTGTTCATTGCGGCGGGCGTTGCTTTCAAAACGCGGGTCGGTCGCCAGCGCCGCGTCCTTGAGAACGCCTTCGCAAAACCCCTTCCACTCGCGCTCATTTTGCAGACCCAGCATCACGGTGCCGCCGTCACCCGCCTTGAATGGGCCATAGGGGTAAATGCTGGCGTGCGACGCTGCCGTGCGCGGCGGCGGTGGTGCGCCGTCGAACGCGTAATACAGCGGGTAGTTCATCCATTCGGCCAGCGATTCGAGCATGGACACGTCAATGTGGCTGCCCTTCCCGGTCTTGCCGCGCAGCAGCAGCGCCGACAGGATGCCGGTATAGGCGTACATGGCAGCGGCAATATCGGCCACCGAATTGCCGGCCTTGCTCGGCGACTCGGGCGTTCCGGTGACCGAAAGAAAACCGGCCTCGCTCTGGATCAGCAGGTCATAGGCCTTCTTGTCGCGGTAGGGTCCGTCTTCGCCATAGCCGGAAATATCGCAGACGATCAGCTTCGGGTGCGCCTTGCTGAGCGCGTCAAAGCCGAGGCCCATGCGCGCCGCCGCGCCGGGCGCGAGGTTTTGCACCAGCACGTCGGCCTGGCCCAGCAACCGCTTCAATATTGCCAGCGCGCCGGGCTGCTTCAGGTCCAGCGTCAGGCTTTCCTTGGAGCGGTTGGTCCAGACAAAGTGCGAGGCCAGACCCCTGACGCGGCTGTCATAAGCGCGCGCAAAGTCGCCCGTGCCGGGGCGCTCGACCTTGATGACGCGCGCGCCCAGATCAGCGAGCTGGCGCGTGCAGAACGGCGCGGCAATCGCGTGTTCGAGCGAGACGACGGTAATGCCGTCCAGGGGTCTTGTCATGGCAGGTGAATGTGTTTTAACGGTTGCAACCATCTAATTTTGGAGGGAGGAGCATTAGCTTCCAACGCAAAGGCGCCAAGACGCAAAGTACGCAAAGAATGAAAAAGAGAATCAAACAAGTAAAAAGCAAAACAAATATTTAACTTTGCGTTCTTCGCGCCTTTGCGCCTTTGCGTTGGAAACTTCTCCCCCGAAAAAAAACAGGATCAGAACGAGCGCGGCAGCCCGAGGATGTGCTCGGCCACGTAGGAATAAATCAGGTTGGTCGAGATCGGCGCCACCTGGTACAGGCGTGTTTCGCGGAACTTGCGCTCCACGTCGTATTCGCAGGCAAAACCAAAGCCGCCGTGGTACTGCAGGCAGACGTTGGCCGCTTCCCAGCTCGCCTTGGCCGCGAGGTACTTGGCCATGTTGGCCTGGGCGCCGCAGGGCTGGTTCGCGTCAAACAGGCGGCAGGCCTCAAAGCGCATGAGGTTGGCCGCCTCGACCTCGATGTAGGCATCGGCAATCGGGAACTGAACACCCTGGTTCTGGCCGATCGGGCGGCCGAAGACCACGCGGTCTTTCACGTATTTGCTGACGCGGTCGATGAACCAGTAGCCGTCGCCAATACACTCGGCGGCAATCAGCGTGCGCTCGGCGTTCAAGCCGTCCAGAATGTACCGAAAGCCCTGGCCTTCCTCGCCGATCAGGTTCTCCGCGGGGATTTCGAGGTTCTCGAAAAACAGCTCGTTGGTCTCGTGGTTGACCATGTTGGGAATCGGCCGCACCGTCATGCCGGTCTTTTCGGCCAGCCGCAGATCGACCATGAAGATCGACATGCCCTCGGTCTTTTTCTTCACCTGAGGCAAAGGCGTGGTGCGCGCCAGCAAAATCATCCAGTCGGAATGCTGCACGCGCGAGATCCAGACCTTCTGGCCGTTGATGACGTAGCGGTCACCTTTTTTAACGGCCGTGGTCTTGATCTTGGTGGTGTCGGTGCCGGTGCTGGGCTCGGTCACGCCCATCGACTGCAAGCGCCATTCGCCGCTGGCGATGCGCGGCAGGTACAACTCTTTTTGCGCCGTCGAGCCGTGGCGCAGCAGCGTTCCCATGTTGTACATCTGGCCGTGGCAGGCGCCCGCGTTGCCGCCGCTGCGGTTGATCTCTTCCATGATCACCGAGGCTTCGGCCAGGCCCAGGCCCGAGCCGCCGTATTCCTGCGGAATCAGCGCGGCCAGCCAGCCGGCCTTGGTGAGCGCATCGACAAAGGCCTCGGGGTAGCCGCGCTTCTCGTCAATCTTGCGGTGGTATTCATCCGGGAACCCGGTGCATAGCGCGCGCACGGCGTCGCGGATGTCTTGGTACTTGTCGGTGGTGGTTTTGGTCATGAACAGGTTTTTTGTAAGGAAAACAATTTCGGTCAGGCCAGTTCGGCAGTGGCCTGCATGGTGAGCCAGCCTTCGTGGTCCTCGGCCCAGAGGCGCACGGTCTTGCCGTCTTCCGAGGGCTGGCCATTCAGCCGGAACGGGTGCAGGTCGAAGGTCGGGCGAACCGCCTTGAAACTGAAGCGCTTGATGAAGGCAGCTGGCGCATGGCGGCGCACCAGATCGACCAGCAGCGTGGCAATCAGCGGGCCATGCACCATCAAGCCGGGGTAGCCCTCGACTTGCGTCACGTAGCGGCGGTCGTAGTGAATGCGGTGGCCGTTGAAGGTCAGCGCCGAGTAGCGGAACAGCAGCACGTCGTCGGGCACGATTTCGCGCTGCCAGGCGGCGCCTTTCTCAGCGGCGATCGGCTGCGGTGCCGGGTCGCCAGGCTGGACGAGCGCCGACGGGCCGCCCCTAGGCGCGAGAGCCCCCTCGGGGGGCAGCGTGGTACGCGAAGCGACAAGCGTGGGGGCCAATACAGCAGCCCGGTAAACAATGTCGTGCTCCTCGGTCAGCGCCAGGCCCCTGGCGTTATGAATTTCGTGCTGCACCAATACAAACAGCAAGTCGCCGCTGCGTCCCGCCTTGTGCGTCACCGACCCGATGCGGGAAATGCGCTGGACGGCGTCACCCACCACCAGCGGGTTGCCCTGCAGCCATTGCAGCCGCCCACCGGCCCACATGCGGCGCGGCAGCGGCACTGGCGGCAGGAAACCGCCGCGTTTGGCGTGGCCATCGGGCCCAAGCTCGCTCTGGCGCTGCTGCGGCAGAAAATACAGCCAGTGCCACAGGGGTGGCAGTGCCGTGCCGGGCAGCGGGGCCGGGTCGTCGCGGTCCAGCGTGGCCGACAGGGCGCGCACCGGCGCGGCGGTGATGTCATCGTCCAGGGTTTCAGAGTTGCCGACCCAGCTTTGCAGATGGGCCAGAGTGGCGGGGTCCAGCGTGCGGATGTCGGTGTGAGTGCTCATAGCCTTGCATGATCGCGGGTTTGGGGCGCGCCCGCAATCAAGGATTTCAAAACCAAGCCTTCGTGAAAACCGAACACTGAACTAACATCGCCCCATGCAATTCGATCTGACCGACCTGCGCCTGTTCGTGCTGACCGCCGAAGAGGGCAAGCTCACCCGCGCGGCCGCGCGCCAGCACCTGTCGCTGGCAGCGGCCAGCGCGCGTATCAAGGCGCTGGAAGTGCAGACCGGCTTGAGCCTGTTCTACCGCGAAGCGCGCGGCGTGCACCTGACGCCGCCCGGCGAAGCTTTTTTGCACCACGCCCGCGGCGTGTTGCGGCAAACCGAGCAGCTACGCACCGATTTGCAGGAATACAGCGGCGGCCTGCGCGGCCATGTCCGGGTCTTTGCCAACACCACGGCGGTGACGGATTTTCTGCCCGAAATCCTGCCGGGTTTTCTGCTGAACAACCCGCGCGTCAACATTGACCTCCGCGAAAAACCGAACCCCGAAATTGCGCGCGGCGTGCTCGACGGCAGCGCCGACATCGGCATTGTGGCCGGCCCAGTGGACACGCTGGGCCTGCAAGCCATTCACTTCAGCACTGACCGGCTGGTGCTGGTGACCGCGCGCAGCCACCGCTTCGCCCGGCGCCGGCGCATTGCCTTTGCCGAAACGCTGGACGAGGACGCCGTTGGCATGCAGCAAGGCAGCACCTTGCAGACTTTTCTGGCGCAGATCACCGACAAGCTCGGCAAGCCGCTCAAGCTGCGCATCCAGCTCAGCAGTTTCGACGCCATGTGCCGGATGATTGGCGCCGGCGTTGGCGTCGGCATCGTTCCCGAGAGTGCGGCGCGGCGCAACCAGGGCAGCATGAAGCTGGCGCTGATCGATCTGACGGATGCCTGGAGCGTGCGCGAGCGCTACATCCTGGTGCGCGAGCGCGAGGCGCTTCCCGCGTATGCGCAGTCGCTGGTCGATGCGATTTGCGCGCATTACCATAGCTGATTCCTGACGCTTGGCGCAGGGTAACGATGCCGCTACCGTTGCGAGGAATTTTCAACCGCCGGGCAACTATTGATCGGTCAGCATGCACCGTGGATTTGACCCCTGGTATTTGGTAACGCGACGTAATTCTCCGGATCCAAAACAACCATCGCTGGCAAGATGCTGTGCCGCGCCAACCGTTGCGCGGGCGCCAGCAGATTAAGAACTTGTCCGTAAATAATAGGGGGTCGCGCAAATGAATTTTCGGGATGGGACGCTAGGCGCAAAATCCAAGGCAAGGCTGTCTGCCTTGCCTGATTTTGCAACACCGCAGACCGCCCGAAAATCCGTTTGCCCTTCGGGTTGGAATGAAATCGGGCGATTTGCCCACCAAATCCCTGGCATGGGCACCCAGCCCATGCGGCGTGATGTTGGCGGACAACTCATCCCGATTGCATTCCAACGCGACCCCCTATTATTTACGGACAAGTTCTAAGTAACGGCCCGGCACTGTTCCGGATTGAGGAGTGTTCGAATGCCAGTTTTTCAAGCCAGCCCCAGCCCGCTCAAGCTTTGGCGCTCAAGCTTTCAAAGCACGATCCTGGGCGGGCTTTGCCTGGCCGGCCTGGTCGCCTGCGGCGGTGGCTCGTCCGATGGCGGCGCCATGCCGCCAGTCGTCTCGCCGCCTGCGATTGCGAACTTCAGCGCAACACCGCCAGGCATCTTGTCAGGCCAGTCCAGCATGCTGAACTGGAACGTCACAGGCGCAAGCGCGCTCACGCTCAACCAGTCGGCGGTCAGCGGCAGCAGCCTTGCGGTGAGTCCGGCGGCTACCACGGGTTACACGCTGGTGGCCAGCAACAGTGCGGGCAGCACCAGCGCATCGGTCACGGTGACCGTCAACGCCCCCGGCGATGGCACGGTGTATGGTCAGCTCAGCGGCGCCAACCTCGGGCCGGGCGCCAGCCTCAACGGCGCACTGCCTTTCCTCTCCGGCAATGCGTGGAACTCCGATATTTCCACGGCACCGGTCGATGCCAACTCCGATGCCTTGATCGCCAGTATTGGCCTGACGCGCGGACTGCATCCTGATTTTGGCGCCGGGCTGTACGACGGCTCGCCGATTGGCATTCCGTATGTGGTGGTCGGCGGCGCCCAGGCAAGGGTCGCCATCACGTTTGGCGACTACGCCGATGAAAGCGATCCCGGACCGTACCCGGTACCGGCCAACGCGCCAATTGAAGGCCGCAAGGCCGATGGCTCGGCCTTCGGGGGTGATCGCCATGTGCTGGTGATCGACCGCGATGCCAACCGCCTCTATGAAATGGGCAACGCCTACCCGCAAAACGATGGCACCTGGCAAGCCAGCGGCGGCGCCGTGTTCCATCTCGACGCCAACACGGTTCGGCCGGGCGGGCAACCCGGCTGGACCAGTGCGGACGCGGCCGGACTGCCGATCTTTCCCGGCCTGGCACGGTATGACGAAGCGGCCAGTGGCGTGATTCGACACGCGCTGCGCTTTACCGTGAGCGCGACCCGGCGCGCTTATGTGCCACCAGCCACGCACTGGGCTTCGGGCAACACCAGCGCGAACCTGCCGCCCATGGGCATGCGCGTGCGGCTGAAGGCGGGCTTTGTCATTCCCGCGGGTTTCAGCACCGAGTCCAAAGCCATCTTGCAAAGCATGAAAACCTACGGCATGTTCGTGGCCGACAACGGCTCCAGCTGGTTTGTCAGCGGCGCCCCCGACGAGCGCTGGAACAACGACAAACTGCTCAGTGAACTGGGCAGCGTCAAGGGCGGAAATTTCGAAGTCATCCGCATGGACGGTCTGGTCACGCCCTAGCAGCCTGTCGGACCTTGACGGGTGGTTGCAATCGTTGCGCCGACAACGGCTCACGCCGGCCGGTGCTTTTCCAGCCAGATGCTGCCGCCGGTGTTCTTCAGGCACAGGGGCATCTTCTGCTCGAAAAAAGGCCGGTGGAAATGCGCCATGAAGGTGTTCATCAGCAGCACGCGAAAGCTGTTGTTGTATTGCAGGAAGGTCCGCAGCAGGTACAGCTCGTTCCAGGCGCGTCCGAAGTAAATCCATTCCCTGGGGTACTCAAAGGGATGGAAGATGTCGTGAAAGTGAATCACCACGCCCGGCGCCAGCGCCGGCAGGATCTCAAAAAACAGGCGGTTCACGTCGCTGTCGATCTTGCTGACGTGGGTGGAATCGACGAACAGGATGTCGCCCGTGCCCAGGGCCCTGAACACATCAAGGTCAACATCCTGCAGACGCTTTGGGAGGATGGTGATGCGGGCCTGGTCGGCATCGCTGATCAGCGACAGCAGCAGCTCGGGGTAGGGCTCGATGAAGGTCGCTTCCAGCGTGCCGCCCAAGAAGCGCTGGTCGGTATCGAGCGTGACGCACGACGAAAAGCCCGAGCCGATCTCGATCAACCGCCTGGGCTTCACATGCCGCAGCATGCAATGCAGCATGATGCCGTCCGAATACGCATACGACGGGTTGTCGTAGTGGTAGCGCAAGCCGGGTGTCGGCTGCTCGCCAAACGGGATGTCGCGGTAGAGCCGCGCGAACTGTTCCAGCAGCGCCAACTGCCCGGCCTCGCGCAAATCGACACCGGGAATCTCGCGCGGGACCGCTCCGAAGATTCGCGCTTCATCGCGGCGAATGTCGGCCAATGCTGGCAGCGGGGAATAAAAATGCCCGGGTGGAACGAACCCGCAAGCCTCGCGCAGCCTGGCCAACTCATTGGTGGCCTGCAGCAGCGCGGACTGGTGCTTGACGATTTCCTGACTATTCGCCAGGCCCGCATGGCGCAACTCATCGCGCTCGGCGGTCATATGGGAAAGCGCTTCACGCAATTGCTCGCGCTGGGCAATGAGCCTGCTGATGACCGGCAGGCGCTTGGCGGCAGAACGCAGGCTGGCGAGCATGAGCTGGCTCCTTCGATGGATTGAAGCGTCACAGGTGAGCGCCGGCAATTGGCCTGCGAGGCCCAGGGCATTGCCAGCCCCGGTTCGCGGATCACCACGAGTGGCGGCGCGAGACAGTATATTCATCTGACCGCCAGCGACATAATGCAGGCATATCAACCAATCCTGAAACGAGGCAACCATGTTCAAGCACATTCTGCTGGCCACCGATGGCTCCGCGGCGTCCGAGCACGCGGCAAAACTTGCGGTCAACCTGGCGCGCATGCACGGCGCAAAACTGACGGCGCTGTATGTAGTGGACCCTTACCCCTACATAGGCATCGGTGAGGCCAACCCCATGGGCTTTCAGGCCTATATGGCAGCGGCCCAGCAACACGCGGCGCTGGCCCATGCCAGGGTGTCAGCGCTGTGCAGCAAGGCCGGCGCCCTGGTGGACTTGCAACTGCGCGTTGTTGAAAACGTGACCGCGTCGGTCGGCATCATTCAGACGGCCAAGGATGATGGCGCAGACCTGATCGTCGTCGGCTCGCACGGCCGCAGCGGCATTGCCCGGCTCATGCTGGGCAGCGTGGCCGCCAGGGTGGTGGCTGAATCGCCGATGCCGGTGCTGGTGGTGCGCTGAAGCATGCGTAGATGAATGACCTGACCGTGTCCGCGCCGCGCAAGCTGCGGGCGCGGCTCGCCGGAAAGAACCACCTGCCACGCGTGAACCTGGCTGCGTGCGCCAGCCGTCAAGGTGGGCTTGACGCAGTTTTTGCCGGCGGCGTATGCTGCGCTTTTGCAAGGGAGCATTCCATGCCAGCACGCCTGACCGCCCAGGACTTTGACCAGGAAGTACTGATCCTCTTCGACGCTTATATCCACGGCAACCTGGACCGGCGCGGATTTCTTGCGCAGGCGAAAAAGTTCGCCAAGGCGGGCATGACGGCGGCCGGCCTGCTGGCCGCGCTGAGCCCCGACTTCGCAGCCGGCCAGCAGGTGGCCCAGGACGACCCACGGCTCAAAATCGAACGGCTCAGCTACCCTTCGCCCGCCGGCACCGGCAGCGTCAAAGGCTACCTGGCCCGCCTTGCCAGCGCGGGCACGAACAAGCTGCCCGCCGTGCTGGTCATTCACGAAAACCGCGGCCTGAACCCGCACATTGAGGACATCGCCCGCCGCCTCGCGCTGGACGGCTTCATGGCCTTCGCGCCCGATGCGCTGACATCCGCGGGCGGCTACCCCGGCGACGAGAACAAGGCCGTCGCTGCCTTCGCCAGCCTGGACCAAAGCAAGGCGCGCGAGGACTTCGTTGCCGCAGCCCACTGGCTGAAGGCACGCAGCGACGCGACCAGCAAGCTGGGCGTGGTGGGCTTTTGCTATGGCGGCGGCATCGTCCACCTGCTGACCACGCGCCTGCCCGACCTGAACGCCGCAGTGCCTTTTTACGGCAACGCGCCAGCGCCTGCAGAAGCGGCCAAGGTCAAGGCCCCCCTGCTGGTGCACCAAGCCGACGTGGACGAGCGCATCAACACCGCCTGGCCGGCCTATGAAGCCGCGTTAAAGGCTGCCGGCGTGAAGCTCGCGGTGTACCGCTACCCCGGCACCCAGCACGGTTTCAATAACGACACCACCCCGCGCTATGACGCGGCTGCCGCCAGGCTGGCCTGGGAGCGCACGCTGGCTTTCCTCAAGGCCAACTTGTAAATCACTGCGCCTGTGCCGCCTTGCGGTCAGCGACCACCTTCTGCGCCGAAGGCCGCTCGCCAATCATCCTGATGTAAGGCTTGTAGTCGATGCCCGCCGCCGTCAGCAGGTCTTCGCCCAGCACCAGCCGGGTGGCCATGCCCACCAGCGGCAGGTGATTGAACGCGGCGCAGTCGGCTTGGGTGAAGGTGTCGCCTGCCACATACGGTGCAAACACAGCGAGGCGCTTGAAGGCGGCGATGTTCTTTTCAAGTTGCTTGCGCACGCGCGCCTGGGTCGCCTCGCTCACGGCGCCGCCAAAAAAGGCCTGCGAATACAGCTCGCGCGCCACCAGTTCCAGGTGCAAATCAATAAAAATGGTGAGCTCGCGCACCTTGGCTGCGGCAAACGGATCAGCAGGCAGCAGCGGCGGCTGCGGGTAAGCCGCCTCGATGTAGTCCAGAATCGCCTGGCTCTCGCATAGTGTGCCCTGGCCGGTGCGAATGAACGGAATCTTGCCCAGCGGCGAGGCGCTGAGGATGGCCTCGTCGGTGCTTTTCGTGGCCACGAGCGCTTCGCTAAACGACACGCCTTTTTCCAGCAGCGCCAGCTTGACCTTGTTGTAATAGTTCGATATGGGTAAGCCAAAAAGGGTCAGCATGGGATAAGTCTCCTGAAGTTGTGGGCCCAGTTTATTCGGTGCGGGCCGGGCAGCGTGCAACCGGTGCGACAGCGCCGCGCGATCGGGTGAATACCACACTGGTGCCGTGTTGCGCGGCGTGGTAAATTGCTCCTCATGAGCACCACACCGCGCGCACTGATCCCGGTCGTCATTGTTGCCGCGATTGTCGCTGCAGCGGCGCTCTGGTGGACCCAGTTCAGGCCGGCACCCGAGGCGCCCGCCGCACCGGCTGCCGCTTCCGCTTCTGCGCCGGGCAGCCCCAACACGGCCGCAGCGTCCTCGGAACCGGCAATCCAGTATCCAGTAGAGGCGCCAGCCGCGGCAACGCCGCTGGCAGCGGCCGATATGGGCGCGGCGCTGACCGGTCTGCTGGGAAGCAAGGCGGTGGTGTCGTTCATTCAGCTTGACGACTTCCCGCGCCGGTTTGTGGCAACGGTCGATAACCTCGGGCGCCCCCACGCGCCGCCCATGTTGTGGCCCGTCCATCCCACAGCGGACCGGTTTCAAGTCGAGGAGCGCGGTGGCGACCAGGTCATCAGCGCCGACAACAGCCTGCGCTACACACCGCTGGTGCTGCTGGCGGAAAGCGTGAACACGGCTCAGGCGGTGGACCTGTATATCAGCATGTACCCGCTGCTGCAGCGGGCGTATGAGCAATTGGGTTACCCCAAGCGCTACTTCAACGACCGCCTGATTGAGGTGATCAACCAGTTGCTCGCCACGCCCAGCGCCGCCGAGCCCACAAAGGTTCAACTGACCGAGGTCAAGGGTTCGGTTCCGTCGGTGCGCCCGTGGGTCCGCTACGAATTTGCCGACCCGGCACTTGAGTCACTGACAGCGGGACAAAAAATATTGCTGCGCGTCGGGCCGGTCAATGAGCGCCGGCTAAAGGCAAAACTCACTGCGATTCGACAGGAACTCCTCAAGCGCGTGACGCCACGCTAGCCGGCAGCGCACGCGGCAGGTCTGCCTCGCGGATCGGCAAGTTCACCAGCGCCGCGCCGAGGGCCAGCGCAATGTCGATGTACCAGACCCAGTCGTAACTGCCGGTCGCCTGGAACACATAGCCGCCGAGAAAAGCACCAAAGAACCCGCCAACCTGGTGCGACAGCATCACAATGCCAAACAGCATGGCCATGTTGGCCGTGCCAAACATCTTTGCCACCAGCCCCGCCGTCGGCGGAACCGTCGAGAGAAAAGTCACGCCCATGACGGCGGCAAAAACCAGCACCACCAGGGGCGTTTTCGGCGCCAGCAGAAAGATCAACACCGCCAGGCCGCGCGTTGCATAAAGCAGCGCCAGCAGCGACTTCATGCGCCAGCGGCCCACGGCCCAGCCCATGGCAAGACTGCCCACTATATTGAACAGGCCGATCATGGCCAGCGCCCAGCCACCGACTTCGGGGGCCAGCCCGCAAGCAGCAATCACGCCCGGCAGGTGTGTTGCCAGAAAGGCGACGTGAAAGCCGCAGACCAGAAAGCCCAGGCTGAGGTAACGGTAACTTGGCGTGGCAAGCGCCTGGCTGATGGCCTGGCGCGCGCTCAGTGCTTTTGTGCCCGAAGTGGCTGCGGCCTGGGCCGCCAGGGCGTTCGAGTTGCCCCTGAGCACAAAGGCCGCGGGCAAGGCCAGCAGCAGCAGAGCGCCGAGCCACTGCATCGCGCTGGCCCAGCCGACGGCGGCGGTCAGGCCAACGGCGATCGGCGCCATGGCGAACTGGCCAAACGAGCCGCCCGCATTGACAATGCCGCTGGCCAGGCCGCGCTTTTCCAGCGGTACCAGGCGCATGCTCGCAGCCATCAGCACTGAAGGCCCGGCCATGCCGGCGCCGCCCGCGGCAAGCATGCCGATTGCAAAGATCAATCCGGCCGTGGTGGTCATGAGCGGCGTGATGAGGGTGCCAATGGCGACCAGCAATACGCCCAGGAAGAGCACGCGCCCGGTGCCGATGCGGTCGGCCACGGCCCCGGCAAAAGGCTGGGTCAGCCCCCACCAGAGCTGGCCAAACGCAAAGGCCAGGCTGATGCTGCCAACGCCAAGCGCGGTCGAGGTATTGAGCGCCGACAAAAACAGGCCCATGGTCTGGCGCACACCCATGGTCAGCGCAAACGTGCCACCGGCAGCCAGCAGCACCAGCCAGATGGCCGCACCCGGCCTGGTGGAAACCTGGGGGTTATTCATCATCAGCTCCAGAGTCGGTTTCGAGGGAAGATAACAGTTCGAGGGATTCATTGATCAAGCCGTGCAGGGCCAGCACGCGCTCCACCCCCAGCCGCTGGTTCAGGCTTTCCTGCGCAACTTTCCAGTGCCCGAGCGCTTGCGCGCGCTTGGCCCGACCCGCTGGCGTGATGGCCACGCTGCGGCTGCGCGCGTCGGAACCGGCGCTGAGCTCGACCCACCCGGCATCAATCAGCGGCTTGAGGTTTCGCGTCAGGGTAGAGGCGCTGAACTTCATCCTTTTGGCAAGTTCACCGGGGCGCAAGGGGCCAAGCTTCAAGACATGGCTGAGCAGCGAATACTGCGTGGTCTTGAGCCCGGCCTTGGCCATTTCAAGATCGTAGTGCTGGGCAACCCGGCGCATCAACTGGCGCAGCCTCAGGTTGGTGCAGCCCTGCGCCTTGAGCTCGGCCCGCATGAGCAAATCGGATTTTTTATTCATGGTATTATTGTACCTGCAATTGTTGCATGTACAAGTTTAAATGAACACCATGACCCCACAAGACACACTGACTCTATGGATGGAACAAAGCGCCGCCGTGCGCGAGCGCATGCTGGCAGGCGGCGGCAAGCCCGGTCTGGCCCACCCCGCGCAGGTAGCGGGAAAAACCGGGCTGGAAATCATGCAGGCCATGCTGGCCGGTGAGCTGCCCTACCCTCCCATTGCCGAAACGCTGGATTTTTCACTGGTGGAAGTCGGCCCCGGCAGAGCCGTGTTCCAGGGCACGCCGCAACTCAAGCACTACAACCCGCTGGGCAGCGTGCATGGCGGCTGGTACGCCACGCTGCTGGACTCGGCACTGGGCTGCGCCGTGCACACCATGATGCCGGCCGGCCGTGGCTACACCACGGCCGAACTCGGCGTCAACATCGTGCGCGCGGCCACGGACAAAACCGGCCCGCTGCGCGCCATCGGCAGCGTCATCCATTGCGGCCGGCAACTGGCCACCGCCGAGGCGCGGATTGTCGGGCCCGATGGCAAGCTGTATGCCCACGCGACCACCACTTGTCTGGTGTTTGAGGTGCCGGGGCGGGGCTGACTGAAGGAAGCGCGGAGCATCAAGCTGCATGGTGGCCGCCGGCGGATCGAGTCACGTGCGCGCGCGCGCCGATGTAAGGCATTGCCCGCAAGATGTCGAAATTGTTTACAGTTATTGACACCCCGCCCCGGGAGTTGATC
>CAYJMW010000046.1:0-28808 GCA_964371235.1 uncultured Polaromonas sp.
CCAATCTTGGCACTCGATGCCGTTACCTAGAAGTGGGAAGTCCCTTCGTATTCATCAAAACGGAGCTTTGAAAATGGCTGATCTGAAGTCTATCCCAACCGACCACGCAACACTGGCACGGACGAAGCCACCCACCAACCCGGCCGCTGGCCTTGTCACCGTGCAGCATGATTTTTTCAATGCAACGAGCAACGGTGACAAGCTGTTTTCTGTGCGTGCGGGCGTGCCAATGTCGGACGCATTCGATCAACTCACAATATTGCTTGCGGCGGCGCACAGTGCCGTTGAGGGGCTGGCTGCTGCGGGAAATAAGGAAGACGGACCGGATGCGCATTGGGCCGCTGTGCATGTGCTGGACTTTGCCCTTGAGCTGACGCAAGCGATGCACGGCTGGATCCCAGGGGTCGAAGCATGACGCACAACCTAAAGACCGCTCAAATCATCGCCCTACCCACAGCTTCCTCGGCGGTTGTTAGGCAAGAGCGAACCTGCGGGCGCCTCCCTAAAACAGTGGTCAACCTCAAGGCTGTCAGGTATACACGCGACGATCTCGTGTGGAAGGCCAAGCGTAGGCGCGAATTAATCGAGCAGTACCAACACACGGTTGCTCAAGCCGAGCTCTATCTGGCAGACACCCGTGCTTATTTGGTCACACTGAAGACATGCAGCATTGGCGGGGGTAATTGAGGCCAGCATGGGCGAACCCGCGACGTGACTGCACCAGGCCGCATAACCCGTTTCGCCACGCCTACCCCGCGCCTGATCCGCAAGGGGGAAAAAGCCGGAATCCTTCACCGGCCTGGCGCTGGCACCCTATTCGAAGGCCGCACCGCGAAGGGGCTGCGATGAAAGAATTGCCTGCCGACCCTTGGCAGTGGCCTGACCTGACCACGGTCGAGCTGCAAAAACTATCCGAAAGCGACCCTGGAACCGGCCCCGATACGCCGTTGTTTCAATATTCCGCGACGCGATGGTGCAACGCCCTGCGGGCGAAAATTGATGGCGGTTCAGGCTTTGCGGTGTTGGCCGCAGTGCGGATATGCGCCACGCACGGGCTGGTCATGCCGCTCTGGCTGGTGTACGCGTTCAATAGGCGCTATGACGCGGTTTTGAGTTGCCGGGCCGCATCGTGGGACGATCCTCAAAGCTTTGGCAGGCCCTACCCAAAGGGAGCGAACATTCACGCCCGGCGCAAGGCACGGCTGGGGCGCTTTGCTGTGTTTAACGCGGTCCATGAACTTTTGGCGATGGAGCCCGAAACGCCGATTGATAAGGACATGTTTGAGCGCATCGGCGGGCCGCTTGGTCTGGGCATTACTTTGACCGAGGAGTACTACTACTCAGCCCAAAAGATGTTTGGATATCGCGCCGGTTCTCCCGCTAATTTTCGAAAGTTTGCGGGTATAGGAAAACGTCGGAAATAGTTTAAATCGGTCATGTTCAACCCAAAAGGAATCAACGTGACCCAAGCAAACAAAAACGGAAATCAACCCGAGCGGTTGATTCGACTACCCGAAGTCGAGGCCCGCGTCGGTCTCAAGAAATCCAGCATTTATGAGATGCTGAATCGCACCCCGCCTGCCTTCCCCCGCCCTTTGAAATTGTCCCGGCGTGCCGTCTGCTGGCCAGCGTCTGCGATTGATGCCTGGATCACAGAGCGCATCAAGGACAGCACGGAGGTTTGACCGTGTTGTCTGGAATGCTGGCGCCGCCCCTGGCTGTGTGTGCTCTTCGCGAATCGAACCACTACAGGGCAAGCAAGCCCCGCGCAATCCCCCCGGCTGATTCGCCTAACCGGCCCGCGCTTGAATTTTTGTTCAGGTACGCGCTGTGGGTGCGATGCAGGCGACCACGGGCAAAGCGATTCACCTACGAAGGCGTTCAATACGCGATTGTGTGGGCAGGCCATCGCATGTGTGTCATGCACCTCCCGAGCGCCCGCGTTTTGGTGGGTTCACCAGGGCCGCGCCATGAGTAACGCCCCACAGATCGACACCCGCCCCGACCAAGCCGCCCGGGTAGCTAACCACCTCGAACAACACCCAGCCAGCACGCAAAAAGAAATTGACGCGGTGTGCGACACCGGCTGTATTTCAAAGGTGCTTTCCGACATGCGCGGCCTGGACTATGGCGTTGCCAAAGGCTGGCGCAATGTGCCCTGCGCAGCGGGCAGCCACACCCGACGGGTGCGCACTTACACCCTGCTTTATCGGCCCTGCACCACGCCCGATTTGTTCGGCACGGAATGAAAACCACGATCACCATTAAAGAGAACGAGCGACTGACACCATGCAATATTCAAACATCAAGGGCTTTGCCGAGCTGGAAAAGGCCCTTTCAGAATTCCCCAAAAAGCTGCTGAAAAATGCCATGCGCCGGGCCCTACGCGCCGGTGTCAAGGTCATCGCCACAGAGGCAAAATTGCGGTGCCCTGTTGGCCCGCCTAGTCATGTCGCGTCGGTCAAATATGGTGCGAAGGAAGGCGAATTGAGGCGCTCGATCAAGATCGGCACAAACACCGTTAAGGGCTCCATGGTGTACGGCTATGTCAGAGCGGGCAGCTTCAAAGCCTATTACGCACGCTGGGTTGAGTTTGGCACCGCTGCGCACCGGATTAGCGCGAAGAACGGCGGCGCTTTGTCTTTTGGCGGTGCTGTTTTTCAATCGGTGGCGCACCCAGGCGCCGCTCCGCACCCTTTCATGCGTCCGGCGCTTGACGCGAAACGGGGCGAAGCGCTTGAGGCCGTGCGTGCGTCCCTTGCCGACGCCGTTCAAAAGAATCTGGATGTTTCACCATGATGAAGAACACACCACCACACCTGGCGCTTCCTGCCGTTGGCTTTGTGGGCGCTGAGCTGGCAATGGATGAACAACTTGAGACCCTTCAAACCTTGCTGGAAAGCATCAAGCGTAGGGCCGAAAAGCAGCTTGCGCCCGATTTGGCAAGAGCCTGTGAAATCACGAAAGCCCTTCGCGTGCTATGTCAAAAGTCGATGGTGTCCGGTCATGCTTTGGCAACGGCGCTGATTCAGGAATTAGCAGCGAGGCCATGAAAACCACCATCACCCCCGAGCTGATCCGCGCTGCCCTGCGATTCATCCCGGCAAACCTGCCCCGCGATGAATGGGCACGCGTCGGCATGGCCATTAAAAGCGAGTTTCCAGACGATACGGGCCGCGAGCTTTTCACCGAGTGGAGCGCATCGTCTGACAGCTTCAACACCAAGGCCGCAAAGTCAACCTGGCACAGCATCAAGGCAGGCGGCGGCGTAGGCATTGGCACGCTGTTGCACCTGGCCAAAGAACACGGCTTCGAGCTGCCCAAGGCGCACCAGGCACCGGCAAAGCCTGACCCCGAGGCGCTGGCACGGCGTGAGCGTGAGCTGAGCGAAAACCGGCGGCAAGAAAAGGCCCGTATCGAGGCCGCCCATGCCCATGCAGCCGATGAAGCGGCGGCGCTGTGGGCACAGGGCAGCGAGACCGGCGCAAGCTCCTACCTGGCACGCAAGGGCGTGCAATCCTACGGCGTGCGCTTTGCTGCTGATAGCTGGCTGCTGGTGCCGCTGCGCGATGCGGCGGGCACGCTGTGGAATGTGCAGCGCATCGCACCCGCGAAGCCCACGGACGGCGGCACCGACAAACTGTTTTTGAAAAACGGCCGTAAATCGGGGCTGTGGCACATGGTGGGCGATCTGGGCAGCACAGAGGCCACCAAGGCCGCGCCTGCGGTGCTACTGGTGGCAGAGGGTTACGCCACGGCGGCAAGCCTGCATGAGGCCACCGGGCGGCCCGTGGCTGTGGCTTTTGATGCGGGCAACCTGGCACACGTTGCCAAGGCGCTGCGCACGCTGTACCCGGCTGCCTTGCTGGTGCTGTGTGGCGATGATGACATGCAGACGTTTGCACGCGCCGGCAGCAACCCCGGCCGCGACAAAGCCACGGCGGCGGCGCGATCCGTGCGGGGGCTGGCAGTGTTCCCCGTGCCCCTGCCCGAGGGTGGCAGCGACTTCAACGACCTGCACCAAGCGGCGGGGCTTGAGGCCGTGCGCTGCATCGTGGAGGCCGCAATTGATGCGCACCAGGCAGAGCAAACGGCCGCACACGCTGCGCAAGCCGACAAGGCAGGCCAGCACAGCCAAAGCACGCGGCGCAAGCCCAGCGGGGGCGATAGTGACCCTGGCGACATGGGCCGCGCCTTTGATGTGTTCGCGGTGAATGATGATGGCGTATGGCACCAGGGCATTGACCAGGACGGCAAACAAAAATCACCCGAATGGATTTGCAGCCGCTTGGACGTGCAGGCATTGACCCGCGATCAAGACGGCGGCGGCTGGGGCTATTACGTGGCGTTTGCTGATCCCCTGGGCAACGTCAAGCAATGGGCCATGCCCGCCCGCATGTTGTCGGCAGACGGTGGCGAGTATCGAGCCGCGTTGCTGAACATGGGCCTGCGCATTGCCACCACGCCCCGCGCCCGCAACCTGCTGACGCAGTACATTCAAACCCGCGCCCCCGAGGAATTCGCAAGCTGTACCGACCGCATCGGCTGGCACAAGGGCCGTTCATTCGTATTGCCCAAGGAAACCATTGGCGACAGTGCAGAGCGCATCGTTTTCCAGAGTGATAACGCGGTGGAAAACACTTTCCGAAGCAAGGGCACGCCCGAACAATGGCGCGACCGTGTGGGGGAGTTATGCGCTGGCAATTCGCGGCTGGTGTTTGCGGTGGCCTGTGCTTTTGCCGGGCCGCTATTGCGACCGGCAAGCATGGAGTCCGGCGGATTTCACTACCGTGGTGACAGTTCGAGCGGCAAGACCACCGCCCTGAAGGTGGCTGCCAGCGTGTACGGCGGCGCAGACCACCCAAGCTACCTGCAACGGTGGCGGGCAACCGATAACGCGCTTGAGGCCATTGCGGCCCAGCACAGCGACTGCCTGCTGATCCTTGACGAACTGTCACAGATTGACCCCAAGACGGCGGGCGAATGCGCCTACATGCTGGCCAATGAACAAGGCAAGGCCCGCGCTACCCGCACCGGCACACCCCGCACGCGGCAAGCCTGGCGCTTGTTGTTCCTGAGCGCTGGCGAGCTGGGGCTGGCTGACCACATGGCAGAGGGCATGAAGCGCACCCGCACCGGGCAGGAAGTGCGCATGGCAGATATTCCCGCCGATGCGGGCATGGGGCTGGGGGCCTTCGAGGAACTGCACGGGCACGCGGGCGGCGCGGCCTTTGCGAATCACATCACGCACCAGGCGCAAGCGGTGTACGGAGCCACGGGCCGCGCCTGGCTGGAATGGCTGACCGCCCATGCCGACAGCCTCAAGGCCAGCATCCGCACGGCTGCCGATGCCCTGGCTGCGCAGTTGATCCCGAAGGATTCCAGCGGGCAGGTTGAACGTGTGGGCGCACGCTTTGCGCTGGTGGGCGCGGCTGGCGAGCTGGCCACGGTGGCGGGCCTGACCGGCTGGCGTGCTGGCGAGAGTGAGCAGGCTGCCCGGTCGTGCTTCTCCGCCTGGCTTGCGGCCCGTGGTGGCAATGGCAACGGTGAAGTCCTGGCCATGTTGCGACAGGTGCGGCGCTATCTTGAAGCGAATGGCGAGGGCAAGTTTTCTTTGTGGCACCGTGGCAGTGATGACCACGCGCCCAAGACCCTGCAGCGTGCCGGTGTGCGGCGCATGTTGAACGCACAAGGCGAGCCGGTCAAGACGAATAGCCAGTTCGGCTCAGAGTTTGGCGACCGGATGCCCGCTTCGCTGGGTGAAGACGTGTCGTATGAATATTTCATCCTGGCTGAAACGTTCCAGGGCGAAGTGTGCCAAGGCTTTGACTACCGCGCCGTGTGCCGTGTGCTGGTGGATCATGATTGCCTGAGCGTGAAGGAAAAAGACCGCTACAGCGTCAAAGAACGGCTGCCTGGCATAGGACAGTCCCGCTGCTACCGGGTCACCCCCGAGATATTTAATCTTGAACTGTGAGCGCCTACCCATGATGCCCCGCCATGCCAGCCCAATGCGTGCCCCCGTGTGGCCAGCGTGAGCCGATGCCGGGCCGCCGGTAGGCGGTGGGGGGCGGGAGCTATTGCCGCGCTGCAAATTCCCGCCAGACATGGCACCAGGCACCAGACCAAGGCAAGACTGAACGGCAACGGACTAACCCGGACAGATTTGTCCCCGGTTTTCAAACTACCGGGGACACACCGGGTACGCGCAGAGCCCCTGTTTATGCGGTGTCCCCGGTGTCCCCGGTGTCCCCGGTACGAATGTCGATACCCCGAAGCGCAAGCCCAGCCGAGCAACGCAAAAACTGCCCGGCGGCTGGGTGTTTGAGCTGGTGCGGCTGGCCTCATGAATGAAAGAAAACCCAATGCCAAAAGCAGCACCAAGACCATGCACTCACCCTGGCTGTGGAGCGCTGGTACGCGATGGCACAAGCCGCTGCCCCAAGCATCCGCAAAAGGCCTGGGCAAAGCCAGCCAACGCAACCAAGCGCGTGACCGGCAGGAAGCTGCAAGCCATGCGTGCAGCGTTGTTCACCAGTCAGCCTTTGTGCGTTGAATGCCGGGCGCAAGGGCGCGTCACGCTGGCCACCCAGCGCGACCACATTGTTTCGCTGGAAGAGGGCGGCGCGGATGACGATAGCAACGTGCAAGGCCTTTGCCAACCCTGCCACGACGCCAAGAGCAAGGCCGAGTCTCAGCGCGGGCGCATGCGCCGCGCATGGTAGGGGGGGTCAAAAGTCTAGGCCCTTCATCCCGGAAACCGAATGGTTAACCACCTGCGTGACGCCGGGAAATCGGGGAGGGGGGGGTATCGCCCGCCAAGGCCTGCGCCGTGAGTGGCTGACGCATCGGCCCGATCGGCGTGTGCAGGGGCAGGGGGGATCAAAACTCTGCGGCTTTCATTCAGGAAACCGATCTGTCCCCTCTATTTTTGCACGCGCAAGTTTCGGAGGGGGGGGGTACCCTCCCGCCATCAAGGCATTTTCCGACGGAATCAGCAAGGCTGATAAAATGGGGTATCAACTGGAAAGCGGGGGAACAGACGGGGGAACAAAACGCTGCCCGTGAATGTGAAATCTAGCATTCATGCGGGTTGCAGGCCATCATTCAATAGACCCCAGCACCATAAAAGACAACCCGCGCCAATGAAAGACCATTGGCGCGGGTTTTGCTGAGCCGCCGTAAATTGGCGTACGACTTACACGTAATGCGCACAAAATTCAAAGCTGATGCGAGATTGATTGGTACGAAAAATCGCGCGTGCATCGTGGCGGCGGCATGACCTGGGCCGAAGTTGTGACGAGCGGACAATCCTGGGCATATCGACTCGGCGGCTACTTGCTGCTTAACGTCGTTGAAGACCCGGCGTGGCTGGCGCTGATGTTCTGCTAGGCTAGCCGCTCTCCGCGCTTTCGCTTTTTCCCCCCCCACCTATTGAGCCGCATGGACATCAACCCACTGGACATCGCAGCCTCGCCCGACGAGACCACGAAAACTGCAAAATCGTCCCGCCTGAATCCGGCGGTGGCCATCACTGTCGCCCTGCTGGCCACGGTCATGGGCATTTGCAAGGTCAAGGACGACAACATCGTCCAGGCCATGCAGCAGGCGCAAGCCGACAAGATCGATCATTGGGCGTTCTACCAGGCGAGAAACCTGCGCGAGGAGGTCGCCAAGGCCGCGCTGGTGCAATTGCGCCTGCAGGCTGCCGACAAACCCGGGGAGCGGCAGGCCGATTATCAGGAGGCCATTGCCCAGTACGAGAAGCTGGCGACGGAGCAGGCCGCCAAAAAAGAGGAACTCAGGCTCGCAGCCCTGGCCGATCAGGTCAACTACGACGCGCTCAATTTCCGGGACGACCAGTTTGACCTGTCAGACGCGCTGATTGCCATTGCCATATCCCTTCTGGCCATCGCCTCCCTCACGCAGTTGTGGTGGCTCTACGGCTTGAGCCTGGTTCCGGCCGGCTTCGGGGTGCTGATGGGGCTTTCCGGATTGATAGGCTGGGGATTCCACCCGAGCGCGCTGATCAAGCTGCTGAGTTAGCCCAGATCGCTTTCCGCAGGTCAGCCACCGGCCAAGAAAAACAAAACCCCCAACCGGCGACGGTTGGGGGTTTTTCTTGCCGGAAAGCCCCGCGCCTCGCGGGGTGTTTGCTATTTTTGCGGGGTTTTTCCCAGCGACTCCTGCAGGGCTTTCATGGGGTCCACATTGGCTTCACCCTCAGGCGCAGGCGCAGGGGTTCCGGCTTCCTCCAGTGTCGCGGCTGCCTTGTTGGCTGCATTGAAGTCAGCATTCATCTGGCGCGTGACCTTGTCGAGGTCAATCTTCACGGCCTTGTCCAAGCCGCTGGACACAATGCCCGGGAAAAAGATGATCGCGCCCACCATGAGCACCTGGATGATGACGAAGGGCACCGCACCCCAGTAGATTTGCATGGTGGTGACCGGTTGAATGATTTTGCCGGTGATGCGGTCGGTGTATTCCTTGTTTGGAGCCACGCTGCGCAGGTAAAAAAGCGCGAATCCGAAAGGCGGGTGCATGAACGAGGTCTGCATGTTCACGGCCAGCAGCACGCCGAACCAGATCAGGTCAATCCCCAGTTTGTCGGCCACCGGCGCCAGCAGTGGCACCACGATGAACGACAGCTCAAAGAAGTCCAGGAAGAACGCCAGAAAGAAGATCAGCAGGTTGACGACGATCAGGAAGCCGGCCTGGCCACCGGGCAGGCCGGTGAGCAGGTGCTCCACCCATTTCTGGCCATCAACGCCCTGGAACACCAGGCTGAAAATGGTCGAGCCGATCAGGATGAACAGCACAAAGCTCGCCAGCTTGGTGGTGCTGGTCAGCGCCTGCTTGAGCAGCTTGAAGCTCAGCCGCCCGCGCGCCGTGGCCAGGATGAAAGCGCCTAACGCACCCATGGCGCCGCCCTCGGTCGGGGTGGCAATACCCAGAAAAATGGTGCCCAGCACCAGGAAGATCAGCAGCAGCGGTGGAATCAGCACAAAGGTCACGCGCTGTGCGATGTGCGAGAGCAGCCCCAGGTGGGTCGCCTTGTTGACCAGCGCAACCACCAGGGCCAGAACCACGCCGACGCCCATGGACACGACGATGGTTTCATCGGCGGCAACCTTCAGTACGGGCACGCCCTTGTACCAGCTGACGACGGCGGCGTAGTGCTCGCCGAAGTAGATGGCGATGCTGGTGCAAATGATGGCCAATATCAGCAGTGATACCAGGCCGCTCTTGCCGTTGTCTTCGCGGATGGCGCGCGCCTCAAGCGGCATGGCAGGCACCCAGTTCGGTCGGAAGATCGCCAGCAGAATGACGTAGCCCGCATAAACGCCGGTCAGCAGGAAGCCGGGAATGAAGGCGCCTTTGTACATGTCGCCCACGCTGCGGCCCAGTTGGTCAGCCAGAATGATCAGCACCAGAGATGGCGGGATGATTTGCGCCAGCGTGCCTGAAGCCGCAATCACACCCGACGCCACGCGCCGGTCATAGCCGTAGCGCATCATGATGGGCAGCGAGATCAGGCCCATGGAGATCACGGAGGCGGCCACCACGCCGGTCGTGGCCGCCAGCAAGGCGCCCACGAGGATTGCCGCCAGCGCCAGGCCGCCACGCACTGGGCCAAACAATTGCCCGATGGTTTCCAGCAGGTCTTCGGCCATGCCGCTGCGTTCAAGGATCAGGCCCATCAGGGTGAAGAATGGAACGGCCAGCAGCGTGTCGTTTTGCATGATGCCGAATAGCCGCAGCGGCAGGGCTTGCAGCAGCGCCTCGGGCAGTACGCCAAACTCAACGCCAAGGAAGCCGAAAAACAGTCCGCAGGCGCCCAGGCTGAAGGCCACGGGAAAACCCATCAGCAAAAAGACGATCAGGCCCGCGAACATGATCGGGGCCATATTTTGTGTAAAAAATTCCATGAGTCGGTCCCCGATCAGGCGGCTTTGTTTTTGGATTCAGCGAGGCGAATGAGGTCCTCTGCCAGCTCTTCTTCGGCGGTTTTTTCAACCTTCTTGTGGGTCGGGTCTTCGATCAGGCCTTTCAGGAATGCCAGCCGCTTGATGAGCTCCGACCAGCCCTGCAGCAGCAGCAGAAAAAAGCCCAGCGGCATCATGGCATAGACCGGCCAGCGGATCAGGCCGCCCGCGTTGGATGACATCTCGCCCGAACGGTAGCCATTGAGGAAGAACGGAATGCTGAACCAGAGGATGGTCAGGCACATGGGGGTGAGGAAAAACGCAAAACCAAATGCATCGATCCAGATTTGCGTGCGCTTGGGAAGGTGGCTGGTGACGACGTCAATCTTGACGTGTTCACCATTAAGCAGCGTGTACGCCGCCGCAAGCAGGAACGAGGCCGCGAACAGATACCACTGAATTTCAAGAAACGCGTTCGAACTGGTGTTTAACAGTTTGCGAACGATCGCGTTGACGGCGCTGATGGCGGTCGAGGCCAGGATGAGCCAGATGACATATTTGCCAATCTGGGCGTTCAACCAGTCCACGGCTCTTGAGAATTTTAATAATGCTTGCAATTTTGTCTCCAGGAGAAAGGACTTGCGCGTAACAATCCATCCGGAAGACAGGCGGGTCATTCGGGATGGCGGCTTTTGCGTGTGGCGATTTTATAAACAACTGTAACGGCAAGCTGACAGCTTGGTGACGGTGTTATCCCGAATGGCAGGTCATTCTTGAGTTTCTGCACTGACGGGGTGCAGCAACGGGCCACTTGCGGGTGGCCATCGCTTTACGTTACGTGTAGTCCCCGATAGCGATCGGGATGCGCTTTCTGCCAAAGTCCCCCGGCTGCGCATCAAAGCGCCCGGCGATGGCGGCGCCACAATCCGGGCAATGCCCGTCAGGCGTCAGCCGGTACTGCCTGATCTGGTACCAGTCGCGCACGATCAGCGGCGCCTGGCAGCTCGGGCAAAAGGTCGTATCGCCCTCCTGATTGTGGACATTGCCGGTATAGACGTACTGCAAGCCTTCGCGCAGGGCGATATTTCGGGCGCGTCTCAAAGTGCTCACCGGCGTGGCCGGAATGTCCGGCATCTTGTAATCCGGGTGGAATGCCGAAAAGTGCAGCGGCACATCCACGCCGAGCTCTTTTCTGATCCATTGGCACATGGCCGTGAGTTCTTCGTCCGAGTCGTTTTGGCCCGGAATCAGCAAGGTGGTAATTTCAAACCAGACATTCGTTTCATGCTTGAGATAGCGCAGGGTGTCGAGCACCGGCTGCAACTGCGAGCCGGTCAGCTTGAAGTAAAACGCCTCGGTAAACGCCTTCAGGTCAACGTTGGCGGCATCCATTTTTGCGTAAAAATCACGCCGGGCCTGGTCATGCATATAGCCCGCGGTAACCGCCACGGTCTGGATGCCGCGGGCATGGCAGGCATCCGCCACATCCATTGCATATTCAGCGAAGATGACCGGGTCGTTGTAGGTAAAGGCCACGCTCTTGCAGCCATACTCTTCGGCGGCGGCGGCAATGGCCGCCGGCGAAGCCTGATCCATCAACTTATCCATGTCTTTGGACTTGCTGATGTCCCAGTTCTGGCAGAACTTGCACGCCAGATTGCAGCCCGCCGTGCCAAAAGACAGCACGCTGCTGCCCGGGTAAAAGTGGTTGAGCGGCTTTTTCTCGATCGGGTCGATACAAAAACCGGATGAGCGCCCGTAGGTGGTGAGGATCATCTGGTCGCCCTCGCGCATGCGCACAAAGCAGGCGCCGCGCTGGCCGTCGTGCAGCTTGCAGTCGCGCGGACACAGGTCGCACTGCATGCGCCCGTCATCCAGCAGGTGCCAGTAGCGGGCTTTGTAAGAAGAATTTTCAATCATGGTTTCAACCTCGCACTATCCGCTTCTTTCCATTTGCTCACCGTGTAGCGGGAGAGTTTGATTTCCTTGGCCCAAAAGTCCGGAGGCAGACCCGCCTTGTGTTTCAGGTGCGCCATGAACGTGGCCACATCAGGCAATTGCTCCCACACCTGCGGCAAAAAGGTGCTTCGGTAACGGCCAAACTCGAACACCACGCCATCGACGCCTGGCTGCAATTGCGACAAGGCCTCGTGTTGACCGGAAAACTGCAATGGCTGCATGGCCGACAGCAGCGAAATCTCGATGTCCGTCGAGTCCAGTTCGGCCTGCGTCAGCGGTGAAAAACGGCGATCCTGAAACGCAGCCGCATGGGCGTTGCCCTTGATATCCAGCAACAGCGAACGATGCGCTTCAAGTGTGCCAATGCAGCCGCGCAGTTCCTGATGCCGGGTCAGGGTCACAAAGCTCGCGCCTTGCCGATGCAGCCACGCGGAAGTTTCATCCACGGCATCAACGGGCCTTCCCAACGCGTTCGAGAGGGTCGCGCGGGCGATCGGGAGCAATACCTTGCCGGGATTTTCAGGCATGACTGGCATGATTCGTTTCCTCCGTAAACGTGAATGAGGCATAGCCCACCACACGGCTCTTGTCACCCGCGGTGTCGCCGGAATTGCACAAATCCAGCAGATGGGGGCGCAGGTGGCGCCTGCTGGCCGCAAAGAGCAAGCCATTGACCGGTGTGCCGCCGCAGGCCTGGTTGTGCGTCAGGGACGCTTTCATGCCGAGAATGTCTTGCGCGGTTTGCCGATCCACCGACTTTGCATCGGCATAAGGCAGGTAGTGAGAAAGATCAGAGCTCACGACGATGAGCGTTTCCGGCCCACCCCACAGCACATCGAGCACCTGTGCCACCTCAGCCGGGGTGGCATCGCCGACGGCCAGCGGCACCAGCTTGAAATCATCCAGCACCGCTTGCAGAAAAGGCAACTGCACTTCCAGCGAATGTTCCTGGGCATGGACTGCGGGGCTCACCACCACCTGCTTGAGCCCGGCCAGCAAGGCAATGGCGGCCTGATCCAGCTCTATGTCACCCAGCGGAGTGGCAAAAGCATCGACACCTGGCAGCGCCAGGCCGCGCACCGGCACGCGATGCACCGGCCCCAGCAAAATCACGCGCTTGATGGTTTTGCGTCCGACAGCGAGCCGGGCATAAGCCCTTGCCGCGGTCTGACCCGAGTAGATATAGCCCGCGTGCGGGACCACAATCGCCTTGGGCGGCGCCTGTTCAATGTTCCGGTCAATATCCCGAGCCGCTGCTTGCAGCAGCGCTTGAATATCGTCGGTCAATACCTGTCTGTTGCCTGGATAAAAGGCGCCCGCCACGGCGGGACGACGGATCGTCTGCATAGTTCCCTCCATCGGGTTTTTAAAAGGGGGCGCCTTGAACAAGTTGCAGCCGCGGCGCGTTGCGCTGCATCCAGCCTGATCGTGCCTCAGGGACTGGTTGATAACAACAAGAATGGGGCTGTGGCGTGATTTTTCAAGGATCGGAAAGCTGTCTTTTCTGCCCGGGGAACGGGCGGCGCGGCGCTCAATACACGCTGACGCCGCTGCCCTGGCTGACTTCGCCGATCACCGCGGCCTCAGCAAAGCCTTGCGCGCGGAAAATCGCCAGCACGTCAGCAGCGCTGCCTGCGCTGCAAGACACCAGCAAGCCGCCCGAGGTTTGCGGGTCGCTGAGCAGGGCCCGGTCCACTTCGCCAAAGCCGGCGGGCAGGCTGATCTCGTCGCCGTAGCTGGCCCAATTGCGGCCCGATGCGCCGGTGATGCAGCCTTGGCTTGCAAGCGCGCGTGCGCCGGCGATCAGCGGCGTGCGGGTCCAGTCGAGCCGGATTTGCACACCGGCGCCACGCGCCAGTTCCAGTCCGTGGCCCGCCAGGCCAAAGCCGGTGATGTCGGTCAGCGCATGCACGCCCTCAAGCGCGGCCAGCGCAATCCCGGGCTTGTTGAGCTGCGTCGTCAGGGCGATCATGCGGGCATAACCTTCGGCGCTCAGCTTGTCCTTTTTCAGCGCCGCCGACAATATGCCGATGCCCAGGGGTTTGCCCAGCACCAGCACATCACCCGCCTGGGCGCCCGAGTTTTTCTTGACGCGCGAGGGGTGTACCAGGCCCAGCACGACCAGCCCGTAAATCGGTTCCACGGAATCGATGGTGTGGCCGCCTGCAACCGGAATCCCGGCATCGCGGCAGACATCGCGGCCGCCGCGCAAAATGGCGCCTATCGTCTCCAGCGGCAGCACGTTGATGGGCATTCCCACCAGTCCCAGCGCCATGATGGGTGTGCCGCCCATGGCATAGACGTCGCTGATGGCGTTGGTCGCGGCGATGCGGCCAAAATCATACGGGTCATCGACGATGGGCATGAAAAAATCGGTCGTGGCAATCAGCGCCTGCTCGTCGTTGAGCTGATAGACCGCGGCATCGTCAGCGGTTTCAATTCCGACCAGCAGTTGCGGCGGCAGCGGAAAACCGGGCAGGTTGCCGGAGCTCTTGAGAATCTCGCTCAACACGCCCGGCGCGATCTTGCAGCCACAGCCGCCGCCGTGCGACAAACTGGTCAATCGCGGCGTGGCGGGTTTTTTGGGGATGTCAGGACTTGTCATCAGGAAGCTTTTATGGATGTTTCTTTCACGTCTGACTCCCGCCAAGTTTATGGCAAAGCTCTTGGGGCGCGAGAAATTACCAATGTCCGTGCGGTTCGTCATTGCGATTGCCGCGTCGCTTCGCTCCTCGCAATGACGGCCAGCGCGGCAATCCATGCCCCCGCCTTATCCCCGATGGATCGCCACGGCCCCCTGGCCTCGCGATGACGGAGCCGGAACTTGGTATTTTTGCAATTTCCGCCTGTCTCAGTGATAGGTCATCAGCACAATGTCACAATGATTCGATGGAAATTGCGACCAGACCAGGAGTCCTGTCTTGACTTCAGATTCCCCACCCAATGCAACGCCAGGCGCGCCACCCGCAGCCAGCCCGGACCAGATTGACTCGCCGCGCATGCGCAAGGCCGGCCGCGACCTGCTTTCGCTGGCGCTGATGGATGCGCGCAACCATACGCTGCATCTTTTCGGCCAGTACCAGAATGCGCTGGAAGGCGTGAATTTTGTCGTGCCGCAGCAGGACATCGTCAACCCGCCACTCTGGGAGCTGGGCCATGTGGCCTGGTTTCAGGAACGCTGGATTGGCCGCAACCTGCAGCGCGCGCTGGGGCCGCGCTGCGAACCCCAGCACACCCGGCTGGCATCGGTGGAGCCCCATGCAGACCGCTGGTGGGACTCAGACCAGGTGCCGCATGACACGCGCTGGGCGCTTGACTTGCCCGGCGTGGAAAATTGCCGGGCCTATTTGCTCAGCACGCTGGAAAGCACGCTGGAACTGCTGGAAAAAGCTGAAGACAGCGACGACGCCCTTTACTTTTACCGCCTCTGCCTGTTCCACGAAGACATGCATGGCGAAGCCTTTGCCTACATGGCCCAGACCCTGGGTTTGCCGCTGGATCAGCCCTTGAAGGCGGCGTTAACCCCGGCACCCATGGCGGTGCGCGAACCAATGCTGATTCCGGCCACGCTGTGGCAGCTGGGCAGCGCGGCGGGAGCCGGTGCGGGCTTTGCCTTTGACAACGAAAAAGCGCAGCATCCCATCAGTGTTCCCGAGTTTGAGATCGACGCCCAGAGCGTGACCTGGGCGCAGTACGTTGAGTTTGTCAGCGATGGCGGTTATGACCGGCCCGAACTCTGGCTTCCCGACGGCTGGCAGTGGCTGCAGCGCCTGGCCGCGGCCGAGGGCCGCAGGGGCCCGCGCTATGTGGAGCAGATTGGCGTGGCCAGCGGCGCCGTCATGCAAACCCGCTTTGGCCAGGCCATGCGCATGCTTGGCAACCAGCCCGCCCAGCACATGAGCTGGTGGGAGGCCGATGCCTGGTGCCGCTGGGCCGGGCGGCGTCTGCCGGCCGAAGTGGAGTGGGAAGTCGCCGCGCACACGGCGGCGCACCGGGGTTTTCGCTGGGGCGATGTCTGGGAGTGGATGGGCACCACCTTTCGGCCCTATCCGGGCTTTGCGCCCGACCCTTACCAAACCTATTCGCAGCCCTGGTTTGGCACGCACAAGGTGCTGCGCGGCGCATCGTTTGCCACCCGCACGCGACTGAAAAGCCCCAAGTACCGCAATTTCTACCGGCCCGAGCGCGACGACATCTTCTGCGGGTTCAGATCCTGTGCGCTATAAAAACAATAGCTACTAACGCCCATTCCATGTGGGCTAAACCCTGCTTTTGCTGATCTTTTCCTGGCGGTAATTCCACCACGGCAAAGCGGCGCGCAAAGACAGCACCTGGCCGCTTTGGGCCAGCTCGCCGCTGTAACCCGGCAGCTGGTCCAGCGTGGTTTGCCACGCGCGGCTTTTCAGCTCTGCCAGCAAAGCCTGCACATGCGGCGTGGGCAGTTCGGACTTCAGGCACACCAGGTGGTAGCGCTCCTGCACCAGCGGCACAAAGTCCAGCCCTTTTTCGCGCGCCGCCGCTTCAATACCCAGCCCCGCATCCGCCGCGTCGCTGGCAATCGCCTGGGCGACCGCCGTGTGCGAGGGCTCCTGGCGCTCGTAGCCTTGCAGGTCCGAAGGGCGCAGCCCGGCCTCGGCCAGCAACCCGTCCAGCAGCACCCGGGTGCCGGCCCCTTCGGCGCGATTGACGTAGCGAACACCGGGCCGCTTCAAGTCAGCCAGGCGGGTAATGCCGAGCGGGTTGTTTTTGGCAACGATCAGGCCTTGTGTACGATGGGCAAAACCAATCAGCTTGTGCAGGCCGGGCTTGAGCAGGTGCCGATAGGTTTGCGCGGCAAGCGACTTGTTGCCGGGCCGCTCCAGTGTGTGAAAGCCGGCCATCATGCAGCGGCCTGCGTTCAGGGCGGCAATGGCATCGACGCTGCCGACGAAGCGGATGTCCAGGTGCAGGCCGTGCGCGCGGGTCTGCTCGCGCAGCGCCGACAGTGCCGCATCGTGGCTGGCGTAGAGCGTGAGCACATGGGTGTTGTCATCAAACGCGGTTGCAAAAGCGCGTTCGATGTCGCCGCGCAGCGCTTCAATCTGCGGCGCCAGCCGGGCCTGCGCCTGGCGCTCGGCCCACAGCAGTTTTTCGCCAAACTCGGTGAGCCGCGCACGCTGGCCTTTGTCCCAGACAATCAGCGGCCGCCCCAGCGTCTGCTCCCAGTCTTTCAGTGCGCCCCAGACATGCCGGTACGACAGCTCCAGCGCTTTGGCGGCCTTTGCAATGGAGCCCTGTTCGCTCACCGCATGGAGCAAGTCCATCAAGGGGTTGCGGATCAGCGCGTCCTTGCCGCGCTGTGGGGTCAGATGGTAGGAGAGTTCGACTTTGTGCATGGCGGGTGAGCTGTGCGCTGATTATGAATGCACTCAGGCGCGGCCAGTTTCTTATGCAAGGCATTTCATAACGGGTGATTGCCGATGTCCATGCAAGGCCTTGGCGCCTACGATAGAGTCCCCCATCACCCTTGGCATGAACACCTTTTCTGACAGCGCCGTCACGGCTTTTTCGCTCATCACTTCGTTCGACCCGATGCTCGGCACCATTGTCGTTCGATCACTGGCCGTGAGCGCTTGCGCCTGCCTGATCGCCTGCAGCGCCGGCCTGCTGCTGGGGGGCTGGCTCGGTGTGGCGCGTTTTCGGGGCCGCGCCGTGGTGCTGGCCCTGCTCAACACCGCATTGGCCTTGCCCTCGGTGGTGGTCGGGCTGGTGGTGTATCTGCTGCTCTCGCGCAGCGGGCCGCTGGGTTTTCTGGGCTGGCTGTTTTCCTTCAAGGCCATGGTGCTGGCGCAGGCGCTACTGGTGCTGCCGGTCGTCTCGGCGCTGGTGCGCCAGACCATTGAAGACGCCGACCGCAGCCACGGCGAACAGTTTGAGTCGCTCGGCGCGAGCCGCTTCATGCGCAGCCTGATCCTGTTGTGGGACGAGCGCTATGCCTTGCTCACGGTGCTGATCGCCGCCTTTGGCCGGGCCATTTCAGAGGTCGGGGCCGTGATGGTGGTGGGTGGCAATATCGACGGCTTCACGCGCGTGATGACGACCTCGATTGCGCTGGAAACCAGCAAGGGCGACTTGCCGCTGGCCATGGCCTTGGGCATGGTGTTGCTTGGCGTGGTGCTGCTGCTCAATAGCCTGATCGCGCTTGCCCGGCGCTGGCGCGAGCAAATCGATGACCCGCTGGCGGAGGTGGCATCCGCCCATGCATCGGCACTGGCAGCGGGCGCCGCCGCCCAGGGAGCGCGGCCATGACATCCATTTTTGATCTGCATTCCATCAGCGTGCAGTTTGGCCAGCTTCAGGCGCTCACCAACTGCACGCTGCGCGTCAACGCCGGCGAAAGGCTGGCGCTGGTGGGCGGCAACGGCAGTGGCAAGAGCACCTTGCTGCGAACCCTGCACGGCTTGATCCGGCCCGCGGCGGGCAGTTTTCAGCACCACGCGCAGGCGCGCCAGGCCATGCTGTTTCAGCGCCCCTACATGCTGCGCGCCAGCGTGCTGAACAACGTGGCGCTGGGCCTGTGGTTCAAAGGCGAGTCGTGGCGGCAGGCCAAGGCGCAGGCGCTGCAGGCGCTTGAGCGCGTCGGGATGGCCGATATTGCCGGGCGTAATGCCAAGGCGCTGTCTGGCGGGCAGCAGCAGCGCGTGGCCATGGCGCGCGCCTGGGCGCTAAAAGCGCAGGTGTTGCTGCTCGACGAGCCCACCTCCAGTCTGGACCCGGCGGCAAAGCGCGAGGTGGAGCACCTGATGGCTGAATTTGCCGAGGCCGGCATGACGCTGATTTTCAGCAGCCATAACCTCGGCCAGGTCAAGCGCCTGGCCAGCCGCGTGATTTATCTGGAGCATGGCCACCTGGTGGCCGATTTGCCCACCGACGCTTTTTTCAATGGCCCTTTGCCCGCAGCCGCTGAAACGTTTTTAAAAGGAGAACTGGTATGAATGATTTGAATCGAATGTTTAAGCCTTTTAGGGCTCTGGCCCTTGTATCACTTGCACTGTCAGCTACTGTTTCAATAGCGCAGACGCCCAGCATCGTGATGGCGTCCACTACCTCCACCGAGCAGTCCGGGCTGTTTTCCTACCTGATTCCAGAATTCAAGAAAGCCACCGGGATTGATGCGAAGGTGGTGGCCGTAGGCACTGGCCAGGCCATCGACATGGGCCGCCGCGGCGACGCCGATGTGCTGTTTGTGCACGACCAGGTGGCGGAAGAAAAAGTGGTTGCCGAGGGCTTTGCCATCAAACGCTTCCCCGTGATGTACAACGATTTCGTGCTGATCGGCCCGGCTGCGGACCCGGCGAAAGTCAAGGGCCAGGACATCGTTGCAGCGCTGAAAAAGCTCAATGACGGCAACGGCAATTTTGTCTCGCGTGGCGACAAGAGCGGCACCTATGCTGCCGAGATGCGTTACTGGAAAATGGCAGGCGTTGCGGCACCGGCATTTTCCGGCTACAAGGCCTGCGGCTGCGGCATGGGGCCAGCGCTGAACATGGCCTCCAGCACCGGTGCCTACGTGCTGTCAGACCGCGGTACCTGGCTGAACTTCAAAAATCGCGCTGACCTGACCGTGCTGGTGGAGGGTGACAAGCGACTGTTCAACCAGTACGGCGTGATGGTGGTCAACCCGGCTAAACACCCGCAAACCAAAGCGGCCGAGGCGCAAAAGTTTGTCGATTGGGTGACCGGGCCCGCCGGGCAGGCCGTGATTGCCGGCTACAAGATCAACGGCGAGCAGCTCTTTTTCCCCAACGCTACGAAGTAAGTCACCCCGGGAAACGCGTTCGGCCCGTTCATAGGATGGGCTGGGCCCGGTGCCTGCAATCTCGCCGTGCCCCACCGCCCGTCATTGCGCCCAGCGCACCGGAACCCTGGACATGTCGTGACCCATGGCTGGTTTGCCATCGGCCTTCGCGCCCGACTGCACTCGCCACCTCTGCTTCAGGTCAAGCGGCGGCAACCCTTCACGCGCGGCCAGTCTAAATGCAGAGGCGTGGCAGTGCAAATCAGAACTTCATGTTCACGCCGACGTAGATCGAGCGGCCCATGCCGGGAACGGCAATGCCCCAGGGAATCCCGTTGATGCCCATGGTTGCGCCCTGTCCGGCATAAGCGCCGCCAGTGGGCAGGTAGTAGAACTTGTCAAACAGGTTCTCGACGCCAAAGTCCAGGCGCACGGTCTTCCAGGAATAACTGCCGCGCAGGTTGACCAGGCTGTAGCCCGGTGTCTTGATCTCGTTGCGCACGTCAGAGATGTCGTCCTTGGCCTTCACCATCACCAGTTCGATCCCGTTGTCCCAGCCACCCATCTTTTGCGTCAAGGCGAGCTTGGCGTTGAGCGGCATGACGTTGTACAGCGTATCGCCGGTATCCCGGTTTTTGCCCTTGGTGTAATTGAGCAGCCCCTTGAACCCGAACTCGCCCCAGCCGGTCTTGGCCAGCGGCATGTGGCCCGAGAGGTCAATACCGTAAAGCCGTGCCGACTGGTTGGCGTACTGGAGATGCACGAACTTGCCGACGGCGGTGTTGTTCGCCACGCCGCCGCAGAGCGCATTCATCATCATGCCGCTGCCGGCACAACGCATCGCATCAATGTAATCCGTGACCAGGGTGTGGTACGGAGTTGCCTTGAACTCCCAGGCGCGGTTGGGCGCGTGCCAGTCGAAGGTAGCGGAGAGCGTGTGCGCGACCTCGGGCTTCAGGCTGGGATTGCCGAGATAGCCGTTGCCGTCGCCGACAAAATTGTTCATGATCAACGCCATCCCGTTTCGCGACCAGGAGTAACGCTCATAAAGATTTGGCGAGCGGGTTTTCCGCGCATAGCCAAACTCGATTGAATGGGCCGCATCAGCCGTATAGCGGGCCAGCGCGGTCAGATCCCAGTTGTTGTCGGTACGCTCGCGGTTGCGGACGTTGAAGGCAGCGGCTGGAACGCTATAGCCAGCCATCATGTTGTTGTAGCCCTGCACCGGCCCGGTATCCGTTTTCACCTGCTCGTAGCGCGCCCCGATCAGCGTCAGCCACCGCGGATCGGGCTTGGCCTCCCACTCGGCGAACAGTGCCGCTCGGTCGCGCTTGCCGTCATTGATGTTCCAGAACGTATCCGGCGCCATTCCTCCAGAGGTGGCAGGAACGCCAGGAGCGGAAAACATGCCGGCAAGGGATGACGGGGACGGCGGCCACCAGTCGTTCAGGCGGTAGTGCTGGTATTCGCCGCCGACGCGGAGCAGATCACGCTGCGTGAGGCCAACATCCGCCTTGACGCTGACACCTGTGGTCTTGCCTTCGGTGTACATCGGCATGCCAGGTGCAACTATGGTGGACGGTGGATTGGGGCCGTACACAAACTGCTTGTCGGCGCCGAAGTCCATGTAGTGATCGACATTTTCGTGGTAGGCGCGGGCCTCCAGCGAGCCCCAGTCAAACTGACCGGCGTAGCGCAGGTTCACGCTGTTCTGGTCGTTCTTGAGCATGTCCATGCGCTGATTCGGGTAGAGCTGGTAGGGCAGGTCCTGATGCCCCAACTTGGCTTCGAACAGGTGGTTATCGTTCTTGAACGCCAGCCCCAGCGTCTGGTTGCGCGTTTCATACGCCGTGGAGCCGACTTCATCACGCGGCAGGGTGTGCCCGAGGCGACCGGTGAAGTCACGGGTTTTGAATTCCCCGCCTGCGGTGTAGTTGTCGGCCCGGCTGGTGGCGCCGCTGTAACTGATATTGAACTTGTCCGTGGCATGGGTGGCCGAGACATTGGCGCCGCGCGCCTTGTTATTGCTGCGGTAAAAGGCTCCCACCTCCCCCTTGGTGATGGCGGGCTCCCCGGGTGCGGCGAATTCGGGCGCGCGCGACTCGGCGATGATGGTGCCGCCGATGGAATCACCGCCAGCGCTCACCGGCGTGATGCCGACATAGACTTTGAGCACGCCAACGCTGGTCGGGTCGATATAGGACAGCGCCGGGTTCATGTGGTTGGGGCAGGAGGCAATCAGGTCCATGCCATCGACCTTGATGCGCAGGCGGTCGTCGGCCAGGCCATGGATCGCTGGCAGGCTGGAAACGCCGCCTGCGCCGTAGAGGCTGACACCGGGCACATCCCTGAGGAGGCTGGCGGTATCGCTGGTGGCCGAACGCAGGGTGTCGAGCGTCGGCGGCTCAACGGGTGTGGCGCCTGGCGGCTGGCTGATGTTGGTTTGGGTGCCTGTGACGGTGACCGGCGCCAGCGTGCCGGTGGCCTCGTCAGCCGCACGGGCCTGGCCGCACAGCAGGCACAGCGCGGGCAAAGCCAGCGCCATGGCATGGGTGAATTTGTTTGGTTTACGGGAAGACATGGTGGCTTTCTGAGAGAGTTAAGCGCGTGAATGAATGAAAGGGCTGCTGGCAACCGATGGGGGGTGGCTCAATGTCGTGCCGGCGGGCCGGCGCAAGGCGCGGTGTCTGCGGCGAAAGGCTGCGCTCCCCGCACACACCAGTCACACCTGCGTTGCGGATGCGCAGTCCAGGCGACGAAAAGGAAACTCAGAGCGCGGGGGGGCCGCGGGGATACGCCGCCGCAAGCACTTGGGCGGGCAAGAAAACCATTGAAGGTGAGACAGGCACGCCAGCATGGCCGGACGCTGCAAAAAACAGCGCATGCAACTGCGGTGGCGGCGCCACGCGGTCAGCCGTCAGCATGCAAAACGGGCAGTGATCCAGCACCGCTGCGGCCGCCGGATCGCCGGGGATGGAATCAGGGGCCGTGGACAACGCCATCCAGCGCGGCCTGCTGCCGGTACAAATCTCGATCGGCGGAGCCTGGTTGCCGCGTGTCCAGTTGACCGCGTGCGACACCGTGGGGGCCAGTGCCCCGAACAGCGCCAGCCACAAGGCCAGCCACGGCACCCAGGGGCGGTGCGACGCAGCCCTGGTGGTTCGCGGGCGCGCTGGCAACATTAAAAAACCTGGCGAAACTTACTGCTTGCCAGCCGGCATGTGGGGCATGGAATGGTGGTCCATGGCAGCGGGTCTGTCTTGCGCCATGCCAGCAGGGGCGCCGGCAGCTACAGGCACCTTGAGTTCCATCTTGCTCTCCACGCCCTTGGCATCCTTGAACACCAGCGTCAGCGGCACCGTGCCGTCCTTGGCCAGCGGCGCTTTCAGGTCCATCATCATCATGTGGTAGCCACCGGGTTTGAGTTCCACCGTTTTGCCGGCCGGCAAGTCCAGGCCGCCCTGGACGGCGCGCATTTTCATGATGTCGCCTTCCATTTTCATTTCATGGACTTCCGTCACGCCCGCCGCGGGCGACGAGGCGCCGATCAACCTGGCGTCGTCCCTGGCGGTAATTTTCATGAAGGCGCCGGTGGCCGTTTGGCCCTTGACGGTGGCGCGCGCCCAGGCGTCCCTGATCTCGACGGTTTGGGCGTAAACAGTGCCGCAGGCGAGTGCGGCGATGAGCATAAGTGCTTTGAGTTTCATGGTTTTTCCTTGGTTAAAAAATGGGACGATCTCAAGAACAGTTCAGTGCCGATTCCCGATTCACGCGAGCGATTTATTTCCAGCAAAGCGGCTGGAATGAACAGATCGAGAACCGACGGGACAAGATTTTTCCGCATGGGAAATCTCCGAAAACTTCAATGAAATCTGCCTGCAGCCCTTATGAAACGGGCGACAGGCGCTATGAATTCAATAGTTCAGGAGAAAGCGGGAGGCCCGCGCGCAGGCAAGGGCGCGGCGGTGAGAGAGGCAATATGCGCTGCCGCAATGCCTTGCAACACATGGGCCAGCGCTTGTGCTGGCTCGGCCGTCAGTGGTGCGTCCGGCGGCGGCGGCGCGCTGCTGGTGGCGCACAGCGGGCAATCGAGCGTGAAGCTGCTTGCGTCTTTGCTGCCGTCATCCGTCTTGACCAGCAGCTTCATTGCGCCCGAACCCGAGCAGACCAGTTCCATCGCCTGGGGCTTGATCAGCGGCGAGGCCACCGCAACGCCGAGCGATAGCGCAAACCACACCAGCACCAGGCGGGCAAGATTTTTGGCGGAGCGCAGGCTATGCATGACGGCTCATTATTACAAACTTTGTCCGGCCGGACTTGCCAGATGCGGTTCAGGCCGCCGCCAGCACTGACTATTTGCCGGGTTTGCCGCCCAGCCGGCGGTACACCGTGGCGCGGCTCACGCCCAGCGTGCGGGCTGCTTTCATGACATTGCCCCTGGCTTCATCCACGGCTTTGCGGATCAGGGCCGTCTCCATGTCTTTCAGGGGGACGTGGGGCTGATGCAGGGTTGCGCCGCCGCGCCGGCCTGGCGCGCCTGGGTGACCCGGCCGCTGCGGCAGCGCGTGCAGCCGAAGTCCGGACCATAACGGCGCTTCAAGGGTTTCCTGGCGCTGCGTCAGGTCGCGCCTTGCGGCGTCAAACAGCATCTCATAAGGCATGGCAAACAACTCGCTGCAATGCACCGGCGCCGCGCCGCCCGCATTGAGCTGCGCCACCATCTGCCGCGCCGCCGGGTTGGCGCCGGTGACCCAGCCGTCCGCATCCAGGCAGACCAGCCCGTCCGCGTCTTCTCCCAGGCTGTCGCTCGACCAGTTCAGCCGCACCAGCAGCGCGTGCGGCCTGCTTTGCGTGAGGGCGTTTTCAATGTTGCACGCTGATTGCGCCACCAGGTGCTTGAGTTCGGGCCGCTCCACTGCATCGACGCCGGTCAGGTCGAGCATGCCGACGCAGCGCCCGTCGGGGCCGAACAGCGGCGCACCGGCGCAGCTATAGGCGGAGGTGGCATCAAAAAAATGTTCGCCGCGGTGCAGCCAGACCGGTTGCAGTTCGGTCAGGGCGGCTCCGATGGCGGTGGTGCCCACGCTGGGCTCGGACAAGTCCACGCCAATGCGCGTGATCAGGTCGGCGCGGCGGTCATGCCGGTCAACCGGGCCGTTCACGTCGACCACCACGCCGTCGGCGTTGGTCAAAATGGCAAAGTAGCGGGTGCTGGCAATCGCCGCGCCAAGCCGCTCCAGCATCGGGCGCGCCGCCTGCACCAGCCCATGGTTGGCTTCCTCGGTGCGGCGCAGGGCCTGCGGCGCAATCACGTCGAAGGCGACTTCCTGCTCCGGCCGTTTTCCGCCGGTCAGGCAGCGCCGCCAGGAGCGCTCTATCCACGGATCGGCCAGCGCGCCGGGCAGGCTGGTGCCTTCTTGCAGCACGGCCAGGCGGGCTTGCGCAATCTGCCGCAGGCGTTGCTCGGAAGAGCGCAGGAGAACGGACAGCATACTTGGCAATACGTTGGGTAGGGGTATTGAACGTAGCGTAGCGTACCAGAGCGGGCTGCGCCGTGCGCTTTGCCGAATTGCTCCATTTTGAGAATTTCGGGAAGGCCCGGCAAGGTTCCTAGGGTTTAACCTAGGCCTGCCTGCCGCTGCTGATCCAACAATGGAATGCTTTTACCCATAGCCCCAAGACCACAGGAGACAAGCCCATGCAAGTACAGCTCAAAGTCAACGGCAAATCACAAAGCGTTGAAGCCCCTCCCAACACGCTGCTGGTGCAGGTGCTGCGCGAGCAGCTCCTGCTCACCGGAACCCACGTCGGCTGCGACACCGCCCAGTGCGGCGCCTGCACCGTCATCATGAACGGGCGCGCCGTCAAGTCGTGCAACATCCTGGCCGCGCAGGCCGAAGGCGCGGAAATCACCACCATCGAGGGCCTGGCCCAGGCTGATGGCACCATGCACCCGATGCAGGCCGCGTTCAAGGATTGCCATGGCCTGCAATGCGGCTTTTGCACCACCGGCATGGTGATGAACGCGGTTGATCTGTGCCAGCACCACCCCAAGGCCAGCGAAAGCGAAATCCGCGAATTGCTTGAAGGCAACATCTGCCGCTGCACCGGCTACCAGAATATTGTCAAGGCCGTGCAGCAGGGCGCCGCGGCCATGGCGGCCTGAGATTTCCGTCATTGCGAGCGAAGCGCGGCAATCCATAGCGCCGCCATATCACGAGTTGCTGTCTCACTAAATTTTCTAATCTTTCAGGAGTACACAAATGGGTGCATCCGATTTCGTCAACCTGCCCAATATTGGCGTTTCCGTCCGGCGCAAGGAAGACTACCGTTTTCTCACCGGCGGCGGGCAATACACCGATGACATCACGCTGGCCAACCAGAGCCACGCGGTGTTTGTGCGTTCGCCGCATGCGCACGCCAGCATCAAGAGCATCGACACGGCGGCGGCCAAGGCGGCCCCGGGCGTGCTCGGCGTGTTTGTCGGCGCCGACGTGGCGGCCGACAAGATTAACGGCCTGCCTTGCGGCTGGCTCATTACCAGCACCGACGGCACGCCCATGAAGGAGCCGCCGCACCCGATCCTGGCGCAGGGCAAGGTGCGTTATGTGGGCGACCACGTCGCCATGGTGGTGGCCGAGACGCTGGAACAGGCGAAGAACGCGGCCGAACTGGTCGAGGTGGACTACGACGTGCTGAGCGCCGTCGTCAAGGCCACTGATGCCGCCAAGGCCGCGCCCCTGCACGATGTCGCGCCAGACAACCATTGCTACAAATGGGCGCTGGGCGACAAGGCGCAGGTTGATGCGGTGTTTGCCGGGGCCGCGCATGTCACCAAACTCGACTTGATCAACAACCGCCTGATTCCCAACGCCATGGAGCCGCGCGCCGTGATTGGCTCCTACAGCCGCGCCACCGACGAATATGTGCTGTATGTCTCCAACCAGAACCCACACGTCGAGCGCCTGCTGCTGACCGCCTTTGTGATGGGCCTGCCCGAGCACAAGGTGCGCGTGATTGCGCCTGATGTGGGCGGCGGCTTCGGCTCGAAAATCTATGTCTATGCCGAAGATGTGTGCCTGACCTGGGCCTCCAAAAAGCTCAACCGCAACATCAAGTGGACGGCCGAGCGCGGCGAATCATTCGTCAGCGACGCCCATGGCCGCGACCATTCCAGCCACGCCGAAATGGCGCTCGACAAAGACGGCAAGTTTCTTGCGCTGCGCGTTCACACCGACGCCAACATGGGCGCCTACCTCTCGACCTTTGCGCCGGCCGTGCCCACCATTTTGTACGCCACCTTGCTGGCCGGCCAATACACCACGCCGCAGATTTATGTCGAGGTCGATGCCTGGTTCACCAACACCGCGCCGGTTGACGCCTACCGCGGCGCCGGCCGGCCCGAAGCCACCTACCTGCTGGAGCGGCTGGTCACGCGCGCCGGCTGGGAACTGGGCCTGGCGCAGGACGAAATCCGCCGCCGCAACCTGATCACCCAGTTTCCCTACCAGACGCCGGTGGCGCTGCAATATGACGTGGGCGACTTCCGCGCCCTGCTCAAGCGCGGCAACGAACTGGCTGACGTGGCCGGCTTTGCCAAGCGCCGGGCCGCCACCGAGGCCAAAGGCAAACTGCGCGGCATGGGTTACTCCTGCTACATCGAGGCCTGCGGCCTGGCGCCCAGCAACATTGCCGGCGCACTGGGCGCGCGCGCCGGTTTGTTCGAGTGCGGCGAAGTGCGGGTTCACCCCACCGGCAGCGTGACCGTGTTCACCGGCTCGCACAGCCACGGCCAGGGCCATGAAACCACGTTTGCGCAAGTGGTGGCCGCGCGTTTGGGCATTTCCGTCGATCAGGTCGATGTGGTGCACGGCGACACCGGGCGCGTGCCGTTCGGCATGGGCACCTACGGCTCGCGCTCGCTGGCGGTCGGCGGCACGGCCATCATGAAGGCGCTCGACAAGATAGAAGCCAAGGCCAAAAAGATTGCCGCGCACCTGATGGAAGCGAGCGACGCCGATGTGGAATTTGCCAACGGCGAATTCACCATCAAGGGCACCGACAAGAAAGTCACTTTTGGCCAGGTGGCGCTGACGGCCTACGTGCCGCACAACTACCCGCTTGACAAGCTTGAGCCCGGCCTGAACGAAACCGCGTTTTATGACCCGACCAATTTCACTTTCCCGGCCGGCACCTACATCTGCGAGGTCGAGATTGACCCGGCCACCGGTGAAGTGCGGGTTGACCGCTTTACCGCGGTGGACGATTTTGGCAACATCATCAACCCGATGATTGTTGAAGGCCAGGTGCATGGCGGCCTGGTGCAGGGCATTGGCCAGGCGCTGCTGGAGCGCTGCGTCTATGACGAAGAATCGGGCCAGTTGCTGACCGGCTCGTTCATGGACTACGCCATGCCGCGCGCCGACGACATTCCGCACCTGACGCTCGACACCCTTTGCACCCCGTGCAGCCACAACCCGCTCGGCGCCAAGGGCTGCGGCGAGGCCGGCGCCATCGGCTCGCCGCCGGCGGTCATCAACGCCGTGCTCGATGCCTTGAAGCCGCTCGGCGTGACCGACTTCGACATGCCCGCTTCGCCGGGCCGGGTCTGGCAAGCGATTCAATCGGCCAAACACTAAAACCCTTCCAAGGAGACACCACCATGTATGCATTCACCCTGGAACGCCCCAGTTCCCTGGCTGCCGCAGCGCAGCTCACACTCGACGGCGCCAAACCCCTGGCTGGCGGGCAGACCCTGCTGGCGTCGATGAAGCAGCGCCTGTCCAGCCCCGACCAGTTGGCTGACCTGAGCGGCATCAAGGAACTCACGGGCATCAAGCGCGAAGGCAATGCCTTTGTGATCGGCGCCATGACGCGCCACGCCGACGTTGCCGCCAATGCCGAACTGAAAGTCGCCTTGCCCGCGCTGGCCGAGCTGGCGGCGCACATCGGCGACCGCCAGGTGCGCGCCATGGGCACGCTGGGCGGCTCGGTGGCCAACAACGACCCCGCCGCCTGCTACCCCGCCGCGGTGCTGGCGCTGGGCGCCACCATTCGCACCACCGCGCGCAAGATTGCCGCCGACGACTTCTTCCTCGGCATGTTTGCCACCGCGCTGAACGAAGGCGAGCTGATCACCGCCATCA
>CAYJMW010000047.1:0-28208 GCA_964371235.1 uncultured Polaromonas sp.
GGCCCGGCGCTGCGGCCGTTGGCCCTCACGCTTGCCTTATTCCGTTCGTCCTGAGCTTGTCGAAGGATGCCTCCACGAGGGGGTTGAACTTGCTTGGCGGACCGCCGCTGCGTTCTGGTTCCATCGTTGACCACTGAGCCTTAATTGACCAAGCCCATGAGTCCGGTCCCACACCACGTCGCCATCGTCATGGATGGCAATGGGCGCTGGGCGACCAGGCGTTTCCTGCCACGCATTGCCGGGCACAAGCAGGGGGTTGATTCGCTGAGCCGCTGCGTGCGCGCTTGTCTGGAGCGCGGTATTGGTGTGTTGACGGTCTTTGCCTTTTCATCTGAAAACTGGAACCGCCCCCCTGAAGAGGTGTCCGGCCTGATGGAGTTGCTGGCGCTGTCGCTGTCCAAAGAGGTCTCCAGCCTGAATGAAAACGGAGTCAGACTCTATTTTGTGGGCGATCGCGAGCGTTTTTCCGAAAAATTGAAATCGGGGATGGCGCAGGCTGAAGGCAGCACGGCTGCCAATCAGCGACTGATTCTCAACGTGTGCTTCAATTACGGTGGGCGCTGGGATATCGCGCAGGCAGCGCACAAACTCGCGGCAAGTGGGGAGGTGATCACCGAATTGTCGCTGGACCGGGCGCTGGCGCTGGCCCATGTGCCTGACCCTGATCTGCTGATTCGCACCGGTGGTGAACTGCGCATCAGCAACTTTTTGCTGTGGCAGGCAGCGTACTCTGAACTGCATTTTTCCGGAAAACTCTGGCCCGAATTTGATGAGGCAGCGCTGGATGAGGCGATTGCCGCTTTTCGCAGCCGTGAGCGCCGTTTTGGCCAGATTCCGGCGCAGTTTGCTGCGCCTGAAAACAACCACGATGCAAAGGCGGCCTGATGCTTAAGCAGCGCGTGATCACGGCGCTGGTCCTGCTTGCCATTATATTGCCGGCACTTTTCTACAAGACACCATTTCCTTTCGCCGCAGTTGCGCTGCTGCTGATGGCGGCGGGCACCTGGGAATGGGGCCGGCTCAATGGGTTCGGACAGCTCGGCGCGGCCGGGCTTGCAGCAGTTTGCGTGCTGGCGGGTGGCTTGTCCTGGTATGGCGGCCTGATCGAACAATCGCTGGCTCTCTTATGGACAGCTGCCGGCGCAGCGTGGGTGTTGGCCGGCGGCTGGCTGCTGCGCAATGGCGTGACTGGATGGGCCAGAATTCCGAAAACGCTGCGCCTTGTTGGCGGCCTGGCGGCGATCTGGCTGGCTTGGCTGGCGGTTGCGCAGGCACGTGTGATCGGCATTCCATTTTTGCTGTCGGTGCTGCTGCTGGTCTGGGTGGCCGACATTTTTGCCTATATTGTGGGGCGCACCCTTGGCGGGCGCTTGAGCAAAGGCAAACTCGCGCCTTCCATCAGCCCGGGAAAAAGCTGGGAAGGAGTGTGGGGCGGCATGGCGGGCGTGGTGCTGTTGGCGCTGTCCTGGGTCTGGCTGGGCAGCCGCTCGGGTACTGATCTTCTGGCGGGACCCACACTCTATGGCGGCCTGGTCAAGCGCCATGGCCTCGCAGTGATGCTGCTGGCGGTCCTCTTTCTGGCCGCCATGAGCGTGGTGGGCGATCTGGTGGAGTCGCTGGTTAAACGTAGCGCCGGCGTGAAAGACTCCAGCGGTCTGCTGCCAGGCCACGGCGGTGTGCTCGACCGTGTCGATGCTTTGCTTCCCACCTTGCCGCTGGCGATGATGCTGGCCACTCTTTAGGTTTTTTGCATGTCCTTCAAGAAGCAGCGCGTGACAGTCCTGGGCTCTACCGGGTCCGTGGGTGTCAATACCCTGGACGTGATTGCGCGCCATCCCGAGCGCTTTGAGGTGTTCGCGCTCAGTGCTGCGACCCAGACCGACCTGATGCTCGCGCAATGCGTTCAATTCAAGCCGCAGTATGCCGTGATGGTGAGCGAGCCGCAGGCCCGCATTCTGGCTGAAAAAATCAGGGTAAACCAGCTTCCTGTCGAGGTATTGTGGACACCTGATGCTCTTGAAATGGTAGCGTCTCACGAGCATGTTGATATCGTGATGGCGGCCATTGTGGGAGCTGCCGGCCTGAGGGCCTGCGTGGCGGCAGCCAAGGCAGGCAAGCGGCTGTTGCTGGCCAACAAGGAAGCGCTGGTGGTGGGCGGCGACGTGTTCATGCAGGCGGTGCGCGCCGGCGGCGCGAAACTGCTGCCTATTGACAGCGAGCATTCGGCTATTTTTCAGTCCTTGCCCGAGGATCCGGCAACTTGGGCGCAGCGTGTTGAAAAAATCATCCTGACTGCGTCTGGCGGGCCGTTCCGAAACCGGGAGCCGGGCAGCCTGCGCGACGTGACGCCCGACGAAGCCTGCGCGCATCCGAACTGGGTGATGGGCCGTAAAATTTCGGTTGATTCCGCGACCATGATGAACAAGGCGCTGGAGGTCATCGAAGCTCACTACCTGTTTGGTTTGACGCCACGGCAAATCGAGGTGGTCATTCATCCGCAGAGCATCATCCATTCCATGGTGCAGTACCGCGATGCGTCGGTGGTGGCGCAACTCGGAACGCCTGACATGCGGGTGCCGATTGCCTATGGTCTGGCCTGGCCAGACCGGGTGACTTCGGGCGCCAGCGCGCTCGATTTCAGCGCGTTGGCCAACCTGACCTTTGAGGTGCCCGATGACGCGCGGTTTCCAGGTCTTTCAATGGCCTGGGATGTGCTCAGCGGGCCGGCAGGCAGTCCGGCCGTGCTTAATGCGGCCAACGAAGTGGCAGTCGCCGCATTTCTGCACAAGCGAATACGGTTTGACCAGATTCACCATGTCAACCATGAAACGTTGGACGCTGTAGCGGTCTCTGAGGTGAGCGATATCGGCGGATTGCTCGCATTGGATGCACGGGCACGCCGGGTTGCCGGCCAAATCGCCAAACGCCTGGAGACCTGACATGCTGACACTGCTTGCTTTTGTTGTCGCGCTGGCGCTGCTGATCGCCGTGCATGAGTACGGCCACTACCGGGTGGCCGTGGCCTGTGGCATCAAGGTGCTGAAGTTTTCCATCGGATTCGGCAAGCCGATCTACACCTGGAAACTCAAGAACAAGGCGACCGAATTTTCCATTGGCATGCTGCCGCTGGGCGGCTACGTCAAGATGCTCGATGAGCGCGAGGCCCCGGTTGATCCGGCCGAGCGCCATCTGGCTTTCAACACCCAACCCTTGAAGTTCCGCGCAGCGGTTGTGGCTGCCGGTCCGGTGGCCAACTTGCTTTTGGCGGTGCTGCTCTACGCCATTGTCAACTGGAGCGGCATGCAGGAGCCCAAGGCAGTTCTGGCCAGTCCGGTGGTCGGCTCCCTGGCGGAGCGGGCCGGTCTGCGAGGCCATGAAACCGTTGTGCAGGCAGCCTTTGAGGGTGATGAACCGCAAACCGTGCGTTCTTTCGAAGACCTTCGCTGGCGGCTGACGCAGGGTGCTCTCGATGGGCGTGACCTGACGCTGATACTCGCTGGCGATTCCCAAGGTACCCGGGAGCCGGTGCTGCTGGCGCTTGGCCAACTTGGTTCACCGGAAGCGGATTCCCAGCTTTTCAGAAAAATCGGAATTCTCGGGCCCTGGACCGAGCCTGTCATGGGTGAAATCATGGCCGGTGGCGCAGCCGAAAAATCCGGTTTGCGCTCGGGTGACCTGGTCCAGCGCGTGGACGATATCGCCATTGTGGACGGGCAGCAGTTGCGCGAAGTGATTCGGGCCCCTGCGGCTGCTTCTGGGAGGCCCGTCGGCGGGAGCGCCGCGGCCCCGCTGCCGCAACGCTGGCAAATCCTGCGCGCGGGCCAGCCGCTGATGCTCCAGGTCACTCCCCAGCTCAAGCAGGAGGGCGAGCTTGCGGTGGCTCGAATCGGCGCCTATGTGGGCGCGCCGCCCGAGTTCGTCATGGTGCGTTACGGGCCGCTGGAGGGCTTGTGGCAAGGCGCTGTTCGCACCTCGGAAGTTTCCCTTCTCACGCTCAAGATGATTGGCAGGATGGTGATCGGACAGGCCTCGGTCAAAAATCTGAGCGGGCCCCTGACAATTGCTGAATACGCCGGAAAGTCGGCCAGTCTGGGATGGACAGCCTATCTGCTGTTTCTGGCCCTGATCAGCGTCAGCCTGGGCGTGCTGAATTTACTGCCGTTGCCGGTTCTGGATGGTGGGCACCTGATGTATTATCTTTGGGAGTGGATCACCGGCCGGAGCGTGTCTGAAGCCTGGATGGAGCGGCTGCAGCGCGGTGGTGTTGCGATCCTGCTGGGCATGATGTGTGTTGCCCTGTTTAATGATGTCACCCGGCTTTTGGGCTAATTTCCTTCATTTCATGCAGAAACAATTCAATCGATTTAAAACTCGCGCGGTCTGTGCCGTTGCTGCCGGTTTGTTGGTAGCCCATAGCGCCTGGGCCGTTGATCCTTTCACGGTTCGTGACATTCGGGTTGAGGGTTTGCAACGCGTCGAGCCCGGAACCATCTTTGCCTCGCTTCCATTTCGGGTGGGCGAAACCTATAACGACGACAAAGGCTCGACGGCCATTCGCGCCCTGTTCGGCCTTGGTTTGTTCAAGGATGTGCGGCTCGAAGTGAACGGCGACGTTTTGGTTGTTATTGTTCAGGAGCGTCCCACGGTGGCCGACGTGAGCTTTGTGGGGACCAAGGAGTTTGACAATGATGTGCTCAAAAAGGCGCTTCGCGAGGCGGGCATTGCGGAAGGCCAGCCTTTCGACAAGGCGCTCGCCGACAAGGCTGAGCAGGAACTCAAGCGCCAGTACATCAACAAAAGCCTGTACGGCGCCGAGGTCATCGCCACCGTTACGCCGATTGAACGCAATCGGGTCAATTTGACATTCAGCGTGGTCGAAGGCGATGTTGCGAAAATCAAGGAAATTCACATCACGGGAAACACGGCATTCCGGGAATCGACGCTGCTTGACCTGTTTGACCTTGACACGGGTGGCTGGTTAAGCTGGTACACCAAGTCGGACCGTTATTCGCGCAGCAAACTCAATGCCGACATTGAAACGCTGCGTTCCTACTACCTGTCACGCGGCTATCTCGAGTTCAGGATTGATTCGACCCAGGTCGCGATTTCTCCCGACAAGCAGAGCATTGCGATTACGCTCAATATTTCCGAGGGTGAACGTTTTGTGGTGTCGGGTGTCAAGCTTGAAGGCAACTACCTGGGCAAGGAAGACGAGTTCAAATCCCTGGTGACCATCAAACCCGGAGAGCCCTACAACGGCGACGAGGTTGCCAGGACGACCAAGGCCCTTACCGACTATTTTGGTACCTTTGGATTTGCTTTTGCCAAAGTCGAAGCCACACCTGACATTGACCGGGTCAACAGCCGGGTGGCCTTTGTGCTGCAGGCGGATCCGTCGCGGCGGGCCTATGTAAGGCGCATCAATGTGGCGGGCAACACCCGCACGCGGGACGAGGTTGTGCGGCGGGAGTTCCGCCAACTGGAGTCCTCGTGGTACGACGGCGACAAGATCCGTCTTTCGCGCGATCGCGTTGACCGCTTGGGTTATTTCAGCGATGTGAGTGTGGATACCCGGGAAGTGGCCGGCACGGCAGACCAGGTTGACCTGACCGTGGCCGTCGTTGAAAAGCCAACGGGCATGCTGCAATTGGGTGCCGGGTTCTCCACGGCTGATCGCCTGTCCCTGTCGGCCGGCATAAAGCAGGAAAATGTATTTGGCTCGGGTAACTCCCTGGGCGTTGAGGTCAATACCAGCAAATCAAATCGCCAGCTTGTTCTGAGCACGGTTGATCCCTATTTCACGTCAGACGGCATTTCCAGGTCCATTGATGTGTTCAGCCGCACCACCCTTCCCCTGATCGGCCAGGGTGGTGACTACTCGCTGATTACGAGGGGCGCAACGATTCGATTCGGCGTTCCTTTTACTGAAACCGACACGGTTTTTTTTGGCGGCGGTTACGAGTCCCTCAAAATCAATACCGGAGTCCTCCCCCTTCCAGTCACCTATCAGGCGTACTCCGACCAGTTTGGCGCCAAGACGAATTCCTTTCCCTTGAGTGTTGGCTGGACGCGTGACAGCCGCGACAGTGCGCTGGTGCCCACGGTGGGCCGGTTTCAGCGCGTGTTCAGCGACTGGAGCCCGGCCGGTGATATCAGGTACGTTCGGGCGAGCTACCAGATTCAGCAATACATTCCCGTTAGCAAGAAGTTCACCGCTGCCCTGAATGGCGAATTGGGTTGGGGCAAGGGACTGAACGGGCAACCTTTCCCACTCTTCAAGAACTTTTACTCGGGGGGCCTGGGTTCGGTTCGTGGCTATCAGCAGGGTTCCCTGGGACCGCGTGATGTCTCGGATCCAACCGTCTCGCTCGGGGGCCCCAAGAAACTGACGCTCAACGCCGAAATCATCGCGCCATTTCCAGGCGCGGGCAATGACCGCACCTTGCGCGTCTTCGGTTTTGTGGATGCGGGCAATGTGTTTGGTGAAAACGAACCCTATCGATTCAACAATTTGAAAGCATCCACGGGTCTTGGCATCAGCTGGATTTCTCCCATTGGTCCCTTGCGTATTTCCATCGCCTATCCGCTGCGCAAAAAGGCGGAAGATAAAATAGAGCGGTTTCAATTCCAAATCGGTACATCTTTCTAATGAAGCATTTATCAAACAAACTCTTTCTTGCCCTTGCCATAGCCTCGGCGGGTTTTTCTGTCAGTGCGCAGGAGTTCAAGGTTGGCGTTGTCAATCTGGACCGGATTTTCCGCGAGGCGAACTCGGCCAAGGTCGCGCAGACCAAACTGGAGCAGGAGTTCAGCAAGCGTGAAAAGGAACTGAGCGACCTCGGAACTCAGCTCAAAACGCTTTCTGACAAGTTCGAACGCGAGGCCCCCACGCTTGCCGAAAGCCAGCGTACTGCGCGTCAAAAACAGCTGGTGGACCAGGACCGGGAGTTTCAGCGCAAGCGACGCGCGTTTCAGGAAGACCTGGGTGCCCGCAAGAATGAAGAGCTTCAGCAAGTGATTGAACGTGCCAACAAAGTAGTCAAGGCTTTGGCCGAAGCTGAGAAATACGACCTGATTCTTCAGGATTCTGTATATGTGAACCCCAAGCATGACATCACCGACAAGGTGATCAAGGCGCTGGACGCCACCCGCTGATTGCGGAGGCTCCACGCGCATGGGCGAAAAATGGCAGGCGCTGTGTGACGCTCCGACTTTCAGATATCGTCCGGTTTCTGGCGGGTACCGTTGATGTCGAATTGCATGGCAACCCGGATGTACTGATAGAGCGGCTGTCCCCCCTGGATGCCGCCGGCCCGCACGACCTGAGTTTTCTCAGCCAACCGAAATACCTTGGCAAGCTCGCCGAATCCGATGCGGCCTGTGTTGTGGTTGCGCCGGCTGTCCGCGACATCGCCATGCGGCGCGGCGCGTGCATCGTGACAGACGATCCCTACCATTGCTTTGCGCTGATTACCCAGTTCTGGAAGCGGCATCATTTTCCCGAGTCGGCGCCGCACATTCATCCCAGCGCCCATATCGACCCCGACGCCACGCTTGCAGCGGGTGTATCCGTCGAGGCGTTTGCCTGTATTGCGGCAGGCGCCGTGATTGGCGAAGGTGTCCGTATTTCCGAGCATTGCGTGATTGGAAGGAAGGCAGTGATTGGCGCCCATAGCCGCCTGTCAGCGCGCGTCAGCGTGGCTGATGGCTGCCGCGTCGGCGAGCGCTGCATCATTCACCCGGGCGCGGTTATTGGCGCTGATGGCTTTGGCTTTGCGCCGCATGAGGGCCAATGGGTCAAGATTGAGCAGCTTGGCGCGGTACGGATTGGCAATGATGTGGAAATTGGCGCCAACACCTGCATCGACCGCGGTGCCTTGCAAGACACCGTCGTCGAAGACGGCGTCAAGCTTGATAACCTGGTGCAAATCGCCCACAACGTGCGGATTGGCCGGCACACGGCCATGGCCGGTTGTTCCGCTGTTGCGGGCAGTGCAACGATAGGCGCGCATTGCACAATAGGCGGGGCGGCCAATGTGCTGGGCCATTTGACGCTGGCCGATCATGTGCATATTTCCGCGACATCGCTCGTGACACGATCCATTTTGAAGCCTGGGCATTACACCGGCTTTTTTCCGATCGACGACAATGCGACGTGGAAAAAAAATGCCGCGACTCTCAGGCAACTTTACCTGCTGCGTCAAAGACTCCAACAGGCTGAAAAATCGCTCGCGCGCATACTAGAAAAATCATGATGGACATTCACCAGATTCTCAAGCAGCTGCCTCATCGCTATCCATTCGTGATGGTCGATCGTGTGCTGGAACTTGAAAAGGGCGTAAGAATCAAGGCGCTCAAGAACGTCACGATCAATGAGCCATTCTTCATGGGCCATTTCCCCCGCCATCCGGTCATGCCAGGCGTGCTGATGCTCGAAGCCATGGCGCAGGCTGCTGCCTTGCTGGCCTTTGACGCCATGGGTGTCACAACTGACGAGACCACGGTGTATTACTTTGCCGGGATTGACAGCGCCCGTTTCAAGCGGCCTGTCGTGCCCGGTGACCAACTGATCATGGACGTGACGGTGATGCGCAACAAAGGTGGCATTTTCAAGTTCAGGGGCGTAACCCGCGTTGACGAGAACATCGCTTGCGAGGCTGAACTGATGTGCACCATGCGCACCATTGTCCCGGTGTGAGCTTGTGACATGACTTCGTCAGGTGCTGTGTCAGGCATTCACGCGACGGCCCTGGTTGACCCGCTGGCCCAACTCGACAGCTCGGTCAGTGTGGGCCCCTACACCCTTATTGGCCCCAACGTCAGGGTGGGACCAGGCACCCGCATCGGCGCCCACTGCGTGATTGAAGGTCGCACCACCATAGGGCGAGACAACCAGATTTTCCAATTCAACTCACTCGGCGCGATTCCTCAGGATAAAAAATATGCCGGTGAGCCGTGCGAGCTCGTTATTGGCGAGCGCAATACCATTCGCGAGTTTTGCACCTTCAATATCGGTTCGCCAGGCGACAAGGGCGTGACGCGCGTGGGCAACGACAACTGGATCATGGCTTACACCCATATTGCGCACGACTGCCAGATTGACGATCACGCAACGCTTGCCAACAACACCACGCTCGGCGGCCATGTGCATCTGGCCGATTGGGTGACCGTGGGCGGGCTCACCGGCATCCATCAGTTCGTGAAGGTGGGCGCGCACGCGATGATCGGTTTTGCCAGCGCGGTCTCGCAAGACGTGCCACCGTTCATGCTGGTCGATGGCAATCCGCTCACGGTGCGCGGCATCAACAGCGTGGGCCTGCGCCGGCGCGAATTCTCGGCCGGGCGACTGGATTTGGTCAAGCAGATGCACCGCCTGCTGTACCGCCAGGGCAAGACGCTGGAGCAGGCGCGCCTTGCCATCGCAGCGCTGGCAGCGCAAGCGCCGCAAGCGGCCGCTGATATCGCCCTGATGAATGATTTCCTTGCCAACGCAGTGCGCGGCATCGCACGCTGAATACCGGGTGCCAGCGTGACGACCAAGGGGCCAAGGTTCGCGCTGGTTGCGGGCGAGGCCTCCGGTGATTTGCTGGCGGGCTTGCTGCTCGATGGCCTGAAATCGCGCTGGCCGACATTGACTTGCGCAGGCATCGGTGGGCCAGCGATGACCAGTCGTGGCTTTGAGGCCTGGTGGCCCAGCGACAAACTGGCGGTGCGCGGCTATGTTGAGGTGCTCCGGCACTACCGTGAAATTGCCGGCATACGTGAGCAGCTAAAAAGCAGGTTGCTCAATGATCGCGACTGTCGGCCCGATATGTTCATCGGGGTCGACGCACCTGACTTCAACCTTGACCTTGAGGCTGCGTTGAAGGCCGACGGCATCAAGACCGTTCATTTCGTCAGCCCTTCGGTCTGGGCCTGGCGCGCGGGGCGCGTTGAAAAAATCAGGCGCAGCGTGGATCACGTGCTGTGCATTTTTCCGTTTGAACCTGCCTTGCTGGCAGGGCACGGAATCGCCGCAACTTTTGTCGGTCATCCTCTGGCCGGTGTGATCCCCATGCAGCCGGACCGGCAAGCCGCCAGGCGCGCGCTCGGCTTGCGCGATGAAGACACGGTCATCGCCGTTTTGCCGGGTAGCCGCAAGTCCGAAATCGAGTATCTGGCCAGTCGGTTTTTCAAGGCTGCAGCCCTTGTCAAACGGGTGCAACCAGCTATTAAATTCATAGTGCCAGCGATTCCCTTGCTGAAAAACCGGATTGAGCGGCTGGCCGATGAGGTGGGCGTGCGGGCTGATTTGCAGATTGTTGAAGGCCAGTCGCACACGGTGCTGGCTGCCTGCGATGTCACGCTGATTGCCAGCGGCACCGCGACGCTTGAGGCCGCGTTGTTCAAGCGCCCCATGGTGATTGCCTACAACATGAACTGGCTCTCGTATCAGATCATGCGGCGCAAAAAACTGCAGCCCTGGATCGGACTGCCCAACATTCTCTGCAGGGACTTTGTCGTTCCCGAGTTGCTGCAGGATGCGGCCACGCCCGAGGCGCTGGCGGCGGCTCTGCTACGCTGGGTCGATGCAAAATTGCAGGCACCTGACAAAATAACGGCGGTTGAACAACGATTTCAAAAGCTGCATGCCGAGCTGCGGCGTGACACTTCACAATTGGCTAGCGATGCGATCCAGAAAATACTTGAAAGCTGAGCAATCCCCTTTGTCCTGGTACGTTCCAGGGCTGATCGCCGGTGTTGACGAGGCCGGGCGTGGTCCACTGGCCGGGCCCGTAGTGGCAGCCGCTGTCATCCTTGACGAGTTGCAGCCCATCAAGGGCCTGGCTGACTCCAAAAAGCTCACGGCGCTGCGGCGTGAAAAGCTGTACGACGAGATTCGCGCCAAAGCGCTGTGTTGCTCCGTTGCACAGGCGAGCGTTGAAGAAATTGACGCGTTAAACATTTTGCAGGCCACGATGCTGGCCATGAAACGGGCGGTAGAGGGCTTGCGGCTCAAGCCCCACAAGGTGCTGGTTGACGGCAACCGCCTGCCGGCGCTCAGTATTTTGGCCGAGGCGATTGTCAGAGGCGATGCGCTGGTGCCGTGCATCTCCGCGGCCTCCATTCTGGCCAAGGTGTACCGTGATCGCTGGTGTGCCGAGTTTGATCTTGAGTTCCCGCAATACGGGTTTGCCAGCCACAAGGGATATGGCACGGCCAGGCACCTGGCCGCATTGCGTGAGCACGGCGCTTGTCCCCAACACCGCAAATCGTTTGCGCCGGTGGCCGGGGTGCTCCGGTGAGGGAGGGGTTTTCGGTACCCGTCACGCACGTCACGTCGCGCGATAACCCGCTTGTCAAGGAACTGCGCAAGCTCTCGCAGAGCAATACGGCCTATCGCAAGCAGGCGCAGGTATGGCTGGAGGGGGACCACCTGTGCCGTGCCGCGCTGGCCCGTGGGATGAAACCGGTGATTGCCGTATTTTCAGAGTCTTTTTGGCCTCCAGCCCAGACAGAATGGGCACAGGTAGCTATCAAGAATATAGTAATTGCAGATTCCCTGCTGCCGGAAATCAGCGCCCTGGAGTCCCCTGCGTGTATGGGATTTGTGCTGGATCTGCCAGCCATGCCCGAGTTGCTTCCGGCTGCGGCCTCGGTCATTCTGGACCGCGTGCAGGATGCAGGCAACGTGGGCTCCATTTTGCGCAGCGCATCGGCCTTCGGCTTTCGCCAGATCATTGCGCTCAAAGGAACGGCGGCGCTCTGGTCGCCCAAAGTGCTGCGCGCTGGCATGGGTGCGCATTTTGCCTTGCGTCTGGTCGAGGGCGTGGAGCCGGGCAGGCTTGCTGAGCTGGCCGTTCCGATCGTGGTCACCAGCTCGCACCATGGCAGTTTTGTGCATCAGCAAAAATTGCCCATGCCCTGCGCTTGGGCCCTGGGTCATGAAGGGCAGGGGGTCAGCGATGAACTGATGGCCAGGGCGAGCCTGCGGGTGCGCATAGCCCAGCCCGGCGGAGAAGAATCGCTCAACGTCGCCGCCGCAGCTGCCATCTGCCTGCACGCCAGCGCACTGACCCAGCAGTAAGGCGCCGCGGGCTGCGCATTGCCAGGCAAGGGCGCCAACGAGTGCAGCGAAGGGCCGCGCCGGGCAAGCTCGGTCCCCTCGGGGGAAGCGTCGTACGCCAGGTGACAAGCGTGGCGGCAGGATATAATCAACAGCTTTTCAAAACACAGCTTCGCCCGAGCGCAAACAGAGCCAATACCCTCACAAAAGCCGCCTGCGAAAGTCCTGATCGGGACGTTTTCAGCGCACGCTTGGGCGAACCGTAACCAAACCGGAGAACCCAGTGCTTTTGTCCCTACAGGGAATACCAGGAACAACCTCTCACGCCATCTTGGCGCTCGCGGACGGCACGGTCTTCATTGGCAATTCGATTGGTGCCGCGGGCGCCACCGTCGGCGAGGTGGTGTTCAACACCGCCATGACAGGCTACCAGGAAATCCTCACGGATCCCAGCTACTGCCAGCAGATTGTCACCCTCACGTATCCGCATATCGGCAACTACGGTGTCAATGACGAAGACGTTGAGGCCGACAAAGTCCAGGCCGCCGGCCTGATCATCAAGGACTTGCCACTGTTGGCATCGAACTTCCGCGCAACCATGTCCCTGGCTCAGTACCTGGCCAGGGAAAAAACGGTTGCGATTGCAGGGATTGATACGCGCCAATTGACGCGCCACCTGCGCACCAAGGGCGCCCAGAACGGATGCATTGTGGCGCTGGCACAGGACGAACGGGTCAGTCAGCGCGTGCTTGACAAGGCTGTAGCGGCGGCAAGAGCCGCGCCCAGCATGGCCGGGCTGGATCTGGCCAGGGTCGTGTCAGTCAGGCAGACCTACGAGTGGACGCAGACTGAATGGAAATTGGGATCGGGCTACGGTGAGCAGATCACACCCAGATTCCATGTTGTTGCTTTTGATTTTGGCGTGAAGAAGAACATCCTTCGCATGCTGGCAGAACGCGGTGCGCGCATCACGGTGGTGCCGGCCCAGACCTCGGCCATTGATGCGCTCAAGCTCAAGCCTGACGGTATCTTTCTGGCCAACGGACCGGGTGACCCGGAGCCGTGCGACTACGCCATTGCGGCGGTTCGGGAATTGCTGGAAACGGGGATCCCGATTTTCGGCATTTGCCTGGGCCACCAGATCATGGCGCTGGCCAGTGGCGCCAGAACATTCAAGATGAAATTTGGCCACCACGGTGCCAATCACCCGGTGAAAGACCTTGACACCGGCCATGTCAGCATCACCAGCCAGAACCATGGTTTTGCGGTGGATGAGAAAAGCCTGCCGGCCAATCTGCGGCCAACGCACATCAGCCTGTTTGACGGCACGTTGCAAGGCATGGTCTATACCGATAAGCCGGCCTTTTCCTTTCAGGGCCACCCGGAGGCATCGCCGGGCCCGCATGACATTTCATATTTGTTCGACCGCTTCACGGCACTGATGGAGCAATACAACAATGCCTAAGCGCACCGACCTCAAATCCGTCCTCATCATTGGTGCGGGCCCGATCATCATCGGCCAGGCCTGCGAGTTTGACTACTCCGGCGTGCAGGCCTGCAAGGCGCTGCGCGAAGAGGGCTACAAGGTCATCCTGATCAACAGCAACCCCGCCACCATCATGACCGACCCGGCTACCGCCGACGTGACCTACATCGAGCCCATCACCTGGCAGACGGTTGAAAAGATCATCGCCAGGGAAAGGCCCGATGCCATCCTGCCGACCATGGGCGGCCAGACAGCACTCAATTGCGCGCTCGATCTCTGGCGCAACGGTGTGCTCGACAAATACCAGGTCGAGTTGATCGGCGCCAAGCCCGAGGCCATCGACAAGGCCGAAGACCGGCTCAAGTTCAAGGACGCGATGACCAAAATTGGCCTCGGCTCGGCCCGCTCCGGCATTGCGTACAGCATGGACGAGGCCTGGGTCGTGCAGAAATCCCTGGGGTTTCCGACCGTGATTCGCCCCAGCTTCACGCTGGGCGGCACCGGCGGCGGAATCGCGTACAACCCGGAAGAGTTTGAAGTCATCTGCAAACGCGGCCTGGAAGCCTCGCCGACCGGCGAACTGCTGATCGAGGAATCGCTGCTGGGCTGGAAAGAATACGAGATGGAAGTGGTGCGCGACACGGCGGACAACTGCATCATCGTCTGTTCGATTGAAAACCTCGACCCGATGGGCGTGCACACCGGCGACTCCATTACGGTGGCGCCGGCCCAGACGCTCTCCGACAAGGAATACCAGATTTTGCGCAACGCCTCGATTGCAGTGCTGCGCGAGATTGGGGTTGATACGGGAGGCTCGAATGTGCAGTTTGCCGTCAATCCGGCCGATGGCCGCATGGTGGTGATCGAGATGAATCCGCGCGTTTCGCGTTCCTCCGCGCTGGCATCGAAGGCCACCGGGTTCCCGATCGCCAAGGTTGCAGCCAAGCTGGCCATCGGCTACACGCTTGATGAGCTGCGCAACGAAATTACGGGTGGCGCCACGCCCGCCAGTTTTGAGCCCAGCATTGACTACGTTGTCACCAAAATCCCGCGTTTTGCCTTTGAGAAATTCCCGGCGGCCGACTCGCGCCTGACCACGCAGATGAAGTCTGTCGGTGAAGTCATGGCCATGGGCCGCACCTTCCAGGAGTCGTTCCAGAAAGCCCTGCGCGGCCTGGAAGTCGGCGTCGATGGCATGAACGAGAAAACCCAGGACCGCGAGGTACTTGAAAAAGAGCTGGGTGAACCCGGCCCCGAGCGTATCTGGTATGTCGGCGATGCCTTCGCGCAGGGCATGAGCATTGACGAAGTATTTGCGCTGACCAGAATTGATCGCTGGTTTCTGGTCCAGATTGAGCAGATCGTCAGGATCGAGCTGGAACTGGAAACAAAGTCACTCGAACAGATCGACGCAGTCACGCTGCGCGCGCTCAAGCAAAAGGGCTTTTCCGACCGTCGCCTGGCCAAGCAGCTCAAGACCACGGATATCGCCATTCGCGAAAAGCGTCATGCGCTTGGCGTGCGGCCGGTTTACAAGCGGGTCGATACCTGCGCCGCCGAGTTCGCGACCCATACCGCCTATTTGTACTCGACCTATGAGGCCGAGGGCAGCGAGTGCGAAGCGCTGCCTACCGACCGGAAAAAAATCATGGTGTTGGGCGGCGGGCCCAACCGCATCGGGCAGGGCATCGAGTTTGACTACTGCTGTGTCCACGCGGCGCTGGCCCTGCGCGAAGACGGCTACGAGACCATCATGGTCAATTGCAACCCCGAGACGGTTTCAACCGACTACGATACCAGTGACCGCCTTTATTTTGAGCCGCTCACGCTTGAAGACGTGCTCGAGATTGTCGACAAGGAAAAACCGTTGGGTGTGATTGTTCAGTATGGCGGGCAAACGCCATTGAAGCTGGCGCTCGATCTGGAAGCCAACGGTGTTCCCATCATCGGAACCTCGCCCGACATGATTGATGCGGCCGAAGACCGCGAGCGGTTTCAGAAGTTGCTCAACGAGCTGAAATTGCGTCAGCCGCCCAATGCCACGGCACGCGCCGAACCCGAGGCGCTCGAGAAGGCCGCGACGCTGGGCTATCCGCTGGTGGTTCGCCCCAGTTATGTGCTCGGTGGCCGCGCCATGGAAATTGTGCACGAGCAGCGTGATCTGGAGCGCTACATGCGCGAAGCGGTCAAGGTCAGCCACGACTCGCCGGTGCTGCTTGATCGTTTTCTGAACGACGCGATTGAGTGCGATGTCGACTGCATCCGCGACTCTGCGGGCCAGACCTTCATAGGCGGCGTGATGGAGCACATTGAGCAGGCGGGCGTGCATAGCGGGGACTCGGCCTGTTCGTTGCCGCCGTATTTTCTTGGTGCCGAGACTGTCAGCGAGATCAAGCGCCAGACCGCCGCCATGGCTCAGGCGCTGAATGTGGTGGGGCTCATGAACGTGCAGTTTGCGATTCAGCACCCTGATGGCAAGGACGTGATTTACGTGCTGGAGGTCAATCCGCGTGCGTCGCGCACTGTGCCCTTTGTCAGCAAAGCCACCGGCGTTCAACTGGCCAAGGTGGCCGCACGCTGCATGGTCGGCCAGACGCTGGCCTCGCAGGGTATCACGCACGAGGTCACGCCACCGTACTTCAGCGTCAAGGAAGCGGTGTTTCCGTTTGTCAAGTTCCCTGGCGTCGATACCATTCTCGGCCCGGAAATGAAGTCCACCGGCGAGGTGATGGGGGTGGGGAAGACTTTTGGCGAAGCCTTTGTCAAATCGCAACTTGGCGCAGGTACCCAATTGCCGAGGTCCGGCAAGGTCTTCCTGACGGTCAAGAACAATGACAAGCCGCAGGCGGTTGAAGTTGCCCGGGCCTTGTCAGCCTTGAAGTTTGAGTTGGTCGCCACGAAGGGTACGGCTGCGGCCATTCAGGCGGCTGGCATCCCGTGCACGGTTGTCAACAAGGTCACGGAAGGCCGGCCGCATGTGGTGGACATGATCAAGAATAACGAGATCGCACTGGTGATCAACACCGTGGAAGAGCGGCGCAATGCAATCGCGGATTCGCGCCAGATTCGCACCTCGGCGCTGCTGGCGCGCGTGACAACCTTCACCACGATTGCTGGGGCGGAAGCGGCCGTTGAAGGCATGAAATACCTCGACAACCTGAACGTGTATTCGCTTCAGGAACTTCATGCCCAACTGCTCCAGTGACCAAGGCTAGCTACCCGGTTCGCTGCCCGGAATATGCATTAAACTAGATTCAAACCTCATTCAGATTAAATAGGCCGCCGCCAGTTGACTGGTGGCGGTTTCGTTTTTGCAGGACAAAATGGCAACCTTACCCATCACCAAACGCGGCGCTGAAAAACTCAGGGCCGAATTGCACCAGCTCAAAACCGTTGATCGCCCATGGGTCATCAATTCGATTTCAGAAGCCCGCGCGCAGGGCGACTTGAGTGAGAACGCCGAGTACGACGTCGCCAAGGATCGTCAGGGCTTTATTGAAGGCCGTATTCAGGAAATAGAAGGCAAGCTTTCGGCGGCCCAGATCATTGACCCCGCATTAATGGAGCCGGGCAGTCGGGTGGTGTTCGGCTCGACGGTCGAGCTGGAGGACGAAGCCAGCGGTGACACCGTGACCTACCAGATTGTGGGCGAAGACGAGGCCGACCTTAAACTGGGTTTGATCAACATCAGCTCACCGATTGCCCGCGCCCTGATTGGCAAGGACGAGGGCGATACGGCCGAGGTTCAGGCGCCCGGCGGGATCAAGCGCTACGAAATCGTGGCGGTGCGTTATATCTAGCTCAATGAGAGCGCGCATCGGCATCGTTCTGGCCGCCCTCTGGTGGGGCAGTCTGACCGGTTTGGGTTTTGTGGTGGTACCCCTGCTCTTCCTGAATCTGGGCAGCCCTGCGGTGGCCGGAGCCATGGCGGCCAAACTCTTTACGGCGCAAACCTGGCTTGGCACCGCATGCGCCATGCTGCTGTTTCTGGTCTTTAATACAAAAGACGATCCGGCCCTTTCTGAACGCGCGCGAGCAGCGATGAAATTTGTAGTCGCCGGGCTGCTGCTGGCCTTGCTGGTCGAGTTTGGGGTCGCCCCCCGCATTCTCGGCGCAAGGGCCGAGGGCGGCAACCTCAAGCTCTGGCATGGCTTGGGAAGCGTCATGCTGCTGGGGCAGTGGTTGTGCGCCGGGATCACCCTCTGGCGCTTGACACGGCGGCCAGACGGCGCAGTCTGACCCAAACGGCATCTGGCCCTGACCTGCTTCAGGCCCTCATCTGGCTGCGCGCTCAGCCGCTTCCAGCGTGTTGACCAGCAGCATGGTGATGGTCATGGGGCCTACGCCGCCAGGCACGGGTGTGATGTAGCCCGCCACGTCCCTGACGCCGTCGAAGTCCACATCGCCGCAAAGTTTGCCCAGGTCGTTGCGGTTCATTCCAACATCGATCACGACCGCGCCCGGTTTGACCATGTCTGCGGTGAGCACATTGCGTTTGCCCACGGCCGCCACAATCACATCGGCCTGCAGTGTCATGGCCTTGAGGTCTTTGGTTGCGCTGTGGCAAATCGTGACGGTTGCGTTTTTTTGCAGAAGCATGAGGGCTATGGGCTTGCCGACGATGTTGCTGCGGCCAATGACCACGGCATGCTTGCCTTTGAGATCGTAGCCAATTGATTCAAGCATCTTCATGCAGCCATAGGGTGTGCAGGGCCGGAACCCGGGCTGGCCAACCATGAGTGCGCCGGCGCTGGCGACGTGAAAACCGTCAACGTCCTTGGCCGGGGAAATTGCCTGAATGACTTCTTGCGTGTCGATATGCGGCGGCAGTGGGAGCTGAACCAGGATGCCGTGGATCGCCGGGTCGTTGTTCAGCGCGGTGATTCGCGCCAGCAAATCAGTCTCGGAAAACGTAACCGGATAATGCTCCATGACTGAATGCAGGCCGTTGTCCTCACAGGCCTTGACCTTGCTGCGCACATAGACCTGGCTGGCGGGGTTTTCGCCGACCTGAATGACGGCCAGGCCGGGTGTGATGCCGCGTGCGCGCAGAGCTGCCGCGCGCTCGGCGACCTCAGCGCGCAGGCGTTTGGACAGGGCGGTTCCATCAATGAGTTGTGCCGTCATTTTCTTGAGATTTTCAGATAGAAATGGCCACTCGTTCAGTGGCCGTGGGTGTGAACGACCATCAAAAAAGTCGCGCTCTGTTGGCCACCGCCGAATCGCCGGGTTCAGGCCTTGGGTGCGCTCTGCCCAAGGGCAATTTTTAGCAGGTCGGCGACGGTATTGGCGTTGAGCTTTTCCATGATATTGGCGCGGTGCGCTTCCACGGTCTTGATGCTGATGCCCAGGTCGTCCGCGATCTGCTTGTTCAGACGTCCCGCGACAATGCGTTCGAGCACCTGCGCTTCGCGCGAGGTGAGTTTGGCCAGCAACGCATCGCGGCTGGCGGATTGCTGATGGTCGTTGAAGACTTCCTTGGCCTGCTCAAGCATGCGTTCAACCAGGTTGACCAGCGCGTCTTCCTGAAAGGGCTTCTGAATAAAGTCAACGGCTCCTTTCTTCATGGTGTTTACGGCCATGGGCACATCACCGTGGCCGGTGATGAAGACGATGGGCAGCGGCGACTTGCGTTCAACCAGCCGGTCCTGCAGCTCCAGGCCTGTCATGCCGCCCATGCGGACATCGGCGATCAGGCACGCCACTTCGCGCGCGTCATATCGGCTCAGAAAGGTTTCAGCCGAGTCGTAGCAGCGCACCCGGTAATCCTTGCCTTCGAGCAACCATTGCAGGGAATCACGCACGGCCTCGTCGTCGTCAACGACATAGACAGTACCCTTTTTTGGAATCAAACTCATGCTATGCCTTTTCAGTGATCGTCGCCGTCGTGAATCGCTATGTTCCTGGTAGCGGACGTCGCGGGTGAAAGCAGGGGAACCACCGGAATCCAGAAATCAAACCGGCACCCCACGACTTCGTCTCCATTGTAGAGGTTGACTGCCTCCATCCGGCCCTGGTGGGACTCGACAATGCTGCGACACAGTTTCAGGCCAATGCCCATGCCTTCCGCCTTGGTTGAATAGAACGCGTCATAGAGCCGGGTCATGACTTCAGGAGACAGGCCGTTGCCAGAATCACGCACAGAAAATTCAACCATGCTCTGCCCGCCAATCTGTCTGGGCAGTACTCGCAATTCGACGTTTCTCCGGGCCGCGGGCAAGTGCGCCTGCGCAATCGATTCGGCGCCATTTTTCATCAGGTTGATCAGCACCTGCTCAATCAGGATCGGGTCCACCATGAGGGTGGGCAAGCGCGCCGCGAGGTAGTGGCTCAGCCGCACATGGTGCCGCCTGAGCTCGATTTCGGCCAGCTCCATCGCATTGTTGACCATGGTGGCGACGTCGGCCGGCGAGCGGTTGGGCTCGCTGCGTTTCACAAACGCGCGGATGCGCTGGATGATCTGACCGGCACGATGCGCCTGCCGCGCGGTCTTCTCAAGCGCGACCAGCAGTTCTTCGTTGCTGATTTGCTGGCCCTTGATGCGTGACACCATGCCATTGCAATAGTTGTTGATGGCTGTCAGCGGCTGGTTCAGTTCGTGGGCCACGCTCGATGCCATTTCACCCATGGTGATGAGGCGGCTGGCGGTCTGGGCGCGTTCGTTTTGCTGCGCAGCCTGTTCTTCAGCATGGCGGCGTGGCGTGATGTCGGTTGCAATCACCATCTGCGCCAGTCGGCCATCAACCCATGTGAGATAGCGCGATCGCACTTCCAGCCACTTGCCCAGATCGGGCACGAAGATTTCGGCATTCTCGGTTTGAGCCGTGGTGAGCGTGTCCGTTGGAAAGCCGGCCAGGCCATCGACTGCGTCGAGCGCATCGTCAGTGACCGCTGCGGCTGGCACGCCAGCCTGGGCGATCAGGTTCAGGTGACCAGACACCTCACTGCCAAACCAGGAGCGGTACAGCTTGTTGGTAAACAGCAGCTCTTCACTGCCCAGCGGTGCCACGGACACGGCCGCATCCAGCCCTTCAAGAACCGTGGTGAAGCGTTCATAGGAAGCTGAAAGCTCTTCCCTGATGCGCCTGGGTTCGGTGATATCGGTCATTGATGTCATCCAGCCGGTTTGCTGCCCGCGCGGATCAATCAGCGGAGAAACATACATGCGGGCATCAAAAATCTGGCCGTTTTTCCGCTTGACCCGCACCTCATAACCGCCGGGTGGCGTTCTGCCGTGCAGTTCGTCTTGCAGTCGAGCCATCAGCGTGTCAATCTCTGCCTCAGGCCAGTGGGGAAAGGGCGGTGTGCGGCCTACCAGTTCGCCTTCGGTCAGGCCAACCATCTGGCAGAACGCCGGGTTGACGTAGGTAATTCGGCCCTGCATATCCATGGCGCGCATGCCGGTGAGCATCGAGTTCTCCATGGCACGGCGAAAATTGGTCTCGGAAATCAGCGCTTGCTGGGCTTGCACGCGGCGCCGCGTGTGGCGCCAGGTACCCAGCAGCATCCAGACCGTCAGCGCGCTCAGGGCACTGACCAGCCAGAAAAAGCCGCTGCCCACAACACCGAGCGACGCGCGATAGCCTTCGGCGCGCAGTAGCAGGCCGTTGCCGACCGGCGAGACCGGTATTTCGTATTTGGCGGCGGCATCAGACCAGGGCAGAAGCCGGTCTGCAGGCGTGCGTGGCGGCGGCCGGTTGCCCGCCAGCACCGCGTTCTTGTCGTCCACCAGCGCCACCGCGTATTTGGCCGCAACCTCGGTGGGTACGCCGAAACGCAGCAGGCCGTCGATCGAGTACTCGCCCATGACGACGCCGGCAAATTTTCCCTGATTGTCCAGCGGCACCTGCAATTGCAGGACGGGCGTGTTATGGCTGCCGCCATCCTTGGCCACAAGCGGGCGCGAGTACACCGGTTGGCGAAGGTCCCGGGCCAACTCGTAGGTGCCATCTGTTTCGCCCGCCTTGAACTGCTCGCCGACGCCACGAATCTGATCACCGTTGGCGCTGGGCGATACGTAAGCGGCCTTGAGGCGCCGCTTCACATCCACCCAGCTCACCGCCATCAGTTCCGGATACTGATTGACCAGCGCTTCAGCCTGGAGAGTGAACTCCCGGGTGTCGATCTCCTTGTTGGAAACATCCCGGCCAATGCGCATGAGTTGCTCCTGCCTTTCAAGCAGGCGCAGCCGCAGTCGCTGCTGCGCGTATTCCACATCGCGCTCAACCGCTTGCTGCTCCCGGTCAATTTCTTCAATGCGCAGGTAGCCGAAGGCGGCAATCACCGCGGCCAGAAAAAGCGCGACGGCCAGTAGCGGGCCAAGCGTGATGAAGCGGTCTTGCCGTGCCGGTGACTGCTTGCCCCACCAGCGGCGCCAGAAAGCCAGCGGGGCCGGCTTTACTGCGGCTGAGGTGGAAAGTGAGGTTTGCGTGGGCATACGGTAAGGGAGCAGTTTAAGGGAGATGTCTGGCGGCATCTGGGGAACCTCTACATAACTCGGCACGAAGGCGCGTGCCGCAGGTCGGGATGGGCTGCACGGCGCAATTTGCGGCCAATAGCCCGGCTATTGGCAAGGATTGCAACGCCACAGACCGCCCGAGCCTGCGGATGCGCGACCCGCGGACGGGTTGTGTAGAGGTTCTCTCGGGTTGATCCTGATCTCTCTTGAGGTGTACCCATAGCGGCTGGCAGTTGCCGCTACCTCACCTTGAGTGATCTGAATGTATTGGCAAAAGTTCATATTATGAAAGACTTATGCACAATTTGGAATTTGTCAAATAATATGCGAAACTAGAGACTTGAATCCAATTTGCGTTTAAAACGTGCTCTGGAGACAAATTTTGCCCCCGGCAGCGCCACATTGCGCAGCAGGTCAACACCCGTATAAACAGTGCTTACCCAGGAGACAACAATGGCAGCCAATTTCGACCAGACCCACAACGCGCTGGACAAAGACACGCAGGAAACCCGCGAGTGGATGGACGCGCTATCGGCGGTGATTGAAAGCGAAGGGCCGGCGCGCGCCCACTTCTTGCTCGAACAATTGCTTGAGCACGCCCGCCAAAGCAGCATTGACATGCCGTTTTCGGCCAACACCGGCTATGTCAATACGATTGAAGCAGACCAGGAAGAGCGCTCGCCCGGCAATCTTGAAATTGAAAAACGCCTGCGCGCCTACATGCGCTGGAACGCCATGGCCATGGTGGTCAAGGCCAACCGCCTGCATCCGGCCGATGGGGGCGACTTGGGTGGCCATATTGGATCGTTTGCCTCGCTGGCCAGCCTGTTCGGCGCCGGGTTCAACCATTTTTGGCATGCCGAAAGCGAAAACCACGGCGGCGACTGCCTTTTCATTCAGGGGCACTCTTCGCCAGGCATTTACGCCCGTGCCTATCTTGAAGGCCGCCTGAGCGAAGAGCAGTTGTTGAACTTCCGCCAGGAAGTCGGCGGCAGGGGGCTTTCAAGCTACCCGCACCCCAAGCTGATGCCCGAGTTCTGGCAATTCTCCACGGTGTCGATGGGGCTGGGTCCGCTGATGGCGATTTACCAGGCGCGTTTCCTCAAATACCTGCATGCCCGCGGCATTGCCAATACTGAAAACCGAAAGGTCTGGGTGTTTTGCGGCGACGGCGAAATGGACGAAGTCGAATCGCTGGGCGCCATTGGCCTGGCCGCCCGTGAAAACCTCGACAACCTGGTCTTCGTCATTAACTGCAATTTGCAGCGGCTCGATGGCCCGGTCCGTGGCAACGGCAAGATTGTCCAGGAACTTGAAGGCACTTTCCGTGGTGCAGGCTGGAATGTGATCAAGCTGCTGTGGGGCAGCAACTGGGATCCGCTGCTTGCCCGCGACAAGGATGGCGCGCTGCGCAAGATCATGATGGATACGAATGACGGTGACTATCAGTCGTTCAAGGCCAATGACGGCGCCTACGTGCGCAAGCATTTCTTTGGGCGCGACCCGCGCGCACTCGAATTGGTTGCCAAGATGAGCGACGACGACGTCTGGGCGCTGCGTCGCGGTGGCCACGACTCGAAAAAGGTCTATGCAGCATTTCATTCAGCGGTCAATCACACGGGTCAACCCACGGTGCTGCTAATCAAGACCGTGAAGGGTTTTGGCATGGGCAAAATTGGTGAGGGCAAGAACACGGTTCACCAGACCAAAAAACTCACCGACGAAGAAGTCAAGGCCTTCCGTGACCGATTCAATATCCCGATTCCTGATAGCCAACTCCCTGATATTCCGTTCTACAAACCGGCCGACGACACCCCCGAGATGCGCTATTTGCACGAGCGTCGCAAGGCGCTCGGCGGCTACTTGCCACACCGCCGCACCAGGGCCGATGAGAGCTTTACCGTACCGTCGCTTGAAACCTTCAGGGCTGTGCTGGAGCCCACTGCCGAAGGCCGTGAAATCTCGACCACGCAAGCGTACGTACGCTTTCTCACGCAGCTGCTGCGCGACCAGGCGCTGGGGCCGCGCGTGGTCCCCATTGTGGTGGATGAGTCCCGCACCTTTGGCATGGAAGGGCTGTTTCGCCAGATCGGCATCTACAATCCGGCGGGCCAACAGTACACCCCGGTCGATAAGGAACAGGTAATGTACTACAAGGAAGATGCCAAGGGGCAAATCCTGCAGGAAGGCATCAACGAGGCTGGCGGCATGGCCAGCTGGATTGCGGCGGCCACCAGCTACTCAACCTCCAACCGCATCATGGTGCCGTTTTACGTGTATTACTCGATGTTCGGCTTTCAGCGTTTTGGCGACCTGGCGTGGGCCGCCGGCGACATGCTGGCGCGCGGATTTTTGCTGGGCGGCACTGCGGGCCGCACCACGCTCAACGGCGAAGGCCTGCAGCACGAAGACGGGCACAGCCACATCCTGGCAAGCACGATTCCTAACTGTGTCAGCTACGACCCGACCTTTGCGCATGAAGTCGGTGTGATTTTGCACCATGGCCTCAAGCGCATGGTGGAAAAGCAGGACGATGTGTATTTTTACATCACGCTGCTCAATGAAAACTACCCAATGCCAGGCCTCAAGGCCGGCACCGAAGAGCAGATCATCAAGGGCATGTATTTGTGCAGGGAAGGGCCAAAGCTCACGCCGCGTGTGCAGTTGCTCGGCTCGGGGAGCATTCTGCGCGAATCCATCGCCGCGCAGGAGTTGCTTGAAAAAGACTGGGGCGTTGCCGCCAACGTCTGGAGTTGCCCGAGCTTCAATGAACTGGCCAGGGATGGCCAGAGCGCCGAACGCTGGAACCTGCTGCACCCGGCTGACAAGCCGCGCCTGTCCTTTGTTGCAGCGCAGCTTGAAAAGCATACCGGCCCGGTGGTGGCGTCAACCGACTACATGAAGGCCTATGCCGAGCAGATTCGTTCCTTTATTCCCAAGGGGCGCGCCTACAAGGTGCTGGGTACCGACGGCTTTGGCCGAAGCGACTTTCGCAGCAAGCTGCGCGAGCACTTCGAAATTGACCGCCACTTCATCGTGGTTGCGGCGCTCAAAGCGCTTGGCGAGGACGGGACGGTGCCTGCCGTCAAGGCGGCTGAGGCCATTGCGAAATACGGCATCAATGCCGACAAGATCAATCCCCTTTACGCTTGATGCGTAAGCCCTGACTGACGAAGCCTGAACTGAAATTTTCAGGCCACTGGAGACAACAACATGGCATTGGTAGATATTCAGGTCCCTGACATTGGGGACTTCGACGAAGTGGCAGTGATTGAATTGCTGGTCAAGCCCGGCGACACCGTCAAGGCCGAGCAATCGCTCATCACGGTGGAGTCCGACAAGGCCTCCATGGAAATCCCGTCCAGCCAGGCGGGCGTGGTCAAGGCGCTCAAGGTTGCGCTGGGCGACAAGGTCAGGCAAGGCTCGGTCGTGCTGGTGCTTGAGACTGCATCTGCTGCTGCTGCTGCTGCTGCGCCAGCCACGGCCCAGGTATCTCAAGCAAGTCAGGCACCAGCCCATGCTGCGCCTGCGCAAGCAGCTATAACTTCGGTAGCACCCTCAGCTCTACCCGCCGCTGCCAGCGGCCCCATCGAAGTGCGTGTGCCGGATATTGGCGACTTCAAGGATGTGGCCGTGATCGAGCTGCTGGTCAAGGTTGGCGACAGCATCAGGACCGAGCAATCGCTGGTCACCGTCGAATCCGACAAAGCCTCCATGGAGATACCGTCATCGGCCGCCGGCGTGCTCAAGGAACTGAAGGTCAAACTGGGCGACACGGTGAATATTGGCGACTTGCTGGCCATTCTGGAAGGCCCGGTTTCTGCTGTGGCCGCCGCGGCACCGGCATCCGTTGCAGCATCATCGGCAACTGCCGCATCCACGCCCGTGCCAGCGCCCCAGGCTGCATCGGCTGCAGCCGCGCTGCCACCTCATGAGCCCGCGCTTGCCGCGCCAGGCGGCCTGCCGCACGCTTCGCCGTCGGTGCGCAAAATTGCCCGCGAGCTGGGTGTGCCGCTGGCCGAAGTCAAGGGCACGGGCCTCAAAGGCCGCATCACGCCAGACGACGTGCAGGCCTTCACCCGCGCCGTCATGGACGGCAGCACGCGCACCCAGGCGCAAGTCGCAAAAGTTCCTGCGCCTTCTGCTGGTGGCAGCGGCGGCGCCGGGCTGGACCTGCTGCCCTGGCCCAAGGTCGATTTCACCAAGTTTGGCCCGGTCGAACGGCAGGACCTGTCACGCATCAAGAAGATCAGCGGCGCCAATCTGCACCGCAACTGGGTGATGATTCCGCACGTCTGCAACCACGACGATGCCGACATCACGGACCTGGAAGCCTTCCGCGTGCAGATGAACCGGGAAAACGAAAAATCAGGCGTCAAGATCACCATGCTGGCCTTCCTGATCAAGGCCTCGGTGGCCGCGCTCAAGAAGTTTCCCCAGTTCAACGCGTCGCTCGACGGCGAGCAGTTGGTGCTCAAGCAGTACTACCACGTCGCTTTCGCGGCCGACACGCCCAACGGCCTGGTGGTTCCCGTCATCAAGGATGCCGACAAAAAAGGCATCGTGCAGATTTCGCAGGAAATGGGCGAACTCGCCAAAAAAGCGCGTGACGGCAAGCTCAGCCCGGGCGACATGCAGGGGGCCTGCTTCACCATTTCGTCGCTCGGCGGCATTGGCGGGCGCTACTTCACGCCCGTCATCAACGCGCCAGAGGTCGCCATACTGGGCGTGTGCAAGAGCCGGATGGAGCCGGTATGGGATGGCAAAACGTTCCAGCCGCGCCTGATGCAGCCCATCAGCCTGAGCTGGGACCACCGCGTGATTGACGGTGCTGCGGCAGCTCGTTTTAACGCCTACCTGGGCCAGATCCTGGCGGATTTCCGTCGTGTCTTACTGTGACCCCCACGCTCGTCACTGCGTGTACTTCGCTGCCCCCCGAGGGGGCTGGCCTTGCTTGGGGCGGCCCGGCGTGGCGGCCGCTGCTCTCCATTCTTTATGTGGGAGGGTCCGGGCTATGACAACCCTGGTAGTTGTAAAAAAAGCGGGTCTGGTGGCCATTGCGGCGGACACACGCGTCACGTTTGGCGACACCAGCCTGAGCCACCGCTTTGAGGCCAACAGCAAGGTATTCAAGGTTGACACCTCCGCGGGCTTGAGCTACGTCGGCATGGCCGGCACGGTGGCGCACTTTCCCGCGCTGCGCAAGGCCATGCTGGCGCTGCCCCGGGAACAGCTCAAACTGGGCTCCAGGGACGAGGTGTTTGACACCTTTGTCAAGCTGCACCCCGTGCTGAAGGAAACGTTTTTCCTGCAGACCAAGGAAGACGACAACGACCCGTATGAATCAAGCCAGTTCTCCGTGGTGATTGCGAACGCCAGCGGCATCTTCGGTTTGTACAGTTACCGCGAAGTCTTTGAGTTCAAGGAATTCTGGGGCATCGGCTCGGGCCGCAGCTTTGCGCTGGGCGCCATGCACGCCTGCTGGGACAGCGCCAAGACCGCGCGCGAAGTGGCATTGGCGGGAATGAATGCCGGCTGCGAGTTCGACAAGAATTCGGGTGGACCGGTGGAAGTGTTTACCCTCAAATTGAAAGCCTCCAAATGAGCGCATCCGAAAATCTGATCGAGATCAAGGTTCCCGACATTGGCGACTTTGACGAAGTGTCCGTGATTGAAGTACTGGTCAAGGCCGGCGACACCATCAAGGCCGAGCAGAGCCTGATCACCGTTGAAAGCGACAAGGCATCGATGGAAATCCCCGCGTCGCAAGGCGGCGTGGTCAGGGAACTCAAGATCAAGCTGGGTGACAAGGTCAAGCAGGGTTCCGTGGTCTTGCTGCTGCAAGCGGCAGGTGCCGCCGCTTCGCCTGCAAAATCTCAACAAAATGAGGCTCCAGCCCAGGCAGAACAAGCGCAACATGCTATCAAAACAGTAGCGGCATCATCGCTTGTCGCGGCTGCGCCAGCGCCCGTTGCGGCCAGTTTTACCGGCACCACCGATCTGACCTGCGACCTGCTGGTGCTCGGCGCCGGCCCGGGCGGCTACAGTGCAGCGTTTCGCGCCGCTGACCTCGGCCTGAAAGTGGTGCTGGTCGAGCGCTACGCCCAACTCGGTGGCGTCTGCCTGAACGTGGGCTGCATCCCGTCCAAGGCGCTGCTGCATGTGGCCTCCGTGATCGACGAGGTCAGCCACATGGCGACACTCGGCGTTGATTTTGG
>CAYJMW010000048.1:0-27876 GCA_964371235.1 uncultured Polaromonas sp.
GTCCAATCCTGCTCAAGCAGGATTGGAGCCGCAGGCTCCAGCCCCTCGGGGGCTGTGCTTGCTTGGGGCGGCCCGGCGCTACGCACGATAGCCCCCACGTTCGCTCACTGCCTGTAGCTCTCTGCCCCACGAGGCGACGTGTGCTTGCTTTGGCAGACATCAATAATCGTCAAGTACGGCACCCTTGCTGGCGCTCGACGCATTAAAGGCAAACTTGGCCTGCACGCCACGGGTGTAGCGCGGTGCTGGCGCCGACCAGCCGACTTTGCGCTTTGCAAGCTCGGCATCGCTGATGTTCAGTTGCAGCAGCAGCTTGTGGGCGTCAATCGTGATCGAGTCGCCTTCGTTGATAAACGCGATATTACCGCCGGCCGCGGCTTCGGGTGCGACGTGGCCGACCACCATGCCCCAGGTGCCTCCCGAGAAGCGCCCGTCGGTAATCAGGCCGACACTTTCGCCCAGTCCGGCGCCAATCAGCGCGCCGGTGGGCGCCAGCATTTCAGGCATGCCGGGGCCGCCTTTAGGGCCCAGATAGCGCAACACCATGACGTCGCCGGCCTTGATTTTTCCAGCCAGAATGGCGGCGAGCGCCGACTGCTCATCATCGAAAACGCGGGCCGGGCCCGTCATGACGGGATTTTTCAGGCCGGTGATTTTGGCGACGCAACCTTCGGGCGACAGATTTCCCTTGAGGATGGCGAGGTGACCCTGCGCGTACATCGGCTTGTTGATCGGGCGAATCACGTTTTGATCCGCACGCGGCGCATTGGGCACATCCTTGAGCACTTCGGCAATGGTCTGGCCGGTAATCGTCAGGCAGTCGCCATGCAGCAGTCCAGCGGTCAGCAGCATTTTCATGACTTGCGGAATGCCGCCTGCCCGATGCAGATCGACGGCAAGGTATTGGCCGGAAGGTTTCAGGTCGCACAGCACCGGCGTTTTCTGGCGGATGCGCTCGAAGTCTTCAATCGTCCAGTCCACGCCAGCCGCGTGCGCAATCGCCAGAAAGTGCAGCACGGCATTGGTCGAGCCGCCAATGGCCATGATCACGGCAACCGCATTTTCAATCGCTTTTTTGGTGACGATGTCGCGCGGCTTGATGTCTTTCTTGATGGCCTCGATCAGCACCGTGGCAGATTCCCTGGCTGAGGTCATTTTCTCGTCATGCGGGTTGGCCATGGTGCTGGAGTAGGGCAGCGAAATGCCGAGCGCCTCGAAAGCGCTGGACATGGTGTTGGCCGTGTACATGCCGCCGCAACTGCCAGGGCCGGGAATGGCGCGGCGCTCGATTTGCAGCAGGTCTTCATCGCTCATGCGGCCCGCGGCGTTTTCACCCACGGCTTCAAACACGCTCACGATGTTGAGGTCCTTGCCCTGGTAGTGTCCGGGCAAAATGGTGCCGCCATAGACATAGATGGCAGGCACGTTGGCGCGCAACATGCCCATCAGGCCGCCCGGCATGTTTTTATCGCAACCGCCGATCACCAGTACGCCGTCCATCCACTGGCCCATCACGCAGGTTTCAATGCAGTCGGAAATTACTTCGCGGCTGACCAGCGAATATTTCATGCCCTCGGTGCCCATGGACATGCCATCGGAAATGGTCGGCGTGCCGAACACCTGGGCGTTGCCGCCGGCTTCTTCAATGGCGGCAATCGCCGCGTCGGCCAGTTTTTGCAAGCCGCTGTTGCAGGGCGTGATGGTGCTGTGCCCGTTGGCCACGCCGATCATGGGCTTCCTGAAATCATCCGCCTGGTAGCCCATGGCGTAATACATGGAGCGGTTGGGCGCGCGTGATTTGCCCTCCGTAATGTTTTTGCTGCGGGGATTGAGAGGGTTGGATTTGGTTTCCATGATGGTCTTTTGCGTAGTTGAATAGTTTGGCTGGAAGCCGTCATTCTATTAAGTTGCGTGTGGATGTCTCTTGGTGGTCGAAAAGGCGAGTACTGGTTGGCGCCTGTGGTCACACTGATCGGCAATGCACTGGCACAATACCCGCATGCTCATTTATCCGCAAATCAACCCCATTGCGCTGCAGCTTGGCCCGCTTGCCATTCACTGGTACGGCCTGACGTATCTGGCGGCGTTTGGATTGTTCTTCCTTCTGGCCAGCCTGCGTCTGCGCCACCAGCCTTATGTGTCTATCACCGGCCCCGGGGCCTGGACGCGCAAGGATATTGAAGACATCCTGTTTCTGGGGGTCGTGGGTGTGGTGATTGGCGGGCGGCTCGGCTACTGCCTTTTTTACAAGCCGGGCTACTACTTCACTCATCCGCTGGAGATTCTGGCAGTCTGGCAGGGCGGCATGAGCTTTCATGGCGGCATGCTGGGAGTGCTGGCCTCACAGCTATGGTTTGCCCGCACGCGTCAGCGCCCCTGGCTGCAAGTCATGGACTTTATCGCGCCTTGCGTGCCGACCGGGCTGGCTGCGGGGCGGGTGGGCAACTTCATCAACGGCGAGCTGTGGGGACGTTTCAGTGATCCTGATCTGCCTTGGCGCATGGTGTTTCCAGGCAGTGGCTCGATGCTGCCGCGGCACCCGTCGCAGGTCTATCAGTTTTTGCTGGAAGGGCTGCTGCTGTTTGTTTTGCTGTGGCTGTACGCGCGCAAGTCGCGCAAAATGGGGCAAGTCTCGGGGGCCTTCCTGGCGGGCTACGGCGTGTTCCGGTTCATTGCCGAGTTCTTCCGCGAGCCCGACGATTTTCTCGGGGTTCTTGCGCTGGGCATGAGCATGGGCCAATGGTTGAGTCTGCCCATGATCGCCGCTGGCGTTGGGCTCTGGGTTTGGGCGACAAATCGCGGCGTTGCCACAGTAAAGCGGGCGTAGCCAGCTATCAAATTGCTACGGCTGAGCGCAATGCTCCAGGTCTGTTGACGGTGAAAGTCAAAAATCAGCCCATCATGGCTTGCGGTAGCCAGGTGGCCAGTCCGGGGAATACACACAGGATCAGGATGGCCAACACCATGCACAGCATGAAAGGATAGGCGCCCCGTAATATGGTGCCCAGGGAAATGTCGGGCGTAATGCCGTTGATGACAAACAGGTTCAGGCCCACCGGCGGCGTGATCAACCCGAGTTCCATATTGATGGTGAGCACGACACCAAACCATATGGGATCAAACCCGGCACGGGTGATGACCGGCAGGATGATGGGCGTGGTCATGAGGATGATCGCGGCGGGCGGAAGAAAGCATCCGGCCACCAGCAGCAGCGCATTGACGGCCAGCAGCAGCACCCATTTGTTGACCTGCATGTCGGCGATCGCGCTGGCGATGGATTGGGTGACCATCATGGATGACATGACGTAGCCAAATAGCACCGACATGCCAATAATCATGAGCAGCATGCCCGACTCGCGCAGCGCGTCGCGCATGATGGCCCAGATATCTTTTATTCGCCACACCTTGTAGATGATGATCACCATCGTCAGGCACAGCATGGCGCCTACGCCCGCGGCCTCTGAGGGGGTCGCGATGCCGCCATACAGTGCATAGATCACCCCCACCACCACCGCCAGTAACGGCAGCAGGCGCGGCAGCAATTCCAGGCGTTGCGCCAGCGTGAAACGCTGGCTCGCCATGAGAATTTTTTTGTGCATTCCACGTCGCCAGCTCAGAAAGAGCGCCCAGGCAATGAACAGGCCGGTAAGCAGCAGCCCGGGAATGATGCCGGCGATGAACAGGCGGCCGATGGAAGTTTCCGACGCAATGCCGTAAAGAATCATGGTGATGCTGGGCGGAATCAGGATGCCCAGGGTACCGCCGGCGGCAATCGAGCCGGTGGCCAGATCGTCATCGTAGCCGCGGCGACGCATTTCGGGAATGCCTATCTTGCCGACGGCGGCGCAGGTGGCGGGCGAGGATCCGGTGAGCGCCGCAAACAGGGCGCACGCGCCAATATTGGAAATGACCAAGGAGCCTGGAACGCGGTAGAGCCAGCGCGCCAGCGCCTCGTACAGGTCGCTGCCGGCGCGGGACGACGCCACCGCGGCGCCCATGATGACGAACATCGGAATCGACGCCAGGGTAAAGTCGTTCAAACCGGAAAATACCGTTTCGGTGAGAAAGGTCAGGCTGTGCAAGCCGTCATTGAACAGCATGAACAGCAGCGCCGATCCACCGAGCGCAAAAGCGATGGGCATGCCGGTGGCGAGCAGGACGACGGTGAGCGCAAGCAGCAGCAAGCCAAGAATGAGCGGGTTCAAACGGTTTCCTTTATTTCCATCACAAAGGGCGATGCCTCGCCATTCATCAGCGCCCAGATGTCAACAATGTATTGGCCGCACAGAAGCAGCATGCCCACCGGCACGCTCAGGTATGGAATCCAGAGACGGGCCCGCCAGATCGACGGGGTGGTCAAGCCAAGCGTCCACGCCTCCCACCACCAGTTGATGGCGCTGTAAAGAAACAGGACGCAAAACGCCAGGGCCAGTCCGCTGGCAAGCAGCGCCAGGCGGCGCCTCCAGGCGCCATCGAGCATCAGGGGCAGCAGGTCAACGTTCACGTGGCCGTGGGTCAGCAGGATATACGGTGCCCCGAGAAAGGTGGCCGCGATGATCGAAAAAGTGACAAACTCGGTCTGCCAGATTGACGATTGCCCCAGCACCGCGCGAACGAACACCATCTGGCACACCACCAGCACCGCCAGCACGAGCAGCAATGTTGCCGCTATTCCGCTGACACGTGATATCAGGCAAACACCGGCATGCAAGCGCCTCATGATGCTTGGCCGGGCTTACTTGACGGCCAGGGCTTTGTCAATCAGCGCCTTGCCGCCTGGCACCTTGTCCGAGAAATTTTTGTACGAAGTTTTGGCGGCCACCGCGCGCCAGGCGTCGGCCTGGGCTGGCGTCATGGTGACGACTTTCACCTTGTTCTTGGTGAAAACATCGACCAGTTTTTCGTCCAGCTTTTTGGACTCGGCGGCAAAAAAGTCCTCTGCCTTTTTGGAGGCATCGAGCAAGGCTTTCTTTTGCGCGGGATTGAGCCGGGCCAACGCCTTGTTGCTGATGAGTACCGGCTCATACATGAACCACAAGGCTTCATTGCCTGGCGCCGTCAGGCAACTCACCTGCTCGTAAAGGCGGAACGAGACAAAGCTGCCCGCCGACGTGTCCGTGCCCTGTGCCACGCCCTGCTGCAACGCGTTATAGACCTCATTGGAGGGAATGGAAACAATGGAGGCACCGGCGCCCGCCCACATCTCGGCAAACGTCGATCCGGCCGATCGAACCTTCAGGCCCTTTGCGTCACCTGGTTCCAGAATGCATTTGTCCTTGCTGGCGAAGGCACCGGCCAGCCAGGCATCGGCCAGCACGGTGATGCCGCCGCGGTTGACAATGGTTTTGACGTCCTTCATGAAGTCGGACTGGTTGATGCGTTGGGCATGTTCATGGTTTTTCACCAGCCCCGGCATCAGTGTCGCGCCAAACTCGGGATGAAAACCTGAGGCATAGTCCAGTGGAAATGCGGCCATGTCAATCTGCCCCGAAAGCATGGCTTTCCACTGCTCGTTGGCCTTGACCAGGCTGGAGCCCGGGAACACCTGTATTTCAAGGCCGACATTGGCGGCCTTCACCTCGCGCGCAATGATTTGCACCATTTCATCGCGCACATCGCCCTTACCACCAGGGAACTGGTGCGAGGCCTTGAGTACCACGTCAGCCTGCGCCAGGCTAAGGGCACCCAGCCCCAACAGGAGTGCGGATAAAGACTTCTTGAGTTTCAAGCGGATCATGTCTGTTTCCTTGAAGAAAAAAGGACATGGTACAGACAACATCGTCAAAATATCAGCGGGTAATCCCTGCGGTATTCCGTTCATTTTTGGTTTGATAATTTTGCCTTATTACGTATAATTATGAAAAATTACGTGTAAGAAAGGCAATTCGCTAACCGGCGATGCCTTGGAAGCGCATGCCATCAGGCAACTGCGGAAGGAGCCGGCTGACCGGGCCGCGGCGCAAAAAATCCAGGCTCCCGGCCGTATCAACTCAGTCCAGGGGATTCATGCCATGCGAATTGTCCAGAACTCACTGCATCAGGAAGTTGCCGCAACCTTGCGCGAGCAGATTTTCGCGGGGCAATTGCGGCCTGGCGCCTTTCTGGACGAGCTTGCCTTGTGCGAACGGCTGGACATTTCCAGAACGCCTCTGCGCGAGGCGCTCAAGGTCTTGACCGCCGAAGGACTGCTTCGCCACGAACCCAGACGGGGCTGCTTTGTCAATGAAGTCAGCGAGCAGGATCTGGACGAAATATTCCCGGTGATTGCGCTGCTGGAAGGGCGATGTGCCTATGAGGCGGCACGCAATGCCAGCGATGCCGACCTGGCGGCGCTTGCCACCCTGCACGAGCGGCTCAATCGTCATGCCCGGGCTGGCCGCATCCATGACTACTACGCCACAAACTTTGCCATCCATGAAGCCATTATTTTGCTGGCCAACAATCGCTGGCTGGCGCAGACCATTGCCGATCTGCGCAAGATACTCAAGCTGGCGCGGCTGCAGCAGTTGCGCGCGCCGGGCCGCATGGCGCAAAGCCTGTCTGAGCATATGACCGTTTTCGCCGCATTGAAAAGCCGGGACAGCGAGGGGGCCGAGGCCGCGATGCGCACGCACCTGACGAGGCAGCGCGAAGCACTGCGAGAGCTGGCTCGCAGCCAGCATTTGAGGGTGAAATCATGAACGTTTCAGCCTGGCTCAACCGCAGTCTGGCCCTTTTTACGGTGGCCGAGAAATCGTCAACAGGAGCTGGATCGGTAGCGGCGGAAAAATTGCAGGGAGCGGCGAAGAATGTGGCGCCCGGGTCCGCAGCCGCCGGGCGTGGCGTGCAGGCACGTCTTCAAGCGACGCTGCGCCGCAGGGATGAGGCGCTGTCGCCGCGCGTTTTGCGCCGCATCTTGTCGGAGCTGCAGGCAATTGTTGATCCGCACGTCAGTGAAGTGGAGGGTGGCCGGCGCGCCAAGGCGCTTGCCGACTGGTATGCCGCTGCCCCGATTGAGCAGCGCCATGATGTGTGGCTGCTCATGAGTGAACAGTTTGGGCCCAAAGTTGAAAAGGTTGCCGCGGCGCGCGAGCAATATGAGGCTGCACTGGGCACACCAGAGGAAGGGCAGGCCGAGATTCGCTTGCGCCGGGCCTTTGTGTCGCCACGCACGCGCCTGCTTCAGCGTTTTTCGGCGTTTCCGCAAGGCATGCAGTTTCTGGTGGACCTGCGGGCCGAGTTGCTGTCGCGGGTGAAATCCGACAAGCGCCTGCTTGCCCTTGATGCTGAACTGGAAAACCTCTTTGCAACCTGGTTTGACGTGGCTTTTCTAGAACTGCGGCGCATCAGCTGGGATTCGCCCGCCTCAATGGTTGAAAAGCTCATCAAATACGAAGCGGTGCATGCCATCAAGGGCTGGGCCGATGTCAAGAACCGGCTCGACAGCGACCGGCGCTGTTACGGGTTTTTTCACGCGCGCCTGCCTGACGTGCCGCTGATTTTTGTTGAAGTCGCGCTCGGGGTCGAAATAGCCAGTGAGATCATGCCTTTGCTCGATGAGCTTGGCCCGCCGGCTGATCTGAACCGGGCGACCACTGCGATTTGTTATTCGATCAGCACAACCCAGATTGGCTTGCGCGGCGTGAGCTTTGGCGATTCGCTGATCAAGCGCGTGGTGGAAACGCTCAAGGAAGAGTTTCCAAAGCTCAAGACCTTTGCCACGCTCTCGCCGATTCCAGGATTTCGGAGCTGGCTCGGAAAAAACGCAGTGGCCATGCTGGAAAAGCTGGACGACAAGAAGCGTTTGGTGCTGGGCCGTGCCATTGGCGTTGAACAGCCGAGCGCGGACGATTTGCTCACTGCCGCCGAAGGCGCGCTGGCTTTGCCCGCGAAATCTCCTGTCCGCATGATGCTGCTGCAATGCGCCGCGCATTACCTGGGGCAGGTGCAGCAAGACGGTAAACCCATGGACCCGGTGGCACGCTTTCACCTGGGTAACGGCGCGCGCATAGAGCGGCTCAACTGGGCTGGCGATCCGTCGCCCAGAGGCATCAAACAGTCTTACGGCCTGATGGTGAATTATCTTTACGACCTGAAACGGCTGGACAAGCACCGCGCCTTGCTGGCCCGCGGAAAAATGCCGGCGTCAGGCAGCATCGAGGATTTATATTTCTGAATCCTTACCGGGTCTTGATCCCGTTTTTTTTGCTTTAACAAGGACCGGATAAACATGACCTTGAGCTTTGTCGCCGAGGCCGCGCCATGAGCGGCACCGTGTTGCTGGAAATTTCTGACGCCGTCGCGCTGGTGAGTCTGTCGCATCCGGGCAAACTCAATGCCATGTCGCGAGCGATGTGGCGTGAGTTGCGCGCTGTTTTTTCCTCCCTTGAGCAAAACGGGGCGCCGCGCTGCGTGCTGATCCGGGGGACGAGCGGGCATTTTTGTGCCGGTGGCGATATTTCCGAATACGCCGGTTTCCGCTTCGATGAAACCAGCCTGCGGGAGTTTCATGAAAACGACGTCTGGGGTGGTTTGCAGGCCATGCTTGACTGCGACCTGCCCATCGTTGCGCAGATTGACGGCAACTGTATGGGAGCCGGTGTTGAAATTGCCAGTTGCTGCGATATCCGGATTGCCGGCGAAAGCGCCCGGTTTGGTGCGCCGATTGCGAAGCTCGGCTTTCCCATGGCGCCGCGCGAGGCGGCGCTGGTCATGCACGCGGTCGGCGAATTGACTGCCCGTGAAATGCTGCTGTCGGCGGCCGTGCTGGATGCGGCCGAGATGAAGCAGCGCGGATTCCTGAACAAGGTGGTGCCTGCCGGCGAGGTGAGCGCTACGGCACTTGACTGCGCTGTCCGTATCAGCCAGTTGGCGCCGCAGGCAGCACGCTTGAACAAGCAGACGTTCAGGTCCTTGGCCCACGTGTTTAGTGCACAAGCAGCTACTGATTTGATAGCGACTGCCTATCACTACGCGGCTTCTCCCGAGCACCGTGAAGGCGTTAACTCGTTCATTGAAAAACGCTCACCCCGGTTCGTTGGCTGAATCCCGGCCCTGAATTCCTACTTTTCTGCCCACCTGATCCATGAAAAACCATAACCTGTTTGCCGCTCTGCGCGGCGCCTTTCCTGACTCGCTTGACCTGGTTGCGGTTGAAACCGACAACGGCCTGAACTACTCGTGGCGCGATCTGGAGCGCGCCACCGCCATGCTTGCCAACCTGCTTGAGTCGCTCGGCCTGCCCGCCGGCGCCCGGGTCGCGGTGCAGGTTGAAAAGTCGGTCGAAGCCATGATGCTGTACCTGGCCACTTTGCGCGCAGGCTACGTCTTTCTGCCGCTGAACACCGCTTATCAGAGTGCCGAAATGGAGTATTTCATCGGTAACGCAGAGCCTGCCGTGGTGGTCTGCACCGCCAGGAACTTTGGCTGGGTCAGCAAGATCGCTTTCAAGGCGGGAACGCAAAACGTCTTCACATTGAATGAAGACCGCAGCGGCTCGCTGCTTGATCGCGCGGCGCACTGCAGCGACCAGCACGCGGTTGCGCTCATGCAGGCTGACGATCTGGCCGCGATTGTCTATACCAGCGGCACCACCGGCCGCAGCAAGGGGGCCATGCTCTCGCACGGCAATCTGCTCAGCAATGCGCAGGTGCTCAAGGATTACTGGGGCTGGAGAAAACCGCAAGATGGCGGCGATGTGCTGATTCACGCACTGCCCATTTTTCACGTTCACGGTCTGTTCGTGGCCATTCACGGCGCACTGCTCAATGGCAGCAAGATGATCTGGCTCGCCAAATTTGATGCCGGCCTGGTCGTGAAAAAGCTGCCTGAAGCCACCGTATTCATGGGCGTGCCGACGCTTTATGGGCGCCTGCTTGCCGAGCCGGGGCTGAACCGCGAGGCCTGCCGCAACATGCGTCTCTTCGTCTCGGGGTCCGCCCCTTTGCTGATTGAAACCTTCAACGACTGGCAGCAGCGCACCGGCCACACCATTCTGGAGCGCTACGGCATGTCCGAAACCGCCATGCTTACCTCCAATCCCTACCAGGGCGGCGGGCGGCGCGGCGGTACCGTGGGCTTTGCGCTGCCGGGCGTGAGCCTGCGCGTGCAGGGCGACAACGGCCAGACCTTGCCGGTGGGCGAGATCGGCGGTATTCAGGTCAAGGGGCCGAATGTTTTCAGGGGTTACTGGCGCATGCCCGAAAAAACCGCGGAGGAGTTTACGGCCGACGGCTATTTCAAAACCGGCGATGTGGGCAAAATTGACGCGCGCGGCTACATCACCATTGTCGGGCGCAGCAAGGACCTGATCATCAGTGGCGGCTACAACGTCTATCCGGCCGAGATTGAAGGCTACATCAATGACCTGCCCGGCGTGGCTGAGAGCGCGCTGGTCGGCGTTCCGCATCAGGACTTTGGCGAAGTGGGCGTGGCCATTGTTGTGCCCAAGCCGGGCGTGGTGCTGGACGCGGGCCAGGTCGTGGCGGCGCTCAAGGCAACGCTGGCCAATTTCAAGATTCCCAAGCAGTGCTTTGTCGCCAGCGAGCTGCCGCGCAACACCATGGGCAAGGTGCAAAAGAACCTCCTGCGTGAGCAGTACAAGCATCTGTTTGCCTGAACCAGTCCGGATTTGCTATTGATTCAGTAGCTGCTCACCTAAGCAAGTCGTGGACTAGAGGCACTTTTACTTTAGAACCAGGACAGGAACGTGGGAGTGCGTCAGGACATGCTGCGTTTCGCTTCCCAGCAGCAATCGCTTGATTCCGCGGCGGCCATGCGAGGCCATCACGATCAGATCGCACTTGTGCCTTTTGGCCGCCGCGACAATGGCCTCGGCAACCAGGTCTGACTTGATGGTGACGGCCTTGGCTTTCACGCCACTGGCCTCGGCCTTGGTTTTCACGCCGTCAACCACTGCCTGTGCGCCATCCGCCCATTGCTTTTCGACCTTGGCCACGTCCTGAACAGACACGGCCATGCCACCCTCGAAATAGCTGACCGGATAGCGCGGAACCACCTTGAGAGCCACAATTTCAGCGCCCGCCAGCGCGGCCAACTCAATGCCGCTGCCTACGGCTTTTCTTGAAAGTGTGGAGCCGTCGGTAGCGATCAGAATGCGTTGGTACATGGCGTTTTCCTTTTTTGAGTTGAGGGTGCATGGAGGTAACTCCTGACTGCATTATTGAGCCATTGGCCGGTCAGGCGCAAGGCGCGTCGCGCCGCGCCTCTTACAATCCGCGTCTGGTGGCTTGGCTGGAACGCGGCGGTTCGGTTTGTTCCAGTCTTCATTTGTCGTTAGGGATCTTGAACATCATGAAAAAATATTTGTGGGTTTTTGCACTCTCGGCGCTGGCGCTTGGCGCTTGCGGGAAAAAGGATGAGGCGGCCGCGCCAGCCGCGCCGCCTGCGCTAGCGGCCAGCGCACCGGTTGCTACCCCTGCCGAGGAAAAAGTTCTGAACTTCTACAACTGGCCAGACTACATCGCCAAGGACATGCTGGCGAATTTCGAGAAGGAAACCGGCATCAAGGTCCACTACCAGACCTTTGAAAACAACGAAGCCCTGCACGCCAAGCTGGTAGCGGGAAACACCGGCTACGACCTGGTGGTTCCGGGCGCCGTGTTCGCCAGGCCGCAGATCGACGGCGGTCTCCTGATGAAGCTGGACAAGTCGAAAATTGCCAACTACGGCAATCTGGATCCGGCCATCATGGGCAAACTGGGCGTCATTGACCCGGGCAACGCCTACCTGGTGCCTTGGGCCTGGAGCTTCACTACGGTGGGCATCAACAAGGGCAAGGTGAAGCAGGCGCTGGGATCCGGCCCCAATCCAATGCCCATGCCGGAAAACGCCTGGGAACTGGTGTTCAACCCGGTCTTTACCGCCAAACTCAAATCCTGCGGCATTGCCTACCTCGACTCTGCGACCGAGGTGATTCCGCCGGCCATGCACTACCTGGGAAAAAACGCCTACTCGAATGAACCGGCCGACCACCAGGCGGCAGGCCAGATGCTGGCCAGGGTGCGCCCCTACATCCGCATGTTTTCCAGCACCATGATTGACGACCTGGCGGGCGGCAAGGCCTGCGCTGTGCTGGGCTGGGCGGGGGATATCAATATTGCCCGGGCGCGTGCCATCGAAAACAGGAATGGCAACGAGATCGAGGCGCTGTTGCCCGCCACGGGTGGCCTGATTTTCTTTGACACCCTGGCCATCCCGAAGGATGCCAAGCACCCGAACAACGCGCTGGCCTTCATCAACTACTACCTGCGGCCGGAAGTTTCGGCGGCGCTGACCAATGAACTCGGTTACGCCACCGCCAACAAGGCAAGCCTGGCCGCCGTCAAACCCGAAATCGCCCACGACCAGGCCGTGTTCCCGGACGCCGCCAACCTGCAAAAAATGGTGTCACCGGCCAGCTTCAGCAATGAAGCGCGCGCATCGATGAGCAATGTGTTTACCCTGTTCAAAAAGGGTGGCTGAATTTTCAGTTGACCGCCATGAATCTGCCCGCATCGCCTGCTGATGGTTTTCTGCGGACCAATCTACTCGTCAAGCGCTTTGACGGCGTGGCGGCCGTTGACGAGGTCTCGCTGTCCGTCCACAAGGGGGAAATTTTCGCCTTGCTCGGGAGTTCGGGTTGCGGCAAATCAACCCTGCTGCGCATCCTGGCCGGACTTGAAAAACCCAGCTCCGGCGCTGTGATGCTGGATGGCGTGAACATCGCATCCTTTCCGCCCTACGAGAGGCCCATCAACATGATGTTCCAGTCGTACGCGCTGTTTCCGCATCTGAGCGTCTGGGACAACATTGCCTTCGGTCTCAAGCGCGAGGCAATGCCCAGGGCGCAGATCGGGGCGCGGGTACAGGAGATGCTCCAACTGGTGCAACTGGAGGCATTTGCCAAGCGCAAACCGCATCAGCTTTCGGGCGGCCAGCAGCAGCGCGTCGCGCTGGCGCGCAGCCTGGCCAGGAAACCCCAATTGCTCCTGCTCGATGAACCGCTGGGCGCGCTCGACAAACAACTGCGTGAGCGCACGCAGTTTGAACTCGTCAATATCCTGAAGTCCGTGGGCGTGACCTGCGTCATGGTGACGCATGACCAGGAGGAGGCGATGGCCATGGCTTCGCGCATTGCCGTCATGAGCCATGGCCGCGTGCTGCAGGTGGGCACGCCCAGGGAAATTTACGAGCACCCGAATTGCCGCTTTGTGGCCGACTTTATCGGCAACGTCAATCTGATGGAGGGGCAGCTTACCGTCGATGAGGCCGACCGCTGCGAGGTAACGACCGCGCACGGTGTGGTGAGCGTGGGGCACGGCATCAGTGGCACGCCTGGCATGCCGGCGGCCATAGCGGTGCGGCCCGAGAAGATTCACATTGCCAAAACCCGGCCCGATGTACCGGTCAATCTGTTCAGTGGAACGGTGCGTGAAATTGCCTATTTCGGCAGCTATAACACCTATGTTGTGGAAATGGGCGGCGGCGCCATCATGAAAATCATGGAGACCAACACCACCCGGCATGAAAGCACCGTGATCACCCGGGATGAGCCGGTTTTTTTATGGTGGGATGATGCCGCTCCCGTGGTGTTGACCCAATAAGCCGTGACGTGGCGACCATGAAAAGCCCCGGCTGGCTCCGCATCAACCCGGGGCGGCGTTTCGTTATTGGCGTGCCCTATGTCTGGCTGCTGCTGTTTTTTGCATTGCCGTTCCTGATCCTGCTGCGCATCAGCGTGACCGACATGGGAAACGGGGTCGATCCTTTTGCACCTCTGATTGAAACGGTGGCGGGCTCGTGGCATATCCTGCTGCGTTTCGGAAACTATGTCTCCATCTTCAGCGATGCCGGACCGGGCGCTGCCGGTGGATTTGGCAACACCCTCTATCTGGAGGCTTACAAGACGTCCCTGCGCTACGCCTTTCTCACCACGCTGGCGTGCCTGCTGATCGGTTACCCGTTTGCCTACTTTATCGCGCGCTCCCGGCCGTCGATTCGCCCGGCACTGCTGATGCTCGTCATGCTGCCGTTCTGGACCTCGTTTTTGCTGCGGGTGTATGCATGGAAGGGCATCCTGGCGGACCAGGGCGTGCTCAACAACTTGCTGCTTTCGCTCGGCCTCATCCAGCAGCCGCTGGTATTGCTCTACAACGATGTTTCCATGCTGGTCGGCATGACCTATGTGTATCTGCCTTTCATGGTCCTGCCGCTGTATGCCACTCTGGTGAAGATGGATTTTCGTTTGCTGGAGGCGGCCCATGACCTGGGCGCAAGCCCCTGGCAGGCGTTCTGGCTGATCACCGTGCCGCTGAGCCGGTCGGGCATCATGGCTGGAGCCATGCTGGTTTTCATTCCCAGCGTGGGCGAGTTCGTGATTCCCTCGCTGCTCGGCGGCGCTGAAAACGTCATGATCGGGCGCGTAGTGTGGGACGAAATGTTCAGCAGCAACAACTGGCCGCGCGCCGCAGCGCTGTCGGTCGTGATGATTGTTCTGATTCTGGTGCCGCTGGCGTTTTACTATCGCAGCGTCAACGTGCGCCGGGAGTCTTGACGTGAAAGGCCTGCGGCGTTTTGCGGAAAACCACGTCGGCAGGCTCTGGCTCGCTCTGGTCTATCTGTTTCTTTATGTTCCGCTTTTCTTTCTCATTGTTTTTTCTTTCAACAGCACGCGGCAAGACGGCGTGTTCACGGGCTTTTCGCTTCGCTGGTATCACGCGCTGCTGGCCGATTCCCGGCTGGTAGAAGGCTTTTTCCTGTCGCTCAAGGTGGCCCTGCTGACCGGCACGCTGTCGGTGGTGCTCGGCACTTTCGCCGCCTTCGTGCTGGTTCGCTACCGGCGTTTTTCCGGGCGAACGCTCTTTTACGGCATGGTGAACGCCCCGCTGGTGATGCCCGAGGTGATTGTCGGGCTGTCCTTGCTGCTGCTGATGGTGGCCGTGCAGCGCAGCATTGGCTGGCCAGAGCGTGGCTTCATCACCATTGTGACGGGTCACACCCTGCTGGGCATGGCCTACGCCACCGTGGTCGTCCAGTCGCGACTGAGCGAGATGGACCGCACACTCGAAGAGGCCGCCATGGACCTGGGATGTCGGCCCCTGCAGGTGTTTTTTCTGGTCACCCTGCCGATGATTGCACCGGCGCTGGTGGCGGCCTGGCTGCTGACCTTCACCCTGTCATTCGATGATGTTGTGATTTCCGAGTTTTTGTCGGGTCCCGGCGTGACCACCCTGCCGCAGGTGATTTTCAGCTACGCGCGGCGTGGCGTGAACCCGTCCGTTTATGCGGCGGCGACCCTCCTGATTGCCACCGTCTCGCTGGGCATCATCGGGTACAGCGTGTCTACGGTGCGCAGGCAACGACGGCTGGAGCGCGAGATCAAAGCGGCGTTGTCGGTGCAACAGACTTTGCCTGACGCCGCTCAGGCAAGGTAGCCAGTACCACCCCGGTCAACGCGATGGCGAAGGCACCGATCTGCATACTGCTGAGTGTTTCGCCCAGGGCGATGACGCCGACCGCTGCCGCGCTGACCGGCAGCATGACGGTAAACACACCGGCCCGGTTGGCGGGAATGGTTTTCAGCCCGGTCATCCAGAGCCAGACCGTCCAGACACTGGCGGCGAGCGAATAAAACAGCAGCAGCAGCCAGTTTGAAACCTGCACCCGGCCAAAGTCAAAACCCCAGGCCATCCACAGGCCGAGCGGCGTGATCAATGCAAAGCCCCAAACGTTGATGAGCGCCGTGATGCGCTTGGGGCTGAGCGCTCCAGTAAGCTTCTTTCCAATCACGGCATACGACGCCTCGCACAGGACTGCACTTAACAGCAGCAGGTTGCCCAGCCATGGAGAGTTTGATGCAAGATCAGTCTTCAGCCCTGTAGTTACGGTCGCAGGCAGCTCATGTTTTGATAGTGAAACCAGGCCAATCCCGACCACTGCGCAGGCCACGGCCCACCAGACCCGTGCGCTGACGCGTTCGCGCAGGAACAGCCAGCTCAACACCGCCACCGCCGCCGGGATGGATGCCATGATGACACCAGCAGCCACCGCGCTGGTCATGCTCATGCCAAACAGCATGAAGATCGTAAACAGGAAGTTGCCCAAAAACGATTCAAGAAATAGCAGCCGACGCGTCTGGCCACTCATGGCCACCTCAAGGCGAGGTTTTTTCAGCCAATGCAGCATGGCCAGGCCGCCAATGCCAAAGCGCAGCCAGCCCAGCAAGAAGACCGGCAGCACGGCGACCAGTGGTTTGGAAAGCGCCACATAGCTGCCCACTAAAGACATGCTGAGCGCGAGGCAGGCATACGCCACGATCCGGTTCATCAAACTTGGTATTCCTGTTGCCCCGGCCATGCAACCTGTCGGTTTAAGTTGTTGCCCTGGCATGTTTTCGGTTCAGACGCAGGCTCAAATCATGCCTCAACTTCAGCGCTGAAATTCGAGGGTCAATCTGGACCAGGAAGCGATGGGCATCTGCGTCATGTCTTTGCTTCTGGCACGCCTTGTCGGAAAAACCGATAGATTTCATAATTCAAAAAATACATTTCTGAATATGAAATACATTAATGGTGCAGTGCAAAAATATTTCTCAATATAAGAAATTTGATTTTGTATTGTAGTAAACATGCAAAAAGCCATTGATTTTATTGAAATTTATTTTTATCTTATATAAGACATAAGAGATTCATAAAGTCTTGTAGAAGACTTAAAGTCACGCCATCAAGTCAATCATCTTTTTTTCAACCTCTGGAGCAACCATGCCACAAACCCTTACCGAACAACTCAGCCGTGACCAGCAAATCTCCGCGCTTGAAAAAGAATGGGCCAACAACCCGCGCTGGAAAGGCATCAAACGTGGCTACAGCGCTGCTGATGTGGTGCGCCTGCGCGGCTCATTCCCGATCGAATACACCCTGGCCCGTCGCGGCGCTGAAAAACTGTGGGACATGGTCTGCAACGAACCCTATGTGAACAGTCTCGGTGCGCTGACGGGTGGTCAGGCGATGCAGCAGGTCAAGGCAGGCCTGAAGGCGATTTACCTGTCAGGATGGCAGGTGGCGGCCGACAACAACGGCTACGCCGCCATGTACCCTGACCAGTCGCTGTACCCTGTGGATTCGGTACCGACCGTGGTTGAGCGCATCAACAACACCTTCCGGCGCGCTGATGAAATCCAGCATTCCAGGGGCATCGATGCCGGTGACAAGGGCTATATTGACAACTTCGCGCCCATCATGGCTGACGCGGAAGCCGGATTCGGCGGCGTGCTGAATGCCTTTGAACTGATGAAGGCCATGATCAAGTCGGGCGCGGCGGGCGTGCACTTTGAAGACCAACTCGCTTCCGTCAAGAAATGCGGACACATGGGTGGCAAGGTGCTTGTGCCGACCGCCGAAGCCTGCCAGAAACTGATCGCGGCCCGCATGGCGGCCGACGTTTGCGGCGTGCCCACCCTGGTGGTTGCACGCACCGACGCCGAAGCGGCCGACTTGCTGACCAGCGACTACGACGCGAACGACAAGCCTTTCCTGACCGGAGAGCGCACGTCGGAAGGCTTTTACAAGACCCATAAGGGCCTGGACCAAGCCGTCAGCCGCTCCATTGCTTACGCCCACTATGCTGATCTGGTGTGGTGTGAAACCGGAACGCCTGACCTGGTTTTTGCCAAGAAATTTGCCGACGCCGTGCATAAGGTTCACCCTGGCAAGATGCTGGCCTACAACTGCTCGCCTTCTTTCAACTGGAAGAAAAATCTCGACGATGCGACGATTGCGAAGTTCCAGAACGAGCTCGGGGCCATGGGCTACAAGTTTCAGTTCATCACGCTGGCCGGCATTCACTCCATGTGGTACAGCATGTTCGATTTGGCGCAAGACTACGTCAAGCGCGGCATGACGGCCTACATCGAGAAGGTGCAAGAGCCTGAATTCGCAGCACGCGACCGCGGCTACACCTTTGTGTCGCATCAGCAGGAAGTTGGCACCGGTTACTTCGACGAAGTCACCACCGTGATTCAGGGCGGCAAGTCCAACGTGACCGCGCTGACCGGATCAACCGAAGAAGAGCAGTTCCACTGAACTGACGCTTGAGTCGACGCACAAAAAAGCTCGGGGCGTTGCTCCCGGGCTTTTTTTTAGGTCAGTTCTCAATGGGCCCAACGGCCACCGCGCAGGTGCCAGTTGCCGCGCGGGCCCTGAGCCCAATGGTGCGGCTCCCAGCGGTAACCGGGTCGGGCTCGCTCATACCGGCCGGGGACCCACTGGTGCCGCCCACTTGACCAGCCCCAATACCCGTTGATCCAGATCGCGCCAAGGAATGGCGCTGCAGGAATGACTTCCACGTAAGGCGCGGGGGGTGCCATGCCGACCACAACTTCAGGTTCGCCCGGAGCGGGCTGGGTGTAAACCACCTGACGCTGCGGGTACGGAGCGACCACGCAAGCCGTCAAGGCCAATGTGGCAGCCGCGCAGACGGCCGCGACGCGAAAAACAGAGATTGAATTCATGACGTATCTCCTGTGTTTGATCATTACAAAATGGTTGATGGTCGTGTTTACCAACGCTTGATGGCAGTCTGCTGCCGACAGGCTCCAGCTTGCCAAACGCTTCTTTACCGCACTTTTACACCTTGATGCCGTCGCTGTCCATGCGGGACCGAACAGTTAGAATCTGCGCTTCAAGTTCGTCACAGCAACAGCCCTACAGCAACAGCCATGGCAAGGGCGGCCTGGCCCGCCGGGTTGTGACGCCGCGCTTTGTTCCTTGCCCCGCTTCTTTCGTCATTCACCATGATCCAGATCACGCTTCCAGACGGTTCCCAACGCCAATTTCCCCACCCCTTGACGGTAGCCGATGTGGCAGCGGCCATTGGCACCGGCCTGGCCAAGGCCGCGCTGGCAGGCAAGGTGAACGGCAAGGTGGTGGATACCAGTTACCTCATTGCCGCCGACTGCCCGCTGTCCATCATCACCGCCAAGGACCCGGAAGGACTGGAGGTGATCCGCCACTCGACCGCCCACTTGCTGGCCTATGCGGTCAAGGAACTGTTTCCCGAGGCGCAGGTGACCATTGGGCCAGTGATCGAGAACGGCTTCTTCTACGATTTTTCCTACAAACGCCCCTTCACGATGGAGGACTTGGGCGCCATTGAGAAGCGCATGACCGAACTCGCCGCCAAGGATGAGCCGATTACGCGCCGCATTTTGCCGCGCGATGAAGCGGTGGCGCATTTCAAGAGTATCGGCGAGCACTACAAGGCTGAAATCATCGCCAGCATCCCGGCCAATGAAGATGTGTCGCTGTACCGCGAAGGCACGTTTGAAGACCTGTGCCGCGGTCCCCATGTGCCAAGCACCGGCAAACTGAAATTTTTCAAACTGATGAAGGTGGCCGGTGCTTATTGGCGTGGCGACCATCGCAACGAGATGCTGCAGCGAATTTACGGCACCGCCTGGGCCACCAAGGACGAGCTGCAGCAGCACCTGACCATGCTGGAAGAAGCTGAGAAGCGCGACCATCGCAGGCTTGGCAAAGAGCTGGACCTGTTCCACATCGATGACCACGCGCCGGGTCTTGTGTTCTGGCATCCCAAGGGCTGGACGCTCTGGCAGGGCGTTGAGCAATACATGCGCAAGGTCTATCAGGACAACGGCTACCACGAGGTCAAGGGCCCGCAACTGCTGGACAAGACGCTGTGGGAGAAAACCGGTCACTGGGACAAGTACCGCGACAACATGTTCACGACCGAAAGCGAGAAGCGTGAGTTCGCGCTCAAGCCGATGAACTGCCCTGGTCACATCCTGATCTTCAAGCAGGGCATCAAGAGCTACCGGGACTTGCCGCTGCGTTATGGCGAATTCGGCCAGTGCCACCGCAACGAACCAACGGGTGGCCTGCACGGAATCATGCGCGTGCGCGGCTTCACGCAGGATGACGGCCACATTTTTTGCACTGAGGAGCAGATTCTCAAGGAGTGCGTCGAATACACGACCCTGCTGCAAAACGTTTACACCGACTTTGGCTTCAAGAACATCATCTACAAGGTGGCGACGCGCCCGGAAGCGCGTATCGGCTCCGATGAGAGCTGGGACAAGGCCGAGAGCGCACTGATTGAAAGCCTGCGCGCTTCAGGCTGTGAGTTCGAAATTACCCCGGGCGAGGGCGCGTTCTACGGTCCAAAGATCGAGTACACGCTTAAAGACGCCATTGGCAGGCAGTGGCAGTGCGGCACCATCCAGGTCGATTTTTCAATGCCGGAGCGTCTTGATGCCGAATATGTGGGCGAAGATGGCGCCCGGCATCGCCCGGTCATGCTGCACCGGGCTATCGTGGGCAGCCTTGAGCGATTTATCGGTATTTTGATCGAAGAGCATGCCGGTGCGCTGCCAACCTGGCTGGCCCCTGAGCAGGTTTCAGTGCTCAATATCACCGATTCCCAGGCTGATTACGCCCGCGAAGTTGCCAAAATGCTGCGAAATCAAGGGCTTAGGGTCAATCTGGACCTGCGTAACGAGAAAATTACGTATAAAATACGCGAGCACTCAATGCAAAAGCAGCCGTACATTCTGGTCGTTGGCGACAAGGAAAAGGCTGCCGGAGCCGTTGCAGTGCGTGCCAGGGGCAACAAAGACCTTGGCGTGATGTCCCTCGAAGCGTTTGCCTGGCAAATTGCTTCCGACATTGCACAAAAAGTCTGATTTTCCCCAAATTTTTTTATGAATTTGGTCTTTCGTCCTTGTGAGAAGGGCATAAGCAGCTATAGCTTGTATAGCAGATATTGAAGGATCCGCACCATCGCTACTGAATTTCGTGACCGCCGTCACAGTGAAGAACGCAAGCATCGCTTGAACCGTGAAATTATGGCCCCCGAAGTCCGTCTGACCGGGCCAGACAACGAGCCACTGGGTGTTGTCAGCATCATGGAGGCGCTCCGTCTGGCCGGCGAGGCAGATGTTGACCTCGTTGAAATTTCCCCGACGGCAGTGCCACCGGTGTGCAGGCTCATGGACTACGGCAAGTTCAAATATGCCGAGCAGAAAAAGGCGGCGGAAGCGAAGTCCAAGCAAAAAGTGATCGAGGTCAAGGAAATCAAGTTCCGGCCCGGCACTGACGAGGGTGACTACAACATCAAAATGCGCAATATCAAGCGCTTTTTGGAAGATGGCGACAAGTGCAAGATTACCCTGCGCTTTCGCGGGCGTGAAATCACGCACCAGGATCTGGGTTTGGCCCTGCTGGCGCGTATCCGTGATGAATTGGCTGATCTGATATTGGTGGAGCAGTTTCCCAAGCTTGAGGGCAGGCAGATGGTCATGATGATCGCACCGGGCCGCAAGAAAGTCGCCACCAAACCGGCGGCAGAGACTGCGCCGGCTACTTCCGCCGCGGCGTGAAGTTTGTTTTTGTAGTTTGAGAACAAGATTTGCCGGTGTCATCACCGGCAAATCATGCAAGGGGCGCTTTGCGGTGTTCCTGTGAAGGCGGGCAATAAGCTGGCCTTCCAGAAGTGACGGAATAAAACCCGTCGCGCGCAGTGGAGAGTTGCAAGACTCACCACTTACAAGTGGCTCGGGGCTGTCAAGTCTGCGGAAGGTTCGCAGCGCCTCACGAGCACAAATGAAAAGGAGCATTGATATGCCCAAAATGAAGACCAAGAGCGGCGCTAAAAAGCGTTTTCGCGTTCGTCCGGGGGGTACCGTCAAGCGCGGTCATGCCTTCAAACGTCACATCCTGACCAAGAAGACCACCAAACTCAAACGCCAACTGCGTGGCACGGTGTCTGTTCGTGAGACCGAAATGGGTCGCATGGCACAGATGCTGCCAGGCCGTGGCCTTTAATTAACGACGAACAAGGAGTAACTACATGCCTCGCGTCAAACGTGGTGTAACGGCTCGCGCCCGCCACAAAAAAGTTTTAACCCTTGCAAAAGGTTTCCGCGGCCGCCGCGGCAACGTCTTCCGCATCGCCAAAGAAGCGGTGATGAAGGCTGGGCAATATGCCTACCGCGACCGCCGTACCAAAAAGCGTGTGTTCCGCCAGTTGTGGATCGCCCGCATCAATGCTGCAAGCCGTTCATTTGGCATGACTTACAGCCAATTTGCCAATGGCCTGAAAAAAGCCGGTATCGAAATTGACCGCAAGGTTCTGTCCGATATGGCCATCCATGACAGCGCTGCTTTCGGCGCCATCGTTGAGCAGGTGAAAGCCAGGCTGGCCGCCTGATTTTCAGGGCAAAGTGCTATTTAATAAGTAGCAGCTTGCGCACGAGAATAAAGGGCTGGGGCTTGAAAAGGCTCTGGCCCTTTTTCATGGGCTTTACCATGGTGATTTTGGACAATGCGATTTTTGCCTGAATCCGTACCCGTACAAGAGAATTTATGAACGACGCCGACGCCCTGAAAGAACTCGTGAGTTCAGCCCAAGCCAGTTTTGCGCAGGTTGCCACGCCTGCCGATCTGGAAAACGCCAAAGCGCGGTTTTTGGGCAAATCCGGGCGCATCACCGAGTTGATGAAGGGTTTGGCGCAGCTTGCCGCGGACCAAAAAAAATCCCGGGGCGGCGCCATCAACCTTGCCAAGCAAGCGATTGAAACCGCGCTGAACGAGCGCCGGCAGGCACTGGCCAAAGCGGAGCTGGAAAAACAGCTCAAGGCCGAAGCGCTTGATGTCAGCTTGCCCGGCCGCCAGCGCGCGCTGGGCGGCCTGCATCCGGTGTCGCTCACACTGGAGCGGATTGAAGCCATCTTCGGTTCCATGGGATTTGACGTGGCCGAAGGCCCTGAAATCGAAACCGACTGGTTCAATTTCACCGCGCTCAACACGCCTGAAGATCATCCGGCGCGCTCTATGCACGACACGTTTTATGTCGAAGGCGGAACCGAAGCTGCGCCGAATTTGCTGCGGACCCACACCAGCCCGATGCAGATTCGTTATGCGGTCCAGCATGTCAAAAAGCACCGCGCGCTCATTGATGCCGGTGACCGCATGCCCGAGATTCGCGTTATCGCGCCGGGCCGCACCTACCGCGTCGACAGCGACGCCACCCATTCGCCAATGTTCCACCAATGCGAAGGCCTGTGGATTGGCGAGAACGTGAGCTTCAAGGACTTGAAGTTTGTCTTTACCGATTTTTGCCGCACCTTCTTTGAAAGCGAAACTCTGGTGCTGCGCTTTCGCCCCAGCTTCTTCCCGTTCACGGAACCGAGTGCCGAGATCGACATCCAGTTTCAAACCGGGCCGCTGTCGGGTCGCTGGCTCGAGGTGGCGGGTTCTGGCCAGGTGCACCCCAACGTGGTGCGAAACATGGGGCTTGATCCCGAAAAATATATTGGTTTTGCCTTCGGCATGGGGCCAGACCGGCTGACCATGCTGCGCTATGGGGTGAACGACCTGCGGCTGTTCTTTGACGGCGACATTCGTTTCCTGTCGCAGTTCCAGTCCTGACAAAAAATCAACAAGAACAAGAAGATACAAGGTAAGACCATGCAATTTCCAGAATCCTGGTTGCGCGAATTTTGCAACCCGCCCCTTACGACCGGGCAACTCGCCGAAACGCTGACCATGGCCGGGCTTGAAGTTGAAGAACTCAAGCCGGTGGCACCACCCTTCACGAAAATTGTCGTTGGCGAAATCAGGCAAGCGGTTCAGCACCCCAACGCCGATCGCCTGCGCGTGTGCCAGGTCGATGTGGGGCAGGGCGGTCTGCTCAACATTGTCTGCGGCGCGCCCAATGCCCGTGTCGGCATCAAGGTGCCGTGCGCCCTGGTGGGAGCAGAGCTGCCGCCTGGAGAAGACGGAAAACCCTTCGTGATCAAGGTGGGCAAGCTGCGTGGGGTGGAAAGCCAGGGCATGCTGTGCTCCGCGCGCGAGCTCAAGCTCTCTGATGACCATGGCGGTTTGCTGGAGCTGGCGGCGGATGCATTACTGGGTCAGGACATCCGCAAGCACCTCAAGCTCGACGACACGCTGTTTACCCTCAAGCTCACGCCCAATCTGGCGCATTGCCTCAGCGTTTTTGGCGTCGCCCGTGAAGTCGCCGCGCTGACGGGCGCGCCATTGATGGCTCCCGCGTTTCGCGCTGCGGCGGTGGGCGGCGCCGACAAGCTGCCGGTCAAGATCAGCGCGCCTGACCTGTGTGGCCGCTTTTCGGGGCGCGTGGTGCGCAACGTCAATACCCAGGCCGCTACCCCGCCGTGGATGGTGGACCGCCTGGCGCGTTGCGGCCAGCGCAGCGTCACGGCACTGGTGGATATTTCCAACTACGTCATGTTCGAGCTGGGCCGTCCCTCGCATATCTTTGACCTTGACAAGATTCACGGCGGGCTCGACGTTCGCTGGGGCAAAGCGGGTGAGACACTCAAGCTGCTCAATGGCAGCACGGTGACCGTTGATGAAAAGGTGGGCGTGATTGCTGACAACGCCCAGGTCGAATCGCTGGCCGGCATCATGGGGGGCGATGCCACAGCGGTGTCCGATGACACAAAGAACATTTACCTTGAAGCTGCCTTCTGGTGGCCCAGCGCTATCGCTGGCAGGTCACGCCGCTACAACTTTTCAACCGATGCCGGTCACCGCTTTGAGCGAGGCGTGGATCCCGGCCAAACCGTGGAACACATCGAGCGTATCAGCCAGCTCATCATCGACATCTGCGGCACGCCAGAGACGGTGTGCGGTCCCATCGACGATCTGCAACCTAACCTGCCGAAGGCGACTCCCGTCACCCTGCGGGTGGCGCGTGCAGCCAAGGTGATCGGCATGCCGCTGACGCAGGCACAGTGCCTTGATGCGTTCCAGCGCCTGGGTTTGCAGGTCAGTGAAGGCCAGGGTACGTTGACCGTAACGCCACCCAGCTACCGCTTTGATCTGCAGATTGAAGAAGACCTGATTGAAGAAGTGGCGCGCATGGTGGGCTACAACCAGTTGCCAGATTCGCCACCGCTGGCACCCATCACGGCCAGAATCCGCCCGGAAGCCGAGCGCAGCCCGTTTGCCGTGCGCCGTGCCCTGGCGGCATTGGGCTATCAGGAAACCATCAATTTCAGCTTTGTTGAAGAGCGCTGGGAGCATGAGCTGGCCGGTAACCTCAACCCCATCAGGCTGCTGAACCCGATTGCCAGCCAGATGAGCGTGATGCGTTCTTCGCTGCTGGGTTCATTACTGCAGGTGCTCAGGTTCAACCTGGACCGCAAGGCGCCACGCGTGAATGTGTTTGAACTGGGGCGGGTATTTCTGCGTGATGCGAACAGCCGAAACACCGACGCCACCGTGGCCGGTTTCAACCAGCCCATGCGCGTGGCCGGTCTGGCCTACGGTCCGCGCGCGGCCCTGCAATGGGGCCAGACTGACAAGCCGGTGGACTTCTTTGATGTCAAGGGTGACGTTCAAGCGTTGCTGGCCCCGCTGCAGGCGGTATTTGCACCGGCAGCGCACCCTGCGATGCATCCCGGCCGTTGCGCCAGTGTGTCGGTGACGGGCCATGCGATCGGTTTTGTCGGGGAACTGCATCCGCAATGGCGGCAAGCTCATGAGTTGGCTCTGGCACCTCTGCTATTTGAGCTCGAACTCGATGCCGTGCTGCAGCGCAAGGTTACAGTCTTCAAGGCAGTCAGCAAGTTTCAGCCGGTAGAGCGCGACATCGCGGTGATCGTGCCGGAGAGCGTGACCCACTCGGCACTGATGGCAGCCATTGATGGCGCTGACACGCGGGGCATGCTCAGGCGTGCAACCCTGTTCGACGTTTACCGCCCGCAGCAAGCCAGTGCGGGCATGCAACTGGGCGAAAAAAGCCTGGCTGTGCGCTTGGTGCTTTCGAGCGACGACGCTACACTGGCCGACGAAGCCATCGATGCGGTGATTCAGGCGGTGCTGGCAAGCCTGCAGAGTCAATTGCAGGCTCGTCTGCGTGCCTGATACCTTGACACGAGCTTCAGCAAAAGAACAATAGTTGCCAGGAGGAACGCCCCCATGGATTTTTCTGTTGAAAGCCTGGAAACGCCAGCGCTTACCAAAGCCCATTTGGCGGAATTGCTGTTTGAACAGATCGGACTCAATAAACGCGAGTCAAAAGACATGATTGAAGCGTTTTTTGATCTGATTTCCGACCGGTTGGTCGATGGCAGAGATGTAAAAATATCGGGTTTTGGGAATTTCCAGATCCGAACCAAGGCTCCACGGCCTGGCCGCAACCCGCGTACCGGCGAAGCCATCCCCATTCAGGCGCGCCGGGTAGTCACGTTTCACGCCAGCCACAAGCTCAAAAATCAGATACAGGGCGACAATTCAGCAGCTTGAAGCGGGCAAGATGCAACTGCTTGTGTGGCAGAGCAACAGATTCTGAAAATATCCTGTAAGCCTTTGCACTTACTTTCTACTTAGAGTAGATTCGGAACTTTCCCGTTTAGCGCATTGATTTAATTGGAGAATACTCTTCCACCCATTCCCGCCAAGCGCTACTTCACCATTGGTGAGGTCAGTGATTTGTGTGGTGTCAAACCTCACGTGCTCCGTTATTGGGAGCAAGAGTTCACGCAACTGCGCCCGATGAAAAGGCGTGGGAACCGTCGCTACTACCAGCATCACGAAGTGCTCATGATTCGCCGGATTCGTGATCTGCTGTATGACCAGGGTTTCACCATCAGCGGTGCGCGCAACAAAATGCAGGAGATCGTCCAGACCGAACGGGACAAGCGGCGCAACGGCGAAGTCATGCTTGATGGCGTGGAGGTACTGGAGGCAAGCGATTCGATGCTGAGTGATTTTGAGGACTCCGTGGATTTTGAAGACAGTGTGCCGGAGGGCGCCGATCTTCCCGCCGGGAGTGCTGCGCAACAACGGCTGCAGCTGGTGCGTCGCGAGTTGTACGAAATCCGCGATCTGCTAGGCCCGACCTACTGAGAAAGCGAACCGCGCCGCGCTATAATTCAAAGCTTGACGGTGTGTGGCGCAGCCTGGTAGCGCACTTGCATGGGGTGCAAGGGGTCGAAGGTTCGAATCCTTTCACACCGACCATTACGAACGACAAAGGCCTCTGAGTAGCGATACCTAGAGGCTTTTTTCATTGGTAAATCAATGTCTTACGCAATAACAACCTGTCGGGTCCGCTATCGATTGAGAGGCCAAAGACGAGACTCGCGCCTGGCCACTCTGGTATAACCGCGCTCGGCTGCACTCGACGCTGGCCTATGTCAGACCAACGCAGGTTGAGAAGAACTGGCACGCGGCACAGCGATTGAAGGCCGCACAATCGAGCGGCTAGCGGTAGGTCAAACAAGGGCAAGGTCAAACAGATGGACAAAATATTCCTCAGACAGATCGAAGCAACGGTCGAGCAGGTACATCAGAATATGGAGACGCGCATCGGGGCCCTTCCCAAGGCGTGCCGCAAGGGATGCGGTAGCTGTTGTCACCAGATCGTGGATGTCTTGAATTGGGAGGAGTCGCTTGTCATCGGTTTTCTGAAGCACGAAATGCCAGCCAAACAAAAAATTCAGGTACGTGCCAACCTCAAATTCTGGTTCAAGAATTTTAACGAAGCGACACGTCCCGCAGACCGGACGTCCCCCCTCAACCTGGACGAAATCAGCGCGGTGCGAGATGTTTTTCGCAAGAAGAGAATTCCCTGCCCCTTCCTGCTCAATTCCCAATGTTCAATTTACAAGGTTCGTCCCGTGGTGTGCCGCAGCCACATCGTATTGGACAATCCGCAGGAGTGTTTCGATAACCCGGGGCGAGTGGGCTCGCAAGTGGCCAGAAATATTGCTCGCGAGGAAGTCCGGGCTTTTAACCCCAATATCTATCCTCTGTCTGGCATGCCATTGGCTTTTCTGGTGGTTAAAGAGTTGAAGGCCAAGGTGGAAATCAAACCTTTGATCGGGGTGGTTCGCGGGGCAGAGACTTC
>CAYJMW010000049.1:0-27671 GCA_964371235.1 uncultured Polaromonas sp.
CGGAATCGGCGGTCACGTTGCCGGAATCAGTGGTCACGTTCACCGGAATACGCAGTTGGGTCTTCCACTCCACGGTACACGTCCTCCGACGGACGTCACCTCACGGAAGAAGAACGGCAATTGCTCATCGAGAACACCGAGCGTCTGATTCAACAGTTCGAAGCCGAGGACCAGGCAGAGTTGGTGCGCAAGGCAGCGCTTGCCGCCACAAGGCAGTCTCCTGTCACGCCAGCCGCGCCACCAGTCGCACCCGCCCCACCGTTACCGCCGCCGCCAATGAGCGCAGCGGCGCGGCAAGCAGTCGAGGCACGAGCCAGGCAGATTGTCCGCTCCAAGTACGGAGTTGACCCTGAGCTTCCTGGCTGGCGCGGTCTTGTTCTCGCAGAAGTTCGCCGCATTCTGGGCCAGAATGTGGTCTAGACTTTTTGCTTGACGGCGTTCAGCCGCTTGACTCCGGCCACAAAGCGTTCCAGCGTGGGCGAGAGCACGCCTTTGGGAATGCATATCTCGATCAACTCAAAGCGTCCGCGCGTGGCAACCGCCTGCTCCAGCGCCTGCTGCAACTCGCTGCGCGTGGACACCCGCACGCCGTGCCCGCCCATGCCCGCGGCCATTTCGGCGTAACCCCACTGGCCCAGGTCGTTGAAGGCTGACTCGGGCTGGAAGGTGCGCAGCATCTCCCAACTGGCGTTGTTCAGCAGCAGCACGATCGGGTCCCAGCCATAACGCTTGCAGTTGCCCAGTTCCATGCCGGTCATCTGGAAAGCGCCGTCGCCGACCAGAATCAGCGGGCGCTGTCCGGTGGCCGCTTGCAGGCCCAAGCCCGCCGGCACGCCAAAGCCCATGGTGGCGTAATAGCCCGGCGCCACCAGCGCCGTGTTCTCGATGTCCATGGCGGTAAAGAAGCAGTCGCCCATGTCGCTGGCGATCGGCATTTTGCCGTGCCTGGCCATCAGATCGTTCACCGCCGTGGCAACGTCCAGCGGCGCAATCGGCGCCGCGTCGGCCAGCATGTTGCGTGGAAAGGCGGGCCGCTCGAACGTCGGCGCGGGGCGGGCAGGGCCCACGCGCTCCAGCAGCCGGGCCACCAGCGCGGCCAGTGGAATCTGCGGATAGGTGTGGTAGCCCATCGTCACCTGGCCATTGAGCGCCTGGATGGTTTTGCGCATGTCGATCTTGGTCGATGACACGCCGAAGTTGGTGTCGCACACAATGACGCCCAGCAGAAACAGGCCGTCCGATTGCTCCACCCGGCGCGTCACCTCGGGCAGGCCGGCCACGCCCAGGTAAGTGCCCAGCAGCGGCGCATCGGTATCGGCCAGCAGCCCTCGCCCCATCAGGCTGGTAACCACCGGCAGCCCCAGCCGCCGCGCCAGCTCGGCCGCCTGCTGCTCCAGACCAAAGCGGCGCACTTCGACGCCGACCATCAGCACCGGATCAGTGGCCTGCACCAGTCGCTGCAGGATTTCGTCAACGCAGGCGTCCAGCGCCTGCGCGTCAACCGTTGTTTCAGGCAGGTCAGGCACCGCATCACAGGGCTCAGCCACCATGTCGCGCGGAATTTCGATGTACACCGGCTGCGACTGGCGCAGGCAACTCGCCAGCACCCGGGCGATGTCGGCCGGTGCGCGCGCGGCATCGTCAAGCCGCACCTGGTCGCAGGTGATTTCACGGTAAATCTGAAACTGCGAGTCCAGCGTCTTGGCCTGGTGGTGCAGCAGCAGGCCCGAAGCCGATTCGCCGCGCCCAGGTCCGCCCGAGAGCACCACCACCGGCGATTTCTCGGCAAAGGCCGCCGCCACGGCGTTGACCATGTTGAGCGCCCCCGCCCCATAAGTGACGGCCGCCACGCCCAGGCCGCCGTGGATGCGCACTGCCGCGTCCGCCGCAAAGCCCACTGCGGGCTCATGCGACAGCGTGATTAGCGGCAGGATTTTCGACTCTTCGATGATGCGAAAGTAGGGCAGGGCGAAATCGCCCGGAATGCCAAAAATCTGGCTTGCGCCGTGGCGCTTGAGTGCGTGCAGCAGGGATTCGGTGAGGTTCATGGGAAGTCAAGGCGAGGTGAAAACGCCTATTTTCAGTGGCATGTCATGCAGTTTGCGCTCGAAAACGGCCAGAAAAGTCATTCGCTATGCACGTTTCGAGCTAAAAACTTGATAGTTCGCGCCTCTGTGCCTGGTGCGGTCTGGAATTCGAGCCATTGTTGGCACGATTAATTTGCCGCTGCCTGCCCTCCGCGCTGTTCACCACCGGGATGTTCATAAAGCTATTGCAAAGTTTAATGAGAATGATTATCATTAAGTTAACGGCTTATAAATCACTGCATACAAGCCGCGTCCAATTATTGTTTCAAGGAGTCAGCATGTTTTCAAGCGAGATCGCAACTTCCATCAAACGCTGCGCTCTGTTCGCGGCCACTGTGTTGTCACTCAACGCCTACGCCGTCGAATACCCGATCGGCGCCCCGCAGCAGCGCTTCGGCATGGAAATCGCCGCTGTGTACCTGCAGCCGGTCGCCATGGAGCCGGATGGCATGATGAGAAAGGCGGAAGAATCGGACATTCACATTGAAGCCGATATCAAAGCCATTGCGGGCAACCCCAACGGGTTTGAGGAGGGTGCCTGGATCCCCTATCTGCTGGTGAAATACGAGGTGAGCAAAGTCGGCTCCGCGCAAAAGGCCAGCGGCGACTTCATGCCGATGGTCGCCAATGACGGGCCGCACTACGGCGACAACATCAAGCTGTTCGGGCCCGGCAAGTATCACGTCAAGTACACCATTTTTCCGCCCTCAGCGAACCAGAATGCCCACTTTGGCCGCCATACCGATCGTCTGACTGGCGTGCGCCCCTGGTTCAAGTCGTTTGACGTCGAATATGACTTCACGTATGTGGGCATCGGCAAGAAAGGCGGGTACTGATCCATGGTCGCCCACCTTTCCTTGAAGCCCCTGGCCGCTGCCATTGCCCTGATCTGCGCGGCAGGTGGCAGCGCAGCCGCAGCGCCATCCGCTGACGATCTGGCGCGCATGGTGCGGCAACTCAACCAGCGCATCGAGAAGCTGGAAGCGCAGCAGGCGCGCATGGCGCAAAGCCTGGACACCGATACGCTCAGTGAAAATGAGCCGGAGCTTACGTCGCGTCTCAAGGCGGTTGAAATGCAAGCGGCCAGCATGCAGGGTGCAGCGCACAAAGTGGAAGCGTTCGATGGTATCAAGGCTGGCTTGAGCCTGACCACGGTGGCGCAAAAGCCGCGCGGCGCGGCCGATAGCGGCAGCCAGCTCAACTACCGTGCCGATGCCTTCGTTGAACTGCCACTGCGGCCTGTTGGCGATATCGAGCAAAAAGTATTTGCGCAATTGCGACTGGGCCAGGGTGCGGGGCTAAATGGTCTGGGCGCCTTTTCCGCACCGAATGCGACTGCCTTCCAGTTGGACGGCGGCCTGCGACCTGATGACTCGGTGGCCCTGTTGGCCCAAGCCTGGTATCAAGCCAGTATTCCACTCCCGTTCGGGGGCTTCAAGCCGGAGTCGAAGCAGACGCTGGAGGTCAATTTCGGCAAGATGGACCCGTTTGCCTTCTTCGACCAGAATGCCGCCGCGGGTGATGAAAGCAGGCAGTTCCTGAATGGGGCGTTCGTCCACAATCCGCTGCTGGATGCGGGCGGCGATATCGGGGTTGACGCCAACGGTTTCACGCCCGGGCTGCGCTTGTCTTATCACAACGCATCGAGAAAACCGGAATCGTGGCGTTTGTCGCTTGGCGTTTTCGGTGCCGGAAAAACCGGCTCGAACTACGAGCACAGCCTGGCCAAGCCGCTGCTCATGCTGCAAGCCGAGACTGAGCAGCGGCTGTTTGGCGGACTGGCTGGAACCTACCGCGTTTATGCCTGGCGCAATGCGCAAGCCAGCCATTTCGATGAGGCTGTCAGCGCTGCCGAACGCCACAGCGGCTGGGGCATCTCGGCCGATCAGCGTGTCGGTGATGGTGTCACGCTGTTTGGCCGCTATGGGCATCAGATGCAAGGGCATGTAGCATTCAACCGCGCGTTGACGCTGGGCGCCGAGCTGAATGGCGCCTACTGGAATCGCGCTGGCGACAGCATCGGGCTGGCGGCCGGCTTCCTCAGGACCAGCCGGGGCTATCGCGAATTTGCAAATGTTGCCAGCAATGAACGCGTCGCTGAGTTGTATTACCGCTACGCCATCACCAAGCAATTCGAGCTGTCGCCCAGCCTCCAGTACATCGGGAATCCGGGCGGCAGTGGCAGCGCCGATGCGATCAAGATGCTCGGCCTGCGCGCGCAAGTCAGCTATTGAGGTCCATCATGAAAACTCTCCTGCAGACCTTGCTTGCCAGCCTGATTGGAGTGCTGGCTCCGGCGGCGGCACCTGCCTTCGCCGCCGACATGCCGAGCGTGAACCTGGTGATTCGAGCCGGGCATTTCATTCCTGAAATACTTGAAGTGCCTGCCAACACCAGGTTCCGGCTGTTGATCAAGAACGAAGGGCCAGGCGCCGAAGAGTTTGAAAGTGTTGAATTGCGCAAGGAAAAAGTGCTGGCACCCGGCGCGGCCAGCTTTCTGGTGATTCAGCCGCTCAAGCCGGGTACCTACCGGTTTTTTGGTGATTTTCATCCTGAAACCGCGCAAGGCCGTTTCGTCGTCAAGTAAGGATGCACCGTGGCCAACTCGCTGTTTATTGTCTGGCGTGAAAGCGTCGAAGCGATGCTTGTCGTCGGCATCCTTTACGCCTGGCTCAAACGCCAGGACGGCGCAGGCTTTGGTGCGCTCTGGCTCGGCTGCGCCGCAGGCATCGCGCTGGCGGCGCTGCTGGGCTGGAGCATGGTGACGGTGCAGGGTGAATTGAGTGGCGCTGCGCTGGAATGGTTCCAGATTGCAATCCTGTTTATCGCAGCCGGCCTGATCACGCAAATGGTGCTCTGGATGCAGCAGCGCGGGCGCAACATGAAGCACGCGCTGGAGCATGACATGCTGCGTGCGGTGGAACGCTCGGGGTCGTTCGGCATTGCCGCCGTGGTCGCGCTGGCGGTGGCGCGCGAAGGGGCTGAAACCGTAATTTTCCTGTATGGCTTGGGCCTGGACGAGAAAGGCGCGAACGGGCTGGCGTTGGGTGCCGCGCTGGGCTTCGTGCTGGCGGCAGCGACGGCGTGGGCCGTCAACCGCAGCCTGCGCCGCCTCAATTACCGGCAGTTCTTTCGCGTGAGTGGTTTGGTGCTGTTGTTGTTCGCGTCCGCCTTGCTGGCCACGGGAATTGACCGTGTGATCGGCATGGGCTGGCTGCCGCCACTGGTTGATCCGGTGTGGAACACGTCGATGCTGGTTGACGACAGCAGCGCGCCGGGTGCGGTGCTCTCCGCATTTACCGGCTACCGCGCGCGCCCGTCGCTGATGCTGGTGGTGGGGTATGTGGCCTATTGGATCGGCGTGTTGCTGGTTCAGAGAAAGCTGGCGCGTCATGCCTAGCGCGGCATTGAACGCCGGCTACGGCGCTGGCTACGCGGTGCAGCGCACGCGTCTGGCGCGCCTTGGCGACGCGATGCGCCGGCACCGCCGCGTTATTGTTGGCATTCAATGGTGCGTTGTCCTGTTCTACCTGACGATGCTGATCGTGCCGGCATTGATGCCGCTGCCGCCCGAAAACGCGCACCTCTACGACAATCTGCGCTTATTCGCACAATTTCTGTTTTGGGGTATCTGGTGGCCGTTTGTGATGGCCAGCACCATGCTCGTGGGGCGTGTCTGGTGCGGCGTCTTTTGCCCGGAAGGGGCGATGACCGAACTGGCCAGCCGCCACGGCCTGGGGCGCGCGATTCCGCGCTGGATGCGATGGAGCGGCTGGCCATTCGTGGCCTTCGTCTGCACCACTGTCTATGGCCAGTTGGTCAGCGTCTATGAATATCCGGAAGCGGCCTTGCTGATACTGGGCGGCTCGTCGATAGCCGCCGTCGCCGTTGGCCTGGTCTATGGCAGGGGTTCGCGCGTCTGGTGCCGTTACCTGTGCCCGGCCAATGGCGTGTTTCGCCTGCTCGCCAAAATCGCGCCAGTCCATTTCCGCGTCAGCGAAGAAGCATGGAAACGCCATACCGTGCGCCAGCCGATGGCTGACTGCGCGCCGCTGATTGACATCAGGCACATGAAAGGCGCTTCCGCCTGCCACGCCTGCGGGCGTTGCAGCGACTTTCGAGGCGCGGTGCAACTGGCAGCGCGTTCGCCTGCGCATGAAATACTGAACACCCGCAACAAGGATGCCAAAACGGAAGAAGCGCTGACCCTGATGGTGGGCGTGATGGGGATTGCGACCGCTGCCTTCCTGTGGTCGTCGAGCACATGGTTCGTGCAAATGAAAACCGCAGCAGCGAACTGGTTGATCGACCGCAATGCGTTGTTGCTGTTGCAGGATAACGCGCCGTGGTGGCTGCTCACGCACTACCCGGCGGCGCATGATGTGTTCACCTGGCTCGATGGACTCTGTATCCTGGCCTACGTCGGCGGCGGTGGCGGCGCGCTCGGCGCGGCAGTGCTGGCTGCGGTGTGGACGGCAGCGCGTCTGGCCGGCAATCCGCAGGTATCGTGGCAGCGGCTGGCGCTGGCGCTGGTGCCGCTGGCCGGCACGGGAATTTTCCTGGGGCTGTCGATGCTCACCCTGTCGCATCTGAAAGCGGAAGGGATCGCGCTGGGCTGGGCCTCCAGCGCGCGCGTGATCCTCATCACGATGGGCACCGGCTTCTCGGCCTGGCTTGGCTGGAAGCTGATCATGCAAAGACTGTCGCTGCGCCGACTGCTGGCGTTTGCCATTTTTGCGCTGCCGCTCGCTTTGATCGACAAGATTTGGCAAGCCACTTTTTGGGGTTAACGACAGCGACACTTGCGGATGTTTTTGCAGGTACGGCTACCGGCTGGGCCATTTTTCCAACTGTCCGGATCTGGTGCGCTGGCTGACTCGTCGGCGACAGCCTGGTGATTGAAGGCAGCTCCAGCACGGGTTCGGCCAGGTTTTTGAATATCAACAGATAAAACAGGCTCTAGCCCTTATGGAACGGGCATAAGCAGCTATTAAATTTATAGTTGGTTGGGGCCATCCATGGGCGATGAACCCGCCCGCTTGCGAAGCTTGCGCGGGCAATGCCATTCAGGGCGCGTGTGCTTATGATGTGTGCAAAATAGTCATCCACCAGAAAGCGAGACCCGCCATGCAACCGTACCGCAGCGAAGTGCTCATCGTAGGGGGCGGCATTGCGGGAATCTCAGTCGCGCTGGAGCTGCTGGGCAGCGGCAAATCGGTCGTGCTGCTGGATCGGGACCAGGCCGATGCGTTCGGCGGTCTGGCGCGGGAGAGTTTTGGCGGCATGTTTTTTGTCGATTCCCCCGAGCAGCGCCGCCAGGGCATGCGCGACTCCACGGAGCTGGCGCTGCGCGACTGGTGCAGCTTTGCCGAGTTCGGCCCGGACGATCATTGGCCCAAGGCCTGGGCCGAAGCCTATGTGCAGCGCTGCACGCCCGACGTGTACCAGTGGGTCAAGCAGTACGGCGTGCGTTTCATGCCGGTCATCAACTGGGTCGAGCGCGGGGAGTTTCGCCCCGGTAATTCCCTGCCGCGCTTTCACATGGTCTGGGGCACCGGCCAGGCGCTGGCCGATCAACTGATTGCAGCGCTGCGCAAGCATGTGAACGCGGGCCAACTGACGCTGCATTTTGGGCACCGGGTGGAGCAGTTGCTGCTGGAAAACGGCCAGGTCCGCGGCGTGCAAGGTGTGGAAGAAAAAAACGGAATTCCCTTCGAGGCCCGCGCCGAGCACATTGTGGTGGCCAGCGGCGGCATCAACGGCAGCCTGGAGATGGTGCGCCGCCATTGGCATGCCGACTGGCGCCAGCCCCCGGCCGAACTGCTCAATGGCTCGCACCGCTTTGCCGATGGCACGCTGCACCAGGCGGTGGCCGATGCCGGTGGCACGCTGACGCATCTGGACAAGATGAGGAACTACGCCGCCGGCGTGCACCACCCGCGGCCGCGCAAGCCGCAGCATGGTTTGTCGCTGGTGCCGCCGCGCTCGGCGCTGTGGCTGAACTGGCGCGGCGAGCGCATGGGTCCGCAGCCGCTGGTGTCGGGTTTTGACACCCGCCGACTGGTCAGCGACATCTGCGCGCAGGAGCGGCAGTATTCCTGGCAGCTGCTCAACCAGCGCATTGCGTTGAAAGAACTGGCCATCTCGGGGGCTGAATTCAACCCGTCGATCCGCGACAAAAAAGTGCTCGCCTTCCTGCGCGACATCCTCCTGGGCAACCGCTGGCTGGTTAACGAGATGACCCAGAATTGCCAGGACTTTGTGGTGGCCCGAACGCTGCCGGAGCTGGTTGAAAAAATGAACGCGCTGCAAGGCGACGAATCGGTGCAGCTGAAATCCGTGACGCGTGCGGTGGAGCAGTACGATGCCACCATTGCGCGTGGCCGCAGCCTGATGAACGATGAGCAATTGCGCCGCATTGCCGAGCTGCGGCAATACCGCGGCGACAAGGTCAGGCTGTGCAAATTCCAGCGCATTCAGGATGAAAAGGCGCTGCCGCTGATCGCGATTCGCGAGTTCATCATCAGCCGCAAAAGCCTGGGTGGCATTCAAACCGACTTGCAGAGCCGCGTGCTGAGCTTGTCGGGCCAGCCCATCCCGGGCCTTTATGCGGTGGGTGAGGCGGCGGGCTTTGGCGGCGGCGGGGTGCATGGCTTGCGCGCGCTCGAAGGCACATTTCTGGGCGGCTGCATTTTGTCCGGGCGCATCGCGGCCCGGACGATTGCCGGTTTTGTTTGAAGCACCGGCTATTTTTCAGGAGACAACACAATGAAAAAATCAGGGGCCTGGCTCGCGACGTATGCGCTGGAGCAGATCGGCGCGCGCTTCACGTTCGGCATTCCGGGCGTGCATACCACCGAGCTTTATGACGAGCTCAACAACTCGAAGCAGATCACCCCGGTGCTGGTCACGCATGAGGGCGGCGGCGCTTTCATGGCCGATGCGGTCAGCCGTCTGTCCGACTCGATCGGGGTCTTGACGGTGGTTCCCGCGGCCGGGCTGACGCATGCCAGCAGCGGCATCGGCGAAGCCTTTCTGGACGGCGTGCCGATGCTGGTCATTTGCGGCGGCCCGCGCACTGACTCGGATTACCAGTTTCAGCTGCATCAGATGGACATGCACAAGTTCATGAGCGGGCTGACCAAGGCAAGCTTCAAGGTCACCAGCCACGAAGAGGTGGTGCCAACCCTGTTTGAAGCCTACGCGATTGCCACCGGCGGCGAGCCGGGGCCGGTGTTCGTTGAGTTGCCGGTGAATATTTTGCTTTACACCGGCGAGGTGAGCGACTTGCCGCGCTACGCCGCGGCACTGCCTGAGCCGGTGGGTTTTGAGCCGGAGATTCGCCGGGCGGCAGAGTTGCTGCGCAGCGCCAAACATCCGGCCCTGTTTGTCGGCTGGGGCACGCGCGACGCGTTTGATCAGGTCAAGGCGGTTGCTGAATGGCTGGAAGCGCCGGTGGCCACCACGCTGCAGGGGCTGTCGGCATTTCCCGGCAACCACCCGCTGCATGCGGGGTTTGGTTTTGGCGCGTCGGCGGTGCCCGCTGCGCGCAACGCGTTCAAGGACTGCGACTGCATGCTAGCCGTCGGCACGCGGTTCGCGGAAATTGCCACCGGCAGCTACGGTATTGAGGTGCCTGAAGACCTGATCCATATTGACATCAATCCCGACACCATCGACGCCAACTACCCGTCCAAAGTCGGCATTCCAGGCGACGCTGCCCTGGTGCTGAGCCAGTTGCTCAAGGCACTCGAAGCAGCGGGGCCGCGGCGCGCGGCGCAGCCGCGACTGCGCGCGCAAATTCAAGGCGACAAGCAAGCCTATCGTGAGGCGTGGTACAAGAGCGACGCGCCGGATCGCGTCAACCCGGCCCGGTTTTTTGACCAGTTGCGCCTGCAAACGCCCGATGACGGGATCATCGTGATTGACGACGGCAACCATACCTTTCTGACCGCCGAGCTGATGCCGATTCATTCGCCCAAGAGTGTGATATTGCCGACTGATTTCAACTGCATGGGCTACGCCGTGCCGGCGGCCATAGGGGCCAAGCTGTCGCAGCCCGAACGATTGGTGCAAACCATTGTGGGCGACGGCGCCTTTTTGATGACCTGCATGGAAATTCTGACGGCCAGCGCGCACCGCCTGGGGATCATCTACTACGTGTTTCACGACGGTGAACTCTCGCAGATCGCGCAAGCCCAGGAAATTCCCTACAACCGCAAGCCCTGCACCGCGCTGGGGCCGGTCAAGCTTGAGGGCGTGGCCCTGGCGACCGGTGCGGCCTTCGTCAACATGCCCGACAACGCTTCCATTGAAGGGGCCGTTCGTCAGGCGATCGAGATTTCACGCATTGGGCGGCCGGTGGTGGTGGATGTGAAGATAGACTATTCAAAACGGACGGCGTTCACCGAAGGCGCGGTCAAGACGAATTTCCGGCGTTTTCCACTGAATCAGAAAGTGCGCACGCTCACGCGGGCGCTGACCCGGCGCGTCATGGGCTAGTGCCGCGACTCCAAAATAGAGAAACATGACAACGCAAATCCCACCCACACCGGTCAACCCGACACGTTTTGGCAGCGGCCAGGCCGTTCGCCGCCTGGAAGATGACGCGCTGCTGGCCGGTGCCGGGCGCTACACCGATGACGTGACGCTGCCGGGTCAGACCCATCTGGTGTTTGTGCGCGCTGTCTATCCGCACGCCCGCATCGTGGCCGTGGACACCATTGCGGCGCGGGCCATGCCCGGTGTTCTGAAGGTGCTCACTGGCGCTGATCTGGTGGCGGCCGGGGTCAAGCCGATTCCCGGCGCCATCGGCTTCATGCGCGCCGACGGTTCGCCCAGCGCCACGCCGCCGCGGTGTGCGCTGGCCCACGAACGTGTGCGTTTTGTCGGCGAGGCGGTCGCCGCCGTGGTGGCGCTGACCCTGCAGCAAGCGCGCGACGCGGCCGAGGCCGTCAGCATCGACTATGAAGAGCTGCCGATGGTGGTGGACGTCAACGACGCAACGGCTCAGGGCGCGCCGGTGCTTTGCCCTGAAGCGCCAGACAACATCGCCGCCGAAACGCGCTACGGCCATGCCGAAGCCAGCGCCGCGGCCTTCGCCCGGGCCCGCCATGTGGTGGCGCTGGACCTGGTCAACCAGCGGCTGGCTCCGCTGAGTCTGGAGCCACGCTCGATGCTGGCCGCATTTGACACCGCTTCGCAGCGCCTGACCCTGCGCATGAGCACCCAGATGCCTTCGGGTGTGCGCAACTCGGTCTGCGACGCGCTGGGCCTGGCCCGGGAAGCGGTGCGCGTGGTGGTCGGCGATGTGGGCGGCGGTTTTGGCATGAAGACCGGCGTTTACCCGGAAGACGTTGCCGTGGCCTTTTGCGCCCGGGCGCTGCGGCGCCCGGTGAAATGGGTGGCCGACCGCAGTGAAGAATTTGTTTCGGCGACACACGGCCGCGACCTGCAAATCCACGCCGAACTGGCGCTGGACGAAAGCGGCAAAATTCTGGCCCTGCGCCTGGACTCGCTGGCCAACGTGGGCGCTTACGCCACCGGCGCGGGCGTGGCCATCCAGCTGATGATTGGCCCCTGGGTGCAGACCAGTGTGTATGACATCCAGACCATCGCTTTTCATTTCAGGGCCGTGCTGACCAACACCGCGCCCACCAGTGCCTACCGCGGCGCGGGTCGGCCGGAAGCCATCTTCACCATGGAGCGGCTGATGGACGAAGCCGCCCGCCAGACGGGCATTGACCGCATCGAGTTGCGCCGCCGAAACATGATTGAGCCGGCGCAAATGCCGTACACCAACCCGATGGGCCAGACCTACGACTGCGGCCGCTTCGAGTCAGTGATGGACCAGGCCCTGGCGCTGGCCGACTGGCAAGGTTTTGAGGCGCGTGCCGCCGATTCGGCGCGGCGTGGCCTGCTGCGCGGGCAGGGCATTGCCACCTTTCTGGAGTGGACCGGCGGCAATGCGCTGGAAGAGCGTGTGACCGTCGAGATCAAGGCCCCCGCGCCTGGCACCGGCGGCGTCATCGAGGTCTTCTCGGCGGTCAACGCCATGGGGCAGGGCATTGCCACGACGCTGGCGCAACTGGTGGTCGATGCGTTTGGCGTGCCGATAGACAAGGTGCGCGTGGTGCTGGGCGACACGGACCGGGGGGACGGCTTTGGCAGCGCCGCTTCGCGCTCGCTGTTTACCGGCGGCTCGGCGCTGCGCACCGGCGCCGACCGCACGCTTGCGTTGGCCAGGCAACTCGCCGCCAGGGAATTCGAGGCGGCCGAGCAGGACATCGAGTACGCCAACGGCAGCTTCAAGGTGGCGGGCACCGACTTGAGCATGGACCTGTTTGCCCTGGCAGCTCGCCAGGACGGGCAGCACATTTTCATGGAATCAAGCACTGCGGTCGCCGGACCGTCCTGGCCCAATGGCTGCCACATCAGCGAAGTGGAAATTGACCCGCAGACCGGCCAGGTGGCGGTGGTGGCCTATGCGTCGGTCAACGACGTGGGACGCGTCGTCAACCCGATGATTGTGCGCGGCCAGCTCGACGGCGGCGCGCTGCAGGGCATTGGCCAGGCGCTGTGCGAGCACATGGTGTATGACCGCGAAACCGGCCAGCCCCTGACTGGCAGCCTGATGGACTACGCCGCGCCGCGCGCCGACAACGCGCCCCATTTCAAGACCGAAATGGACCCGTCCACGCCCTGCCTGAACAACCCGCTGGGCGCCAAAGGCGTGGGCGAGTTGGGCACCATAGGCGCGGTGCCGACGGTGGTCAATGCCGTGGCCGACGCGCTGGCCCGCAACGGCATGTCGGTGCAGGCGCGCCAGTTGCAGATGCCGATTTCGCCGTCGCGGCTTTGGCACTGGATGCAGACCGGCGTGTGATTTGCGGGCAAGAGTCAAGGTATTTTTCAATCATTTCATTTTTCGGAGAAACCCGGATGCGGTCAAATCACCTCAAGGAAATGTTCCAGGAGAAACACGCGGCGGTCAATGCCTGGCTGACCATTGCATCGCCTTATGCTGCTGAAGTCATGGGGCATCAGGGCTTTGATGCGGTGACTGTTGATATGCAGCACGGCATGATTGGCTTTGAACAGGCAGTGGGCATGTTTCAGGCGCTTTCGGCTACCCCGGCGCTGCCCCTGGTGCGTGTTTCCCGCAATGACCCGGCGCTGATCATGCAAATGCTCGATGCTGGTGCCTACGGCATTATTTGCCCCATGATTTCATCGGTTGAAGAGGCGCGATCATTTGTCTCGGCCTGCCGCTATCCCCCGGTGGGAACGCGCTCTTTCGGGCCGGCCCGCGGGCTGCTGTACGGTGGAGCGGATTATTTCGAGCGCGCCAACCGAGAAATCCTTGCCTTGGCGATGATCGAAACCCGCGCTGGGCTCGATGCACTTGACGCCATCCTTGCCGTTGAAGGGCTGGACGGTATTTTTGTGGGCCCCAACGACCTTGCTGTGGCCATGGGCAAGGCGCCGAAGTCCGAGCCTGACGACAAGGCAGTGCGCGACGCCATTGCCCACATCTGCGCGCGCACCCATGCGCAGGGAAAAATCCCCGGCATTTTCTGTTCTGACGGGCAAGCCGCGGCGCAGCGCATCGCCGAAGGATTTTTGCTGGTCACTCCAGGCACCGACGTGGCGCTGCTGTCACGCGCCGCCAGCCGCGCGGTGCAAGCGGCGCGAGACCCAGCCCGCGCTCACGCCTCATTTTGATTTCTTTTTGACCCCGTTCGGTTTTATGCTGCGGATGCAGGCCTTGCTGCCGACGGCGAATACAATCTCATATTGGTGCTGACCAGGTTTGACACCGGCGCAATCACCCCCCGCCAGCACCCCGATTTTCGTCAAAAAGGCACTCACGCCACTTACCCGGATTTCCCCATGACGCTTGCCTTGCCAGATATTGAACTGTCCGAAGAACTGGTCCGAAAGTTCGACAAGTCCGGTCCGCGCTACACCTCGTATCCCACGGCGGACCGGCTCACCAGCGCCTTTACCGAGCAGTCCTACCTGGGCTACCTTGATCAGCGCGCAAAAAATGCCAGCAATCCACCCTTGTCGATCTATGTGCATTTGCCGTTTTGTGAATCGCTGTGTTATTTTTGCGCCTGCAACAAGATCATCACCAAGGAGCATGACCGGATTGCCGAGTACCTGCGCTATCTGGACAAGGAAATGGCGCTGGTGGCCGCGCATCTTGGCCGCGACCGCAACACCGTGCAGTTGCATCTGGGCGGCGGCACGCCGACCTTTTTAAACGCTGATGAGTTGCGCCAGCTCATGAAGCTGCTGCGCAGCCACTTCGACTTTGCGCTGGATGCCGAACTGGGCGTTGAAATTGATCCGCGCACTGTCCACGAAGGCACGCTGGCGCTGCTGGCCGAGCTCGGTTTTAACCGCAACAGCTTTGGTGTGCAGGACTTCGACCCTGCCGTGCAGCAGTCCGTCAACCGTATTCAGCCTCTCGAAATGGTGGAAAAGGCGGTTCAGGAAAGCCGCAAGGCAAAGTTTCAGTCCATCAACGCCGACCTGATATACGGCTTGCCCAAGCAGACGCTGGAGAGTTTCGGCCGCACGCTTGACAGCCTCATCCGGGTTTCGCCCGACCGCATCGCGCTTTACAACTACGCGCATTTGCCCGAGCGCTTCCGGGCGCAGCGCCTGATTGTCGAGGCCGAGCTGCCTTCGGCCGAACAGCGCCTGCAAATCTTCCTGATGTCGATGCGCCGGCTGCTCGATGCCGGGTATGTGTATATCGGGCTGGACCATTTCGCCAAGCCCGACGACGAGTTGAACAAGGCGCGCCTGAACAAAAGCCTGCACCGCAATTTTCAGGGCTACACCACGCGCGCCGAGTGCGACCTGATCGGCTTTGGCGTTTCCGCCATCGGCAAGGTTGGCAATTCCTACAGTCAGTCGGTGCGTACCGTCAACGCCTATTACCAGCACCTTGACGCGGGCCATCTTCCGATCGAAAAAGGTTTTGACCTGAGCAGCGACGATGTGCTCAGGCGGAGAATCATCATGGCGCTGATGTGCAGCGCGCCGGTTGAATTCGATGCCATCAGCCGTTCCCATGGCATCGATTTCAAGACTTATTTTGCGGGCGAGATGACGCGCCTGAAAGAGTACGAAGATGCCGGGCTGATCACCATTGACCCGGATGCCATCCGGGTGACCGCAAAAGGGCGGCTCTTTGTTCGTGGCAGCGCCATGGTGTTTGACAAGTTCCTCACGCAGCCAACAACGTCAACCTATTCCAAGCTGATTTAAGGGCGGATGTCTGCTCGCGTGATGGCAAGGAACTGACAAATTCCCGCGCAGCTACCGGGGCTGCTTTTGCACCGTTGTCCGGGCACGGAACCGCACCGGCTTGACCGCACCGGCATTGCCGGAACGGGTGCCGCTCTTCTTGATGATATTTTCCAGCGTCACGCCATCGAGCACCTGAAGGTAAGCGGCGGTGGCGGAACCCAGCACGTCTTTAAGCGTGCAGGACGGGCTGTAAATACATTCGTTCCGGTTTTTGTCAAAACACTCGGCCATGAAAAAATCGGGTTCGGTGCTGCGTACGACGGCGCCGAGATTGATCTGCGCCGGCTCCTTGCCCAACTGGATGCCGCCATTGCGGCCGCGCACGGTTTCAACGACACCGAGCAGACCGAGCTGATGCACCACCTTGGTCAAATGGTTTTTTGCGATGCCATGCAGTTCCGCAATGTCCTGGATGGTCACCAGGCGGCCCCGATTGACGGCAAGGTGCATCAGGGTGCGCAGCGCGTAATCGGTGTAGGTGGTCAGTCTCATTGGGCGATGAGCAGCGGGCGAAATAAAAGTTCAGGTGTCATGGCATGCCGGTTTAATGCTGGATTCATTTTACAGGTTTATCGCGGTGTGGTGAATGCGCGTTTCCAGCCGTGGTGGAAGGTTTTTCTGGTGAATCAGGGAGGCTGGTCACCACCAGCCTGCCTGATTCGCGATATATTCCTTCACGTGCCCCTGGCACCTGGAGCGGATGACCCCCTGACCCACGACCCAAGATTTCTTCAGACTGAGCCGTGACCTACCTCGCCATTAAATATTTCCACGTCACCAGCGTTGTGCTGAGCGGCAGTTTCTTCCTGTTGCGCGGCGTCTGGATGCTGCGTGAATCAGACTTGCTGCAGCGGCGCTGGGTCAGGGTTTTGCCGCACATCATTGATACGCTGCTGCTCGGCAGCGCTTTGGTCATGGTGTTCTGGAGCCGCCAGTACCCCTTTGTTCAGCCCTGGCTGACCGCCAAGGTTTTGGCGCTGCTGGTGTATATCGGGCTTGGCAGCGTGGCCCTCAAACGTGGCAAAACCCGGGCGGTGCGGCGTTGGGCCTTCGCGGCTGCTTTGGCGACCTTTGCCTATATCGTGGCGGTCGCGCTCACGCGGCATGCCATGCCTTTCTAGTGCAGTTGCACTAGGGTAGCGATACCTGCTTGCCGCGCCGCCAGAAACGCCCCATGAGCGGTTTGACGCTGATGCCGTGCAGCACAATAGAGAGCGTCACCACAATCAGCGTCAGTTGTATCAATTGCAGGGCCAGCGGCTCGGGCAGCCCGTGTTGTATGGCATACATCAGGTAGTAAAGCGAGCCGATCCCGCGCACGCCAAACCAGCCGGTCAATCCGCGTATCCGCCAGGTGGTGCGGGTGCCCAGCAGCCCGAGCAGCACACTGATCGGGCGCGCAACCACAAACAGAAACAGCGCCAGCCCCACCGCTTCCCAGTTCCATGAACTCAGAAACAGCGTGCCGCCCACCAGCAGAATCAGGACCAGTTCTGAAAGCCTTTCCAGATGCTCCTTGAAGACAAGCGATCCCTCGCTGACCGTGGGTATGGGCTCCGGGTCAGGGCCGGTGGTGGTTTCCGTGACTTCGGCTTGCCTGGACACGCGTTCGTCAACCCCACCTTGTGCGAGTCTGGCCAGTTTCAGCTCGGTCTGGCGCAGTGCCACGGCGGCGAAAAATACCGCCAGGAAACCCCAGGCGTGAAGCATCACTGTCAGGCCATAGACAACACCAATCAGCCCAAGGCCGAGGAAGTCGTCAAGCAATTCATGCTGGTGCGGCGCACGTCGCAGCTTCCACCCCAGGCGCGCCAGTGCAACGCCCGCCGCGACGCCGATGGCAATACCGCCCAGCGTGGCCCACAAAACATCCACCCAGACCCATGTCAGACCGGCATCGCCAAGCTTGTGCAGGCCCAGCAAGCCCAGGCCCAGCATCACGAACGGAAAAGCACTGCCGTCGTTCATGCCCGCCTCGCAGGTCAGGGTAAAGCGCAACTGGTCGCGGTCACCGGGGTGGCGAATCTGCACATCGGTGGCCAGCACCGGATCGGTGGGCGCCACAATCGCGCCCAGCAGCACCGCGGCGCCCAAGGGCAGCTCCAGCACATACCAGGCAAAGCCAGCCACCATCACCACGGTGGCGGCCATGGAAACGGTGGCCAGCAAAATTGGCGCGCGCCAACGGGTAAAACTGAACGGGACCGGCATTTTGACGCCGGCGGCAAACAGCGAAATCAATACCGCCACTTCGGTCAGCGCCTCCAGCAGCTTGGACTCCTTGAGCGGGTTGAAATGAAATAAATTGAGCCCGCTTGGGCCTACCAGCATCCCCACCGCCAGATAAATGATGGCAGCCGTGATCGGCGAGCGCTTGAGCACGGTGAACGTCAGGCCCATCACGAGCAGCAGTCCGCCCACCATCAAGAACCATTGGGCATTAGTCATCGATACGCTTCAGATACATCAGATTTATTCAATTCGAGGATGTTTGTCGGCCGCAAAAATCATGCACGCTCATTGTCTGACGCTTGCCGCAGGTTAACCCGATTTGCGGCGCTACCGGCTATTAGAACAGTAGCGCCATGCCGCGCCGAACAGACGGGTGAGGTCAGCTCACCAACTGTATCTCTCGCCTCCACTCGGCCAGGTGTTCGGCAAAGACGTCATAGCCTTGCGCAGTGGGATGAATGGGGCCTGAACGCAATTCCGGCCGCCGCAGCACATAAGCCCAGCCGCCAGCAAACAGCGCCCCCTGCGCAGCGCTGGCGGTGAACAGAAACAGGCCGGTGCCTGTACAAGAACCGTTTTGTGAGCGCAAAATCACCCGTTCGCACCGCGATCACGCGTTGCCATCAAGGAGCTTGTCGTGAGTCGCAAGACACCTATTGAGCGCTACCGCAATATCGGCATCAGTGCCCACATCGACGCCGGTAAAACCACGACCACCGAGCGCATCCTGTTCTACACCGGCGTGAATTACAAGCTGGGCGAAGTTCACGAAGGCACGGCGACCATGGACTGGATGGCGCAGGAGCAGGAGCGTGGCATCACCATCACCTCGGCCGCGACGACCACCTTCTGGAAAGGCATGGCCGGCACCTACCCGGAACACCGGATCAATATCCTCGACACGCCGGGCCACGTCGATTTCACGATCGAGGTCGAGCGCTCAATGCGCGTGCTCGACGGTGTGGTCATGGTTTACGACGCGGTTGGCGGCGTGCAGCCGCAGTCCGAAACCGTCTGGCGCCAGGCCAACAAATACAAGATCCCACGCATCGCTTTCGTCAACAAGATGGACCGTGTCGGCGCCGATTTCCTGCGTGTGCAGCGCCAGATCGGCGAGCGCTTGAAAGGCGTGGCGGTGCCGGTGCAGATTCCGATCGGCATGGAAGATCATTTTCAGGGGGTGGTCGATCTCGTGAAGATGAAAGCCATCATCTGGGACGAGGCCAGTCTGGGCGTGCATTTTGACTATGGCGAGATTCCGGACCACCTGGTTGCGACCGCAAACGAATGGCGCGCCAGGATGATCGAGGCCGCCGCCGAAGCCAGCGAGGAACTGCTTGGCAAATATGTGGCTGGTGAAGCACTCAGCGAAGACGAAATCCGGCAGGGGATTCGCCAGCGCACGGTTGCGGGTGAAATCGTTCCCATGCTGTGCGGCAGCGCCTTCAAAAACAAGGGGGTGCAGGCCTTGCTCGACGCCATCGTCGATTACCTGCCGTCGCCGGCGGATGTGCCGGCGATTCTGGGCCATACGCCGGACGACAAGCCAGCCGAGCGTCATCCGCGCGACGACGAGCCGTTTGCGGCGCTCGCCTTCAAGATCATGACGGACCCGTTTGTCGGGCAACTGGTCTTCTTTCGCGTTTACTCGGGCGTGGTCAATTCGGGTGACACCGCCTTCAACCCGACCAAGGGCAAGCGTGAGCGGCTCGGCCGCATCCTGCAGATGCATGCCAATGTGCGCAACGAGATCCACGAGGTGCGTGCCGGCGACATCGCGGCGGCCGTTGGCCTGAAGGATGTAACCACCGGCGACACGCTGTGCGACCCGGGTCATGTCATCGTCCTGGAGCGCATGAGTTTTCCGGAGCCGGTGATTTCACAAGCCGTTGAGCCCAAGACCCAGGCCGACCAGGAAAAGATGGGCATGGCATTGAGCCGGCTGGCGCAGGAAGACCCATCGTTTCGCGTGCACACCGACGAGGAAACCGGTCAGACCATCATCGAAGGCATGGGTGAGTTGCACCTGGAAATTCTGGTTGACCGCATGCGGCGCGAATTCGGCGTGCAAGCGAGCGTTGGCAAGCCGCAGGTGGCGTATCGCGAAACCATCCGGCAGGCCGTCCGCGACGTCGAAGGCAAATTCATCAAGCAAACGGGCGGGCACGGCCAGTACGGACACGCGGTGCTCAACCTCGAACCCCTGCCGGCGGGCCAGGGCTACCAGTTTGTTGATGCGATCAAGGGGGGTGTGGTGCCGCGCGAATACATTCCGGCGGTTGACAAAGGCATCCAGGAGTGCCTGCGCTCAGGCGTGCTGGCGGGTTACCCGGTGGTCGACGTGAAGGCCACGCTGGTGTTCGGCTCCTATCACGAAGTGGACTCGAATGAAAACGCCTACCGCATGGCTGGCGCGATCGCGTTCAAGGAAGGCATGCGCCGTGCCAGGCCCGTCCTGCTGGAGCCGATGATGGCGGTTGAAGTCGAGATGCCGGAAGAATTCATGGGCCATGTCATGGGTGATCTGTCGTCGCGCCGCGGCAGCATCCAGGGCATGGAAGACATTGCCGGTGGTGGCGGCAAACTGGTGCGCGCCGAAGTGCCGCTGGCGGAAATGTTCGGCTATTCGACCGCGCTGCGCTCACTCACGCAGGGTCGCGCCATTTACACGATGGAGTTCAGGCACTATGCGGAAATTCCGGCCAGCGCTGCCGCGGCGATTGTGAAGGCCAAATAGATCGCGGCGACAATTCATGGAATCATGAACACCCTGCTTCCCCTGCAACTCCGGATTGCCCCCGACCACAACGACCCCCGGCCGCTGGTCATCTACCACGGCCGCAGTTGCCCCGACGGCTTTGCCGCCGCGCTGGCGGCCTGGCTTTATTACGCGGGCAAAGCTGAATTTTTGGCGCTGGACCACGGCGACATCACTGCGCTGGAGCAGTTGCCCGCGCTTGACGGCCGCGCCGTGTATATCCTTGATTTTTCGTTCTCGCCCGAGCTGCTGCGCGGCATCGAGGCGCGCGCCGCCAAGCTGGTGCTGCTCGACCACCACAAGAGCGCGGCCGAGAAACTCACCGGCTTTGCCTGCCGCCGCGGCGTGGTGCACTTTGACATGGCCAAGTCGGGTGCCCGGCTGGCGTGGGAGTTTTTTCAGCCGGGCGCGCCGCTGCCCGACCTGGTGCGCTTTGTCGAAGACCGCGACATCTGGGTCTGGCGCTACCCCGAGAGCGCGGGTTTTCTGGCGGCGCTCGACATGGAGCCGTTTGACTTTGCCCGCTGGACCGAAATCGCCGCATTCAGCCCCGCGCAACTGACCGCTTTCATGGCGCGTGGCCAGGCCATGGACGAAAAATTCAGCAAGCTCGCCGCCGACATCGCCGAGGGCGCGCAGAGCGTCATCTTCAACGGCCAGCGCGGCCTGATGGTCAACGCGCCTGGCGTGTTTCACAGCCTGGTCGGCGACCTGCTGTCGCAGCAGAGCGGAACCTTTGCGCTGATGTGGGTCGCTGGCAAGGGCGGCGGCGTCAGGGTCGGCCTGCGCTCGCAGCGCGGCTTTGACTGCATCCCACTGGCCGAGAGCATGGGCGGCGGCGGCCACGCGCAGGCCTGCGGCTTCAAGATGGGCACCGAACGTTTGCCCGAGTTGCTCAGCGGTGTGTTTGAAGCGGCTGCCAAGCCTCCCTTGTGATTAAGAGTTAACAACGAATATTGGCTTTAGCCCACACAGGACGGGCATAAGTAGCTACCAAAGTTATAGCTAATAGGTCGGACTGGCGAAGCGTTACCCGATTTTCTCTCCGGCCAAGCCGGCCGACAACTCAAACCGGCAGCGCCTCACCCCAGTAGTGAAAGGTAAAGGGCCGCGGGCCGCTCAGGTAGCCGGTGCGCAGCTCGGGCAATTGAAAACCTGCCTCTTGCAGCAGCGCCGGAATGTCGCGCCCCAGGTGGCAACCCCCGGCAAGCGGGCCCCACAGCGGCTGCAGCCGGTTTTGCCAGCGCCGCACCGATTCATCGGGCGCGCGGCCATGCTCGCAAAACAGCAGCCGCCCGCCGGGTGCCAGCACGCGGCGCATTTCCTTGAGCGCGGCCAGCGCGTCGGGAATGGTGCAGAGCGTGTAGGTGACCAGCACCGTGTCAAAACTGGCAGCGGGCAGCGGGATTTTTTCGGCCGACAGTCCCAGCAGTTCCACATCGAGCCCGGCTTGCGCAATGCGCTCGCGCGCCAGCGGGTGCAGTTGCAGGGAAGGGTCCAGCCCGGTGATTTTGCTCACACGGCTCTTGTCGTACCAGCGCATGTTCAGCCCCGTGCCAATGCCGACCTCCAGCACCCGGCCCCGCGCCAGCGGCACCACGAGCTGGCGCTGGCGGCTGATCATGGGCAGGCCACAGGAAAAGTCCAGCGCCGCAGGCAGGATGTAGCGCTCGTACCAGGAGGGGTTCATGGCTTGCACGCGTCTTTAGCCAGTGGAACCCGATCCCATTTGATCGGTGAAGGTCACCGCGTGCTGCGGCGCGGTGTTGACCTGCAGCGAGAACACATCCGGCCGGGCATAGTGGCCCACCGGGTCGAAGTCCATTTGCGACATCGGGATCACCGACAGGTCGAGTTCGGCCGTCAGCAGCGCGTCCTCGTTGTAAACCGGCCCGGCGAGCTTGCGGCCCATCGGGTCGATGATCATGCTGCCACCGCGCATCAGCACCGTGTCGGGCGCCTCGGGCAGCGCGTTGTGCATCCGGTCACCCGGAAACTGGTCGCGCCGCAGGTGCTGGCAGGCCGACAGCACGAAGCAGCGGCCTTCCATCGCGATGTGCGTCATCGTGGCGGCCCAGGTGTCGCGGTCGTCGGCCGTCGGTGCGCAGTAGATTGTCACGCGCTGCTGGTACATCGCCATGCGCAGGGCCGGCATGTAGTTTTCCCAGCAGATCACCGCGCCCAGCTTGCCCCAGGGCGTGTCCACGGCCTTGAGCGTGGAGCCGTCCCCGAAGCCCCAGACCAGGCGCTCCAGCGCGGTCGGCATGAGCTTGCGGTGCTTACCCAGGATCTGTCCCTGCGCGCCCAGATAGACCGCGGTGCAGTACAGCGTGCCGCCGTCGCGCTCGATGATGCCCACCACGACGTGCATGTGATGCTGCGCGGCGGCCTTGGCCAGCAACGCGATCTCCGGTCCGTCCACCGTGACGGCCGAGTCGAAATAAAGTTTGTACTCGGCGCGCCCCTGCGGCGTGCGAGCGCCGAGGTAGATGTGAAAATCCGCGCCCTTGGGGTAGCCCCCGAGGTATGCCTCGGGGAAGACGATGAGCTGCGCGCCCTGCGCGGCGGCCTGCGCCATGAGCGCCAGTGCGCGCTCCACGGTGGCGGGCGTGTCCAGCAGGACGGTGGCGCTCTGTGCGACGGCGGCGGTCAGTTTCATGACGATTCCTCGGTAGCTCGAATGGGGGACGAGTGGCGCTTTGGTTTGGCGTTGTCGGCGGGCAGCAGGCCAGTGTACTTCTGGTACACCTCGGATAGCTGCTTGCGCTTTATCTGCGCCGGCAAGCAGCCTGTCGGAATCTATCCCCCAATTGGTCGCTTGCGCACCACGGCCCGCGCTGGCGGCTACCTGCAGCCGTGCGAGTCCGTCGATTGAAAAAACCGGAACGCCGGCGGGCCGGTGACCATCTAATGACCAGGAACAGCCATGAATACCCAAAAAACAATGCTTCCCGCGCCCCTTGATGCCAGCTCCGATGCGGAGCTGGTCGATCTGGCTATTGCCGGCAATGATGCGGCGTTTTCGCAGATCATGCGGCGCCACAACCGTTTGCTCTTTCGCACGGCGCGCAGCATCCTCAAAAACGACGACGACACGCAGGATGCCTTGCAGGAAGCCTATCTGCGCGCCTGGCGCGCGCTGGCCAGCTTTCGCTCTGACGCCAGGCTTTCCACCTGGCTGGTGCGCATCGTGGTCAATGAAGCGCTGGGGCGGCTGCGGCGCTCTGGCGCCCAGCCCGCCCAGGTAGTGCCGCTGAATGCGGCGATCGATGCCGATGGCGAAACCCCGGAGATGCAGATGCAGGCCAACCCCGATGAGCAGCCCGAGCCCAGCGCCATGCGGGCGCAGATACGCCAGCAGATTGAAGCCCGGATTGACTCCTTGCCCGATTCGTTTCGCAGCGTCTTCATGCTTCGCGGGGTCGAGGAATTGAGCGTGGAGGAAACCGCCCTGGCGCTGGATATTCCCGAGGCCACCGTGCGCTCCCGGTTTTTTCGCGCCCGCGGCATTTTGCGCGAAGGCCTTTCACGCGACATCGACATGGCCATCGGTGACGCGTTTTCATTTGCCGGCCCGCGCTGCGACAGGATTGTCGAGGGTGTGCTGGCCCGGATTGCCCACGAGCGTGAATCTTCCCGCTCGTGATATGTGAAGTGAGTTTTTCGCTGCTGGAGATTGCCATGTCGTTTTTTCAAATGTCCACCCCCGCCGCCGCACGGCGGCTGTTTCTTGGCCGCTCGGGCGGCCTGGTGTTGTCAGGCGCAGCAGTTGCGCTGCTTGCCGGCAACGATGCGCTGGCTGCCAAGGCGGGCGGCGGCAAGGCCGCCGATGTCCAGATCCTCAACACCGCCATCGGCGCCGAACTGGAGGCAATCGCCGCCTATCAACTGGGCGCCGAAAGCAAGTTGCTCAGCAAGCCGGTGCTGGACCTGGCGCTGACGTTTCAGGGGCACCACAAAGCGCACGCGGCGCTGCTTGCCGCAACGGTGGAAAAGCTGGGCGGAAAAGCAGCCGTGGCCAAGGCCAAATACAACTTTCCGGTGGACCAGTTGAAAGCGGAACTCGACGTACTCAAGTTTGCCGCCTCGCTGGAGCAGGGTGCCGTGAGCGCTTACCTGGGAGCCGTGCCGCTGTTTGGCAACCGCGACCTGGCCAAGGCGGCCGCGAGTATTTTGGGCGACGAAGCCATGCACTGGGCCATCCTGCGCCAGGCCATTGGCGAAGTACCCGTGCCTTCCGCTTTCATGGCGTGATGCCACGTCGCGTGCCACGCGCTGACTTTTGATCGCGTCGGGCTCAGCCATTGCGGCTTGCTGGGCCGGCGCGCGGGCAGCGTGCCTGGCTTCGACTATTCTGCGGCCATGAAGAAATCAGGCATTGTGTGGACCGAAAAAACGCTTGATCGGTTCCTGGCTACCGAAATTGCAGGCTGATGTTGACGGGCTCGTTGCACAGGCCAAGGCCTTGATGGCGGATGGTAAGGTCGTAGCAACTGATGCTCAGCGCTACGCGGCTTGTCGGTGACTTCGGCGTTCACGCCAAATAAAGCTCTATCCCTGTTTATTGCCCAGAGCGGTAAAGCTGCTCGCGGGAAAGCCCTGTTTGCCCTGCAATTTGAGTCATACCTTTAGCGCGGGCAACAATTCCCAGTGCCTTGGCGATGTATGCGGCGTCGCCGGTTTCCAGTGCGTCGGCCATGAAGGAGGCAATTTCTTCATCATTGACCAAGGCGGCAGCGGGATCGTAGGTAGTCAGTTTTTCAGCCATTTTGGTTACTCCATTCTTGAGCCAGTTTTTTTGCCATCGCAATATCGCGTGCCTGGTTGCTCTTGTCGCCACCACACAGCAACACGACGAAGGTGCTACCACGCTGCTGGAAATAGACCCGGTAGCCAGGGCCGTAATGAATCCTAAGTTCGCTTACCCCCTCACCGATCGGGGAAACATCGCCAGGCAATCCTTCGGATAAGCGCGTAACCCGAGCGGCGATGATGGTTCGCGCCCGGCGATCTCTAAGTCGCGCTCGGTAATACCGGGAAAGTAAGACAGCGCCTGCGCCAGCGCCGCGTCCAGATTTTTGCCGCGAGATTTTTGTTCCACCAGCAGCATGCCGGGCCAGAACAGATCGACAAAGCCGTCTGTTTTGGCTTTGACGCCGGGCAGCTTTTTGACGGCGTGCTCGAAGGTGGCAACGCGCTTGTCGGTGATGCCGAAAATTTCAAAAAAGTCGATCCAGAACGGTTTGCCCTGGCTGTCTTCATTGGCGGCATCCGCCCAGGCGCGGCTGAAGGCGAGGGCGCGGGATTTGATTTCGTTCCAGGAGAGCGGCATGGTGGGGTCAAGGTTTGAAAACCCGAATCCTGAGACCGTCGATTACAGAGAAATGCTTGGCATTGCCAGTCAGCAGCGGCAGGCAATGGCTTATCGCCGTTGCCGCAATCAGTGCGTCGGCGACATGCACGCCATGCGACAAGGCGCATTTTTCAACCAGAGAGCAAGCCAGGTCGCTAATGCCTTGCGTAATGGGTAGCACGTCGTTGTCGCTTGACTTGAAGGCCTTTTGCATGGCCTTGAGTTCTGCCTTGTTGCGGCAGCCTTGCGCCAGTTCCATGTAAGACACCGCCGAGACATACCACTCGGCTGCGCCTTGCACTGCTGCAATGGCGCGGGCATTGCCGCGCGCAAACCAGATCAGCACATCAGAGTCGATGAGCACGCCTTTGGCGGAAACGAGGGGGCTGGCCATCAAAAGCGTGGCGCGCGCAGCGTACGCACGTAAGCTGCCGGATCGGCCATGTCGCTTCGGTCGGCCCACAGGCCCGCGATGCCTTTAAGGCGCTGCGCCTTGTCGGTGCGGCTGGTGTTTGGCTGCTGGTCCAGAAACCGGTCAACGGCCTGGCGAATCAGCTCGCTCCTGGTGACCGCCGCGCGCCTGCAGGCAGCGGCCAGCCGGGTCTGCTGCATTTGCGTCAGATAAATTTGCGTGCGGGCAAGCGTTTGAGGGGTTTTCATGATGTATGAATTGTACATCGCAGCCGGCCTTGCTGCCCTCTGTGAAATCCGGTGTCGTTTCAGGCCTCCAGCCCTCGTGGATTATGCGCAAGCAGCTACTTAAAAGATAGCGCTTATCAGTTGGCCGCGTTCCCCGGCGCTGAGGCCGATCCTGGCGACAAATACATATTGACAACCGGCTTCCATTAACGGAAACTGGTTGTCAATAGGCAAGCCAAGCAGCCTTCAGATTGGCAACTGCGAAATCCTACAGGTTACAAGGGAATCCACCGTGACAATCGAATCCAAGCCCGAGGCCGCCATCTTGACCGGGATCATGCTCACGGTCTTCCGTGTGAATGGCCGTCTTCTGGAGAAAGGCGACCAGTTGGTCGAGCATCTCAATCTCACCAGCGCCCGCTGGCAAGTGCTGGGTGCCGTGGCGCTCGCTGGGAAACCCCTCTCCGCGCCGCAGATCGCCGAAGCGATGGGCATCACCCGGCAGGGGGCGCAGAAGCAGTTGAACAAGCTGGAGGAAGATGGTTTCTTCCAGCAGGGCAGCAACCCGCGCCACCTGCGCTCGTCCCTCTACAGCCTGACCGCGCTGGGCAGCCGCACCTTCGCCAAGGCGATGGCCCAGCAGGCGGCCTGGGTTAACGGTCTTGTTGCCGGCCTTCCCCTTCAAGACCTCAAGAAGACCCTGCAAACCCTGAACGCTGTTTATGAACGGCTCGACTCCCCCGTTCCAAAGAAAAAAGCACGACCATGAAACCCATCGTCCACGCCATTGCAGCCACCACAGCGATGCTCATCATCGCCAGCTTCTGGATTTCCACCCTGGTCTCGGAACTGTTCTTGGACCATGCGGCCGTGGCCGCGGTCAAACACGCCATTGTTTACGGTCTCTTCCTGCTGGTGCCCTGCATGGCCGCCACCGGCGGCACCGGCTTCGCGCTTGGCAAAACGCGCAAAGGATGGCTCCTTGACGAGAAGAAAAAGCGCATGGCCATCATCGGCGCCAACGGCTTGCTCGTGATGATTCCAGCGGCGATCTTTCTCAACAGCAAGGCCGCTGCCGGTGAGTTCGACGCATGGTTCTATGCGGTACAGGCAGTGGAGCTGATCGTCGGTGTCGTGCAGCTCGGCCTCATGCGCATGAACTTCCGCGACGGGCTCAAGCTGGCCGGCAAGCTGCATCCGCGAGCAAATTAGTGTTTGGGCGCCCTGAGCCCCTGCACCGGCGCGCCCGGTGCGATGCCGGCCAGCGCGCCCGCCG
>CAYJMW010000050.1:0-27344 GCA_964371235.1 uncultured Polaromonas sp.
GCGTTGCAAATCCGCGCGATACCTGCGGGTATCGCTGTGGTTTGCGCCTTGCCCTGACCCAAAATCCATCGTTTTTATTTGTCCCATCAAGCATGCAACACTGCACTGGCACTCAATGACTGCGCAAGGCCATGCCGGAGTCGACGCCGCGCACGGGACTTCCGGGCCTTGGGAGGTGATGTCCGAGACAGCCTCTTTTGGCCGCCTCTGGCGCGTTTTCATGACGGCGCGTGTTGCGATTGCGGTCGTGCTGGTGCTTCTGCAGGCGTTCATCCATGCCATGGGCAGCCTGACGAACGGCTGGTCCATCACAGTGTGCGTCGCCTACCTGGGCGCCACGCTGGCCGTTCGACTTTGGGGCAAGCCGCGGCCGCCCCGGCGCACTTTTGATGCGCAATGGCTCTCGACCATTGGTGTGGATGTTGTCACGTTTTCGCTGCTCGACTTCATGCAGTCGGGGGGCATCAACTACACCCCGCTGTTTGCCCTGCCGGTGTTGTTGTCATCGGTTCTCGGACCGATCGTGCTGGCTTTCGGCACGGCTGCCAGCGTCACGCTGTTGCTGCTTGCCGATGCCTGGTGGAATTCGCTGCACGCGATGGGTGATTCCAATGCGCGCTTCCTCCAGGCAGGACTGAGCGGCTCGGGGTTTTTCCTGGTCGCGCTGCTGGCCAACCAGCTGGCCCTGAGGCTGGCGCGCGAGGAGCAACTGGCCAAGCGCAGTCAATCGGCCGCGCGCATGCAGACGCTGGTCAACGAGCTGGTCATTGAAGCGCTGGCCGACGGGATTTTGGTGGTCGATGTCCATGGCATGGTGTGCTCGGCCAATCCAGCCTCCCGGCGCCTGCTGGCCACGCAGCGCGCATCCCCTGGAACGCCCTTTCCGCTCACCCTGGAAACGGAGTGGCAGCCATTGGCCGACCTGATGCGCCACACGTTCACCAGCCAGTCGCCGCAGGCAGCCGACATCAGCCTCGAATCACCCGCGGGCCATGCCAGACGACTGCATGTGCGCACCCGTCTGGCCGCCTCGCAACCTGGCACCCAGGAAGGCCTGTGCGTGATGTTTCTCGAGGACCTGCGCGAAATGGAAGCGCGCGTGCGTACAGAAAAAATGGCGGCCATGGGGCGCATGTCGGCCGCCGTCGCCCACGAAATCCGAAACCCGCTGGCCGCCATTTCACAAGCCAATGCCCTGCTCGAGGAAGACCTGAACGAAGACAGTCACCGGCAGCTCACCGCCATGATCAGGCAAAACGCGCAGCGGCTGGCCAAAATCGTTGACGAAGTACTCAATATATCCCGGGTCCAGGAACAACTGCCAGCGCCCCAGGCGAGCACGCTGCTGCTCGACGAAGCGGTGCTTCGCATCAGCGCCGAATGGGGCCGTCAAGCCGCGGCAACGCAGCGAATGCGCGTGAGCGCGGACTCGGCCGGCGCAACAGTGCGCTTTGATCCCGAACATTTGCGGCGCCTGCTGATCAACCTGCTGGACAATGCCTTGCGCTACGCCAGCGGATCGGCCCGTGCCATCGAGGTCAGCACCCAGACAGTGGTGCCTGGGCAGGCCCGGCTTGCGGTATGGAGCGACGGCCAGGCACTGGAGCAAACCGTCCTGGCGCATCTGTTCGAACCCTTTTTCTCCTCCGAGAGCCGTTCAAGCGGACTGGGCCTCTATATCTGCCGGGAACTGTGCGAGCGCCATGGCGCGCTGATTGGCTACCAGCGCGCGCTGCGCGCGAACGCCGAGGGCAACGAATTTTTTGTCCTGTTCAGCCCGGCGTCGATGCCCCTGAGCATCGATCCGCCTTCCATTGACACCCTGCTTGTCTGAATCCATGAGCTTGCAAACACCCGCCTCCCAACCGGCCCGCATCCTTGTCATTGACGATGAGCCGGACCTGCGCACGCTCTACGAACTGACGCTGCTCAGGGAGGGTTATCGGGTGGAAGCGGCCGGCGATTTGCAGCAGGCCCGCGAGCAACTCAGGGAACATCGCTTCGATGCGGTCATTACCGACATGCGGCTGCCCGACGGCCTGGGGCTCGAACTGCTGCGCGATATGGTCGCCCAGCAACGTCCGGAGCGCTGCGTGGTGATCACGGCGCACGGCTCGGCAGAAAATGCGGTGGAAGCGCTCAAGGCAGGGGCGTTTGACTATCTCACCAAACCTGTCGATCTCAAGCAGTTCCGAAGCGTGGTGGCATCGGCGATACAAGGCACCCAAAATGGCGGGGCACCGGTCAAAAGCGAGCCCGGCGCGCCGACGCCCGGCTCGCGGCCTGCGACCGCTCCCGCCTCTGAAAATGCTTCAGCGCTGCTGGAAAAGCTGGTCGGCGAATCGCCCATGATGCGCGCCGTCAAATCCCGCATTGCCAAGGTGGCCGGCAGCATGGCCCCAGTCTTGATACAGGGCGAGTCCGGCACCGGCAAGGAACTGGTCGCGCGCGCGGTGCATGGGTGCAGCCACCGGGCGGGCGAGCCTTTCATCGCCGTCAACTGCAGTGCGATCCCGGAAAGCCTGATGGAAGCGGAATTTTTTGGCGCGCGCAAGGGCGCTTACACCGGCTCGGCGCAGGACCGGCAAGGCTACTTTCAGGCCGCCAAGGGCGGCACCCTGTTTCTCGACGAGATCGGCGACTTGCCGCTGGCCATGCAATCGAAGCTGCTGCGGGCGATTCAGGAACGCACTGTGCGGCCGCTCGGCTCACCCCAGGAAGACGCAGTCGATGTGCGCATCGTCAGCGCGACGCACAAGGACCTCGCCGCGGAAGTGCAGGCCGGCGCCTTTCGCCAGGATCTGTATTACCGGCTCAACGTGATCGAAATTGTGGTGCCGCCGCTGCGCGAGAGGAGCGAAGACCTGCCGGCACTTTGCCATGCCCTGCTTGCCAGAATCTGTCAGGAGTCGGGTTTGCGAATGCCCGAGCTGACGGGCGCGGCGATGGAGCAGTTGCGATCAAGCCCGTTCAACGGCAATGTCCGGGAACTGGAAAATGTCCTGCACCGCGCGGTCGCCCTGAGCGAAGGCGGCGAATTGCAATTTGATGCGCTGCCACCAAAACATGTCCTTGTTCCAGAAAATCTGCAGGACTACCTGGACCAGCAGGAGCGAAACATTCTGGCCAAGGTGCTGGAGGAGACCGGCTTCAACCGGACCGCGGCCGCGGCCAGACTGGGTCTGAGCCTGCGCCAGATGCGCTACCGCATTGCCCGCCTGAACATCTCGACACCCGGCAACGATGATGCAGGCGATGACGAGCCCTGACCATCGGGGTGCCCGCCCCTCCGCCGCTGCCCTGTGGCAAAACGGCTGGTACCGCTACGCACGCGCACTGGCTTCGCCCAATTTCGACGCGCGACCGGCCAGCACAGAGATTGACCTGATCGTGATTCACTCCATCAGCCTGCCACCCGGCGAATTTGGCAACGGCTGCGTGCAGCGGCTCTTCACCAATCAGCTTGACTGGGACGCACACCCTTATTTTCAGGGCATCCGCGGCTTGCAGGTGTCGTCGCATTTTTTCATCACGCGCCTGGGCGCGCTGTGGCAATTCGTGGCTAGCGGCGACCGCGCCTGGCATGCTGGCCAGTCGAGCTACCGGGGCCGCGGCAACTGCAACGACGACTCCATCGGCATTGAGCTCGAAGGCCTCGAAGGCGACACCTTTGAGCAATGCCAGTATGAAACCCTGACCGGGCTGTGCGCAGCGCTGCTTGACGCCTACCCGATAGCCCACATTGCCGGGCATGAGCACATTGCCCCAAAGCGCAAAAGGGACCCCGGCCCGGGTTTTGACTGGCCCCTGCTGCAGCGTTCACTGGCATCTCCGCCTCAGTGTTTTCCCGCAATCAGTTAGTCAGGTTCAGAGCCGCGAACACGCCATTCACGGCGCTGCCTCCCGCCAATAAGGCTGTCTGGTATTTTTTCCTGCCAGCACTGACAAGGCCTGGTGACAAAAAGTCCGCGCCAGCGCGCACCAGTGCTTTGTCGGCAGTGGCCAGGCCCGATCAGCTCAGGCTCTGCCGCCGATTGGGCCAGCCGACGACGCGATCGATTCAGGCCACTCCAGCGGGGCCAATAAAAAACCCAGAAATGTAACAACGCCATTCGTCGGCGATACACTACCAGTAGTGGCTTGTATTGGTCCGACACCCTAGGTATAGTGTCTAAGCCATTAATTCAGTTTGAGGTCAGTCAGGTCAATTCCGGTGAGATTGCGAAGGCATCAGTTGATCAAGACAAACAGCCAGTAGCCGATCCGGAATTGCCCTGAACCGCAACTCAAGCCCATCACAAAACAAAGCCAAGAGGAAATCATGCAATCAACACAACCGATGCTCTCTGTCATGCCCAGCGCGCGAGCCGGTAGTGAGACGTCCGGCAATGCCAATGCGCAAACCAGCGCCCTCGCTCATTACCAGATCATTCGCCGCAATGGCAGCGTGGTTCCGTTCCAGCCCAACAAGATCGCCGTAGCCATGATGAAGGCGTTTCTGGCCGTACATGGCACGCAGGGCGCGGCTTCGGCAAGTGTTCGCGAAACCGTCGATGACTTGACCCAGGGTGTCATTCGTGCGCTGGTACGCTCGCGCCCCAGCGGTGGAACCTTTCACATTGAAGACGTGCAAGACCAGGTGGAGTTGGGCCTGATGCGCGGCGGCCACCACGAGATCGCCCGCGCCTATGTGCTGTACCGCGAAAAGCGCAGCCAGGAGCGCGCGCGCCGGCCGCAAGCCCAGGCTGCGGACGTGCCCTTGCTGCATGTGATGGATGGCGGCAACAAGGTTGCGCTCGATCTGCGGAACCTGCAGGCGCTGATTGAAGCGGCGTGCGCCGACCTGGGCGCGCAAGTCATACCCGACCCGATTGTTGCCGAGACCATGCGCAACCTGTATGACGGCGTGCCGATCGACGAGGTCTACAAAGCCTCGATCCTGGCAGCCCGCACGCTGATCGAAAAAGACCCGGACTACACCTACGCCACCGCGCGCCTGCTGCTGCACACCATCCGCAGGGAGGTCCTGGGCGAAGAAGTCAGCCAGGAAAAGATGACAACCCGCTATGCCGGGTACTTTCCGCAGTTCATCGCCAAGGGCGTCAAGAATGAACTGCTCGACGAAAGACTTCAGCAGTTTGATCTGGCCCGCCTGGGCGCAGCACTCAAGCCGGAACGCGACCTGAAGTTTGACTACCTCGGGCTGCAAACGCTGTATGACCGTTACTTCCTGCATCTGCGCAAGCAGCGCATTGAATTGCCGCAGGCTTTTTTCATGCGCGTTGCCATGGGCCTTGCGCTCAATGAAATCAATCGCGAAGAGCGGGCCATCGAGTTCTACGAACTCCTCTCGTCATTTGACTTCATGTCAAGCACACCAACACTGTTCAATGCCGGCACGCTGCGCTCACAGCTTTCGTCGTGCTACCTCACCACGGTCGCCGATGACCTGGGCGGTATTTACGATGCCATCAAGGAAAACGCCTTGCTGTCCAAATTTGCGGGCGGCCTGGGCAACGACTGGACACCGGTGCGCGCGCTGGGTGCCCACATCAAGGGAACCAACGGCGAATCCCAGGGCGTGGTGCCCTTCCTGAAGGTGGTCAACGACACTGCGGTTGCCGTAAACCAGGGCGGCAAGCGCAAGGGCGCGGTCTGCGCCTATCTGGAAACCTGGCACCTCGATATCGAGGAATTCCTGGAACTGCGCAAGAATACGGGCGATGACCGGCGCCGCACGCACGACATGAATACCGCCAACTGGGTTCCCGACCTCTTCATGCGCCGTGTGATGGAAAAAGGCAGTTGGACCCTTTTCTCGCCGTCTGACACGCCCGACCTGCATGACAAATACGGCAAGGAATTTGAAAAGATTTATACCGCTTATGAAGCCAGGGCCGAGCGCGGCGAGATCAGGCCCGCCCGCACGCTGCAAGCCACCGATCTGTGGCGCAAGATGCTGTCGATGCTGTTTGAAACCGGCCACCCCTGGATCACTTTCAAGGACGTCTGCAATATCCGCTCCCCGCAGCAGCATGTCGGCGTGGTGCACTCGTCCAATTTGTGCACCGAGATCACGCTCAACACGAGCGAGACTGAAACTGCTGTGTGCAACCTTGGCTCGATCAACCTGGTCCAGCACCTGAAGGACGGCGCGGTGGATCACGACAAGCTGAAGAAGACGGTCACCACGGCCATGCGCATGCTGGACAACGTGATCGACATCAATTACTACGCCGTCAAAAAGGCCCGCGATGCCAACATGCGGCACCGCCCGGTTGGTCTGGGCATCATGGGCTTTCAAGACTGCCTGTATGAGTTGCGCGTGCCCTATGCGTCGCAAGCCGCGGTCGAATTCGCGGACCAGTCGATGGAAGTGGTGTGCTACCACGCCTACTGGGCCTCCACCGAACTGGCCAGGGAGCGCGGCAAATACGCCAGCTACAAAGGCTCGCTCTGGGACCAGGGCATCCTGCCGCTCGATACGCTGGACCTGCTGGCACAAGCGCGTGGCGGTTATGTCGAAGTGGATCGCTCAGCCACGCTGGACTGGAACGCCCTGCGCCTGAAAATTGCCCAGGACGGCATGCGCAACTCCAACTGCGTCGCGATTGCCCCGACCGCGACCATCTCCAACATCATCGGGGTTGATGCCTGCATCGAACCCTGCTTCGGCAACCTCTCGGTCAAATCCAACCTGTCCGGTGAATTCACGGTGGTCAACGGCTACCTGGTCCGTGACCTGAAACGTCTTGGTCTGTGGGACGAAGTGATGGTGGTGGACCTCAAGCATTTTGACGGTTCGCTGCGCCTGATTGACCGCGTGCCGCAGGACATCAAGGCACTGTACGCGACCGCGTTTGAAGTGGAACCCTCCTGGCTCGTTGAAGCCGCTGCCCGCCGGCAGAAATGGATTGACCAGGCGCAGTCACTCAACATCTACATGGCCGGCGCCTCGGGCAAGAAGCTTGACGACACCTACAAGCTGGCCTGGGTGCGCGGACTGAAAACCACCTACTACCTGCGCACCCAGAGCGCCACGCACGCCGAAAAATCCACCGTGAAAGCCGGCAGGATGAACGCCGTTTCATCCGGCCCGGAATCAGCAAGCGGCGGCATGAGCGCGCTGGCGGCGGCAGCGTCCGCAGCACAAGCGCAGACAAGCGCATCAGCGGCCACCGACATCAAGTTCTGCGCCATCGACGACCCGGGTTGCGAGGCCTGCCAATAAACCCACCAACGAAAACCGCGCCGAAATTCTCGATCCTGTTCGACATCAACTCGATGCAATTGAGCAACACTAATTTGCCGCGATGTGAATGAACACTTTTCATTTTGTTTCACTGCTTTCATAATCACGAAATATTGGAAACCTCTATGCTGACCTGGGACGAAGAAGTCAAACCATCGTTGCAAAAATCTTTTAACAGCGGCCTGCCAGATGGCCGCTCGATGGAACTCCCACCTCTTTCTTTGACCTCATTCGAGCAGCCGCCCACTCAAGCCGAGACGCGCAGGCTGCACGACGGCGCATTTGCACCCCTCACGCCGCCGCTGGCATCCGCCGCGGCGCACCGCATCAAAGCTTCCGACAAGCGCATCATCAACGGCCACACTGACGTGAACCAGTTGGTGCCATTCAAATACAAATGGGCCTGGGAAAAGTACCTCGCCACCTGCGCCAATCACTGGATGCCGCAGGAAATCAACATGACGCGCGACATCGCGCTTTGGAAAGACCCGAACGGCCTGAGCGAAGATGAGCGGCGTCTTGTCAAACGCAACCTCGGGTTTTTTGTCACTGCTGACTCGCTCGCGGCCAACAACATCGTGCTCGGAACCTACCGCCACATCACGGCCCCCGAATGCCGCCAGTTCCTGCTGCGGCAGGCTTTCGAGGAAGCGATCCACACACATGCCTACCAGTACATCACCGAATCGCTGGGCCTGGATGAGAGCGAAATTTTCAACGCCTACAACGAGGTGCAGTCGATCCGGGACAAGGACCAGTTCCTGATTCCTTTCATCGAAGTCATCTCCGACCCCCACTTCAAGACCGGCACCACCGAAGCGGACCAAACGCTGCTTCAATCCCTGATTGTTTTTGCCTGTCTGATGGAAGGCCTGTTCTTCTACGTCGGCTTCACGCAAATTCTTGCCCTGGGCCGGCAAAACAAGATGACGGGCGCGGCCGAGCAATACCAGTACATCCTGCGCGACGAGTCCATGCACTGCAACTTCGGCATTGATCTGATCAACCAGATCAAGCTGGAGAATCCGCAACTCTGGACCACCGAATTCAAGGCCGCGATCAAGGCCCTGTTCCTCAAAGCCGTCGAGCTGGAATACCGCTACGCCGAAGACACCATGCCGCGCGGCGTGCTCGGCCTGAATGCTTCCATGTTCAAGGGCTACCTGCGCTACATCGCCAATCGCCGGGCCACGCAAATCGGACTTGAAACGCTCTACCCCAACGAAGAAAACCCGTTTCCGTGGATGAGCGAAATGATCGACCTGAAAAAGGAGCGCAACTTTTTTGAAACCCGCGTGATTGAGTACCAGTCCGGTGGCGCTCTTTCCTGGGATTGATCAACAGCCGAAACATAAGAATGATTTTCCGAATTGCAATGACCAATGACGCCACCAGAGAAGTGCGCGTTGGGCTTTGCTCCTGTGTTCGCGGCGCTGGGCCCGGTTATCCGTTGACCCAACGCCGAGAATCGCTTTGCGTACTCCAGACGTGAAGTGCTCTTTGCAACGTGATCTAGGAGAAAACTATGGCAACTGCGAAAAAACCTGCGGCTAAAAAAGCTGCTCCCAAGAAAGCCCCCGCTAAGAAAGTAGCGGCCAAGAAAGCGCCTGCGAAAAAAGTAGCCGCGAAAAAAGCTCCGGCGAAAAAGGCCGCCGCGAAAAAAGCTCCGGCCAGGAAAGTAGCGGCCAAGAAGGCGCCTGCGAAGAAAGCGGCCGCGAAAAAGGCCCCAGCGAAAAAAGTAGCGGCAAAGAAACCCGCTGCGAAAAAACCCGCTGCAAAGAAGGTAGCGAAAAAAGTCGCTGCGAAAAAACCCGCTGCGAAAAAACCCGCTGCGAAGAAAGCTGCGAAAAAACCCGCTGCGAAGAAAGCCGCGAAAAAACCCGCTGCCCCGGCACCCGCGGTAGCGGTTGCACCTGCGGCTCAGACAACCCTGAACCCGCAAGCCGCCTGGCCGTTTCCGACAGCCAGCAAGCCGTAAGCAGTCAGGTCTTCCTGATTGGAGCCCGACGTCGCAAGATGTCGGGCTTTTTTATGCCCAATCCGCGTTGACCGCAGGAACTTTTTTGTCGGAGCCCAGCCTCATTTGCTACAAATCAGGTAGCTTAGAGTTCACGTTTTGTAAAGGTTACAAGCCTATTTGATCTGCGCGCAGCGTGTAATTCTGCCCCCCCCGGGTGGCAATCTTGTGCGCGCCGACCCGGTTCCCCAGCTCGGCGCATCGAGCCAGCGACCAGCCCTGCTCCAGGCCGAAAAGCAAGGCCCCGCGAAACGCATCACCACAGCCCGTCGGATCGACCACCGCCTCGGCCTTCACGGCGGGCACAACGGTTTTCCCGCCATCAAGCCAAAGCTCGCACCCCTGCGCCCCCAGCGTCACGACCAGGCCTTGCACCCGTCGCGACAGTTCGGCGCAAGACAGCCCGGTTCTATCACTGAGCATTTTTGCTTCGTAGTCATTGACAGTGACCCAGGTTGCCAGATCGACAAAATGAGCCAGTTCCTTGCCATCGAACATCGGCAGGCCCTGGCCCGGGTCAAATACAAACGGGATGTCTGCCGCCCTGAACTGCCCGGCGTGCTGCAGCATGGCGTCGCGTCCATCCGGCGAGATGATGCCTAGCTTGATATCACTGCGCGCCTCGATCCGGGTGCCGTGGGCCTGCATCATTGCGCCCGGGTGAAACGCCGTGATCTGATTGTTGTCGCGGTCGGTCATGATCATCGCCTGAGCGGTATAAGTGCCCCCGACCTGGCGCACAAATTCGGTTCGGATGCCCAATGCATTCAGGCGTTCCACATACTCGCCGCCATCGCTGCCAACCGTGGCCATGGGCAAGGGCGTGCCGCCGAGTTGCCGAAGACTGTAGGCAATGTTTCCGGCGCATCCGCCGAATTCCCGGCGCAGCGCTGGCACCAGAAACGACACATTGAGGATATGCAACTGGTCGGGCAGAATCTGCTCGGCGAAGCGGCCCTCAAAGCTCATGATGGTGTCAAACGCCAGCGAACCACAAATCAAAGCAGACATTCAGTTCTCGATTCAGTCAGGGGTAAAAAGCAAGGATGCGATAGCCAGCCACGCGTAAATGGGCGGGCGGCTGCAGTGGCGCAGCAGTATCACCGCCACCCGATACCTTCATGGTCACAACGCCGGCCAGTTCCGAATGAGCCGCCAGCATGTTGGTGCTCGCCCCAAACTGCGCCGGCGCCAACACGCGGCGCAGCAGTGCCTGGTCCTGGGTGTCGGTCAGGGTCACTTCCAGCGCCGGCGTTTCCAGTGTGATCGCCCCCGTATTTTTTAGCGTGAAACTGAGCCGGTAGGCATCAGGACCGATTTTGTTGAAGCTTGAGCTGTCAATCACCAGCGACTCGATATGCCGCGGCGGACGAACTTCGCAGCGCAAGTGGGCGCACAACGTTTGAAGCAGCGGGGCAAGTCTGGGTTCCAGCGCTGCCAGACTGTCCCGTTGCTGCAGCACCCACTGCAAGACCAGCGTGCTCAGCAGCAAAAGAGACAACACGCCCAGCGCCCACCGAATCAGCGGTCTTTTCCAGAAAGCCCTGCGCCGCGCATCGCGGACAAAGGAAACTTCGTGCGCCGCGTCAAACTCCTGCACTTGCGAATCGGCCAAGCCAGAAGGCTCAAAGGCCGATTCATCCATGCTTGCCTCGGGTGCCAGCGTCGAACGGTCCGGTGACGTGTTCACAGGCAGTGGGCTGGCAGGTTCAGGTTCCGGCACAGGCAGGACCTCACGCTGCTGACGTTTGCGCTGCGCCTGCTTCCAGCTTGCCGGATCAAAGTCGGCAGCGTTGACCTGTCCGTCATCAGTCCCGGACCGCGGCTGGATCAGGGGCACCCGATCTGCAAACAACCTGGCGGGCGCCCATTCCGGCTCCGCGCGGTCGCTTTGCGGTACGTCCGGTGTCTGCGGCACTTGCGCATTGACTGGTCGAAGCGATTGCCCAGGCTCGAGCTCGTCCCCTGGCGTCAGGGCCGTCGGCGACAGCGCAACCGCTTCGTCCGGCAGAAGGTGTGTGGAGCCGTCAAACACTTCAGCGCAATGCCCGCAGCGCACCCAGCCTTGTGAGACTTTGAGTTGATCGGTCACGACTTTAAACATCGTGCCGCAGGCAGGGCAGCGCGTAATCAGGCTCATCTAGCGCAGTATTGTAGGGGCCAGGGCTGCAAGCGCGTGGCCAGAAAATTAGGACAAGCCTGCGTTTGAGCCGCGCTCAAAACTCCGCGGTCATCAAGATCCAGCCATCTTTCTCAGCATGCACCTGGAGCTGGCAATAGGGCGCATAGGCCGCCTTGAGTTCATCGGCCTGGCGCGCCAGAATGCCGGCGAGCACCAGGTTCCCACCCTTTTCAACATGCGCGCAGAGTAACGGCGCCAGCACCCGCAAGGGCGTCGCCAGAATGTTGGCGAGCACCGTGTGGTAGGTGCCGACAGCGTTTTCAGGCAAGCCCGCATGCAGCGTCACATGATTGGCCTGGGCATTGGCGCGGGTGGACTCGATGGCGGCGGGGTCAATATCGACGGCATCAATGTCTAAAGCGCCAAACTTCGCCGCAGCAATGGCCAGAATGCCCGAGCCGCATCCGTAGTCAAGCACCCGGCCCAGCGATTTTTTCTCAACGCGCGAAGCGACAAGCGCGGGGGCATCAGAACGCAGCGAAGGGCCGCCCCGAGCAAGTTCAGCCCCCTCGGGGGGTAGCGCAGTATGCGAAGCGACAAGCGTGGAGGCACTATTTCCAGCAATCCATTGCAGGCACATGCCTGTGGTCGGATGGGTTCCGGTGCCAAATGCCAGGCCGGGGTCCAGCCTTATCACTTGCCGGGCTTGCGCGGGTGGCTCATGCCAGGTCGGCACAATCCAGAACTCAGGCGTAATTTCGACCGGCGTGAACTGCGATTGCGTCAGCCGCACCCAGTCCTGCTCGGGCACGGCTTGAATCGCCACCACCTGGCAACCCGCAAAGAAATCCTGTTTTCCGAGCAGTCTCGCGGCATCCCGCGCCATCGCCTCGGTGGCAAACAGCGCCACCAGCCGCGAACGCTCCCAGCCCGGCTGGGGCGGCGGCATGCCGGGCTCGCCAAACAAAGCCTGCTCGGCCGGTGTCTGCGCGTCGGCATCTTCCACCGACACGCTCAGCGCATCAAGCGCCTCCAGCGCCTCGCTGAGTGTTTCGACTTCGTGAACAGGTGCCAGCAAAATCAGCTCAAACAGGCTCTTAGCGCTCATGCTTTGACAGCCATTCTTCAAGGTAATGGATGTTGGTGCCACCGTCCATGAACTTGGCGTCCACCATCAGTTCGCGGTGCAACGCAATATTGGTGTTGATGCCTTCGACCACGGTTTCGGCCAGCGCCGTGTTCATGCGCGCCAGCGCCTGCTCGCGCGTATCACCATGCACGATGATCTTGCCAATCATCGAGTCATAGTTGGGCGGAACAAAGTAGTTGGTGTAAATGTGCGAATCCACCCGCACCCCGGGGCCACCCGGGGTATGCCAGGTCGTGATGCGACCGGGCGAGGGGACAAACTTGTAGGGGTCTTCCGCGTTGATGCGGCATTCAATCGCATGGCCCTTGAGCTGTATGTCGCGCTGGACAAAGGGCAATTTTTCACCGGCGGCCACCATGATCTGGGTTCGCACGATGTCAATGCCCGTGATCCACTCCGTGACCGGGTGCTCCACCTGCACACGGGTGTTCATTTCGATGAAATAAAACTCGCCGTCCTCGTAGAGGAATTCAAAGGTGCCGGCTCCGCGATAGCCGATTTTCTTGACGGCCGCGACGCAGCGTTCACCAATTCTTTCGATCTGCTTGCGCGCAATGCCGGGCGCTGGCGCTTCTTCAATGATTTTTTGATGGCGCCGCTGCATCGAGCAATCCCGCTCGCCGAGCCAGACCGCGTTTTTATACTGGTCGGCCAGGATCTGGATTTCAATGTGCCGCGGGTTCTGCAGGAATTTCTCCATATAGACCTCGGGGTTGCCGAATGCCGCGCCGGCCTCCGCCTTGGTGGTCTGCACCGCATGGAGCAGGGCCGCTTCGGTGTGCACCACGCGCATGCCGCGCCCACCGCCGCCGCCAGCGGCCTTGATGATGACCGGGTAGCCAATCTGCTTGGCCGTACGCTTGATGAAGGCAGCGTCATCAGGCAGCGCGCCTTCGGATCCCGGCACGCATGGCACTCCGGCCTTCATCATGGCCTGCTTGGCCGACACCTTGTTGCCCATCAGGCGAATCGAGTCCGGCGACGGGCCGATGAACTTGAATCCACTCTTCTCAACGCGTTCTGCAAAGTCCGCGTTTTCGCTCAAAAAACCATAGCCAGGGTGAATGGCTTCGGCATCGGTGACCTCGGCCGCTGAAATAATGGCGGGCATGTTGAGGTAGCTCAAGGCCGACGGGGCTGGCCCGATGCACACCGACTCATCGGCCAGCTTGATGTATTTGGCCTCGCGGTCGGCCTCGGAATAAACCATCACGGCCTTCACGCCGAGTTCCCGGCAGGCGCGCTGGATTCGCAAAGCGATCTCACCACGATTGGCGATCAGTATTTTTTTGAACATGCGGCTAAGGGCCTGGCCTGGGCGGTTTGGCTAATCGGTAATCTGGCAAGGGGCTAACGGGCCGCTTACTCAATAATAAAAAGGGGCTGCCCGTACTCGACAGCCTGACCATTTTCGGAAAGAATCCGCGTGATGGTGCCCGATTTGTCGGCTTCAATCTCGTTGAGGATTTTCATGGCCTCGATGATGCAGATCGTTTCGCCCTCCTTGACCAGGCTGCCAAGTTCGACGAACGGTTTCGCTCCGGGGCTGGCTGAGCGGTAAAACGTGCCGACCATCGGCGACTTGACGGTATGGCCAGCCGGAGCCGCTGGCGGGATGTCGGCGGCTACGGGCGCGGCAGCCGGGGCTGCTACCATGGCAACAGCAGCTTGCTGCGTCATGACGGGAGCACCGCTGGATTTGACAATGCGTACCTTGCCTTCGGCTTCGGTAATCTCAAGTTCAGACACGTTAGACTCGGAAACCAGGTCAATCAGTGTCTTGAGTTTTCTTAAATCCATGAGGTCTCTCCAACAACGGGTGGAAGCTGGCGCAGGGACTCCTGCGCATGGCCCGGTATCTGTCTGGAAATCGGCGCAGACACTGATCTTCCATCTTTTTTCATTTACTTTCGGCTTTTGCTGTTTAAAGCGCTTATAAGGCGACTATGACGCAGTGTAGCTGATCGCCTCAGCCCGCCAAAATGGAAAGTGTACCTTATGCCAACGCCCGGTCAAACCGATGCATCCAGCATGTCCCAGACTATTTGAGCCGCGCCCAAAGCTCAAGGTCTTGCGCCAGCACCTTGCCAATCTTGCGGTGAAGCAGCTCGCCTGAGCTGCCAAACACGACGCTGAATGGCAGGGCGCCCACCCCATTGCCCAGTGATTTGCTCAGCTCGACTCCCGCCAGACCGGCGATTCCCACTGGAAAACTCAGTGGTTTGGTCCTCAGCCAGTCCTGCACCGCGCTGAGCTGATCGACCGCCAAACCGACCACTTGCCAGTTTTTATCCCTGTTTTTTTGAAAGAAGCCATCCAATAAAGGAAGTTCCTCCACACAAGGCGGACACCAGGTGGCCCAAAAATTGACCAGCAGCATCTTGCCGCGAAAGCTGCTCATCGGCATCTTGTGGCCGTCGGGCGTGTCAAAACTCAAACGCCAGAACGCATCGGCCGCGCCAGCCACGCTTGCGCCGGCCACCGGCAGCACACCTGCCTCCTGCTGCGGCTGGAATTTCCACCACGCCGCTGCGGCACCTGCCAGGCCCGCCACCGCGGCGATGCCGCCATAAAGCATGGTTCTGCGATTCACCGGTCAGGCTCCAACGCGGTAAGGTAAGTTGCATGTTCCACAGCGGACAGCAATCTGCGCACGGCGGCCAGGTCGCCGCGCGGTGCGCGCCCGTTGGCATCTGGCCGCAAGGCCCCACGGAGGTCGTCATGGTCATAAACCAGCAGATGCACACCAACAGTTTCATTCAGCGGCTGGCAAGCGCTGCGCAGGCTGAGCGCCTCGACGCTGGCGCCGGTAAAGCCCGTGACGGTGCGCGGCTCGTAGGCCACGTTGTGCTCGATCAGGGCAATTTCGGCTGACTTCGGATCATCACAAAACAGCTGAATGTAAATATCCGACAGGCGCGTGGCCGTGCCGTGCCAGACCGCGCCACCCAGATGGGGGCGAAAGACCGCCATGCGTTCCATCCAGGTCAGGGCCAGAGCGCGCAACGCGGCCAGCTCACCCGGCTGGGTGTCGGCGCAAAACAGCGCAATGTACTCGCGCACGGCCCCCTCCAACTCGTCATTGCCTGGCAATTGGGTACGCGCGGGCAGCGCCATCTGCCTGACAGCGCGGCGTTTGGCCGGGCCGTATTCCAGCCCTTCTTCCACGATCAGGGCGGCAGCGGTGGTGGCAATTTCGGATTGGAGGGTATGCAGGTTCACGGGGCGGCAGGGTTCAGAGACTAAGGCAGAGTGCCCGGTGATTGTGCCTAATTTTGGCAGGAACTCCCCGACCAAAGCCCGCCAGGCATCAAGTCGCTACTACATTCATAGCTAACTACGCTTATTTTGATTGGGCTGGAAGTACTTTTTACTTAAGAAAGGTGCAGAACTGCAGCATCGCCCGCTGGCCACCGGTCCACGCTCCTCCCTAAAATGGGCCCATGCACATACATATTCTGGGAATTTGCGGCACCTTCATGGGTGGCCTGGCGGCGCTCGCGCGCGCGGCCGGGCATCAGGTGACGGGTTGCGACAGCGGCGTTTATCCCCCCATGAGCGATCAGTTGCGCGCCCTGGGCATCGAGCTGATTGAAGGCTACAGCGTTGACCAGATGGCCTTTGCGCCCGATGTGTTTGTGATTGGCAACGTAGTCTCGCGCGCACGCCTGCTTGACGGCAGCCCCAAATATCCACTGATGGAAGCCATTCTCAACAGCGGCCTGCCCTACACCAGCGGGCCACAATGGCTGTCGGGCCATGTGCTGCACCACCCCACGCACCATCCGACCGGTCCGCGTCATGTGCTGGCCGTGGCGGGCACCCACGGCAAAACCACCACCACGGCCATGCTGGCCTGGATTCTGGAACAAGCCGGTCTGCAACCGGGCTTTCTGGTCGGCGGCGTGCCGCTCAACTTCGGCGTGTCAGCGCGCCTGGGTGTGGGCAACACCTTCGTCATTGAAGCTGACGAATACGACACGGCTTTTTTTGACAAACGCAGCAAGTTCGTTCATTACCGGCCACGCACCGCGATCCTGAACAACCTGGAGTTTGACCACGCCGACATTTTTGACAACCTGGCGGCGATCGAGCGACAGTTTCACCACCTCGTGCGCACCGTCCCTTCGCAAGGCCGCGTGGTCGTCAATGCCGGCGAAGAAAGCCTGCAGCGCGTGCTGGCCCAGGGCTGCTGGAGTGAGCAGGTACTCTTTGGCAACAGCCCGCGCAATCAGGGCGGCTTTACCGCCCAGGGCGAGCCGGACGACTTCAAGGTGCTCAAGGCGGGGCAACTCGTGGCCCATGTGCAGTGGGCCATCAGCGGCGTGCACAACCAGCTCAATGCCCTGGCCGCCATCGCCGCGGCAGAACATGTGGGCGTGGCCCCGCACGCCGCGGCACAAGCCCTGGCCGGGTTCCAGAACGTCAAACGCCGCATGGAAGTGCGCGGCGTGGTTCAACGCAACGGTGGCGACATCACGGTCTATGACGATTTTGCCCACCACCCCACCGCCATTCACACCACCGTCGATGGCCTGCGCCGCCAGCTCAACAGCGCCGGAAAAAACGCCGAGCGCATTCTGGCCATCTTCGAGCCGCGCAGCAACACCATGAAGCTGGGCACCATGACCGCCCAACTGCCGTGGAGCCTGGAGCGCGCCGACCTGGCTTTTTGCCATGCCGGCGGGCTGGAGTGGGACGCCAGGGCCGCTCTCGCCCCCATGGGCGTGCGAGCGCAGGTGGCTGACACGCTCGATCAACTGGTGGCTCAAGTCAAAGCCGTGGCCAGACCGGGCGACCATTTGCTGTGCATGAGCAACGGCGGCTTTGGCGGCATACACGCCAGGCTGATGGAAGCGCTCAAAGCCTGACGAGCAGGAGGCGGGGCGCAAATACCTGCTAGTTACGCTACGTAATTGATAGCTGTTTATGCACTATCCACAATGGGTCCGATGCCCATGGGGTGTTACAAGACTGCCATAACTGCGCATTTACCGCGCTGCTTTGGCATTGACAAATGCAACACTTCTGTTTACTATTTAGACCATGAACTCGAAGCAAATGAAGAGGTGGCTGGAGCAACAAGGCGCAACCTTTCAGCCCGGCAAAGGTTCACACTTGAAGGTTTTTTTGAACGGCAAGCAGTCTGCTTTGCCAATGCACGGCACAACAGAGCTTGGCAAGGGGCTTGAAGCCGCCATTAAACGCCAGCTTGGTTTGAAATAAGGAAAAAACATGTTTGACTACCCTGTGACCCTGACCCCTGATGGCGGCACTGTGCTGGTGACGTTTGCCGACGTGCCCGAGGCGATCACTTTTGGTGCGGATGAAGACGAGGCCTTGCTCAATGCTGTCGATGCGCTGGAAACCGGCTTGTCGTTTTACGTGGATGCACGCCAATCGTTACCCGTTGTCAGCAAGCCCGCTCGCGGACAAAAGACGGTACGCCCATCGGCGCTTGAGTGCGCCAAGTTGGGTGTTTATCAGGCGATGACCGAACAGGGCATTAAAAAGGCTGAGCTGGCCCGTCGTTTGGGCTGGCATATGCCGCAAGTAGATCGGCTTTTTGATTTGCGCCACGCCTCAAAAATGGATCAGATCGAGGCGGCGGCGGCTGTGCTGGGCCGGCATATTGAGGTCACGGTGGCCTGAACGTCTCTTGTACCGAACGAAACGCACCACCCGGCAGCCATCCCAGATAGCCGTCTACCGAGCGGGGCATGAAAGCACCTTAACGGAGACCAAGAGTGGGGGCCGTTAAATGCACGTCTGTTGGCTGGCTTGTTGCGGACGACGACAAAAAGAAAGTGCTCGCGCCGAACATGGGAGACATAGACGACGCGAGCAACACCATGAAGCTGGGCACCATGACCGCCCAACTGCCGTGGAGCCTGGAGCGCGCCGACCTGGCTTTTTGCCATGCCGGCGGGCTGGAGTGGGACGCCAGGGCCGCTCTCGCCCCCATGGGCGTGCGAGCGCAGGTGGCTGACACGCTCGATCAACTGGTGGCTCAAGTCAAAGCCGTGGCCAGACCGGGCGACCATTTGCTGTGCATGAGCAACGGCGGCTTTGGCGGCATACACGCCAGGCTGATGGAAGCGCTCAAAGCCTGAGGTGACGAAGCCGCCCTCAGCCTCAAACCTTGCAATGTCTGGCGTGCCTGATAGGCCTTTGGAACTGGGCTGTAAGAGGAGACTGCGCGCGCCGACGCAAGCCTATTGAAGCGCGCTAAACGCTATGTTTTTAATAGCTAATCATGCCCATTTTTCATGGGCTGGAGGCCTAAAATCTTACAAGCCGGCCAAACCGGCCGACCGGCGTAAGCCGACGGGCACTAGTAGCTGATGCTCAGCGAAGCCACATCAATATTGACCAGCGGCCGGCCCAGCGCCGCGCTGGCGGCGCGGGCGAACTCGCGCGCCCACTTGGCATCGGCAAACTTTGCCGGGCCGGCGTCCTGGGCCACCACCACCACCTTGTCGGCCATCAGCAGCTTGCCGGTGGGCCGTAGCGGCTCGCACCCCATTTGGGTGAACTGCTCATCAAGCCACTTGCGCGCCACGTCGTTCGGCATGGCCGGAACGTCATGAAGGTCGATCCGCACCGGTGGGCTGTCTTGAAACGTCACGCTGACTTCGCTGCGCATGGCTGGCTCCTGATAAAAGTTGATGCGCCAATGATAAAGGGCACCCTGCCCGACGACGGGTAAATGTTGCCGGCAAGCCTCTATTTTGCCCTGCGCGCCAGTACCGCGGCCGACATTGACTCAAGCAGCGACAGCGAATCGTCCCAGCCCAGGCAGGCGTCGGTAATGCTTTTCCCGAATTCCAGCGCCTTGGGGTCGTCCTTTCCGGCTGTGAACTTCTGCGCACCCGGTTTCAGGTGGCTTTCAACCATCAGGCCAAACACGTTGCGTGCGCCGCCTGCGATCTGCGCTGCTATGTCGCGCGCCACATCGACCTGCTTCTGGTGCTGTTTGGAACTGTTGGCATGGCTGCAATCGACCATCAGGGTCGCGGGCAATTTGGCCGCTTCAAGGTCCTTGCAGGCCGCGGCCACGCTGGCAGCGTCGTAGTTGGGCGCTTTGCCGCCGCGCAAGATCACGTGGCAATCCTTGTTGCCTTTGGTCTGCACCACGGCAACCTGGCCACTTTTGTGAACCGACAGGAAGTGATGGCCACGCGCCGCCGCCTGAATCGCGTCGGTGGCAATGCGGATGTTGCCGTCGGTGCCGTTTTTGAAGCCAATCGGCGCCGACAGCCCGGAGGCGAGTTCGCGATGCACCTGGCTCTCGGTGGTGCGCGCGCCAATCGCGCCCCAGGAAATCAGGTCGCCGATGTACTGCGGCGAAATCACATCGAGGAACTCGCTGCCCGCGGGCAAGCCGAGCCGATTGATTTCGATCAGCAACTGGCGCGCAATGCGCAGCCCTTCGTCGATGCGGTAGCTTTCATCAAGGTAGGGGTCGTTGATCAGCCCCTTCCAGCCGACAGTGGTGCGCGGCTTTTCAAAATAGACCCGCATCACGATTTCCAGCGTACCGGCGTACTTCCTGCGCTGCTCGGCCAGGCGGTGCGCATACTCCAGGGCCGACGCCGGGTTATGGATGGAGCACGGCCCGATCACCACCAGCAGCCGGTCATCCTTGCCCGCGATGATGTTGTGAATGCCGGCGCGGGTCTGCGTAATCAGCGATTCAACGGCGGTGCCGCGAATCGGGAAGAAGCGGATCAAATGCTCGGGAGGGGGCAACACGGTAATGTCCTTGATACGTTCGTCGTCGGTCTGGCTGGTTTTTTCGACGCGCGCATACCAGTTATCGCTGGCGGACGTTGCGGGGGTGGCTCGGGCATTCATCGCAGGCTTCCTTTTTCAAGTTTCAGGGAATCGGTAAAAACAGTTGAAAGGCAAAAAAAAACCGCCGGGGTTCCGGCGGTTTTTTGAAAGATTTGTTGCGTATTTTCAGGGTTACGCAAGAGTCTCTCTACCGCCGAAAGCGCTTGAGAACCAAAAGTAACCGAAATAAAATTTCGCTGAAGTCATGGGTGCAATGTAGCACAGCTTGAAATTGAGGGATCAGGCAGTCCCGCCCACCGTCAGCCCGTCAATGCGCAAGGTCGGCTGGCCCACCCCCACAGGCACGCTCTGACCTTCCTTGCCGCAGGTGCCAACACCGCTGTCGAGCTGCATGTCATTGCCGATCAGGGTGACGCGGGTCAGTGCGTCGGGGCCGTTGCCGACAATCGTCGCACCCTTGACGGGGTAAAGAATCTTGCCGTTTTCAACCCAGAACGCTTCACTCGCCGAAAACACGAACTTGCCCGAGGTGATGTCAACCTGGCCGCCGGCAAAGTTGGTGGCGTACAGGCCTTTTTTGATGCTGGCCACAATTTCCCCGGGGGCCTTGTTGCCGCCCAGCATGTAGGTGTTGGTCATGCGCGGCATGGGCACGTGGGCGTAGCTTTCGCGGCGGCCATTGCCCGTGGGCTTGACTTTCATGAGGCGCGCATTGAGCGAGTCCTGGATGTAGCCCTTCAGGATGCCGTCTTCAATCAGCACGTTGCGCTGGCTGGCATGGCCTTCGTCATCGACATTGAGCGAGCCGCGGCGGTCGGCCAGCGTGCCGTCATCCAGCACCGTCACGCCTTTGGCCGCCACGCGCTGGCCCATGCGTCCTGAAAACGCGCTGGAGCCCTTGCGGTTGAAGTCGCCCTCCAGCCCGTGGCCGATCGCCTCGTGCAACAAAATGCCGGGCCAGCCGGGGCCAAGCACCACCGTCATTTGACCGGCTGGCGCGGCTCGGGCGTCCAGGTTGGTCAGCGCCGCCTTGGCTGCGTCGTCCACATACCGGGCAATTTGCGCATCGTCGAAATAGGCCAGGCCAAAGCGGCCGCCGCCGCCGCCGGAGCCCACTTCGCGTCGCCCCTTGTGTTCGGCAATCACCGTCACGCTCAAACGCACCAGCGGCCGCACGTCGGCGGCCAGCGTGCCGTCGGCGCGCGCCACCATGATCACGTCGTACTCGCTGGCCAGGCCGGCCATCACCTGCACGATGCGCGGGTCTTTGCCCTTGGCGAGCTTTTCGACCTTTTCAAGCAGCTTGACCTTGGCGCCGCTGCCCAGCGTGGCAATCGGGTCCAGACCGTGGTAGAGCGAACGGCTGCTGGCGAGTTTGCGGGCCGGGGTTTTGACGCGGGCCGTTTTGCTGGTGGCCGAAATGCTGCGCACGGTTCGCGCCGCGTCGAGCAGCGACGCTTCGGAAATGTCGTCGGAATAGGCAAACGCGGTTTTTTCACCGCTCACGGCGCGCACGCCGACGCCCTGGTCGATGCTGAATGAGCCGGTTTTCACGATGCCTTCCTCCAGGCTCCAGCCTTCGCTGCGGGTGTACTGGAAATACAGGTCCGCATCATCGACGCCGCGCGAGGTGATTTCACCCAGCGCCCGGCTCAAATGCGCCTCGGTCAAGCCAAAAGGCGCAAGCAGCAGCTTTTGTGCAACGGCCAGCCGCGCCGAGGTGGATTCGGTGCCCGGGCGGACCGCGGGGGCGTAAGCGGGGGCCGCCTTGGGGGCGCTGGTCGAAGAGGATTTGAGGGCGATCATGCGGGCATTGTAGGCAGTCCGGCCCGGCAAGCTCAGCGCAAGGCTTATCCCCAAGGGCGGGCGCTTGCCAGTTTTGCACGGCCCGCTGCGGTAACCACGCGCGACCCGATAAACTATCGATGCGCACTGTAAACGCGCAAGCTATAAACTGAGCCCGCCATGACACTGCTGAACACCGCATTGACCGCCACTGACAATGCCCTGCACACCCTGTTTGCCAAGCCGCGCGCCGCCAGGGCCTGCCCCACCGTGGCGGCCCAAACGACCGACTTGAGCCAGGAGGACAAAGCCTTGTCGGGCGCGCTGATGCGGGTCAACCACGTGGGCGAAGTTTGCGCGCAGGCGCTGTATGCCGCGCAGGCGCTGGGAACGCGCGACCCGGTTCTGCGCGAGAAATTCCTGCAAGCCAGCAAGGAAGAAGGCGACCACCTGGCCTGGACCCAGGACCGGATGGACGAGTTGGGCGCGCGGCCCTCCTTGCTCAATCCGCTGTGGTACGCCGGTGCCTTTGGGCTCGGCCTGGTTGCCAGCCGGCTGGGCGACCGCCTGAGCCTCGGGTTTGTGGCGGAAACCGAACATCAGGTTGAAGCCCATCTGGCGAGTCACCTGGAACGCCTGCCGCAAGGTGATCACGAGTCGCGCGCCATCGTGGCGCAAATGAGGGACGAGGAAGCGCGTCATGCGCGGGCCGCGGAAGATGCGGGCGCGCAACGGCTGCCGCTGCCGGTCAAAGCGCTGATGCGCGCAGCCGCCAGGGTGATGACAACGGTGGCGCACCGGGTGTAGCAGCTTCAGGTTCCAATGCGGTTCGCTTAAGCCCGTTCGCCCTGAGCCTGTCGAAGGGTTGGCGCTTGGACACGAGGCTTCGACAAGCTCAGCCCGAACGGGGTTTTTGGTCCTGATGACTTAAACGAACAGTGCTGCCTCAGGTTCTCTTTAAGCAGCACTCTCAACCAACTCAAAACTGGTGCTGATTTCCGCCGTTTTCCCGAGCATGATGGTAGCCGAGCAGTATTTGTCGTGGCTCATGGCAATGGCGCGTTCAACGGCGCTGGCGGCGAGGCCGCGGCCCGTCACGACAAAATGCATGTGGATTTTGGTGAACACCTTGGGGTCCGAGGGCGCCCTTTCAGAGCTGAGCTTGACCGAGCAGCCGCGCACATCATGGCGGCCACGTTTGAGAATCAGCACCACGTCATAGGCGGTGCAGCCGCCGGTGCCGGCGAGCACGGTTTCCATGGGGCGCGGCGCCAGGTTGGCTCCGCCATTTTCCGGCTTGTCGGCATCGGGCGCACCATCCATCACCAGCGTGTGGCCGCTACCGGTTTCGGCAATAAATTTCATGCCCGAACGCGACCCCGTGCTCGCTCTGCCGCCGGTCCAACTGACTGTGCATTCCATAAGCACCGCTCCTTATGCCAAACATTTATAACTAAAACCGGGAAATGTGAGATTTCTCTCACAAAAATATTGTGCAACGCAACAATTGCTCGCTATACTGGAATCGTCGCAGCAATAAAGGCTGTTCCCGCGAACTCCAGGTATTGTTGCACCGCTTGTCTCCTCCACCTCCCAAAAGGGTGGATTTACAGGCCCAGGCCGCAAGGTCTGGGCCTTTTTTCTTGGGACCGGCTGTCTGCCGGCCCACTATGATGTCAGGTTGCGAGAAAACCATGCCATCCAACACCAACGCTGCCGCCAACCCTTCATCCCGAAGCCCCCGGGCTTCTGGAAAGCCTTCAAAAATAGCGCTCACGCCCGCTGATTACCTGAAGAAAATCCTGACTGCCCGCGTCTATGACGTGGCGGTGGAGTCGGCCCTGGAGCCGGCAAAAAATCTGAGCCGGCGGCTGAACAACACCGTGCTGCTCAAGCGCGAAGACCAGCAACCGGTGTTCAGCTTCAAGCTGCGCGGAGCCTACAACAAGATGGCGCACCTGACGCCGGCCCAGCTCAAGAAAGGCGTGATCTGCGCCTCGGCCGGCAACCACGCGCAGGGCGTGGCGCTGAGCGCGCAAAAACTCGGCACGCGCGCCGTGATTGTGATGCCCACCACCACGCCGCAAGTCAAGATTGACGCGGTCAAAGGCTGGGGCGGCGAGGTGATGCTGCATGGCGAAAGCTACTCGGATGCCTATGCCCACGCCGTGTTCCTGGAGAAAAAACGCGGCCTGACTTTTGTGCACCCGTTTGACGACCCGGACGTGATTGCCGGCCAGGGCACGATTGCCATGGAAATCCTGCGCCAGCTGCAAAGCCTGGGCTCACGGCGGCTGGACGCGGTGTTTGTGGCGATTGGCGGCGGCGGGCTGATTGCAGGCGTGGCCAATTACATCAAGGCGGTGCGGCCCGAGATCAAGGTCATCGGCGTGCAGATGAACGACTCCGACGCCATGATCCAGTCAGTGAACGCCAATAAACGGGTCACCCTGAACGACGTTGGCCTGTTTTCAGACGGCACGGCGGTGAAATTGGTGGGCGAGGAAACCTTCCGCATCAGCCGCGAACTGGTGGACGAATACATCACGGTCGATACCGACGCCGTCTGCGCCGCCATCAAGGATGTGTTTGTCGATACGCGCAGCATCGTCGAGCCCGCCGGGGCGCTGGCGGTGGCGGCCATCAAGCAATACGTGGCCACCCACAAGACAAAGGGCGAAACCTACGCGGCCATACTGTGCGGCGCCAACATGAACTTTGACCGCCTGCGTTTTGTTGCCGAGCGGGCCGAAGTCGGCGAAGAGCGCGAGGCGCTGTTCGCGGTGACAATTCCCGAGGAGCGCGGCAGCTTCCGGCGTTTTTGCTTGGCTGTTGGCGAGTTGCCCGGCGGACCACGGAATGTGACCGAATTCAACTACCGCATCAATGACGCCGCCCAGGCGCATGTGTTTGTAGGCCTGACCACCTCGACGAAAGGCGAAAGCAGCAAGATCGCCGCGCAATTTTCACGCCACGGCTTCAAGGCGCTTGACCTCACGCATGATGAACTGGCCAAGGAACACATCCGCCACATGGTGGGCGGGCACAGCGAGCTATCGAAGGGAGAGCGCTTGCTGCGCTTCGTATTTCCCGAACGGCCAGGCGCGCTCATGAAGTTTTTGAGCCTGCTGCGCCCGGGCTGGAACATCACTTTGTTCCATTACCGCAACCAGGGCGCCGACTATGGCCGCATTCTGGTGGGACTGCAGGTGCCCAAGGCCGACAACGCCGCCTTCAGGACGTTTCTGGACACCTTGGGCTACCCGCATGTGGAAGAAACCGACAACCCCGCATACCGGTTGTTTTTGCAGCGCTGAACGGGCGCAACCATGAATTCCCCCGCGGCTCAATTGCCCAATACGTCGCTGTGCCCGCGCTGCGGCGCTGGCTTTCGATGCGGGAATGTGGCTGGCGACGCACAATGCTGGTGTGCGCAGTTGCCGCATGTGATGCCAGTTCCTATTGTTGCGTCTCCACCCGCACCCCTGCCCTTGACCAATCGGGCGGGCGAGGGCGTTGATCCCGCTGCGGCGTCGTGCTTTTGTCCTGCCTGCCTTCAACTGATTGCCAATTCCCGATGACCGATAACCAAACCCTTCGCCTTCCCGCCATTGAGACCACCGCCAACGCCGCACTGGCGGAACGGCTGCGGCACAAGATCGACCACAAGACCAAGCCACTGGGCGCGCTTGGCCAGCTTGAAGACCTGGCGCTGCAACTGGGCCTGATCCAGCGGACGGAAAACATTTCGCTGCGCGATCCGCAGATGGTGGTGTTTGCCGCCGACCACGGCATTGCCGCTGAGGGCGTTTCAGCCTTTCCGCAAGCCGTAACCGTGCAGATGGTGGGCAACATGCTGGCCGGTGGCGCGGCCATCAATGTGTTTGCGCGCCAGCATGGCTTTGCGCTGCAGGTGGTGGATGCCGGTGTGGCCGCTGACTTGCCAGCGCACCCGCAACTAATGCAGCGCAAGATCGCGCCGGGCACGAAAAACCTCCACAACGAGCCCGCCATGTCGCTGGCGGAGGCCGATGCGGCGATCAAAGCCGGCATGGCGGTCATGCAGGCCCTGCCTGGCAATGTGGTGGCCTTTGGTGAAATGGGCATTGCCAACACTTCGGCCGCAGCGCTGATGCTGGCACGGCTGACAGGCGCGAGTATTGAGGACGCCACCGGCCGCGGCACCGGGCTGAACGACCAGCAACTGCGGCACAAGCAAGCCGTGCTGGCGCGCGCCCTGGCACGCAACCCTGGCGCACACGCGCCGATCGACGCATTGGCCGATGTCGGCGGCTTTGAAATAGCCATGATGACGGGGGCCATGCTGCAAGCCGCCGGCGAGCGCCGCGTGGTGCTGGTCGATGGCTTCATCGCAGGCACGGCCGCACTGGTGGCCCATGCCCTGATGCCGCAAGTGCGGGACTACATGGTGTTTTGCCACCGCTCGGCCGAGCCCGGCCACCGGCTGCTGCTGGCCCACCTCGCAGCCAAGCCGCTGCTGGAACTGGAACTGCGGCTGGGCGAAGGCACTGGCGCGCTGCTGGCTTGGCCACTGGTGCAGTCGGCGGCCAACTTCCTCAATGAGATGGCAAGTTTTGAGTCAGCGGGCGTGAGCGGCAAGCAAGCCGCGTGAACCGGCCCGGCCACCGATGATTCAGTTCGTGCGCGAGTACCTGCTTGCTGTGCAGTTCTTCACGCGCATCCCCATCACCGGCCGCCTGGCTGATTGGGTGGGCTACAGCCCCGGGCTGCTGCGCGCCAGCGCCGCGCACTTTCCGGGCGTTGGCGTGCTGGTCGGCGGCGTGGCGGCGGCGGTGTTTGCGCTGCTGCTGGCCGCGCTGCCCAGCGGGCCTTTCGCGCCGCTGGTGGCCGCGGCGGTCTCTACCGTTGCCACCGTGCTGCTGACAGGCGGATTTCATGAAGACGGCCTGGCCGATGTTGCTGACGGCCTGGGGGGCAGCTACGACCGTGAGCGCGCGCTGGAGATCATGAAAGACTCGCGCGTTGGCGCGTTCGGCGCCATGGCGCTGGTGCTGGCGCTGCTGTGCAAAGTCGCATTGCTGGCGCTGCTGGGTGGGGTGGAAGACGCGCCTGGCGGTTGGCAGCAGGCGCCCTTTGGCGGCTGGTATGCGGCTGCCGCACTGTGGATGGGTCATGTCGTGTCACGCGGCTTGCCGCTGCTGGTGATTCGCTGGCTGCCGCATGTCGGCGACACCGCCAC
>CAYJMW010000051.1:0-2604 GCA_964371235.1 uncultured Polaromonas sp.
TTTGGTCAGGCTGCGCAGGGTGCTTTTTGAAATCCGAATTTTGCATGGCCGACTTTTTAGGTACTTCGATCATGGCGGAGACGCCATGCCTTTGCCAGAAAAGTGACGCCGGCCGTCGGCGTCAAGCGACGACACCAGCCGCCAGGCCCGTCTGGCCTACACTGGCTCATGCTCAGGCTGACCCGCGCTCCCAATATTGCGATTGCCGCGCTGTGGGCTGACGCCTTGCAGCAAGCCGGTCTTGACGCCAGTGTGCAGCGCTATTTTCTGGGCAGTGTTGCTGGCGAGTTGCCGCCCGACCAGTGTCTGCCCGAAGTCTGGCTCACGCATGACGCCGATGCGCCCCGTGCGCGCGAGTTGCTCCATGCGCTGCAAAACATGCCGCAGCGGCGCTGGCGATGCGCCTGCGGAGAACTCGTCGAAGGTGGTTTTGAGCAGTGCTGGCACTGCGGCGCGGACATGCCCGATTCAGTCCGCTAGACCCGCCTGGCCAATTCGGCCGCCAGGCCGGTGTAGCTGGCTGGTGTCATGGCCAGCAGGCGCTGCTTTTCAGCTTCGGGGATTTCCAGTGATTCGATCAAACCGCGCAGGTCTTCGGCGCTAACGGTTTTTCCGCGCGTGACTTCCTTGAGTTTTTCGTAAGCGCCCCGAACGCCATGGCGGCGCATCACCGTTTGAATCGGCTCGGCCAGCACTTCCCATGAGGCGTTCAGGTCATCGGCGAGCTTTTCGTGATTGAGCTCGAGTTTGTTCAGCCCCACGCTCAGTGAGTTGTAGGCCAGCACGGCGTAGCCCAGCGCCACGCCCATGTTGCGCAGCACGGTGGAGTCGGAGAGGTCGCGCTGCCAGCGGCTGATGGGCAACTTTTCGCTCATGTGGCGCAGCAGCGCGTTGGCCAGCCCCAGATTGCCTTCGGCGTTCTCAAAATCAATCGGGTTGACCTTGTGCGGCATGGTCGATGAGCCCACTTCACCGTCTTTCAGACGCTGCCTGAAGTAGCCCACGCTGACGTAGCCCCAGAGATCGCGCGCAAAATCGATCAGGATGGTGTTGGCGCGAGCCACTGCGTCAAACAGTTCGGCCATGTAGTCGTGCGGCTCGATCTGGATGCTGTAGGGCTGAAATGTCAGGCCCAGGCCCAGCGGCTCGGGGGTTTCAATCACATGTCGGCTGAAGGCTTCCCAGTCCAAGTTGGGCCAGGCCGCCAGATGCGCGTTGTAGTTGCCGACGGCGCCGTTCATTTTTCCCATGAGCTTGACGCTGGCGATTTTTTCGCGCGCATTGGCCAGACGCACCACCACGTTGGCAATTTCCTTGCCGACCGTGGTCGGGCTCGCCGTTTGGCCATGGGTGCGGCTGAGCATGGGTTCGTCAGCGTAAGCGTGCGCCAACTCCCTGAGTTTGCCGATGACTTTGTCAAGCGCCGGAAGCAGGACCAGGTCGCGGCCGCCCTTGAGCTGCAGTGCCTGGCTGGTGTTGTTGATGTCTTCGCTGGTGCAGGCAAAGTGAACAAATTCGCTGGCAGCCAGCAACTCAGGCCGCGCCTCAAATTTTGACTTGATCCAGTATTCCACCGCTTTTACATCGTGGTTGGTGGTTTTCTCAATGTCCTTGATCGCGCTGGCGTCGGCCTCCGAGAAGTTCTTGACCAGACCGAGCAGGTAGGTGCGTGCGCCGGGGCTCAGCGGCTTGAACTCCGCAAAATTGACATCCGACAGGGCCATGAACCAGGCGACTTCGACCTGAACCCGGCGGTGCATATAGCCCTGCTCGGACATCAGGGGTCGCAACTGGACAAGTTTGCCAGCGTAGCGGCCATCCAGCGGCGACAGGGCATTGATGGGGGAATAGCTCATCGCGTGATTGTAGGGCGATGTTTGCGCGGGGCCCGCGCGATTGCACCAGTTGTCACGGACTTGCAAGCGGGCCGGCAGCAACGCTTTTGGCGGCGTCAGCGGGGTCGGGTCCTGACTCGCTAGAATACGCTTCCCCCAGCCCACGATCTCACGCCATCATGAAACTCATCGGATCAGCCACCAGCCCCTACGTGCGTAAAGTGCGGATTGTGATGTCCGAGAAAAAGCTCGACTACCAACTGGTGCTGGAAGATGTCTGGGCGGCCAACACCACCATCGGTGCCTCCAACCCGCTGGGCAAGGTGCCTTGCCTGGTGCTGGAAGGCGGCGAAGCCGTGTTTGATTCCCGCGTCATCGTCGAATATCTGGACACCTTGTCGCCCGTGGGCAAGCTCATCCCGGCCCAGGGCCGCGAGCGCGCCGAGGTCAAGACCTGGGAGGCGCTGGCCGACGGCTTGCTGGACGCGGCCATTCTGGCCCGGCTGGAAGCCACCTGGCCGGGCCGTAGTGCCGCGCAACGCTGTGACGCCTGGATAGAGCGTCAGACGGACAAAATTAACGCTTCACTCAAAGCCATGAGCACCGGTCTGGCCGACAAGGCTTTTTGCAGCGGCGTTCATTACAGCCTGTCCGACGTGGCGGTCGGCTGCGCTCTGGCTTACCTGGATTTCCGGTTTGCCGAGATCAATTGGCGCGAGCCTTATCCCAATCTGGCAAAGCTGCAGGAGAAACTGGTTCAGCGCCCCAG
>CAYJMW010000051.1:2704-27262 GCA_964371235.1 uncultured Polaromonas sp.
GCGAGCCTTATCCCAATCTGGCAAAGCTGCAGGAGAAACTGGTTCAGCGCCCCAGCTTTGTGGAAAGCCATCCGGATCGGGATCTGGAGCAAAAAGTGGCAGTAGCCCAGTAGTGCAGGCCATTTCTAGCTCCTGAAACAGGAGCAAACTGGCGGTGTTCGTCACTGCCGCGCACGCTTTTTGAGGCAGCGCATCAAGGCGCCCGCCAGCGCCAGCTTTTCGTATAGCCCTTGAGCGGCATCCCGGTCATAGCGATGAAACGCCATCCGGCCTCGGTTGTGAACCAAACGACCTGGCCAGCCAGGCCGTGCAGTCCATGTGCGGCGGCCAGCCCGGAGATGCCGGAGCCGGTGATGGCAAGCTTCAAGGGTGAGCCGCTTACGCGGGTACCCGGAAGATAAAAATGCTGCGAAGCGCCCCGGCGCGAAGAAGGGAGGGAGGGAGGAGGAGGTGCGCCCCGGGATTGCAGCCGGACCGAAACGGCCCGGAAGGCTTCGCAACAATGAAACTGTGCATGTTCAGAGCGCAAGAATGTACCAAGAGTTCCCAGCTTCTGCGAGAAGACAACCGTAAAGTTTTGTTAAGGCGCGGCATGGTTCGGCAGGTCGTGGCGAGCGGCTGGCTTTTCAGCCGCAGGAAATGTTTTTGCGTGACAATCGGCACCATGCTGACAAACCAGAGCCTGCAGTTCGTGCCGAACCATGACCGTCTGGAACTGGGGCGGGAACTTGCAGCGTTCTTCACGCTCGCCGGGAAGGCGCGAATCGCGTGACCCGACCTGCTTTTCTCGACAAGATCGTTTCCCGGCAGGAGGCCCCGCTGCGGGCGGCGGCATTGCCCAGGCCGGTGGTTTTTACCAACGGTGTATTCGATGTGCTGCACCGCGGCCATGCGACCTACCTGGCGCAGGCGCGCGCGCTGGGCGGCAGCCTGCTGCTGGCGCTCAATACGGATGCCTCGGCCCGGCGGCTGGGCAAGGGCGCTGACCGGCCGCTCAACAACGAGCAGGACCGCGCCGCCCTGCTGGCAGCGCTGGAGTCTGTGAGCCTGGTCACCTGGTTTGACGAGGACACCCCGCTGGCGTTGATTGCAGAGATCAAACCCGACATCCTGGTCAAGGGCGGCGACTACGACATGGAGCAACTCGCCGAAACCGCTGTCGTCAAAGCCTACGGTGGCAAGGCCGTGGCGATCCCGTTTGTCGATGGCTATTCGACCACTGCACTGGTGAAAAAAATCCGATCTGGCCGCTGACTGTCGAGTTGGACAATCAGCCATGGTTTCGCGCATGTGAGCCGAAAAGTCGCACAATAAGCGCATGACACTGACCGAACTCAAATACATCGTTGCGGTGGCGCGGGAAAGGCACTTTGGCAAAGGCGCCGAGGCCTGTCACGTGTCGCAGCCGACGCTAAGCGTGGCGATCAAAAAACTTGAGGAAGAGTTGCAGGTCAAGCTGTTTGAGCGCAACGCCAGCGAAATTACCGTAACGCCGCTGGGCGAGGAAATCGTTCGTCAGGCGCAAAGCGTGCTGGAGCAAGCCGACAACATTCGCGAACTTGCCAAGCGCGGCAATGACCCGCTGGCAGGTAGCCTGCGGCTGGGCATTATCTACACCATAGGCCCCTATCTGTTGCCCGACCTGGTGCGCCAGACAATTGCGCGCACGCCGCAAATGCCGCTGATACTGCAGGAGAACTTCACTGTCAAGTTGCTCGAGGAACTGCGCACTGGCGAGATTGACTGCGTGATTCTGGCCGAGCCGTTTCCTGATACCAATCTGGCGATTGCGCCGCTCTATGACGAGCCTTTCATGGCAGCCGTTCCCAGTGGACACCCGCTGGCCGCGCGTGACAGTGTTTCGGCGGAAGAGCTCAAGAAGGAAACCATGCTGCTGCTGGGCACCGGCCACTGCTTTCGCGATCACGTCCTTGAGGTCTGCCCTGAGTTTGCACGGTTTTCCAGCAGCACTGACGGTATTCGCAAGAGCTTTGAAGGCTCGTCGCTGGAAACCATCAAGCACATGGTGGCCGCCGGCATGGGCATTACCCTGGTGCCGCGCCTGAGCGTTCCCAAGGAAGCGCTGGCCAAGCCGCCCACCGCGAAGAAATCCGCCAGAAGCAAAAGCGCCGGGCCCGCCGAGCCCGTGTCGTATATCAAATACCTGCCCTTCGAAGGTCATGTGCCGACCCGGCGCGTGGTGCTCGCGTGGCGCCGCAGTTTTACACGCTACGAGGCGATTGCCGCGCTGCGCAACGCCATTTATGCCTGCGAACTACCCGGTGTCACCCGACTGTCATGAAGTTTCGTCTGGGCGGCGTTGAGGCATGGGAGCGCGTCGGATGAACGCCGTGATGCCCAGCCGGGTTTCCCTCTACCTGCAATTGATTCGATGGGACCGCCCGGCCGGCTGGCTGCTGCTGCTCTGGCCCACGCTGTCGGCGCTGTGGGTGGCCGCCAACGGTTTTCCGGGATGGCATTTGCTTGCTGTGTTTACGCTGGGAACGATATTGATGCGCAGCGCGGGCTGCTGTCTGAATGACGTGGCCGACCGCGATTTTGACCGGCACGTCAAGCGCACCGCCCAGCGGCCAGTGACCAGTGGCGCGCTGGCAGTCAGGGAAGCGCTGGCGCTGGGCGCGGTGCTGGCGCTGCTGGCATTTGGACTGGTGCTCACCACCAACGCTGCCGCAGTTGCCTGGTCGTTTGCCGCGCTGGCCGTAACGCTGATTTATCCTTTCGCCAAGCGCTATGTGTCCATGCCGCAGGCGGTGCTGGGCGTGGCGTTCAGTTTTGGCATTCCGATGGCCTTTGCCGCCGTGCAGTCGCGCGTGCCTGTGCTGGCGTGGGTGCTGTTGCTGGGCAACCTGTTCTGGGTGATTGCCTACGACACCGAATACGCCATGGTGGACCGCGACGACGACCTGCGGATTGGCATGAAAACCTCGGCCATCACACTCGGGCGATTTGATGTGGCCGCCGTCCTGATGAGCTACCTGATTTATCTGTCAATTTGGGCCTTGGCCCTTATGGAACGGGCACAATCAGCTATCTATTTAATAGCAATTGGTCTGGCGTTACTGCAGGCGTTGTGGCATGGCTGGCTGATCCGGAAACGTCAGCGCGATGATTGCTTCAAGGCGTTTCGCCTCAATCACTGGCTGGGTTTCACGGTGTTTGCCGGCATTGCGCTGTCTTATGGGATTTAGAGGCGCGCGCTGTCGGGTGGGTTCGCTGAACGCATGAAAAAGCCCGCGCGCGGCGGGCTTTTCAGGAGTTTCGACTGACACAGACACACTATTGCCCAGCCAGGTGTTGGTCTGCTTATTGAGCCGCCTTTTTAACCGGTTTGGCTTTGGCTTTGCGTTTGGCCTTGGCCTTGGCTTTGTGTTTGGCTTTGGCGGGCGCTGCTTTTTGAGTCGGCGCTGCGCTGGGCGCAGCAGCCGGAGTAGCGGCAGGCGAGCCGGTTTGAGCTGCTGCGGTCGTGGAGATCACGGTCAGGGGCAGGGCGAGTACAGCGGCGCTGGCGAGGATGGAGAGTAATTTTTTCATGGTGAGTTCCGGGTGTTGGAAAAGGTTGACGCGCATGTTGCCGGAAACTTTCATCAGGCTGGACTATGACAAGTGGCCGGGATGCTTTTTCATAACGTTTGCCCGCGCATGGTCGTTGACGCAAGCAGCTGACTCCATTACGTTACCAGTCTGCGCTGGTCAACAACCGGGGTTGCACGGCGATCAAGCGATGAAATGAGTTAGCTCACTTTCCCGCGTTGTGCAGCTTCGGCGCGCTTGACACGAAAAGAATCAATTTGCCCCAAATTCGTCGCCGAGTTCCTTGGCGCGCTGCCTGGCGGCCTGGATCGCGCGTATGAACTGCTGCTTGATGCCACTGTGCTCCATCGACGTGAGGGCCGCGTAAGTGGTGCCGCCTTTGGACGTGACGCGCTCGCGCAGCACTTCGGGCGGCTCGTCCGCGGCTTGCGCCAGTGCCGAAGCGCCCACAAAAGTACCCACGGCGAGTTTGTGCGCCTGCTCACGGCTCAGCCCCATGTCGGTGCCGGCCTGGATCATGGCCTCGAGGAAATAAAACACATAGGCTGGGCCCGATCCCGACAGCGCGGTGACGGCATCGAGCTGTTCTTCGTCGTCCAGCCACAAATAGTCCCCCGTGGTCTGAATCACGCGCTCCACCACCAGCCGCTCTGCTGCGCTTACCGCCGGGCGGGCGAAGAGCGCGCTCATACCTTTGCCGATCAGTGCTGGCGTATTGGGCATGGCGCGCACCACGCGCCCGGTAGCGAGCCACGACGCAATGCTGTCCGAGCGGATGCCCGCCGCCACGCTCAGGTGCAAGGCGCCCTGAGTGTAGGCGCAGGTCTGTCCGGCCGCCTCCTTGAAGGTTTGCGGCTTGACGGCCCAGACGATCAGGCTTGCGCGCTTCAGCGAGGCATCAGGGCCAGGGCTGACCGCGACCTGAAACTGCTGCGTCAGCTTGGCCCGCTGCTCGGCGAACGGCTCCACGACCTGAATCTGGCTGGCGGCGAGGCCGCGCCTGAGCAGGCCGCCGATGATGGCGCTGGCCATGTTGCCGCCGCCGATGACGGCGATGTGTTGGGTGTTCGTGTCTGGTTGTGGGGTGCTCATGCTGGCAGGGCTCGCTAAATTCTGGCGGCTTTGAAAGCGTCCGCCCGAGTCCGGATTGTCGCGCAATCGTGGCTTGCCAAATGCCCAGGCTATTGAAGCACGGTCTGCCTGACGGCATGCTCCCATTGCGCCATCAGGGCGGCTGCGCGCTCGGCGCTCAATGTGGGCAAAAACGTCCGTTCGGCGCGCCACAGGTTGGATAACTCAGCGGTGCTACGGTACACGCCTGTGGCGAGGCCGGCCAGGTAGGCGGCACCCAGTGCGGTGGTTTCGATGACGGCCGGGCGCACCACCGGAATGCCCAGCAAGTCAGCCTGAAACTGCATCAACAAATCGTTCACGCAAGCCCCGCCATCGACCCGCAACTCGGCTACGGGCGCGGCACCGGCGCTGACCGCATCGCGGCTCATGGCCTGCAGCAAGGCCGCGCTTTGGTAGGCAATGCTTTCCAGAGCAGCCCGCGCAATGTGGGCCACCGTCGTTCCGCGTGTCAGCCCGGTGATGGTGCCGCGGGCGTCGGGCTTCCAGTAGGGTGCGCCCAAGCCGGTGAAAGCGGGCACCACCATCACCCCGCCCGCATCGGGCACGCTTTCGGCCAGCGCCTGCACCTCGGCACTGCTGGGAATCGCTCGCAGGCCGTCGCGCAGCCACTGCACCACGGCGCCGCCAACAAACACGCTGCCTTCAACTGCAAATTCTGCTCTGGCAGCGGTCTGCGCGGCGCTGGTGGTGAGAAGGCCGTTGTGCGAAGACTGGAATTGCGTGCCGGTGTGCATCAGCATGAAGCAGCCGGTTCCATAAGTATTCTTTGCCATGCCCGCGCTGAAGCAGGCCTGCCCGAACAGCGCACTTTGCTGGTCTCCCGCAACGCCACCAATTGCTATCGCGTGGCCCAGCAGCTCGGGCATGACTTCTCCGTAGTGCGCGCTGGAAGGCAGCACCCGGGGCATCAGCGACGCGGGAATGCCCAGCAAGTCCAGCAGTTCGGTATCCCACTGGTTGGTGTGCACATTAAAGAGCATTGTGCGCGAGGCATTGCTCACGTCAGTCGCGTGCAGCGCGCCGCCCGTCAACTGCCACATCAGCCAGCTGTCAATCGTGCCAAAAGCCAGCTCACCGCGTTCGGCTTGCGCGCGTGCGCCGGGAACGTGGTCAAGGAGCCACTTCAGCTTGGTGCCTGAAAAATAGGCATCGATCAGCAAGCCGGTTTTGGTCTGGATCAGTGCTTCCTTGCCTTGTTCGCGCAACTGCGCGCAGGTCGCTTCGGCGCGCCGGTCTTGCCAGACGATGGCGTTGTGGATCGGCTGGCCCGTCTTGCGGCTCCAGACCACCGTGGTTTCGCGCTGGTTGGTGATGCCGAGTGCCCGGATGCCACTGGCTTTCAGGCCGGCTTTTTCCAGGGCAAGCCGTGCCGTGGCCAACTGGCTGCGCCAGATCTCCATCGGGTCGTGTTCGACCCAGCCCGGCTGGGGATAAATCTGGGGCAATTCCTGCTGCGCCAAGGAGACAACGTGGCCCAGCTCGTCAAATACGATGCTCCTGGAACTGGAAGTGCCTTGGTCGAGGGCAAGCAGATAGGTCATGGCGATGGCTCAGGTTGGTGGATACGCGACCGAGCTGATTCAGCTCTGGGCGATTTCACAGCGGACGTTAGCCTCTTCAAGCAAGGCCGGGAAAGGCTCTGGCGGCGCCTTGTCGGTAAACAGCCGGGCAATCTGCGATAGCCGGGCCAGTTCGACCATCGCGGGCCGGTTGAACTTGCTGCTGTCTGCGGCCAGCCATACCTCCCTGGCGTGCGCAATGATGGTCTGAGCCACCTTGACTTCGCGGTAATCAAAGTCGCGCAGTGTGCCGTCGGGCTCTATGCCTGAGATGCCGATGACGGCAATGTCAACCTTGAACTGTCGGATGAAGTCGACCGCTGCCTCGCCCACAATTCCGCGGTCGCGAGGTCGCACCACGCCACCGACAACGATCACCTCGCAGTCGGTATTGCCGCACAAGATGGCCGCAACGTTCAGGTTGTTGGTAATCACCCGCAGCCCTTTGTGGTGTAGCAGCGCCTTGGCTACGGCCTCGGTGGTGGTGCCTATGTTCAGGATCAGCGAGCAGTCGTTGGGCACCCGTTGGGCCACCGTCCTGGCAATGCGCGCCTTGCCTTCGGCGTTCAGGCTTTTGCGCTGCTGATGAGCAATGTTTTCAACGGTGGAACTGGGGACCCGCACGCCACCGTGAAAGCGCGTCAGCAACCCGGCGTCTGCCAGTCGCTGCACGTCCCGCCGCACGGTTTGCAATGTGACACCCAGACTGTCGGCGAGTTGCTCGACAGAAGCCGAACCATGGGCGCGGACGACGCCAAGGAGCTTGATTTGCCGGGGGTTGGAATTCACTTGCATCTCAATCAAAGGAGTTTCTCACACTGTATATCGAAACAAAAGGAAGAAAGTTAGGGAAAACAATTAGACAAAACAGACAAAAACGAATAACAATCGAAAACATCCGAACTTTGGCGAAAGCCGTATGGAGAGTGTCCTTGCTGTTCGCCATGCCCACTTTTTTGAGCATTAACCGGTTAGCCCGGCAGGGCTGGGGGCCGTTGTGGTGCCCGTCCGCGAAACTTGTCGATGAGGTCCCGGCATGCGGCTGACGCTTGAGCACATCAGCAAGAAGGTCGGCACCGAACAATGGCTTTACGACATGAGTCTGGAGCCGTGCAGTGGCGCCGTGACGGTGTTGCTTGGCGCCACGCAGGCGGGCAAGACCAGCCTGATGCGCATCATGGCCGGGCTGGACGCGCCGTCTGGCGGAGACGTGCGGGTGAATGGGCAAAGTGTGGTCGGCGTGCCGGTGCGCCGGCGCAACGTGGCCATGGTCTATCAGCAGTTCATCAATTACCCCTCATTGCGAGTGCGCGACAACATCGCATCGCCCTTGAAGCTGCGCGGCGAAAAAGGCATCGAGCAGCGGGTGCGCCAGCTGGCTGAAAAGCTGCATATCGAAACGTTTCTGGAGCGCTACCCGGCCGAGTTGTCGGGTGGCCAGCAGCAGCGTGTGGCGCTGGCGCGCGCGCTGGCGAAAGGGGCACCCCTGATGCTGCTGGATGAACCGCTGGTGAATCTGGATTACAAATTGCGCGAAGAGCTGCGTGATGAGTTGAGCGCCTTGTTTGCGGAAGGCAACTCAACCGTCATTTACGCCACGACCGAGCCGGGTGAGGCCTTGCTGCTGGGCGGCTACACCGCGGTGCTGGACGGCGGCGAACTGCTGCAGTATGGCCCCACCGCCGACGTCTTCCATAGCCCGAAATCGCTGCGCGTGGCCCGCGCCTTTAGCGATCCACCCATGAATTTGCTGGCGGCAAGCGCGGAGGCGGGCGGTGTGCAACTGGACGGCGGGCCGTTGCTGCCCTTGCAGTTGCCGGCGACGACGGCAAAAAAATTCACCGTCGGCATCCGTGCCAGTGCCCTGCATGTGAATGCCGGTGCGGGTGATGTCAGTGTGCCCGGCGAGGTGGAACTGGCCGAGATCTCGGGTTCGGACACCTTTGTGCACGTGGCAACACCTGTGGGGGAACTGGTGGCGCAGTTGACCGGTGTGCACTACTTTGATCTGGGCGTGCCCGTCACCCTGTACTTCAGCCCGGCGCAGCTTTATGTGTTTGACGCCCAGGGGCCGCTGCTGCTGGCCCCGGTTCAGGGCAAAGGACGCTGACATGGCACGCATTGAACTCGATCTGGCGCACGCCTACCAGCGCGACCCCAGGCAGGACAGTGACTATGCGCTGCTGCCCCTGAAGATGACGTTTGAAGATGGTGGCGCGTATGCCTTGCTGGGGCCCTCCGGCTGCGGCAAGACCACCATGCTCAACATCATGTCGGGCTTGCTGGCGCCGTCCCAAGGCCGTGTGCTCTTTGACGGGCGCGACGTCACCCAGGCGTCGCCACAGGAGCGCAACATTGCCCAGGTGTTTCAGTTCCCGGTGATTTACGACACCATGACGGTGGCCGAAAATCTGGCCTTTCCGCTGCGCAATCGAAAGGTTCCGAAAGAACAGATTGACAAGCGGGTCGGCGAGATTGCGGAGATGCTGGAGATGAGTGGCCAGTTGAACCAGCGTGCCGCCGGCCTGGCGGCTGATGCCAAGCAAAAAATATCACTCGGGCGCGGGCTGGTGCGTCCCGATGTTTCGGCGGTCCTGTTTGACGAGCCGCTGACGGTGATCGATCCGCATCTGAAATGGCAGTTGCGCCGCAAGATCAAGCAGATTCACCACGAACTCAAGCTGACCATGATTTACGTGACGCACGACCAGGTTGAGGCATTGACCTTTGCCGACCAGGTGGTGGTGATGACACGCGGTCGCGCCGTGCAGGCGGGGTCGGCGGCCGAACTGTTTGAGCGGCCGAGCCACACTTTCGTCGGGCACTTCATTGGCTCGCCCGGCATGAATTTTTTGCCGGGGCAGGCCGATGCGCAAGGCTTTCACGTGGCGGGCATCACGCTGCCCCTCCCGTCCGGGCGCGTCTTGCCGCCGGGGGAAATCAAGCTGGGTGTGCGCCCCGAGCATGTGGTCGTGGTGCCCGCGCATACGCCGGGCGCCCTGGCGCTGACGGTGTCGCAGATGCAGGATGTCGGCACCCATGTCATGTTGAGCGCAACGCTGGGCGACCACACGCTCAAGGCACGTCTGTCAGGCGCCACGGCGCCGTGCGTGCCGGGCGACCTGGTCTGGCTGCAGGTCATGGGGCCGTCCACCTGCTTTTACAAGAACGAGGAGATCGTGCCATGAGCACTACCAACAAGCCGGTGAATCAGAAAGCCTGGTTCCTGATTTTGCCGGTGTTGATTTGCGTTGCCTTCTCGGCCATTTTGCCGCTCATGACGGTGGTCAATTACTCGGTGCAGGACATCATCTCGCCCGAGCGCCGCGTCTTTGTCGGCACCGAATGGTTCGCCGCCATCATGCGCGACGAGGAACTGCATGGCGCCTTGTTGCGACAACTCACATTTTCTTTTTCGGTGCTGGCGGTGGAACTGCCGCTGGGCATTCTGCTGGCCCTGTCGATGCCGTCGCAGGGCTGGAAGTCATCGGCAGTACTGGTTATTGTGTCGCTGTCACTGCTGATCCCGTGGAACGTGGTCGGCACCATCTGGCAGATTTTCGGGCGCACCGACATCGGTTTAATGGGTGCGGCGCTGCAGGGACTGGGCGTTGAGTACAGCTACACCGGCAACGCCACCCACGCGTGGCTGACGGTGCTGCTGATGGATGTGTGGCACTGGACACCGCTGGTGGGCTTGCTCGGCTATGCCGGTCTGCGCTCCATTCCGGACGCCTATTACCAGGCCGCCAGCATTGATGGCGCCAGCAAATTTGCGGTGTTCTGGTACGTGCAATTGCCCAAGATGCGAGGTGTGCTGATGATTGCGGTGCTGCTGCGTTTCATGGACAGCTTCATGATCTATACCGAGCCCTTTGTGCTGACCGGCGGTGGCCCGGGCAATTCGACCACCTTCCTGTCGCAGTTTCTGACCATCAAGGCGGTCGGCCAATTTGACGTTGGCCCGGCAGCCGCCTTTTCATTGATCTATTTCCTGATTATCTTGCTGCTAAGTTTCATTTTGTACAACTGGATGCAGCGCGTCGGCACCCAGGAGAAGGAGGGTAGCCATGAATAAGCGACGGTTTGAAAAACGCACCTTGTTCCTGCTCGCGTACCTCGTTTTCGCCTTGCTGCCGGTGTACTGGATGATCAATATGTCGTTCAAGACGAACGAGGACATATTGTCCAGCTTCTCCCTGTTGCCGCAGCACTTCACCTGGGCCAACTACAGGACCATTCTGACGGATCCCTCGTGGTACTCGGGCTACATCAACAGCCTGATTTATGTCGGCATCAACACCGTGATCTCAATCACCGTGGCCTTGCCCGCGGCCTATGCGTTCTCACGCTACAGCTTTCTGGGCGACAAACACGTGTTTTTCTGGTTGCTGACCAACCGGATGACGCCACCCGCCGTATTTCTGCTGCCCTTTTTCCAGCTTTACTCGACCGTCGGTTTACTCGACACGCACCTGGCCGTCGCCATGGCGCACCTGCTGTTCAACGTGCCGCTGGCGGTCTGGATTCTGGAAGGTTTCATGAGTGGCATTCCACGGGAAATTGATGAAACCGCCTATATCGACGGTTATTCATTCCCGAAATTTTTTATCCGCATTTTCCTGCCCCTGATCAAGGCCGGCGTCGGGGTTGCTGCCTTCTTTTGCTTCATGTTCAGCTGGGTCGAATTGTTGCTGGCCCGTACCTTGACCAGCGTGAATGCGAAGCCGATCGTGGCCACCATGACGCGCACGGTTTCAGCCTCCGGCATGGATTGGGCCACGCTGGCCGCTGCCGGTGTTTTGACGATTGTGCCGGGCGCGATTGTGATCTGGTTTGTGCGCAACTACATCGCCAAGGGCTTCGCCATGGGGCGTGTCTGATGCGGTGTCGCAGCAACTGATGAGGAGAAATGAATGTTTGAATGGATGGCCTGGACCACGCCTGTCGCCGTTTTTTTTTCCTGCATTGCACTCATGCTGTTTGGCATGACACTGTGGGAGATCAAGTCCCCAAGCGTTCTGCGACGCGGCTTCTTGCCGCTGGAGACGACCCGGGGCGACCGGCTGTTCATCGGCCTGCTGGCCGCGGCGTATGTGAATCTGGCTTTTGTCGGTGTTGGCGGGCGCCTGGTGGTCTGGCTCGGGCTTGAGTCGGAGCCGTCGATCTGGATCAGCTTCGTGCTGTCCATGGGCTTGCTGGCACTCATCATGCGCAAAGGTTAGCAATTGAAAGTTCAAGGATCGGCTTGTTGTCCCCTGGAGCCGAGGTAGCCTTTGTATCAGGGGGCATACACATCTGAGGAGATCGATTATGAAATTGCGATATAGCGCATTGGCAGTGGCTGTCGCCTTCTGCGCAATGTCCAGTCAGGGTTGGGCCGACGAGGCGGCGGCCAAGAAGTGGATTGATGCTGAGTTCCAGCCGTCCACCTTGTCCAAGGACAAGCAGGCCGCCGAGATGAAGTGGTTTATCGACGCCGCGAAAAAACTGGAGGCCAAAGGGGTGAAGGAAATCTCGGTCGTGTCCGAGACCATCACGACGCATGAGTACGAATCGAAGACACTGGCCAAGGCGTTCGAGGAGATCACAGGCATCAAGGTCAAGCACGACATCATCCAGGAAGGCGATGTGGTCGAGAAGTTGCAGACCTCGATGCAGTCCGGCAAATCGATTTATGACGGCTGGATTTCCGACTCGGACCTGATCGGCACGCACTACCGTTACGGCAAGATCCTGTCGCTCACCGAGTACATGAAGGGCGCCGGCAAGGAGTACACGAATCCGGGCCTGGACCTGAAAGACTTCATCGGCACCAGCTTCACGACCGCGCCCGACGGTCAGCTCTACCAGTTGCCCGACCAGCAGTTCGCCAACCTGTACTGGTTCCGCGCCGACCTGTTCGCGCGCCAGGACCTGAAGGATAAGTTCAAGGCCAAGTATGGTTATGACCTGGGTGTGCCGCTGAACTGGAGCGCCTACGAAGATATCGCCGCGTTCTTCAGTGAAGATGTCAAAACCATTGACGGCAAGCCGATTTATGGCCACATGGATTACGGCAAAAAAGACCCGTCGCTCGGCTGGCGCTTTACCGATGCGTGGCTGTCGATGGCCGGTACGGCAGATATTGGCATCCCCAATGGTATGCCGGTCGATGAGTGGGGCATCCGCGTTGGTGCAGACAAGTGCACACCGGTGGGCGCTTCGGTGTCGCGCGGCGGGGCCACCAACTCGCCCGCGGCCGTCTATGCACTGACCAAGTACGTGGACTGGATGAAGAAATACGCACCCAAGGAGGCCAGTGGCATGACCTTTGGGGAGTCCGGTCCGGTGCCCGCACAAGGCCAGATTGCGCAGCAGATTTTCTGGTACACCGCCTTTACCGCTGACATGATCAAGCCCGGTTTGCCGGTCGTCAATGCCGATGGCACGCCAAAGTGGCGCATGGCACCCGGCCCGAACGGTCCGTACTGGAAGCAGGGCATGCAAAACGGCTACCAGGATGTGGGTTCCTGGACCTTCTTTAAGGGGCATGACGCCAACAAGACCGCCGCTGCCTGGCTCTACGCACAGTTCATCACCTCCAAAACCGTGTCGGCAAAGAAATCGGTCGTGGGCCTGACCTTCATCCGCGACAGCGACATCCGGCACGAGTACTTTACGAAAAATGCCGCCAAGTACGGCGGCCTGATCGAGTTCTACCGCAGCCCGGCGCGCGTCGCCTGGACGCCCACCGGCACCAATGTACCGGACTACCCGAAGCTGGCGCAACTGTGGTGGAAGAATGTGGCGGTGGCGGTGACCGGCGAGAAAACGCCGCAAGCGGCGATGGACAACCTGGCCGAGGAAATGGACCAGGTGATGAGTCGTCTGGAGCGGGCTGGCATGGCGCACTGTGCACCCAAGCTCAATCCCAAGGGTGACCCCAACAAGTACCTGAGCGACAAGGGTGCCCCCTGGAAGAAGCTGGCCAATGAAAAGCCCAAGGGTGAAACCATTGCCTATGACACGCTGCTCAACGCGTGGAAAAACGGCAAGGTTCGCTAATCAGTGCATTGACATACCCAATGCTCTAAAGGGTGGCCGTGTGAGCAACTATGCCACACGGCCTTTTTGTTGTGACTGGTTTTGCGGACAACGCATCAGCCAGAAAAATTCGTTGCAAAGCCGCGACTTCCGACCTATGGCCACCCAAACGCAGCCCCTGTTGACCCGTCGCGCCGATCTGATCAGCCGCCTGGAAGAGTCCCGTCACTATGACATCGCCATCGTAGGCGGCGGCGCCACCGGGCTTGGCGTGGCGCTGGATGCCGCCGCGCGCGGCTTTAGTGTGGTGTTGCTGGAGTCGCATGATTTTGCCAAAGGCACCTCATCACGGGCCACCAAACTGGTCCACGGCGGCGTGCGGTATCTGGCGCAGGGCAATATTTCCCTGGTGCGCGAAGCCTTGCGGGAGCGAACAACGCTGCTGGCCAATGCACCGCATCTGGCGCAGCCGCTGCCTTTTGTGATGCCTGCTTACAAGTATTGGGAAGCCCCTTTCTACGGTATTGGGCTCAAAATGTATGACGCCCTGGCCGGCAGGGCCGGGCTGGGTCCAACGGAATTCCTGAATCGGAACGAAACCCTTACATGTCTGCCAACGCTCCATCCGCAGGGCCTCAAGGGGGGCGTCAAGTACTGGGACGGGCAGTTTGATGATGCCAGACTGGCCTTGGCGTTGGCCCGCACTGCCGCGCAGCAGGGTGCGCTGCTGGTGAATTACTGTGCCGCCACCGGCTTGATTCATGAAAATGGGAGGCTTGTGGGTCTTCGCGTGCAGGATCAGGAGAAGGGACCCGAAGAGGGACGTTCGTTTGAAGTCAAAGCCCGTTGCGTGGTGAACGCCGCAGGCGTGTGGGTGGATCGGCTGCGCCTGCAGGACGGGCAGGCAATCGGCCGCGAGACCCAACCCATGGTCGCGCCCAGTCAGGGCGTGCATATTGTGGTGGACCGCTCGTTCATGCCCACTGACCACGCGATGCTGATTCCCAAGACGGCTGATGGCAGGGTGCTGTTTGCCGTACCGTGGCTCGGTAAAACCATCCTGGGCACCACCGACACGCCGCGTCATGACTTGGCGCGTGAGCCGTTGCCGTTCCGGGAAGAGGTTGCTTTCATCCTGCGTGAGTCGGCTCGTTACCTGAGCCGACCTCCCGGCCCGGCCGACATCAAAAGCATTTGGGTGGGATTGCGCCCGCTGGTCAAGCCAACCGATGACGACGCAGGCAGTACCCAAGCCCTTTCGCGTGAGCATACGGTGCTGGTCAGCAAGAGCGGCCTGGTGACGGTGACGGGCGGCAAGTGGACCACATACCGGGCCATGGCTGAGGACGTTCTTGATCATTGCTTCAAAGCCGGGCTGCTTGCGCCGCGCAACGAGATGGTGACCGACCACCTTAAGTTGGTCGGTGCCCAGGATTCAACAACCAGAATTAGCGAGTCCCCGGGCATTCATCTATATGGAAGCGAAGCGGCTGTCGTCAACGGCCTGCCGGGCGCGGGAAGCAAGCTGGGCGGCGGTCTGACCGAAGCGATGGTGCGTTTTGCGGCGCGCCACGAGTATGCGCGGACCGTGGAAGATGTGCTGGCCCGCCGCTCCCGCATGCTGTTTCTGGATGCCGCGCTGGCAGGGTCCGTGGCGCCAGAAGTGGCTACCGTCTTGCGTCAGGAAAACGGGGTTGACCCCAAATTGGAAAGTTTTTTGGCCCTTTGCAGCCAATATCTTCACGTCCCAACGTAAAATGCCGCTTCGTCATGCAGCTGCGGCGCGAAGACTGCCAATCTGCGAATGGACGGCCACGAGACGGTTCATTTACTCCTGAATTAGTAGCGGCTTAGAGCCGTACATCGTGGGCTAGACCATGATTTGTTCGCAAGTTTTGATGGGACCACCGGCTCAACGGGTGTGCCTGAAGTCGAATGCTTCGCCCCTGCACTCAGGCCCCTTCCGGCTTTTTTATGATGAAATTTGGCAAAGATCAGTTGACACTGCCGGCGACTTTGGTAATAATCGTAGGCTTCGCTACAAAAAGCGGAGAATTCTGCCCAGCGGAAGCATTGCAAGTGGTTTGCGGTGTGGACGACGGGCCCAAGACTGACCGGCTGGCAGTTTGCATAAAAAGCAAACGGTCTTCCGGTGCAAGTTGGGACTAAATTTAAATGATTCAAACGCAATCCAAACTCGATGTTGCTGACAACACGGGTGCCAAATCCGTGATGTGCATCAAAGTGCTGGGCGGATCCAAGCGCCGGTACGCCAGCGTTGGTGACGTCATCAAGGTGAGCATCAAGGAAGCCGCTCCACGTGGCCGCGTCAAAAAAGGCGAGGTATACAGTGCCGTGGTCGTTCGCACCGCCAAGGGTATCCGCCGCGGTGATGGCTCGCTTGTCAAATTCGACGGCAACGCTGCGGTGTTGCTAAACGCCAAGCTGGAGCCCATCGGCACCCGCATCTTCGGACCAGTGACGCGCGAATTGCGCACTGAAAAGTTCATGAAGATCGTGTCGCTGGCTCCTGAAGTTCTGTAAGGACACGCCATGAACAAGATTCGCAAAGGCGACGAGATCATCGTGATCGCAGGTCGCGACAAGGGCAAGCGTGGCAAGATTTCGCTGCGCAAAGACGACAGCCATGTGCTGGTGGACGGGGTCAATCTGGTGAAAAAACACACCAAACCCAATCCGCTCAAGGGCACAACGGGTGGCATTGTTGAAAAAAACATGCCGATTCACCAGTCCAATGTGGCGATTTTCAATGCTGCAACGGGCAAGGCCGATCGGGTGGGCATCAAGTTGTTGGCTGACGGCAAAAAAGTGCGCGTCTTCAAGTCCAGCGGCGACGAAATAAAGGCTGCATGACCATGGCACGCTTACAAAATCAATACCGCGAAAAAATCGCGCCCAGCCTGATTGAAAAATTTGGCTATACGTCGCCCATGCAGGTTCCGCGTATCACCAAGATCACGCTCAATATGGGTGTGAGCGAGGCGGTTGCTGACAAAAAAGTCATGGACAGCGCGGTTGCTGACATGAGCAAGATTGCCGGTCAAAAGCCTGTTGTGACCAAAGCCAAGAAAGCTATCGCCGGGTTCAAGATCCGCGAGGACTTGCCGATTGGCTGCATGGTGACGCTGCGCGGCGTGAAGATGTATGAGTTTCTTGATCGTTTCGTGACCGTGGCGCTGCCGCGCGTTCGTGACTTCCGTGGTATTTCCGGCCGCGCATTTGATGGCCGCGGCAACTACAACATCGGCGTTAAAGAACAGATCATTTTCCCTGAAATTGAGTACGACAAGGTTGACGCCTTGCGTGGCCTCAATATCAGCATTACCACAACGGCCAAGACCGATGACGAGTGCAAGGCACTTCTCACCGCCTTCCGTTTTCCGTTCAAGAATTGAGGCGGGCATGGCAAAACAGGCTTTACTGCAACGTGAACTCAAGCGCGACAAACTCGTCGCCAAGTTCGCCAAGAAACACGCTGAACTCAAGGCAACGTCCAACGACGCAAAACGCTCCGATGAAGAGCGCGCACTGGCCCGTCTTGAGCTGCAAAAGCTGCCCCGCAACGCCAACCCGACCCGCCAGCGTAACCGCTGCGCGATCACGGGTCGTCCGCGTGGCACGTTCCGTCAATTCGGCCTGGCTCGCGCCAAGATTCGCGAGTTGGCTTTTGCTGGTGATATCCCCGGTATCACCAAAGCAAGCTGGTAAGCAATAGGAGATATACAGATGAGTATGAGTGATCCTATCGCCGACATGCTGACGCGCATTCGCAATGCACAAATGGTTGAAAAATCGGTTGTGCTGGTGCCGTCTTCAAAAGTCAAGGTGGCCATTGCGCAGGTTCTGAAGGATGAGGGCTACATTGATGGCTTTTCCGTCAAACCCAACGATGGCAAGCCTCAACTGGAAATTGCCCTGAAGTACTACGCTGGCCAGCCCGTGATTGAGCGCATTGAGCGCGTCAGTCGCCCGGGCCTGCGCGTTTACAAAGGCCATGGCGCCATTCCGCAAGTCATGAATGGCTTGGGCGTGGCAATTGTCACGACGCCCCAGGGCGTCATGACTGATCGCAAGGCACGCGCCACCGGTATCGGTGGTGAAGTCCTTTGTTACGTGGCCTGACGGCGGCATTGAGGAGAAACTGAAATGTCTCGTGTAGGAAAAATGCCGGTTGCCATTCCCCAGGGTGTGGACGTGGCGATCAAAGACGACCAGATTAATGTCAAGGGGACCCTTGGTATGCTGGCGCTAACGCAAAACGCCCTTGTCGCCATCACCAATGATGCCGGCAAGCTGACGTTTGTGCCAGCCAACGACTCACGCGAAGCCAATGCCATGAGTGGCACGATGCGCCAGCTTGTGAACAACATGGTGACGGGCGTGACCAAGGGCTTTGAGAAAAAGCTCAGCCTGGTCGGCGTCGGTTATAAGGCCCAGGCGCAAGGCGCCAAGCTGAATCTGACGGTGGGATATTCCCATCCTGTAGTGCTGGACATGCCAGCCGGTATCAAGGTCGAAACCCCTACGCCCACTGAGGTGGTGATCAAGGGTTCGGATCGTCAGCGTGTCGGTCAAATTGCCGCGGAAGTGCGCGCAGTTCGCCCTCCCGAGCCCTACAAAGGCAAGGGCATCCGTTATTCGGATGAAAAAATCACGATCAAAGAAACCAAGAAGAAATAAGGAGCTGCTACCCATGTTGACCAAAAAAGAGCAGCGCCTTCGCCGTTCACGCCAGACCCGGATTCGCATTGCCACGCAAGGTGTTGCACGCCTGGCCGTGCATCGCACCAATCTGCATATCTATGCCAGTGTTATTTCTGGCGATGGCACCAAGATTCTGGCAGCCGCATCCACTGCGGAAGTGGAAGTTCGCAAAGACATTGGTGCCTCCGGTAAAGGTGGAAACGTTGCTGCTGCGCAGGCCATTGGCAAGCGTATTGCCGAAAAGGCAAAAGCGGCAGGTGTGGGAAAAGTGGCGTTTGATCGCGCCGGTTTTGCGTACCATGGCCGCGTCAAAGCGCTGGCTGATGCGGCTCGCGAAGCCGGTTTGCAGTTCTAAGCAGACTGGAATTAAGTATGGCTAAGTTTCAAGCAAAATCGCACAGTGACGCTCCAGACGATGGTCTGAAGGAAAAAATGATCGCGGTCAACCGCGTCACCAAGGTGGTCAAGGGCGGCCGTATTCTCGGCTTTGCCGCATTAACCGTGGTTGGCGACGGTGATGGCCGCGTCGGCATGGGCAAGGGCAAATCAAAAGAAGTGCCGGCTGCCGTGCAAAAAGCCATGGAGGAGGCGCGCCGCAACATGACCAAGGTGTCATTGAAAAACGGCACGCTTCACCACAATGTGTTTGGTCATCACGGCGCCGCAAACGTCATGATGGCGCCGGCCCCAAAGGGAACCGGAATCATCGCGGGCGGGCCCATGCGAGCGGTCTTTGAAGTGATGGGTATTACCGACATCGTGGCCAAAAGTCACGGATCGAGCAACCCCTACAACATGGTGCGCGCCACCATGGATGCGCTGAAGAATTCCACGACAGCCTCTGATATTGCGGCCAAGCGTGGCAAATCAGTCGAAGAAATTTTCGGGTAAGGCGAGCATTGAAATGACCAAAGAAACCAAAGTGAAAGTCCAACTGGTTCGCAGCCCGATTGGCACCCAGGAATCACATCGCGCGACGGTGCGTGGTCTGGGCCTGCGCGGTGTCAACAGCGTCAGTGAATTGCAGGATACACCCGCAGTGCGCGGCATGATCAACAAGATCAGCTACCTGGTCAAAATTATTTGAGGCGTTGCGGGACAGACCGTCGCTGCGCAGCAGCAAGTTCTGTCCTCAACTGATTAAGGACCCATCATGGAATTGAACGGAATCAAGCCTAGCCAAGGCGCAAAACATGCCAAGCGACGCGTCGGTCGCGGCATTGGCTCGGGCTTGGGCAAAACGGCCGGACGCGGTCACAAGGGGCAAAAATCACGCGCGGGCGGCTATCACAAGGTCGGTTTTGAAGGCGGTCAAATGCCGATGCAGCGCCGATTGCCAAAACGCGGTTTCAAGTCCCATTTACTCCAATTCAATGCCGAGATCACTCTTGCGGCGTTGGAGCGGCTGGATCTGCCCGAAGTGGACCTCTTGACATTGAAGCAGTCTGGCCTGATTGGTCAACTGGCCAGGAATGTCAAGGTCATCAAGTCCGGCACCCTTTCCAGGGCGGTCAAGTTGAATGGTATTTCTGCTACGGCAGGTGCCAAGGCTGTTATTGAAGCCGCTGGTGGCTCGATCGCCTGATACCTTAACCTGACGGGACAATTCGTGGCAACCAACTCGGCTCAAATTGCAAAAACCGGCAAGTTCGGCGACTTGCGCAACAGGCTCGTGTTTTTGCTGCTGGCGCTGGTGGTTTACCGTATCGGTACGCATATTCCAGTTCCCGGGATTGACGCCGGCCAACTGAAAGAGCTGTTCAAGGGGCAGCAGGGCGGCATATTGAATTTGTTCAATATGTTCTCCGGTGGCGCCTTGTCAAGGTTCACAGTGTTTGCCTTGGGCATCATGCCCTATATTTCAGCCTCGATCGTCATGCAACTGCTGACGTATGTTGTTCCAACATTCGAGCAGATGAAAAAGGAAGGCGCCGGCGGTCAACGCAAGATCACGCAATACACACGGTATGGAACACTGGGCTTGGCCTTGTTTCAGTCCATGGGTATTGCGGTGGCGCTGGAAAGCTCGCCTGGTCTGGTGCTAGTTCCGGGCTTCGGGTTCAGGATGACAGCGGTATTCAGCCTGACGGCTGGAACGATGTTCCTGATGTGGCTGGGTGAGCAAATTACCGAGCGTGGCTTGGGTAACGGCATCTCGATACTTATTTTTGCCGGCATTGTCTCAGGCCTGCCCAACGCGATGGGGGGCTTGCTTGAACTGGTAAACACCGGTGCCATGAGCATTCTTATTGCCATGGTGATCGTCGTGGTCGTCGCGCTGGTGACCTATTTTGTGGTTTTTGTCGAGCGTGGGCAGCGCAAGATTCTTGTGAACTACGCGAGACGACAGGTAGGAAACAAGGTATATGGCGGTCAGTCTTCCCACCTTCCGCTGAAATTGAACATGTCTGGTGTTATTCCACCCATCTTCGCGTCGTCCATTATCTTGTTGCCAGCGACCGTGGTCGGCTGGTTCAGCACGGGTGAAAGCATGCGCTGGCTGAAAGATATCGCCAGCACGCTCAGCCCGGGCCAGCCTATCTACGTCATGCTTTATGCAAGTGCAATCATTTTCTTTTGCTTTTTCTATACGGCTCTGGTGTTTAACAGTCGTGAAACGGCAGACAATTTGAAGAAAAGCGGCGCATTCGTTCCTGGGATCCGTCCGGGCGACCAGACGGCGCGATATATCGACAGGATTCTGGTGCGCCTGACGCTCGCCGGCGCGATATACATCACGCTCGTGTGCCTGCTTCCGGAATTTCTGATTCTGAAATACAACGTACCCTTTTACTTCGGTGGAACATCGTTGCTGATTATTGTGGTGGTGACCATGGATTTCATGGCGCAGGTACAAAATTACCTGATGTCGCAGCAGTATGAGTCGTTGTTGAAAAAGGCAAACTTCAAGACATCGTTGGGTAGTTGATGGAATGTCCAAAGATGATGTGATTCAGATGCAGGGAGAGGTCGTAGAAAACCTTCCCAATGCAACTTTCCGGGTGAAACTGGAAAATGGGCATGTAGTACTGGGTCACATTTCCGGAAAAATGCGCATGCACTACATCCGCATTCTGCCCGGTGACAAGGTGACGGTTGAGTTGACGCCTTACGATTTGACGCGTGCACGAATCGTGTTCCGCGCGAAGTAGGTATCTTTGGGTTAATTTGCAGGTCAGACCAGGATTGCGCGGCAATCTGTTCTGTCCTCAACTGATTAGAGTTTTAGGAGAAGAAAATGAGAGTTTCAGCTTCGGTCAAGAAAATTTGCCGCAACTGTAAAATCATCCGCCGCAAGGGTGTTGTCCGCGTGATCTGCACAGATCCACGTCACAAACAGCGCCAGGGCTGATTTTTAAGAGAGATTTAGAGGACGCACATGGCTCGTATCGCTGGTATCAATATTCCGCCGCAGAAGCACGCCGAAATCGGCTTGACTGCTATCTTTGGCATAGGTCGCACGCGGGCTCGCAAAATTTGCGAAGCTTGTGGTATTGACTATGCCAAGAAAATCAAAGACCTGACTGACGGCGATCTGGAAAAAATCCGTGACCAGATTGCCCAGTTCACCATCGAAGGTGATTTGCGTCGTGAAACCACGATGAACATCAAGCGCCTGATGGATATAGGCTGCTATCGCGGATTCCGTCATCGCCGCGGTCTGCCGATGCGCGGCCAGCGCACGCGGACCAACGCCCGTACCCGCAAGGGCCCGCGCAAGGCCGCCGCTGCATTGAAGAAATAATTGAGAGGTCGTCATGGCAAAATCACCCAGCAGTAGCGCCGCACAGCGCGTTCGCAAGAAAGTTCGCAAGAACGTGGCCGATGGCATTGCCCATGTCCACGCGTCTTTCAACAACACGATCATCACGATCACGGATCGCCAGGGCAATGCGTTGTCTTGGGCATCTTCTGGTGGTCAGGGTTTCAAGGGTTCGCGCAAGTCAACTCCTTTTGCGGCGCAGGTCGCTTCGGAAGTAGCTGGCCGTGCCGCCATTGAGCAGGGCATCAAGAACCTTGACGTAGAAATCAAGGGACCGGGTCCGGGACGTGAATCGTCCGTGCGGGCCCTGGGTGCGCTCGGCATTCGAATCAATTCGATCGCTGACGTTACGCCAGTTCCGCATAACGGCTGCCGCCCCCAGAAGCGCCGCCGTATTTAACCGTGTTGTCTGGCTCGGTTGCCTGCTTTGCAATTGGCCGGCTGACCAGACATTTTTAATCAAGCCCACCGCCGTCAGGTTCTTGCCTGCGGCTCCTGCAGTAACTGCAGCAGATGACAAAAGGATACACAAGTGGCACGCTATCTAGGCCCCAAGGCCAAACTATCCCGCCGTGAAGGCACTGATCTTTTCCTGAAGAGCGCGCGCCGCGCGATCAGCGACAAGGCCAAATTCGACTCAAAACCAGGTCAGCATGGCCGTACCTCGGGTACCCGGACGTCTGATTTTGGACTCCAGCTGCGTGAAAAGCAGAAGGTCAAACGCATGTACGGCGTCCTTGAGAAGCAATTCCGCCGTTATTTTGAGCAAGCCGACCGCCGCAAGGGCAACACCGGTGCCAACCTGCTGTTTATTCTGGAGTCGCGCCTGGATAACGTCGTTTACCGGATGGGCTTTGGCTCTACCCGTGCCGAGGCGCGTCAACTGGTATCCCACAAGGCAATTACGCTGAACGGTCAGTGCGTGAATATCCCTTCGTGCATGGTCAAGACGGGTGACATCATCGCGGTACGCGACAAATCCAAAAAGCAGATCCGCGTGACCGAGGCGCTCCAGCTTGCCCTGCAAGTGGGCCTTCCCGCATGGGTCGAGGTGAACGCCGACAAGGGCGAAGGTACTTTCAAGAAAGTGCCTGACCGTGATGAGTTTGCCGCCGACATCAACGAATCGTTGATTGTCGAGTTGTACTCACGCTAATTTTCGTTCCCTGGCGATACGGTTCATCGTATCGGCGGGGTGTGCTTCGCCAGCCTTATCGGTGTAACGAGCCGAGGGTATTGAGAGGAAGACCGCATGCAGACTAATTTGTTAAAACCAAAAACCATCAATGTAGAGCAGCTCGGCATCCATCGTGCCAAGGTGACACTTGAGCCGTTTGAGCGCGGCTATGGCCATACGCTGGGCAACGCGCTGCGCCGTGTGTTGCTGTCGTCCATGGTTGGTCACGCCGCAACCGAAGTGACCATCGCCGGGGTGTTGCACGAGTACTCGTCGATTGACGGGGTGCAGGAAGATGTTGTCAACATTCTGTTGAACCTCAAAGGAGTGGTCTTCAAGCTTCACAATCGTGATGAAGTCACCTTGAGCCTGCGCAAGGACGGCGAGGGGCCTGTCACTGCGGCCGACATTCAGACACCGCATGACGTCGAAATCATCAACCCCGAGCATGTGATCCTGAATTTGTCGCACGGCGGCAAGATTGATATGCAGATCAAGGTTGAAAACGGCCGTGGCTATGTACCAGGGACGGTGCGCCGGTATGGGGACGAGTCGCCAAAATCGATTGGCCGTATTGTGCTGGATGCTTCTTTTTCTCCCGTCAAGCGCGTGAGCTACATCGTTGAAAGCGCCCGCGTCGAACAGCGCACCGATCTGGACAAGCTGGTGCTGGAGATCGAAACAAATGGGGCAGTAAGCGCCGAAGATGCCGTTCGCGCCTCAGCAAAGATACTGGTCGAGCAACTGGCTGTGTTTGCTCAGCTCGAAGGCAATGAGCTGGATGCCTTCACCGCGCCGGTTCAGCGCAGCTCGCAACAGTTTGATCCCATTTTGCTGCGCCCGGTCGATGAGCTCGAGCTCACCGTGCGCTCGGCAAATTGCCTGAAAGCGGAAAATATCTACTATATTGGGGATCTGATTCAGCGCACTGAAAACGAGCTGCTCAAGACCCCCAATCTGGGACGGAAATCTCTCAATGAGATCAAGGAAGTGCTGGCCTCTCGCGGGCTGACACTTGGAATGCGACTTGAAAGCTGGCCGCCTGCCGGTCTCGACAAGCGCTGATCATGTTTTAAAACAGTCCATCTCGGATGAGATGGCGCACGGGCAGTACCTGATACGGCTGTCCCGATACTAAAAAAGGAAGCATTATGCGACACGGACATGGACTACGAAAACTAAACCGCACCAGCGAGCACCGTCTCGCCATGCTGCGCAACATGATGAATTCGCTGATTCAGCACGAAGTCATCAAAACCACACTGCCGAAAGCCAAGGAATTGCGCCGCGTGGTGGAGCCGATGATTACGCTCGGCAAGGTGCCCACCCTGGCCAACAAGCGCCTGGCGTTTGACCGCTTGCGTGATCGTGACATGGTCGTCAAACTGTTTGCCGAACTGGGCCCGCGCTACAACGCTCGCCCGGGCGGCTACACCCGGATCCTGAAAATGGGGTTCCGGGTGGGCGACAACGCGCCGATGGCGTTGGTTGAACTGGTGGACCGCCCGGAGGTGTCTGAAGACATCACGACTGACACGGCGAAGGCAAAGTAAGCTATAATTACCATATATCGCGCGGTGGAGCAGCCTGGTAGCTCGTTGGGCTCATAACCCAAAGGTCGT
>CAYJMW010000052.1:0-21960 GCA_964371235.1 uncultured Polaromonas sp.
GCCCTGGTTGACCATGTCCAGCAGGTCAGCGTTGAGGCCGTCACCGGGGTGGCCCTCATGATCGCGGCGTCGCCCCTGATGGCGAGCTCGGCCGCCGCAGTGGTTTTGGGCATCGTGCTTGTCAGGCACTCGCGAATGGGACGGCCCAACGAAAGTGACGATGAAGATTTTCCTGCGGCACCGACCTGACAGGTTTGTGGACCCGATGCGTTGCGTCCGCCGCGCCCGATCTTGAGCAGGCAGGCAACGTGACGAGCGAAGGCGGGCAAAGTGCTCTTTGCTTTCCCCTCCCCTCACTGCCCGTTTCGCATTGAAGCCGATTTGGCTCGCACCCCTGCGGAATCCATATCAAGAACCTCTTCCCGTTGGCGCCACGCCTTGTCTGGCTACACCAAGCATTCAATGCATGACGCTGCAAGACAGAGGCAACACAATTTCTTGCTCGGATTCTGGACTCGGATTCTGGACTTGACAGCGCCGGGGACCAGTGATACCACCGCAGCATGGGAAGGCGGGTGGTCCGGCATGGTTATCCAGGAGCTGGCGTCACGGAAAAGAGTGATTTCGAACTCTGATCCCTGTCGAACGACCGCTTGTTGAGCGGTGTCGGATTCGGTGCCTTCATCTCCTCACAGGAAAGGAGTTCGCAATGAACAGGCAAATGGCGGTGGCGGTTCTCGCATGCCTCGCAGGGCTGTGGCCGGCAGCGGCCCCGGCGCAGTACAAGATCAATCCCCCACCGATTATCCAGGCCCAGCCCCCAGCACCCATCCAGATCAAGCCGGTCGAGCCGATCGTGAAGCCACAGCCGCCGATCCCGCCGGCAGAACCGCCGACCCCGGCTCCGTTTGTTCCGCCGCCGGTTGTGAAACTGCCACCGACGCCCTTGCCCCCGGCTCCAACGAGTGGCCCCGCCATTGAGCCGAGGTTGCCGCCGGTGGCCTTGCCCGTGAATCCGGCGGGCGGCCTTATCGGAGACCGCGAGCGTGAAGCTCTGGATGCCGCCCGCGCCGCGGCGATAGCTGAGCGACTGGCCAATCAGGAATCAGGGCTCGATGCCGCAATGGGGGCCGGCGCCCCCGGCGACGACCCGCTGACGGGAAGATATGGCATCCAAAGAGACGCTGAAACGGTCATGGAGGGATTCTGCAAGACGAGAGCGTCTAACCTATTCCCGGGCTTGTGCCGCGGCAGATATGGCAATGGCCTTCCGGCCAACGGCGATCCCAGCGGCTTTTACGACACCAGGAGGCCGGGCCCCTCTTCCACCGATCCCGGCGGCCCGTTCTCCTTCGACGGGCAGAGGGCGGGAAGTCGTGTGCCGAGTCGCGACGGCCGTGCCAGCGATGACGAGACAGGACCGCCGACCCTCACCTATAAAGATGAGGACGGAAATCAGCACGATGTGTGGACACGTAGTTTTGACAACGAGGATGGCATATCTGAGAATTTTGTCGAAGTAGTCCGCCGTGGCAACGGGGACGTGGTCTATGTTCGCGATGGCTACACAGCGCCAGATCGCAGTCCAGGCGCACGAAGCGGCGATTACCGCAACGTTCAGCACACCACACAAGTAGGAGGAATAACCGTATCCACGTCGCGGCGTTGCCGAGGCTGGTGCGACCCAAACAGTCAACCGGGCGAGTCCGGCTACGGCCAACCGGGGAAGGCTCGCCCGTGGTTCTGCGCCCGCAACCCAACCGCCAAGGGATGCCAGCCCACTGCACCAGGGTCTCAAATCGACCCGGCCCACCCGGATGGCGAAGGCACGCCGACAGGGTCGCGGCCGACCACGCGCAGGCTCGGCAGTGAAGCGGTGGTCAATCCGGACGAATTCCACGACAACAGCGGTACCCGCGGCGGCGGTTCCGGTCCGGGGTTCGATATGAAGGATCCTGTGAATCCGAACGATCCGGAAGGTCCGGGCAGGCCGCCGGCCTGACCTTGAAACGCTCGATGACGCGGCGATTGGTCATGGCAGGAGATGAGAGGAAGACGAGGCAGGAGTCTTTATGAAACACATTTGGAAAAAGACACTGCTGGCAATGGCTTGCTGTTTTTTGTTCGTCCCGATGGCATCGGGCGAGTCTCTTCCCCTTGTGGACACGCCTGCGGGGCAGGCTTTCAAGGCCAGGCACTATGACTTGGCCCTGGCCGAGTTCCAGAAGCTGGCGGCGGCCCAGCCAAAAGACGCCCTCATCCTGCGCTACCTTGCCATGACGCTTGACCGGCTGGGGCGCCACGAAGATGCCATAGCCGTCTTTCAGCAGGCGCTGGCCCTGACTCCGGAGAACCCCGCCCTTCATTTTCATCTGGGCGTTACTTACTACAACGTCCACAGCGAAGCCCTTGCGCAAGCCAGTTTTGACAAGGTGCTCGGGTTGGCCCCGGCCTCCCTTTACGGTGAGCGGGCGCGACAATATTTGCAGGCGCTTGCAGGGCAGAGGGGCCAACTCCAGCCGCCAGGCACTCCCGGGCCTTTGGCCATCCACATTCAGGGTGGCCTCCAGTACGACTCCAACATTCCTGCGGCACCGCGCGATGCCTCGCTCTTTGCCGGCCAACGCTCGGGAATGCGCGGGTTCGAATATCTTTATGGCCGATATCATTTTCTCAATGATTCCGGCTGGCTGGGATCGATAGAAGCCTCGACCTACCAGGCGCAATACTCTGACAGCGCATTGAGCAAATACGGCCTTTCCACGTACTCCCCGGGAGCCTCGCTTCAGCGCACGACCACTGTCTGGAATCTCCCTTTCGTCGCCTCGCTCAAGTACGAGTTTCGCACTGCCATTTTGGACGGGGACACATACAGCCGCTCTCATGCCGTGACAGCCGGTACCCAAATCGGCCTCACGCAGGGAACAACAACGCACTTTTACTATCGGTACACCCGGGATAAATTTGCGGACAAAGGGTTTGACGCGGCATTGTCGTCGCGGGATGCCGACAACCATGTGCTGGGGCTCAAGCAGGTCTGGTATTTTGCCGAAAGGAAGGGGCAGGTGAGAGTTGGGTATGAATTCCAGGACAACATTTCGGAGGGAGCAAACTTCAAAATGAAGGGACACCAACTCAGTCTTGGCGCCACGGTGCCGCTTGGATGGGGAGTGCTGGCTGACATCAGTGCAACTTATGGCCATGAACGCTACCCTGATTTTCAGGGGCCTGTCATCAGAAAGACCAGGCGGCAGGGACTAAACGCCGGACTCTCAAAATGGTTGAACCGCCACTTTCTGGCGCGCCTGGACTATGCGTACACCAATGAAGATTCGAGTTACGAGCTGCTGTCTTATCGACGTTCGATTCTGGGAGGGAGTATTTCTTATGTCTATTAAACAGTTCAGCCACGCATCATCGAGTTTGTTGTTGACGGGAGCCCTGTTTGCGTGCGTACTGCCGGAGCTGGCTTTTGCAAAAGACAACACCATGGATGAGAGCATTGATGTATCGCTTGGCGCGCTGGAGTCCCCAATTTTTGAGCGGCTCCTGATTCCGCCCGGAACGCAGGAAGGGGCACCGGTGACACCTCCCTACAAGCAGGAACCCCCTGCCGCGCAGAGTGATTTCCGAACGAAGCCGCCCATTGTTTTGCCGCCTCCGCCCCCACCGCCGCCACAGACAGCCCCTCAGCCGCCATCGCCGCTGCCTCCTCCTGCCACCCCTGCACCGCCGCCACCTGCTCCGCCGCCACCATGTCAAGGGCCCAACTGTCCGAAATAGCGGAGCACCCGATCACGGGTTCGAAGCGATGGTTCAGGTGTGGATCATTCCGGTCATTGATCACCGCAGACATCGTAGCTGCCCCCTGGCGTTTGAGCACTTGCCCGGTGCACTGGCAGGAACGGCGGCCCTATGCCACTTCTTGCGCCGCCCCATGCGCCAGCGCCATCACATCACGCGGGTGCAACGCCTTGAGCTGGTGGTCACTCCAGACCTGACGCCAGCGGCGCGCACCCGGCAGGCCGTTACGCAGGCCCAGCATGTGGCGGGCGACTGCGCTCCAGGGGGTGCCGTGTTCGGCGGCCTCGCGGGCCATGTAGGCCGTCATCTGCTCTTCAACCGATTCGCGGGTGAGCGCCTCGCGCTCTTGCGGCGGCTCGGCAATCTCCGGGCAAACCGGGGAAAGATAGCGCTCGTCCCAGTCGGCCAGCCACCAGGGGTTGTGATAGGCCTCGCGCCCCACCATCACGCCATCGAGTTCGCGCAATAGCTCTGCCACCTGCTGATTACTCGTGATGCCGCCGTTGACGCAAATAGTCAGATGCGGAAATTCCCGCTTCAGACGGCACACCAGCGCGTAACGCAGCGGCGGCACTTCGCGGTTTTCTTTCGGACTGAGTCCTTTGAGCCAGGCGTTGCGGGCATGAACCATAAAAGTCCCGCATCCCGCCTCGCTCACCGCGCCCACAAAGTCGCGGACGAACTCATAGCTTTCGCCCTGGTCGATGCCGACGCGATGCTTTACGGTGACGGGAACGCTCACCACGTCAACCATCGCCTTCACGCAGTCGGCCACCAGTTGCGGCTCGGCCATCAGGCAGGCCCCAAACGAGCCGCGCTGAACTCGCTCGCTGGGGCAGCCGCAATTGAGGTTGATCTCGTCATAGCCCCACTGCTCACCCAGTTTGGCAGCACAGGCCAGGTCAGCCGGCTCGCTTCCGCCCAGTTGCAGCGCCACGGGGTGCTCCTCGGCGTTGAAGCGCAAGTGCCTTGCCACGTCGCCATGAATCAGCGCGCCGGTGGTCACCATCTCGGTGTAAAGCCGGGTATGGCGCGTCAGCAGCCGGTGAAAATAGCGGCAATGCCTGTCGGTCCAGTCCATCATCGGGGCAACGCTCATTCGCCAGGGATTGCTGCCAGGGCGGGAAGCCGCTTCGGCGGCGGATGAAGCAGTAAGGGAAGCAGGCATGTCCACATTTTCCCAGAAAGGTCTTGCCAGTCTTTTCCAAAGCCCACCAACGCAAGCGCGGGAAACAGAACTGCCGTGCCACCAGCCGCGCAGGGCGGGTAACATGGGCGGCGACGCATCCTGTCAAACATGCTTGAGGCGCACGAAAAAAGGTTGACAAAAATGCCCAAATCTCCCGCTACAGCCTACGTTGGCCGGCCAACTTTGTGGACTCGCGCACGCGCGCTGGCGCCACTGGCCCTGACGCTGCTGCTCGCGGCCTGCACTTCAGTGCCGCTGCCGCCCTGGACCCCTTCCACCCCCCGCCAGCCCGCCAGCGCGCGCCCAAGCCCTGCAAGGCCGGCAACGGTCGAAGCACCCGCCGTACAGGTATTCCCGGTCACACCAACCGCGGCCATTGGCGCGCCAGCCGCAGTGCCTGCGGATCAGCCCGCGCCATACAGCGCGGCAGTGGCCGCCCGTTTCCCGGCACCCTCGGTGATTTACAACACGCCAGGCCTGCAGGCGGGCCGTGCTGCATTTACCACGCAGGCTGAAATCAGCGCCTGGCTGCACGATCAGGCGGCGGCCGCAACGGGTTCGGCGGGCATCAAGGCCGCCGTGCTGTCAATGGGCCAATCACAGCGCGGCGTGCCTCTGGAGGCGCTGCTCCTGACACGCGCCACCGGCACCGATCCGGCCACGCTGCTGGCAGATGGAAAACCCACGGTTCTGCTGATGGGCCAGCAGCATGGAAACGAACCGGCAGGCAGCGAAGCGCTGCTCGTTATTGCCAGCGAACTGGCCCAGGGCCTGTTGCAGCCCCTACTGCAAAACATCAATGTGCTGATTGTTCCGCGTGCCAATCCGGATGGCGCGGCCAGCGACCAGCGCGTCACTGCGGGCGGGCTGGACATGAACCGCGACCATTTGCTGCTCAACACGCCGGAAGCTCAGGCACTGGCACGGCTCACGCGCGACTACCAGCCGACCGTTGTGGTGGATGCCCACGAGTACGACGTGGTTGGCCGCTTTCTGGAGAAATTCGGCGCGATCCAGAAGTCTGATGCACTGCTGCAATACAGCACTGCCGCCAACCTGCCTGAATTTTTGACCAAGGCCGCCGAGGAGTGGTACCGCCGCCCGATACTCGATGCGCTCAAGGGCCAGGGCCTGAGCACCGAGTGGTACTACACGACCTCCGCGGACATGGCTGACAGGAAAGTTTCGATGGGAGGCGCCCAGCCCGATACCAGCCGCAATGCCAACGGGCTCAAGAACGCCGTCAGCCTGCTGATTGAAACCCGGGGCGCGGGCATTGGCCGGCTGCATCTCCAGCGGCGCGTGCATACCCATGTGACTGCCATCACCAGCGTGCTGGGCAGCACCGCCAGGCGCGCCAGCGACCTCAGCCAACTTCGCGCTTACGTTGACAAGGAAGTCAGCGCCGAGGCCTGCAAGGGGCAAGCCATTGTGGAGGCAGCGCCTACGCCAGCCCAGCACGAGTTGGTCATGCTCGACCCCATCACCGGCGCTGACAAGCCCATCACGGTGGACTGGGACTCCGCGCTCGCGCTGCAAGCGCTCAAGGTCCGTGCCCGCCCTTGCGGTTACTGGTTGTCGTCCGGGTCCACCGACGCGGTCACCCGGCTGCGCCTGCTCGGCGTTCAGGTGCTGCGCGTGCTGGAGCCCGGCTCCATGCTGGGCGACAGCTACCAGGAAACCTCGCGCAGCACGGGAGAACGCCAGGATGTGCCCAGCACGAGTGCTGGTGACGGCGCGATCATCAAGGCACAAGTGAACCTGCTGCGCAGCGTGCTGGATGCACCGCGCGGCAGCTACTACGTGCCGCTCAGCCAGCCTCTGGGCAACCTGGTGCTTGCCGCGCTGGAGCCCGACACCCAGAGCAGCTACTTTGCCAACCATATTCTGGAAGGTCTGCAAAGTACCGTGCGCGTGATGGCCGAGCCCAATATCAAGCTCGAAGAATTGCCATGAAGACCCGGCAAGCCGACTGCCCACACGCCAGCCAAAGGAAAATCCAAGATGATCGATCTGTACTACTGGCCCACTCCCAACGGATGGAAAATTTCCATCATGCTCGAAGAGTGCGGCCTGCCGTACCGGTTTGTTCCGGTCAATATTGGCAAGGGTGAGCAGTTCTCGCCTGAGTTTCTCGCCATCAGTCCCAATAACCGCATGCCGGCCATCGTCGATCACGCGCCCAGCGGCGGCGGTGCGCCCGTGGCCCTATTTGAAAGCGGCGCCATCTTGCTGTATCTGGCCGAAAAATCGGGCCGTTTTCTGGCAAGCGACATGCGGCAGCGCTATCAGACCCTGCAGTGGCTGATGTGGCAGATGGGGGGGCTGGGGCCCATGGCAGGGCAAAACGGGCACTTTCTTTTGTATGCCCCGGAAAAAATTCCCTACGCCATCGAACGTTACGGCAAGGAAGTGGATCGCCTGTATGGCGTGCTGGATGCGCAACTGGCGCGTACCGCCGCGTACGTTGCCGGCGCGGACTATTCCATTGCCGACATCGCCATTTTCCCCTGGGTGCGAACGCACAAGGCGCAGCAGGTGGATCTGCAAAAATTCCCCGCTGTGCAGCGCTGGTACGATGCCCTGTTTGAGCGGCCGGCGCTCAAACGCGGGCTCGACCTCGGCAAGGAACTGCGCGCACCTGCCCTGACCGAAGAAGCACGCAAAGCGCTGTTTGGCCAGACCGCGCAAAGTGTGCAAAGCGGCGCGCACCAGAACGTTTAGCCCGAACCAAGCCAGCGCCCAATGATTGAATTTTTCTTTGACTGTTCCAGCCCCTGGACCTACATCGCTTTTCGCAATATCCAGCCTTTGGCAGCCGAACTCAGGCAAACCATCAGTTGGCGGCCGGTGCTGGTCGGCGGCATTTTCAACAGCGTCAACAAGGGCATTTACACCGAGCGGGAAGACCTCGACTCGCCGAAAAACCGTTACCGGCTCAAGGATGTGCAGGACAACGCACGCGAAGCGGGCCTGAGCATCGTCTTTCCGCCAACGGTATTTCCGGTCAACAGCGTCAAGGCCATGCGCGGCTGTCTGTGGATCGCGCAGGACGCGCAGGCCAAGGGCCATTTCCTGGCCTTTGTCGAAGCCACATTTGCCGCCTATTTCAGCCAGGACAAAGACATCTCGCAAGATGAGGTGCTGGCAGCCCTCTGCCGGCAGGCCGGCGTTGATGCCGGCGCTTTTTTGGCAGGCATCGCCAGGCCCGACATCAAGGAGCAGCTCAAGGCCAACACCGACGAAGCGATCCGGCGCGGCGCTTTCGGTTCGCCCACCTTTTTTGTCGGCGATGACATGTATTTTGGCAATGACCGCTTGCCGCTGCTGCGCTTGGCCGTGCTGCGCGCCCGGCCAGCCGCAGCGCCGCATGGACAATAGCGGCATGACGCCCAAGATCCCTGAATTGCTTCTTCCCGCGGGCTCGCTCGATAAAATGCGCGCGGCCTACAACTTCGGCGCCGACGCGGTGTATGCCGGTCAGCCGCGCTACTCCTTGCGCGCACGCAACAACGAATTCCGGCTGGAGCAGATCCGGATCGGCATTGAAGAGGCCCACGCCCGCGGCAAGAAATTTTTTGTCACCAGCAACCTGCTGCCGCACAACGACAAGGTACGCACCTACCTGCGCGACATCGAACCGGTGATTGCGATGAAGCCCGACGGCCTGATCATGGCCGACCCGGGCCTGATCATGATGGTGCGCGAAAGAATGGACAAGGGCAATTGGCCCGATGTGCCGATTCACCTCTCGGTGCAGGCCAATACCGTGAACTACGCAGCGGTCAGATTCTGGCAGGCCGTGGGTGTTGCGCGCATCATTTTGTCGCGCGAGCTGAGCCTGGACGAGATCGAAAAAATCCGCCAGGAATGCCCCGACATCGAGCTTGAAGTTTTTGTGCATGGCGCGCTGTGCATCGCCTACTCGGGGCGCTGCCTGCTGTCGGGCTACTTCAACCGGCGCGACTCCAACCAGGGCACCTGCACCAATGCCTGCCGCTGGAACTACACGCCGCAAGCTGGCACCGATGACACGGATTCCGGCGAGGTGCAGCCGCTCAGGCTGGAGGGCGATTTCAGTTTTTCCGGGGAACAGCAAGACGCCGAGCAGACCTTTGCCGCCTGCGGCGGCAGCCCGCGCCACCCGCTGGCCGACGGCGTTTATCTGCTCGAGGAAAAAGAGCGCCCCGGGCAGTTGCTGCCCATCATGGAGGACGAGCACGGCACCTACATCATGAACAGCAAGGACCTGCGCGCTGTCGAACACGTGGAACGGCTGGTAAAGATCGGCGTTGATTCGCTCAAGATCGAGGGCCGCACCAAGAGCCGGTACTACGTCTCGCGCACTGCGCAAGTCTATCGCCGCGCCATCGACGATGCCAGCGCCGGCCGCCCCTTCAACCCGGCACTGATCACCGAGCTGGAAGGCCTGGCCAATCGCGGCTACACCCCGGGTTTTCTGGAGCGCCGACCGGCACAGGACTACCAGAATATTGATTCCGGCAGTTCCGAAATGCGCCGCAGCCAGTTTGTCGGCGAGGTCAAAGCGATGCACGACGGCTGGGCCGAAGTCGAAACCAGGAACCGCTTTCAAGTCGGCGACACACTCGAAGTCATTCACCCAGGCGGCAACCGCGCTGTGCAAGTCACGAGAATGAAAAACCTCGACGGCGAGGAAATCAGCGTCGCTCCTGGCAGTCCGCTGCATGTGTGGATTCCGCTCGATGCGCCCGCCGACGGGGCCCTGCTGGCGCGGCTTTTTGTATAGGAAATTGGCCTTTAGCCCACGTGTTTATTGCATTTTAAGCTATTTAATTAATAGCAAAAAGGCCCGATGCGGGCAGGCTTCTTTTCGTGAACCTCGGCCAAGGCCAGCGGCAACGTCATTCGTCTTCAAACAACAATTTGGCGTTCTACCTTCGGTATTGAGCCGCTGCTGAAATGGCAGGCCGATTGGGTTTCACTCCCGGACCAGCATCACGGTCAACTCACCGTTGCTCCCAAAACGGGAACATGGTAGAGTTCAGCGATGAGAATCATCGCCCTGGGCACCCTGCGCGAATTCTGGGTCAAACACCCTGACGCGCTGGAGCCGCTGAGCGCCTGGCATGCCATCGTCAGCCGCGTTCGCTGGACGTCACCCGCAGAGGTGAAGGCAGCCTGTCGCAATGCCAGCATTTTGGCGGGGAATCGGGTGGTTTTCAATATCAAGGGAAACGACTATCGCTTGGTGGTGGCAATGCATTACAACCGACAAATCGCTTACATCCGCTTTATAGGAACCCATCGCCAGTACGACCAGATTGATGCCAGCAAGGTCTAAATTTAAAGTGTAAAACCATCATGAACATTTACCCTATACGCACCAAAGCCGATTACCGCGCTGCGCTGCAACGCATAGACGCGGTTTGGGATGCAAAACCCAAGTCGCCCGAAGCAGACGAGCTGGAAGTTCTGAGCCTGCTGGTCGAAGAATACGAAAAGAAGCACATCACGGTGCCCAAAGTGGACCCGGTCAGCCTGCTGCTGCATGTAATGGAAGCGCGCCAACTCACCCGTAAAGACCTGGAACCCTACATCGGCTCACGCGCCCGCGTGGCCGAAGTGCTCAACCGCGTGCGCCCCCTGTCACTGGAAATGATTCGCCGACTGTCTGCAGGGCTAGACCTGCCTGCGGATTTGCTGATTGCCGGGTATGAGTTGCGGCAGGTGGCGTGAAAAAATACAACATGGTGTGTCGTCGAAACCGTGATTGGCACCAACCCGAACCAGTTCATCGAATGCCGATGGCGCCCTGCTGGTGCGGCTTTTTGTATAGTAAATTGGGCTATGTCTGCGTTAACTGTTGAAATCCCTGTCTCCCCAGCGGCAGATTTATCCATCCTCCCAGCGACAGATGAAAATTCAACAACTAACGCAGACATAGCCGTAAATTGGCACCCAGCCCACGTAAACAGGGCATTTGTAGCTATATAATTAATAGCACCTAAACCCTGATTAACTCCGATCAATAAACAGCCCAGCGCAAAGGATGGCGCCCACCACATACAGCAACCAGGTCTGCGTAATGGCGTAGGGATAGAGCATCAAGGCTAGGCCGAGCCACCTGGTGAAATTGCGCCCGGCCCGCTTGCCGTAGCGGTACGCGGCAAAGCCAATCAGGCCAAATACGATGGCGCCAAAGATGTAGGCCGGGCTGGGAAGGGTCAGACCGAGCGACTGTATGACTGAAGAGTTGTCCATGCGGTCCGGTCAAGACGATTGACTGGCGTGATCCTGCTCAATGACATCAGCGCACCATTCTGAGCCGGCGCTGCCGCCGGGAAAAAGGCGGCCCGAAGGCCGCCGTTTTGCCATGCGCCTTGTGCTCAGGCCGCCACGCCGTCTTTCACGGTTTCGGCCAGGTCGGTGTAATCCTTGACCTGGTCAAAGTTCAGGTACTTATAGACCTTGCTGCTGTCGGCCGTGAGCACGCCCATGTCGGCCATGTATTCGGCTTTGGTCGGAATGCGGCCGAGCTTGGCGCAAATGGCGGCCAGTTCGGCGGAACCCAGGTACACGCTGGAGTTTTTACCCAGGCGGTTGGGAAAGTTGCGGGTCGAGGTGGAGAACACCACCGCGCCTTCTTTCACCTGCGCCTGGTTGCCCATGCACAGGCTGCAGCCTGGCATTTCCAGACGCGCGCCGGCCGAGCCCAGCACGCCGTAGTGGCCTTCTTCGCTTAGTTGCCTGGCATCCATCTTGGTTGGCGGCGCCATCCAGAGCTTGACGGGAATGTCGCGCTTGTTTTCCAGCAGCCTGGAGGCGGCGCGGAAGTGGCCGATGTTGGTCATGCAACTGCCGATGAAGACCTCTTCGATTTTGGCACCCGCCACCTCGCTGAGTGTCTTGACGTCGTCCGGGTCGTTCGGGCAGGCAACGATGGGCTCGTGAATGTCGGCCAGGTCGATCTCGATCACGGCGGCGTATTGCGCATCGGCATCGGCCTTGAGCAATTGCGGGTTGGCCAGCCAGGCCTGCATGGCGGCAATGCGGCGCTTGATGGTGCGCACATCAGAGTAGCCGGTCGCGATCATCGACTTGAGCAGCGTGATGTTGCTGGTGATGTACTCGATGATCGGTTCCTTGTTCAGGTGCACGGTGCAGCCGCCGGCGGAACGCTCGGCCGAGGCATCGCTCAGTTCAAAAGCTTGCTCCACTTTCAGATCAGGCAGGCCTTCAATCTCCAGAATTCGGCCCGAGAAAACGTTTTTCTTGCCCTGCTTGGCAACCGTCATCAAGCCCGCCTTGATGGCGTACAGCGGAATCGCGTTGACCAGGTCGCGCAGCGTCACGCCGGGCTGCATCTTGCCCTTGAAGCGCACCAGCACGCTTTCTGGCATGTCCAGCGGCATCACGCCGGTGGCGGCGCCAAAAGCCACCAGGCCGGAACCGGCGGGGAAGCTGATGCCGATCGGGAAACGCGTGTGGCTGTCGCCGCCGGTGCCGACGGTGTCGGGCAGCAGCATGCGGTTGAGCCAGCTATGGATGATGCCGTCGCCGGGGCGCAGCGGAACACCGCCGCGCGTGCTCATGAACTCGGGCAGTTCGTGGTGCATCTTCACGTCGATCGGCTTGGGATAGGCGGCCGTGTGGCAAAACGACTGCATCACCAGATCGGCGCTGAAGCCCAGGCAGGCCAGGTCTTTGAGCTCGTCGCGCGTCATCGGGCCGGTGGTGTCCTGCGAGCCCACTGAGGTCATTTTGGGTTCGCAGTAGGTGCCGGGGCGCACGCCCTGGCCTTCAGGCAGGCCAATGGCACGGCCGACAATTTTTTGGGCCAGGGTAAAGCCATGGCCGCTATCGCTCGGGTTTTTCGGCAAGCGGAACCGGGTCGATACCGGCAGACCGAGCGCGGCGCGCGCCTTGGCGGTCAGGCCGCGGCCGATGATCAGCGGAATGCGGCCACCGGCGCGCACTTCGTCGAGCAGCACATCGCTTTTGAGCTTGAACTCGGCAACCACTTTGCCGTCTTTCAGTGCCCTGCCTTCGTAGGGGCGCAGTTCAATCACATCGCCCATGGCCATCCGGCTCACATCAAGCTCGATCGGCAGCGCGCCGGAGTCTTCCATGGTGTTGTAGAAAATCGGGGCGATCTTGCCGCCCAGGCAGACGCCGCCAAAGCGCTTGTTGGGGACATACGGAATGTCTTCACCCGTCCACCACAGCACCGAGTTGGTAGCTGACTTGCGCGACGAGCCGGTGCCCACCACGTCGCCAACGTAGGCAACGAGATTGCCTTTGGCTTTGAGGTCTTGCAGGAACTTGACCGGACCGCGTTTGCCGTCTTCTTCCGGCGTGACACCGGGGCGGGCATTTTTGTGCATGGCCAGCGCGTGCAGCGGAATATCAGGGCGGCTCCAGGCATCCGGCGCGGGAGACAGGTCGTCGGTATTGATTTCGCCCGCCACCTTGAAGATCGTCAGCTTGATCGACGCAGGCACCTCGGGCCGGCTGGTGAACCACTCGGCGTCGGCCCAGCTTTGCAGCACAGCCTTGGCGTACTTGTTGCCCTTTTCGGCTTTTTCCTGGACGTCGTGGAACTGGTCGAACATCAGCAGGGTGTTTTTCAGGCCGCTGGCGGCCTGGCTGGCGACGCTTTCGTCGGCGTTGCCCAGCAGGTCGATCATCGGGCTGATGTTGTAGCCGCCCAGCATGGTGCCCAGCAATTGCGTGGCCTGCACGGGCGAGATCAGCACGCATTTTTCGCTGCCGTGCGCCACCGCCGCGAGGTAGCTGGCCTTGACCTTGGCCGCATCGTCCACACCGGCGGGAACGCGGTGCGTGATCAGATCGAGCAGAAAGGCTTCTTCGCCTTTGGGTGGGTTTTTCAGCAGTTCAATGACATCGGCGGTCTGCCCGGCCGTGAGCGCCAGCGGGGGAATGCCCAGCGCTTCGCGTTCGGCGGCTTGTTTGCGATAAGTTGGCAAAAATTCGGACGACATGCAGACTACTCCTGGTTTCGAAATGACGGGGTGATCGTGAAAATTTTGCGCATCATTGAAATGATGCTCATTCGGCGGCTGACGCGGGCAAGGCGGGAGCCGCGGCGATAGACCTGATGGCAACTGCCGCTTTAGGCGCGTCCAGCAGGCTGGGGGGTGGATTGCGCTTCAGGGTTTCGGCCACAGCCACTTGCGCCGGGCTCATGCACTCGTCAGCCAGGCGAATGCCGAGCTTCTGGTTCATCAGCATGGATTTGTTGGCCAGTTGCAGCCACACCGCGCCCGCCTTCTGGTCTTCCAGCCGAATGGCACCGGTCGAGGTCACTACCGGGAACAAGCGGTATTTGAAATTTTTCCCCTGCATGTCGAAGTAGCCAGGCGCCTTCGGATCCAGCGCCAGCGTGACCGAGGCACCGAGCTCGCACGGCATCAGGCCCACCTGAACGCGCTCGGCAATGGCCAGTTCGGTTGGGGTCAGCGCGGCTTCGGCCGCTTCAATGCCTGCGGCAACGTTCTTGGCGTCACTCTTGAGATTGGTGTGGCTTACGGTGGCCGCGGATTTCTTTTTTGGCGTCTTTGGCGCCGGTTTGACGCTTGCCGCGGCGGGTTTGGCGGCGGCCTGTGCTGCCGCCAGACCGGGGACGGCCAGCAAGAAGGAAGCAGTCAAGGTGGCTGCAAGTGCTGCGGTGTGGGTGGTTTTCATACGGCCTTCGTGATGTGATGGGGAGATGCTGCAATAGTACTCAGCGAGAAATTGCCTGGAAATAGATTTGTGCCTCGGCAGGAAGCACCCGCCCCGTCTGGTGGGCGCGCTCAAGCACACGCCAGAAATAGCGATAGCTCGCGCGGTCATGCAATGTGCCGTGAAAACTGATGGGGGCCCAATTGGAACGGGCAGCAGTAGCTATTATTTTAGTAGCATCGTCGATCTCGGCCTCGCTCGGGGAAAAGGCCTCCAGAATGGGCCGAATCTGGTTCGGGTGAATGCTCCACATGCGGGTGTAACCCAATTCGCGGGCGGCCTTTGCGGCGGCAACTTTTATCGCGGAAGTGTCATTGAACTCGGTGACCACGCAATGTGAAGGCACTTTGCCATGGGCATGGCAGGCCGACGCAATTTCAAGCTTGGCGCACACCACCAGCGGGTGCGTGAACTGGCCTTGGCTGCTCATGCCTTCAGCCGGAATCGCGCCGCCGTGAGCAGACACAAAATCCATCAGGCCAAAGCTGAGCGACTGTACCCGGGGGTGCGCCGCAATGTCGAACGCGCGATGCACAGCGGCGGGTGACTCGATCAGCACATGCAGCGGCAAATGCCCGGCCGACGCAGCCAGCAGCGCCTGCTCGGCCTTGATCACGTCATCGACAGATTCCACCTTGGGCACCATGATGTGGGTGAGTTTGTGCGCCAGTTTCTCGGCGATCGTGGCCATGTCGGACTCAAAGGCGGGATGGTTGACCGCATGCACGCGAACGGCAACGCGGGCCTTGTCACCCGCAAGAGTCGCCAGGGCCACCACCATGGCTGCATGATCGGCTTCACCCCCGACGGGCGCGCCATCCTCGCAATCGAGCGTCACGTCAAAAACGCAGGTGCCAAACTCTTCAGTCATTTCGGCCTGCAACTGCAGGCTTTTGCGCATCCGCGCTTGCACGCCACTGTAATGGTCGCAAACCGGCAGGAAAGCGGTTGCAGCCTGAGCGCCGAGGAGAACGTCGCGCGGATGTTTCACTTGAACTTACGCATAAAAAAATTCATTCACCGCAGAGGCACACAGAGGTAAAACCAACGCCAGCGAGTAAATGAAAACAAAACGTAACTACTCAGCCCACCCACAAAGACTGACTTCCAACGCAAAGTCGCAAAGGCGCAAAGAACGCAAAGAAAAATATTTTTCACTCCTTGGCGTACTTTGCGTCTTTGCGCCTTTGCGTTGGAAACTTCTACTCCTGCCTGAGTAGTTACAACAAAACAGGTATTCCTCCTTTTACTCTGCGTCCTCCGCGCCTCCGCGGTGAATGGCCCCGTGCCCTTGCATAACATTAGTGAGTGACTTTTGAAAAAGTTCAGGCAATTTACAGCAGGTGCCTGACGCCGTCCTGCTCACCCTGCAGCTCAGCCAGGGTCTTGTTGATGCGCTCCTGGCTGAACGCGTCAATCGCGAGACCTTCGACCAGCTTGTATTCGCCGCCTTCGGTGGTCACGGGGAACCCGAACATCACGTCTTTCGGAATGCCGTACTGGCCGTCGGAGGCAATACCCATGGTGACCCATTTGCCGTGAGTGCCCAGCGCCCAGTCGCGCATGTGGTCAATCGCCGCATTGGCAGCCGATGCGGCGGAAGACACGCCACGCGCCTCGATGATGGCCGCGCCACGCTTGCCCACGGTGGGCAGGAACACGTCGGCGTTCCAGACCTGGTCGTTGATCAGGTCCTTGACGTTCTTGCCGCCCACGGTGGCAAAGCGGTAGTCGGCATACATGGTGGGCGAGTGGTTGCCCCACACACACAGTTTTTCAATGTCGGCCACGCGGGTAGAGGTTTTGGCTGCGATCTGGCTCAGCGCGCGATTGTGGTCCAGCCGCAGCATGGCGGTGAAATTCTTGCGTGGCAGGTCGGGCGCGCTCTTCATGGCGATATAGGCGTTGGTATTGGCGGGGTTGCCGACAACCAGCACCTTCACATTGCGACTGGCAACCGCGTTGAGCGCCTTGCCCTGGGCCGTGAAAATCTGCGCATTGGCGGCCAGCAGGTCGGCGCGCTCCATGCCGGGGCCGCGCGGCCGGGCACCGACCAGCAGGGCGTAATCAGCGTCCTTGAAGGCAGTCATCGGATCGCTGTGCGCTTGCATGCCGGCCAGCAAGGGGAAGGCGCAGTCATCGAGTTCCATCATCACGCCCTTGAGCGCCTTCTGGGGGCCTTCAACAGGCACTTCGAGCAGTTGCAAAATAACAGGCTGGTCTTTGCCAAGCATTTCGCCCGAGGCGATGCGAAACAACAATGCGTAACCAATTTGGCCTGCTGCACCGGTAACGGCGACACGGACGGGTTTTTTGCTCATGATTGATGGCTCCAGAAAGTTAAAAATAGGCGCAATGGGTCTCGAAGTGAGATGTCTGGCATCAGCCCTGGCGACTTCGGATGAATGGGAACCGATCTGCGGACATGTTTGATTTGATGCCCCCCCGAAATGCGCAGGCTGCGCGTTGAACTCAACCAAACATTTTACGCTCGAAAAGCCCGATACGTCAATTTGTCTTATGTCTTATATAAGATATGATATGAAGAGACAACAACATCTCAAAAAGAGACAAAACCACCATGCAGACGATCTCGGCCCGAGCCAGCGAAAACAGCGCGCCGCGGCCTGAGCCCGCCGCGCAGACCGTCACGGCGATTGCGCCAGCCTTCAGCCCTTTGTATCAACAAATCAAGGGATTGATTCTTAACAGCTTGCGTGCTGGCGAGTGGAAGCCGGGTGAGGCGATTCCCAGCGAGATGGAACTCGCGGCGCGCTTTCGCGTCAGCCAGGGCACCGTGCGCAAGGCAATTGACGAACTTGCGGCAGAAAACCTGCTGCTGCGTCGTCAGGGCAAAGGCACGTTTGTCGCGACGCACGCCGAGCAGCAGGTGCAGTTCAGGTTTCTCATGCTGGTTCCCGACAGCGGCACCCGGGGCAGTGAAGGCCCGGCCCAGCGCGAAATCATTGAATGCCGGCGTAGCCGCGCCAGTGCCGATGTCGCGCGGGCGCTGGCGCTGCGCACCGGTGACACCGTGCTGCAGGCCAGACGAGTGCTGAGTTTTGGCGGCACCCCCATCATTCTGGAAGACATCTGGCTGCCTGCCGCGCCGTTCAAGGGTCTGACCGCTGAGCGGCTGGCCAACTACCAGGGACCAATGTACGCGCTGTTTGAGACCGAATTCAATGTTCGAATGGTTCGCGCAGAGGAAAAAATTCGCGCTATTTCCGCCTCGGACATACACGAGAAGCTATTGAGGGTGAAACAGGGCACACCGCTCTTGAGTGTTGAACGCATTGCTTACACCTACCGCGATGCCCCCATGGAACTGCGCCGTGGTTGCTACCGCACCGACACCCACCACTACCACAACACGCTGGGATAAAAGCAGTGACGCCCGTAACCCCGGCAGATGTAACCCCGGCAGATAGACGTATTTCCCTTATGCGATGCATTCTTCGGCAGAGGACAAAACTCCCGTGGCTGACAAAAATACCCGACCGTGCCGGTATGAACGCGGTATCCATATTGCGTTGCAATAGAATTTGACAGTAATCAGCATTAACTCTTTACAGAGCAGTTACTCAAAACATAGAAAGCAATGTATGTCTGAATCAGCGGCCAGCACAACAAAAAAACGCCCCGAATTCCGTAACATCGATTTCGGAAGTCTCATCGGTTACCGGTGGCCATTGGCATCGCTCGTGTCGGGCATGCACCGGGTCAGCGGGGCTATCCTGTTCTTCCTGATGCCCTTCATCATCTGGATGTTTGACAACTCGATCTCTTCGGAAATTTCGTTTTCGAAATTCAAGGCGGCGTTCAATGTTGGCATGTTGGGATTGCCCGGCTTCATCTGGAAGCTGATGGCCCTGGGCTTGATCTGGGCCAGCCTACACCATTTCATCGCGGGCCTGCGACACCTCTGGATGGATACCCACCACGAGCATGTCAGCAAGGATTTTGGTCGTCAGTCGGCCGCCGTGGTTCTGGTCGCCACGCTGGCACTGACCCTGGTGCTCGGCGCCAAGCTTTTCGGTCTCTACTAATTCAGGAGTCAATCATGTCTGTCAATTTTGGTTCCAAGCGCCTGGTGGTTGGGGCTCACTATGGAATGCGCGACTGGCTCTCGCAGCGGGTCACTGCCATTGTTATGGCGATATTCACCTTGTTGGTGCTGGCGCAACTGATTTTCAGCAAAGGCCCGATTGGCTATGAGCTGTGGGCTGGCATATTCTCGCCGCAATGGATGAAATCGCTGACCTTTGTGGTCATCGCCTCCATGCTCTACCACGTCTGGGTGGGCATGCGCAATGTTTTTATGGACTATGTCAAGCCGTCCTGGGTTCGCTTTGTGATGCACGTATTTGCCATCGTCTGGCTGACCGCCTGCGCTGGCGGCGCGATTCAAGCCCTGTGGCGTTTGTAATCCCTTCGCCCAACGCAACCAGGCATTCGTAGCGAAAGCGCAAAAACTGGCGGCTGCGACACCCAATAACCGAGATCAATACACATCATGACTGCAACATCCAAACTTTCCAGGCGCAAATTTGACGTCGTCATCATCGGTGCCGGTGGCTCCGGCATGAGCGCTTCACTGCAACTGGCCAACGCCGGCCTGAACGTCGCCGTGCTTTCCAAGGTATTCCCGACGCGATCACACACCGTGGCCGCGCAAGGCGGTATTGCCGCCTCCCTGTCGAATATGAACGAGGACAACTGGGACTTTCACTTTTACGACACTGTCAAAGGCGGCGACTGGCTCGGTGATCAGGACGCCATTGAATTCATGTGCCGTGAAGCGCCCAAGGTTGTCTATGAGCTTGAACACTACGGCATGCCATTCGACCGCAACCCCGACGGCACGATCTACCAGCGCCCGTTTGGTGGCCACACCAGCAACCACGGCGAAAAAGCGGTGCAACGCGCCTGCGCGGCCGCTGACCGCACCGGCCACGCCATGCTGCACACGCTGTATCAGCAAAACGTGAAGGCGCGCACCAATTTTTTCGTGGAGTGGATGGCACTGGACCTGATTCGCGATGCAGAAGGTGATGTTGTGGGCGTGACCGCCCTTGAGATGGAAACCGGCGACGTACACATCCTGCAGGCCAAGACCGTGTTGATGGCCACCGGTGGCGCCGGGCGAATTTATGCGGCCTCTACCAACGCCTATATCAACACCGGAGACGGTCTGGGCATGGCGGCCCGCGCGGGCATCCCGCTGCAAGACATGGAGTTCTGGCAGTTTCACCCCACCGGCGTGTATGGTGCCGGCGTGCTGCTGACGGAAGGCTGCCGGGGCGAAGGCGCCATCTTGCGCAACAGCAATGGCGAGCGCTTCATGGAGCGCTATGCGCCCGCTTACAAAGACCTGGCCACGCGTGACTTCGTGTCGCGCTGCATGGACCAGGAAATCAAGGAAGGCCGTGGCTGCGGCCCCAACAAGGCCTACATCAATCTCGACATGACCCACCTGGGTGCGGATACCATCATGAAGCGCCTGCCCTCGGTGTTTGAGATTGGCCATAACTTTGCCAATGTCGATATCACGAAAGAACCGATTCCCGTAATCCCCACCAACCACTACCAGATGGGTGGCATCCCCAGCAGCATCTCCGGTCAGGTGGTCGCCCCCAAAAATGGCGCTCAGGAAATCGTCAACGGCCTGTATGCGGTGGGTGAATGCTCCTGCGTCAGCGTGCATGGCGCCAATCGACTGGGCTGCAACTCACTGCTTGACATCATCGTGTTTGGATTTGCCGCGGGCAATCACATTATTCAATTCAACAACAAGAACAACGAACACAAGCCCCTGCCCGCCGATGCCGCAGACCTGTCGCTTGAACGCCTGAACCGGCTCGATACCGCCACATCCGGTGAATATGCACAAAATGTCGCTGACGACATTCGCGCGACCATGCAGATGCACGCTGGCGTGTTCCGCACGCAAGTCAGCATGGATGAAGGCGTGGGCAAAATCGCCAAATTGCGTGAACGCGTGGGTAGCATTACCCTGGCCGACAAGTCCAGGATTTTCAATACCGCCCGAATTGAAGCGCTGGAAGTTGAGAACATGATTGAAGTCGCGCAAGCCACCATGGTGTCTGCCGCTGCCCGGCATGAATGCCGCGGTGCCCACAGCGTCAGCGACTACGACCGCCCGGCAGATGATCCCGCCTGCCCGCTCGGCCGTGATGATGTCAACTGGCTCAAGCACACGTTATGGGACAAAAAGACCAACAGCCTGAGTTACAAGCCCGTGGTCTTGAAACCTTTGACCGCCGAGTCGATTCCGCTCAGGGTCCGTACATTTTGACAACTTGCCGGACAGAACTGTCGCTCTGACTCCAACTGAACAAGAAAGCAAATTATGGCTAAACGCACATTTCAAATTTATCGTTACAACCCCGATACGGATGCCAAGCCCTATATGCAGACCATCGAAGTTGAACTCGATGGCACTGAGCGGATGCTGCTTGACGCACTGGTCAAGGTCAAGGCGGTTGACCCCACCGTTTCGTTTCGCCGCTCCTGCCGTGAAGGCGTGTGCGGCTCCGATGCCATGAACATCAATGGCAAGAACGGTCTGGCTTGCCTGATCAATATGCGCACCTTGCCCGATACCATTGTGCTCAAGCCGCTGCCGGGACTGCCGGTGGTGCGCGACTTGATCGTTGACATGACGCTGTTCTTCCAGCAATACAACTCGATCAAGCCCTACCTCATCAATGACAGCCGCCCCCCGGAAAAAGAACGCCTGCAAAGCCCGGAGGAGCGTGAAGAACTCAATGGCCTGTACGAATGTATTTTGTGCGCCAGTTGCTCCACCGCCTGCCCGGTGTTCTGGTGGAACCCTGACAAATTCGTGGGCCCTGCCGGTCTGCTGCAGGCGTACCGTTTCCTTGCCGACAGTCGTGATGCAGCGACCAGCGAACGGCTTGACAACCTGGAAGACCCGTACCGCCTGTTCCGGTGCACCACCATCATGAATTGTGTGGACGTATGCCCGAAGGGTTTGAACCCCACCAAGGCGATTGGCAAGATCAAGGAAATGATGGTTTTGCGAGCCATCTGAAAATATGGCCCCCACGCTCGGCACTGACGTGTCCTCCCTGCCCCCCGAGGGGGCTGTTTCGGCTTGGGGCGGCCCGGCACCGAAACCGGCCCCCACGCTCGGCACTGACGTGTCCTCCCTGCCCCCCGAGGGGGCTGTTTCGGCTTGGGGCGGCCCGGCACCGAAACCGGCCCCCACGCTCGGCACTGACGTGTCCTCCCTGCCCCCCGAGGGGGCTGTTTCG
>CAYJMW010000052.1:22060-27089 GCA_964371235.1 uncultured Polaromonas sp.
GCAAAAGGCTTGAATGATCTAATGGACCTGGCTGACAATGATTTGCTGGATTTGCTGCTCAAACGCAAGGAGCCCGGCCAGCTTTCTGATGCCAATGCGAAAGCAAGCGCCTCTACGCTCGAAGCGCTTGAAGTTTTGGACTTGCTGCGCCCGCAGGCAGTCGGCCCTGTGACCCCCCCACCTGATACGAGAGAAAGACCCGACCATGAAGTTAGCTGACAACAAAGCCACCCTGTCCTTCAGCAAAGGCAGCCCCAGTATTGATTTGCCGGTGTACCACGGCAGCGTGGGACCCGATGTCATAGACATTCGCAAGCTCTATGCACAAACCGGCATGTTCACCTATGACCCCGGTTTCATGTCAACCGCGGCCTGCCAGTCGGCCATTACCTACATCGACGGTGACAAGGGCGAACTGTTGTACCGTGGCTATCCGATCGAGCAGCTTGCGACCCATTGCGACTATCTGGAAACCTGCCACCTGCTGCTCTACGGAGAGTTGCCCAACAGCGACCAGAAGAAAGACTTCGTCAGCCGCGTCACCAACCACACCATGGTCAATGAGCAGATGCAGTTTTTCCTGCGCGGTTTTCGCAGGGATGCCCATCCGATGGCCATCATGACCGGCCTGGTTGGTGCCCTGTCGGCTTTCTACCATGACAGCACCGACATCAACAACCCGCAGCACCGCGAAATCGCCGCGATCCGGCTGATCGCCAAAATGCCCACGCTGGTCGCCATGGCCTACAAGTACACCATGGGTCAGCCCTATATGTACCCGAAGAACGACCAGAGCTACGCCGGCAATTTCCTGCGCATGATGTTTGCCACGCCATGCGAAGAGTACACCGTCAACCCGGTGCTCGAACGCGCGCTCGACCGGATTTTTATCCTCCACGCGGACCACGAGCAGAACGCCTCCACCTCCACCGTTCGTCTGTGTGGCTCGTCCGGCACCAACCCGTTCGCGGCCATCGCAGCCGGTGTCGCCTGCCTCTGGGGCCCCGCACATGGCGGCGCGAATGAAGCGGCGCTCAACATGCTGGGCGACATCCAGAACAATGGCGGCATCGAAAAAGTCGGTGACTTCATCAAGCAGGTGAAAGACAAGAATTCCACCGTCAAGCTCATGGGCTTTGGTCACCGGGTCTATAAGAATTACGACCCGCGCGCCAAGCTGATGCAGGAAACCTGCAAGGAAGTGCTCAAGGAAATGGGCCTGGAAAACGACCCCCTGTTCAAGCTGGCCATGGCGCTGGAAAAAATCGCGCTGGAAGACGACTATTTCGTTTCCCGCAAGCTCTACCCCAACGTGGATTTCTACTCTGGCATCGTGCAGCGCGCCATCGGCATCCCGGTTCCGCTGTTCACCGCGGTCTTCGCGCTGGCCCGCACCGTGGGCTGGATTGCCCAGCTCAACGAAATGATTGGTGACCCCGAATACAAGATTGGGCGCCCGCGCCAATTGTTTGCCGGCTCAACCCCGCGAGAGGTCAAACCCCTGGCCCAGCGCTAAACCGCCAAGGCCTTGGCGCCTGGTCCCCAGCCCGCCCGGTGGCAACATCAGCGGGCTTTTTAATGCCCGGACCAGAGCCGCGACGCCTACCGGTCAGACCCGCCTAAAATGATCCACAAGCCACGAAAAGACCACAAAGGACACGCCATGGAACGCATCAATCAGGCAGCGCACGGTCGCACGCTGTACGACAAAATATGGGACGAGCACGTCGTCCACACCGAAGAAGATGGCACATCCATACTGTACATAGACCGGCATCTGGTCCATGAGGTCACCAGTCCGCAAGCCTTTGAAGGCCTGCGCGAAGCGGGCCGCAAGATATGGCGTGCGAACTCAATCGTGGCCACCGCCGACCACAACACACCCACCACCGGATGGGAACTGGGCTACGATGGCATCACCGACCTGGTCAGCAAAGAGCAAATCACCACACTGGATGCCAACATCAAGGAGTCTGGCGCGGCGGCGTTCTTTCCTTTCCTTTCCAGACGACAGGGCATCGTGCATGTGATAGGCCCCGAAAACGGCGCCACCCTGCCCGGCATGACCGTGGTTTGCGGCGACTCGCACACCTCCACCCACGGCGCGTTTGGCGCGCTGGCGCATGGCATAGGCACCAGCGAAGTCGAGCATGTCATGGCCACGCAAACCCTGCTGGCCAAGAAGGCCAAAAATCTGCTCATCAAGGTGGAAGGCACACTGCCCAGAGGATGCACTGCCAAGGACATCGTGCTGACCATCATCGGCAAAATTGGCACGGCGGGTGGAACCGGCTACACGATTGAATTTGCCGGTTCGGCGATACGTGCGCTCAGCATGGAAGGCCGCATGACCGTTTGCAACATGGCGATTGAAGGCGGCGCGCGCGCCGGCCTGGTGGCGGTAGATCAAAAAACCATTGACTACCTGAAGGGCCGATTGCTGGCCCCGGGAACAGACCCCAAAACGGGCCAGTTTGTCGGTGGTGCTGAATGGGACATGGCGGCGCAATACTGGGCCACGCTGCACTCCGACGCTGATGCAAAATTTGACGCCTTGGTCGAGCTCGACGCCAGCCAGATCCTGCCGCAGGTAAGCTGGGGCACCTCGCCCGAAATGGTGCTGTCCATTGAAGACAAAGTGCCAGACCCCGAGAAAGAAAAAGATGCCAACAAGCGCAGCGCGATCGAGCGCGCGCTGACCTACATGGGTCTGGAGCCCGGCAAGGCCATCAATGACATTTTTATCGACAAGGTGTTCATCGGCTCCTGCACAAACAGCCGCATCGAAGACCTGCGCGAAGCGGCCGCGGTGGTTAAAAAGCTCGGCCAGAAAGTGGCCAAAAACGTCAAGCTGGCCATGGTGGTGCCAGGCTCGGGACTGGTCAAGGAACAAGCCGAGCGCGAAGGCCTGCATACCGTTTTCAAGGCGGCGGGCTTTGAGTGGCGCGAGCCCGGTTGCTCAATGTGTCTGGCGATGAACGCTGACCGGCTCGAGCCCGGCGAGCGCTGCGCCTCCACCAGCAACCGCAATTTTGAAGGCCGCCAGGGCGCGGGTGGCCGCACCCATCTGGTCAGTCCGGCCATGGCGGCGGCGGCGGCCGTGCATGGCCACTTTGTCGATATCCGCAAATTCACATGAAACATCCCCGTCTCGGCTCACTCCGTGTAGCCGGATCCCCCCTAAAGGGGGCGCCACCTGCGGCCCGGCAAAGCCGGTTCCGCGGCGTCCCCTGACCAAGAGAAAGAAGATCGAAATGCAGAAATTCACCGTACACAAGGGCTTGGTTGCCCCAATGGACCGCGAGAACGTCGATACCGACGCCATCATCCCCAAGCAGTTCCTCAAGTCCATCCGCAAGACCGGATTTGGCCCCAACCTGTTTGATGCGTGGCGCTACCTGGATGCCGGTTTTCCCGGGCAAGACCCGGCCAGCCGCAAGCCCAATCCGGACTTTGTGCTGAACCAGCCCCGTTACGCGGGCGCGTCCATCCTGCTGGCGCGCAAAAACTTCGGTTGCGGTTCCTCGCGCGAGCACGCTCCCTGGGCGCTGGACCAATACGGCTTTCGCGCCATCATTGCGCCGAGTTATGCCGACATTTTTTTCAACAACAGCTTCAAGAATGGCCTGCTGCCCATTGTGCTGCCCGAGCGCCAGGTGGCTCAACTGTTTGACGAAGTGGCCGCCTTTCCCGGCTACACGCTCAGCATCGATTTGGAGCGCCAGGTCATCGTCAAGGCGCAGGGCGAAGAGATTCCCTTCGATGTGGAAGTATTTCGAAAATACTGTCTGCTCAATGGCTTTGACGACATTGCCTTGACCTTGCGTCACCGTGACGAAATCAAGGCGTTTGAAGCCGAACGCCTGGCGCGCAAGCCTTGGCTGAGCCATACCGTGGCGGCTTGAATTCTTCAAATTCATAAAGTAAATCGTGCTCTAGCCCAATAAACACGGGCTCATCAAGCTATAAATAAGATAGTAAAAATGAAAATCGCAATTCTTCCCGGTGATGGCATCGGCACTGAAATCGTCGCCGAAGCCGTCAAGGTTCTGCAGGCTCTTGACTTGAAGTTTGAAACCGAAACCGCACTGGTTGGCGGTGCGGCTTACGAGGCCTTCGGCCATCCGCTGCCAGAAGCCACCCTGAAGCTGGCCAACGCCGCCGATGCCGTGCTGTTTGGCGCCGTGGGCGACTGGAAATATGACACGCTGGATCGGCCGCTGCGCCCCGAGCAAGCCATTTTGGGCCTGCGCAAGAATCTGGGTCTGTTTGCCAATTTTCGCCCGGCCGTCTGCTACGCGCAACTCACCCACGCCTCCAGCCTCAAGCCCGAGCTGGTCGCCGGGCTGGACATCCTCATCATTCGCGAACTGACGGGCGATGTGTACTTCGGCCAGCCGCGTGGCCGCCGCGTCGCCACTGACGGCCACTTTCCCGGCGCCGAAGAAGCGTTCGATACCATGCGCTATTCGCGCCCGGAAATTGAGCGCATCGCCCATGTGGCTTTTCAGGCAGCGCGCAAGCGCGGCAAACGCCTGACCAGCGTTGACAAGGCCAATGTGCTGGAAACGTTCCAGTTCTGGAAAGACGTGGTCACCGAAGTCGGCCAGCAATACCCCGACGTGGCGCTCGACCACATGTACGTGGACAACGCCGCCATGCAACTGGTCAAGGCGCCCAAAAAGTTTGACGTGATCGTCACCGGTAACCTGTTTGGCGACATCCTGTCAGACGCCGCCGCCATGCTGACCGGCAGCATCGGCATGCTGCCCTCGGCCAGCCTGAACGAAAAAAGCCAAGGCCTGTACGAGCCCAGCCACGGTAGCGCCCCCGACATCGCCGGCAAAGGCGTGGCCAACCCGCTCGCCACCATTTTGAGCGCGGCGATGATGCTGCGCTTCAGCCTGAACCAGCCGCAGGCCGCAGCACGCATTGAAAAAGCCGTCGATGCCGTGCTGAGCCAGGGATTGCGCACACCGGATATTTACAGCGAAGGCACCACTCGCGTTGGCACCGTGCAGATGGGTGA
>CAYJMW010000053.1:0-1169 GCA_964371235.1 uncultured Polaromonas sp.
CCTGCGCTCCGTGCGCCTCACTCTGCATCCCGACAATCGAATTTCCAGAAGCCTTTTGGGGTACTCATGAGTGAAGTGACCCCCACGCTTGTCGCTTCGCGTACTACGCTGCCCCCCGAGGGGGCTGTTCCGCCTAAGGCCGGCCTGTCGGCGGAACGTCTTTCCACGTCGGGCGCTGGCGAGGTGGTGCTCAAGGCTAGCGGCCTGACCAAGCGTTTCACTGAAGGCCGGCTTGACGTGACGGTGCTGCGCGGCGTTGACCTGCAGGTGCGCCGTGGCGAAACGCTGGCCATTGTGGGCGCCTCGGGTTCGGGCAAAAGCACCTTGCTGCACCTCATGGGCGGGCTGGATGCGCCGACCAGCGGGCAGGTCGAGCTCAAGGGCCAGTTGCTGTCAGCGCTGTCACCGGCCGAACAAGGCCAGCTGCGCAACCAGCACCTCGGCTTCGTCTATCAGTTTCACCACCTGCTGCCCGAGTTCAGCGCGCTCGAGAACGTCGCCATGCCGTTATGGATCCGGCGTCAGGACCGCAAGCAAGCTGCGCAAGTCGCCACCAGAATGCTGGCCGATGTGGGGCTCAACGAGCGGCTCCACCACCGCCCGGCAGAGCTTTCCGGCGGTGAACGCCAGCGCGTGGCCATCGCCCGCGCGCTGGTCACGCAACCGGCCTGCGTACTGGCTGACGAGCCCACCGGCAACCTCGACCGAACGACTGCCGACGGTGTGTTCGAGCTGATGCTCCAGCTCGCCCGCGAGCATGGCACCGCGTTTGTGCTGGTCACGCACGATGAAGCGCTGGCGGCGCGGTGTGAAAGTCATCTCAGACTGGTGAGCGGGGTCTTGACGCAAGCCGCGTAATCCGGGAAACACGATTTTCCGGGGCCTGCGGGCGGGTACCGGGCCGTCACAAGACACCCAGCCATCGTGTAGGAACGAGCCCACGCTGCAACGCGGCCTGCACCTGTGGCGCGGCCCGGCCTCTCCCCTTACTCTGGGTTATCCGGCTTTTTTGGCCGCATACAACCCAAAGGAACCCCTATGAAATACGCAACCGCATCAGTTCTTCTGCTCGCGCTTCTCGGACTCGGCGCATGCACCGGGCCCGCTGGGCCACAGGGCAATCAGGGCAACACCGGCTACACCGGCGCGACCGGCGCAACCGGAAGCAC
>CAYJMW010000053.1:1269-22877 GCA_964371235.1 uncultured Polaromonas sp.
AGGGCAATCAGGGCAACACCGGCTACACCGGCGCGACCGGCGCAACCGGAAGCACGGGCTACACCGGTGCGACTGGCGCGACCGGGGACACCGGAAGCACGGGCTACACCGGCGCAACGGGCGCCACCGGGAAGACCGGTTCTGGCAGCACCGTTGTGGTGGTGCCCAAGCAGTAGTTCGGCACACGGTTGACGCGGGGGTGGGAAAAAACACCCACCCCTGATTTCACCTTGGGGCCGCCGGGTTCAGACAGGCGGCGTGGGCGGCGAACAGATCGAGTCCGCCAGATTCAGCCATCTGCCGAGGTCAAGCCCTGACTACCCGGCCTGGGTTCATGATGCCCTGCGGGTCCAGCGCGCGCTTGATGGCGCGCATCATGTCCAGCGCCACCGGCGATTTATGCTGCTCCAACTGGTCGAGCTTGAGGCTGCCCACGCCGTGCTCGGCGGAAATGGAGCCGCCAAAGCGCGCCACCGAGTCATAGACCAGGGCATTGACCTGGGCCTCATGATCGCGCAGAAAGGCCTTCGGGTCGCCATCGGCGGGCGCCTGCACGTTGTAGTGCAGGTTGCCGTCGCCCAGATGCCCAAAATTTACCAGGCGCACGCCCGGCAGCGCTTGGCCAAGCAACCTGTCGGTGACTTCCACGAATTCCGGGATGCGCGAGATCGGCACCGAAATATCGTGTTTGATGTTCAGGCCTTCTTCGGCCTGCGCCAGTGGAATGGTTTCGCGGATGTGCCAGAGCTGGTGCGCCTGGGTCAGATTTTCAGCCACCACGGCATCGGTCACGCAGCCTTGTTCGAGCGCGGTTTCCAGCAGGCGCTCGAATTGCGCGCGGGCGTGGGTTTCAGACTCCTGATCGGAGTTTTCCAGCAGCACGCAGAACGCACTGCCCTGGTAGAGCGGAACGCGCAGTTGCCCGAAGTTTTTTGCCACCAGGCTGAGCGCAAACTGCCCCATCACCTCAAAGCCGGTCAGGCCGGCGCCCAGGTGCTGCTGCGCCAGAGCGAGCAGGGTCACCGCAGCTTGCATGGTCGGCACCGCCGCCCAGGCCGTGAGTTGCGCGGCGGGCTGGGGGTAGAGCTTGAGCGTGGCCGCCGTGATGACGCCCAGCGTCCCTTCGCTGCCGACAAACAGATCGCGCAGGTCGTAACCGGTGTTGTCCTTGCGCAGGCCAGAAAGCCCGTGCCAGATCTCACCCTGGGCGGTGACTACTTCCAGCCCCAGGCACAAATCGCGCGCATTGCCGTAGCGCACCACCTGCGTGCCGCCCGCGTTGGTTGCCAGATTGCCGCCAATGGTGCAACTGCCCTCGGCCGCCAGGCTCAGCGGGAACAGAAACCCGGCCTTGTCGGCTGCATCTTGCAGGCTTTGCAATATGCAGCCCGCCTCAACCGTCACGGTGAGGTTGGCTGGATCGAGCTCGCGCACGGCGTTCATGCGCTGCAGACTCAGCACCACCTGACGGCCCGACGCGTCGGGCGTGGAGCCGCACACCAGCCCGGTATTGCCGCCCTGCGTGACGATGCTGACACCGGCCGCGGCGCAGGCCTTGACGATGGATGCGACCTCGGCAGTGCGGCCCGGCCTGACAACCGCCAGCGCTTTGCCGCGCGCACGTTTGCGCCAATCGAGCTCCCACGCCGAAAGATCACCTTCACACAGCACCTGCGAGGGGCCCGCAATGTGCCGCAGGGCTTGCAGGACTTCGCGGGTAGTGCTCACGGGCGGCTACCGGCTGCGGCCGGCACGGTGGAGGCAGGCGCCTTGTTAAGCCGCACCCGCACATGCAGGGCGCAGGCTGTGAAAAGCAGCAGGCACAGCACAACTTCCATCATGGCGAAGTAGTTGCCGGGCGGGCGGTCGCTCCAGGCGCGCACCACGCCTTCGGTGAAATACAGCCACACCAGCAGGCTGACCCAGCGGTAGGTGTACATGCGGTTTTTCAAGATGCCGGCCAGCGGAATGCACAGCGGCAGCACCTTCAGGACCAGCCATGAGCCGCCCGGGCGGATCGGCGCCAACCAAAGCTCCCAGGCCAGACCCAGCCCGATCAGAGCGAGCACGCTGCCAAGGGCCAGCCAGCGCGTTATTTCAATTTGGTTTGCTTTGTTCATGTTGATGGGTTTGTCGATGGCATGATACCGGTATGAAAGTTCCGCAGTCCCTGCAAGTGTTGTTAAGCGATTTGTCCCATTTTCCGTGGCGCCACACCGCCATGACGCTGCGCGACCGTTTTCGTGAAGACCATATGGGTCTGACCGCCAGCAGCCTGACCTTTACCACCTCGATTGCCCTGGTGCCTTTTTTTACCGTGGCGCTCGCGATTTTCACGGCCTTCCCGATGTTTTCAAAGTTGCAGGGCGCGCTGCAGGGCTGGTTGATTCAAAGCCTGATCCCGGACAACATCGCCCGCCAGGTGCTGGGCTATCTGACCCAGTTCAGCCGCCAGGCCAGCAAGCTGGGGATCGCCGGGCTGGCGGTGCTGCTGGTCACGGCGATTGCGCTGGTCTTGACGATAGACCGCACGCTCAACGGCATCTGGCGCGTCAAGCAACCGCGGCCGCTGACGCAGCGCGTGCTGATCTACTGGGCCACCCTCACGCTCGGGCCGCTGCTGCTGGCGGTCAGTCTGGCGCTCACCTCGTACGTGCTGTCGGCCTCCAGCGGCCTGGTGGGCGCCTTGCCGGCGAGCTTGCGCTTTTTGCTTGACGGCGTGCAGTTTTTTCTGGTGGCCGGCGGCATGGCGGCGCTGTATCGCTACGTGCCCAACACCTATGTCAAGTGGGCGCATGCCTGGGCAGGCGGCCTGTTTGTTGCGGCAGGGCTGGAACTGGCGAAAAGGCTTCTGGCCATTTACCTCGACGCGGTGCCGACCTATTCGCTGGTGTATGGCGCGTTTGCCACGCTGCCGATTTTGCTGGTGTGGATTTACCTGTCCTGGGTCATTGTGCTGATGGGCGCGGTGATCGCGGCCTATCTGCCCAGCTTGCTGGCCGGTGTGGCGCGCCGCGGCAGCGCCCATGGCTGGCTTTTTCAACTGGCCATTGAGGTGCTGCAGCAACTGGACAAGGCGCGCGGCACGCCGCGCAAAGGGCTGAGCGCCTCGCGGCTGGCTGAACTGCTCCAGGTGGACGTGCTGCAGCTCGAGCCGGCGCTGGAGACGCTGGTGGCGCTCGACTGGGTCGGGCAGCTCAATGACGTGGAAGGCGACGCGGAGTCGCGCTACCTGCTGCTGGCGGACCCGGACGCCACCCCGCTCGAGCCGCTGATGGCGCTGCTGCTGCTCGACAAGGCGGAATCGGTCAAGAATTTATGGGAAAAAGCCCATTGGCCCTTGATAAGACTGCGTGATGCGCTATAAAAAACAAAGCATTCTGATCTGGTCATAATGATTCATCCGATTTGAATTCAATCCCTGACATGGCTCATTTCCCCCCACCTGATACCGACGCGCCTGATCCCGCTCACTGGGTCATCTGCCTGTGCGCGGACTGGTGCGGCCTGTGCCGCGACTATCGCGGCGTGTTTGAGCAAATGGCGGCGCGCTACCCAACAAGCCGGTTTGCCTGGCTGGACATCGAGGACCAGGCTGATCTGGTGGGTGATGTGGATGTGGAAACTTTTCCCACGGTGCTGATTTCCGACGCGGCAGGAACACGGTTTTTCGGCCCGCTGACGCCGCATGAGCAAACCCTGTCACGCCTGCTCGATTCGCTGGAGCGTTCAAGCCTGCAGGCAACCCCTGATTCGCCGGCCACGCGGCAGTTGCTGCAAGCCCTGCGCGCCGCGCCTGAACACTGGGTCAGCGCTTGAAAGTCGGCTCCGAACAAATTCTTCCGCGCCGGGCCGGGGAGCCTTCCATTCCTGAAATATGACACAACACAATTGGGGCAAGTGGCTGCTGGTGATCTGCCTGACAAGTCTGTTGGGGCTGCTGGCGTTTGCCGCATACGTCGTCAACAACGAGTTGCACACCTCTGAGCGGCAGGCGCGCTATCTATTTGAACTGACTCATGAGTTGACGTTCAAGCTTGAAGCAGGACCCAGTCCGGCCATCCGTTTTCCCCGATTCGGCCCCTATGACGAACGTCTGGGCTACAGCGCGATTCCCGCGTTCACCCAGCTCCTGACGGCGCGTGATTACGCGGTGACAGCGCAGGCGCGCATCTCGCCACGGCTGGCGGAACTCACCGACAAGGGGCTTTCTCCGGCCTATCCGGAAAAGAGCCAGGCGGGCCTTGAGCTGCTCGACTGCAACAGACATTCGCTGTATGCCGAACGTTTCCCTGAACGCCGCTATCCGCGTTTTGAGTCGGTGCCGCGCTTGCTGGTGGACGCACTGCTTTTTATCGAAGACCGTGACTTGCTGACGGAGCGTTATCCGCAGCGCAATCCTGCGCTCGACTGGAGCCGCCTTGCCCGGGCCGTGTCAGACCAGGTGCTGCGGGTGTTTGACGAATCGCACCCGGCGCCTGGCGGCAGCACACTGGTCACGCAGATCGAAAAGTATCGTCATTCACCCGAAGGCCGCACCGCGTCGCCGCAGGAAAAGCTGCGGCAGATGGCATCGGCATCGGTCAAGGCTTACCTCAACGGCGAGAACACGCTTGGCGCACGCCAGCAGATTGTGCTTGATTATCTGAACACCGTTCCGCTCGCGGCTCAACCTGGTTATGGCGCGATTGACGGCCTGGGCGATGGTTTATGGGCCTGGTACGGACGCGATTTTACCGAGGTCAATCAGCTCCTGAACAGCGACGCCAGCGCTTCGGAAGGCGAGCCGCTGCGGCGGCGGGCCGAGGCATTCAAGCAGGCGCTGTCGCTCATGATCGCGCAACGCCGGCCATCTTACTACCTGCGGGACAAAACAGCCGGTGCCGCGGATCTGGCAGAGCTGACCGACAGCCATTTGCGGCTGCTGGCCGCGGCGGGAATCATTCCGGCCGCGCTGCGCGACGCGGCCTTGCCGATCAGGCTGAGTCTGCAGCGCCAGCCGGCCAGCGCGCCAGTTGTTTCATTTGTCACACGCAAGGCGGTGACAGCGTTGCGCGCTGATCTTTCTGATCTTTTGGACGTTGACAAGCTTTACGATCTGGATCGCCTCGATCTCAGCGCGGCCACAACGCTCAATGGCGACATGCAACGCCAGGTGACGACGCTGCTGCGGCAACTCAAGCAGCCCGCCAACGCAAAAGCGGCTGGACTGTATGGTCACAACATGCTCAGCGCCGGTGATGATACGGGCAAGCTGATCTACAGCTTCACGCTGTTCGAGCAACGCGGTGGCGCCAATCTGCTGCGTGTGCAAACCGACAATTTTGATCAACCCTTCGACATCAACCGGGGCGCCCGGCTCAATCTGGGCTCCACCGCCAAGCTGCGCACGCTCATTACCTACCTCGAAATCATTGCCGATCTGCATCAGCATTTCAGCGGCATGACGCCAAAGGAACTGGCCCAGACGCCGGTGGAAAAAGAGAACGTACTGACGCGCTGGGCGCTCGACTATCTGGCCCGTGCCGGCGATCGCGCTTTGCCGGCGATGCTGGAGGCCGCGATGGAGCGGCGCTACTCGGGCAGTCCGGCGGAGGTGTTCGCCACCGGAGGCGGGCTGCAGACCTTTTCAAATTTCGAAGCCGCGGAAAACTACCAGGTGATGACGGTACGCGAAGGCTTCCAGCAATCGGTAAACCTGGTTTTTGTTCGGCTCATGCGGGATCTGGTGCGGCACTACGAATTCAAGCGGGCCGACGCCGGTTCCGAAGCGCTCAAGGCTCAGGGAGTGGCCCGGCGGCAAGAGGTACTTGCGCGTTTTGCCGACAAGGAGGGGCGCCAGTTCATGATCCGCTTCTACAAAAAATACCAGGGCATGGCAGCGCAGGAGGCGCAGGACCTGTTACTGGAAAACCTGCGTCCGACGCCGGCGCGGCTTGCGGCGGTGTTTCGCAGCATAGAGCCGGGCGCGGATATGGAACGCTTCAAGGCCCTCATGCATGAACAGATGCCCGGGGAAGGTCTGCCTGACAACAGCTTGCAGGCGCTCTATGAGAAGTACGGGCAAGACAAATTCTCCCTGGCCGACCGGGGCTACATCGCTGGCGTTCACCCGCTGGAGTTGTGGCTGGTTGGCTTCCTGCGCGAGCATCCGCAGGCAACCTTGACGCAGACGCTGGAGGCAGGCCGCGACGCGCGCCAGGCCGCTTACGTCTGGCTGTTCAAGGCCCGCGACAAGGGCAAGCAGGACAAACGCATCCGGCAAATGCTTGAACTCGAAGCGTTTCTGGAGATTGGCCGCGCCTGGCAGCGGCTCGGTTACCCGTTCGAATCGCTCACCCCTTCGTACGCCAGCGCACTGGGCGCCTCGGGCGACCGGCCGGCCGCGCTGGCGGAGTTGATGGGGATCATCGTCAACAAGGGCATGCGCTTGCCACTCAGAAAACTGCAAAGCCTGGAATTTGCCCAGGCAACGCCCTATGAAACCCACTTTAAACATGGTGGGGCTGCGGCGGAGCGGCTCTTGCCCGAAGCGCTCGCGGACCTGGTGCGCCGTTCGCTGATTGGCGTCGTCGAGGGCGGCACGGCCAGACGGCTCAAGGGCGGCTTGTTGCAGGCGGATGGCAAAAGGGTGGAAATTGGCGGCAAAACCGGCACCGGCGACCATCGCTTCGAAGTCTATGCGCCGGGCGGAAAACTGGTTTCCTCGCGCGCGGTGAACCGATCCGCCACCTTTGTGTTCCTGATCGGTGATCGCTTCTTTGGCACCATGACGGCCTACGTTCATGAGCCCTACGCTGCCGACTACAAGTTCACCAGCGGGCTCACGGTGCAACTGCTCAAATCGCTGACGCCAACGCTTCTTCCCATGATGGCAACGCCGGCAAGCGACGCTTTGCTCGCCTGCCAGAATTGATCGGCCCCTGCAAAAGGGCAGACGGGAGCCGCCTGCCTGGCTACACCGCCACGGTGTAATTGAGCGTCATGCGCCCGCCATCGACCACCACGATTTCGCCGGTGATGTAGCTGGCCGCGTCGCTCGCCAGATAGGCTACGGTGTCGGCGATCTCCGAGGGTTCACCCAGGCGCTTCATGGGTGTGCGGCTCATGATCCTGGCCCTGGCTTCATCGCTGGTGAGTACTGCTTTGGCGGCCAGTTCGGTGGCAATCGTGCCGGGCGCCACGGCGTTCACACGCACGCCCTTGTCGGCCAGCGCCAGTGCCATCACGCGCGTGAGCTGGTTGATGCCGCCCTTGCTGACGTTGTAGCTGGCAATCGTGGGAATGGTCAGCACGGCGTTGACCGAGCTCATGTTGATGATGCTGCCCCGCGAGGCGAACCCGCCGATGCCCTGTCTTGCTTCGGCCCTGGCCATTTCGCGTGCCACCGCCTGGCCCACCAGAAACGAACCCTTGAGGTTGACGCGCAAGACGGCGTCAAAGTCGGCTTCGGTGACGTCCAGGAAATCGGCGGCCTTGAAGATACCCGCGTTGTTGACCAATACATCGATGCGGCCGTGCGCGCCCATGGCCCGGGCCACCAGCGCATCGACCTGCGCCTTGTCGCCCACGTCGCAATGCACGTACAGGCCGCCGAGTTCGCGCGCCAGCGCCGCGCCGCGGGCGTCGTCAATGTCGGCAATGACGAGCTTGGCGCCCTCGCGTGCAAAGCGGCGGATGCAGGCCTCGCCAATGCCCTGCGCACCGCCGGTGACTATGCAGACGCGGTCCGCCAGTCCGAACGAGATTTTTGAAGCGTTGGAGTTCATGGCCGGATGGTAGCAGCGAAGTGCCTGTGGTTGCCGGGCTGCTATTAAAATAATAGCAGTATGCGAAGGTTCCGCCTGGGCTAAGGCGTTAAAACGTTATATGGATTGGTGAGTGAGGCGCAAATCACCCGACAGCAGCACGTGGCGCCCCGGGCCTGCGGTCTGTAGCGTGCTGACCAGCGCCCGCGCTACCTGGCCCGCGTCAATCGGGCGCAAGTTGGCCGGAATCAGCGGGCTTAGCCATTGGGCCGCGCGCAACGCCCATTGTTCGCCAGGGCGCTTCGCCTGATTGAGCGAAGCCCGGTCGCCGGTGAGCAGGGAAGGGCGCGCGATCACCACGGTTGCAAAACCAAGATTAGCCACGGCCGCCTCCATCTCGCCTTTGACGCGATTGTAAAAAACCGTTGAGTGGCTGTCGGCCCCCATGGCGCTGATGACACCCAGGCGGGTGGCGCCGGCGGCCCGACCGGCTCGCGCCAGCGCAACAACGGCATCAAGATCCACCGCCCTGAAGGCTTCGCGGCTGCCCGCCACCTTGATCGTGGTGCCCAGCGCAATGAACACATCATCGACCGGCGGCGCCGCAAAGTTGTTGAACGAATCCACAAGGTGCAGCACCAGCCCTGGGCCCTGTTGCGCTGGCGCGCGGCGGCCCACGCAGTGAACCGCCTCGTAGCTTTTATCGGCCAGTAAACGAGCCAGGACCGCCCGACCGACGAGGCCCGTTGCTCCGGCCACCAGCGCCGCCCGCGCCGCCGCCGGAGCGGCTGCCACGGAAGTTGCCGCGGTTGCTGGTGGGTTGGCCGGAAGAGGGGAATCCGGAAGAGGCGTGGCTGGCGGGCTGCTGGTTGTCGAAGTCATTGCGTGGCTCCCCTCGGGATTCATTGCGCGGCTGGGCATCGCGCCTGGGCGCTTGTGCATAGCCATCATTGTGGCGCGGCTGGCCCGATGAACCCGGTTGTGCCGGATTGCGGCGCGCGCCGCCGCCATTGCCTCCGCTTGCCGGGCCGCAGCCACGACCGCCGCCGTTACCGCCGCCATGACCTGCCCCGCTGGCGCTACGAGCGCCAGCGCTGCTGCGCCCGGGCTGGGCGCCCTTGGTCTCGCGGATGCGTGTCATCATTTCGCTGCGCGCGGCCTTGGCCGCTGCCTGCATCACGTCGCGGCTGGGCGGCTTGCCCAGGCCGCCCCAGATGGTCTGGCGCCCCATGGCCAGTGGTTCGGCCCTTTCGCCGGGCTCGGCTTCAAAACCGGGAACCACGATTTTTTCGATGTTCTGCCGGGTATAGCGTTCGATGTCCTGCATGAAGCCTTCTTCGTCCAGGCACACCAGGCTCACCGCCTGGCCGCTGTTGCCGGCGCGCCCGGTGCGGCCGATGCGGTGCACATAGTCTTCGCTGACGTTGGGAATTTCGTAGTTCACCACATGCGGCAACTCGTCAATGTCGATACCGCGCGCGGCGATGTCGGTGGCCACCAGCGCGCGGATGTCGCCGCTCTTGAAGCCCTGCAGAGCCTGCGTGCGCGCGGTCTGGCTCTTGTTGCCATGCAGCGCCATGGCCTGAATGCCGTTTTTGCACAGGTGCTCGGCCACATTGTTGGCGCCAAACTTGGTGCGCGTGAACACCAGCACCTGGCTCCAGTTTTGCTCGCTGATGATGTGCGTGAGAAGCGCTTTCTTTTTGCTGCGGCCCACCGGGTGAATGGTCTGCGTGATGCTTTGCACCGTGGTGTTGCGCGGCGTGACCTGGATGCTTTCCGGATTTTTCAGCAGGCCACTGGCCAGTTCGCGAATCTCGTCGCTGAAGGTCGCGCTGAACAGCAGCGACTGCTTTTGTTTGGGCACCAGCGCCAGCACCTTCTTGATGTCGTGGATAAATCCCATGTCGAGCATGCGATCGGCTTCGTCGAGCACCAGGATTTGCACCTGGCTCAGGTCCAGTGTGCCCTGGCCCGCATGGTCGAGCAGGCGGCCGGGGGTGGCCACCAGAATGTCCACGCCGCGGCGCAGTTTTTCAATTTGCGCGCCCATGCCGACACCGCCAAACATCACCATCGAGGTGAGGTCCACATATTTGCCGTAAGTGCGAACGCTTTCTTCCACCTGGGCGGCCAGTTCGCGCGTGGGTGTCATGATGAGGGCGCGCACCGCGTTGACGCCGCGCCGGTTGGTCAGGCGGGGTTCGGTGGAGAGGCGCTGCAGCATGGGCAGCACGAATGCGGCCGTCTTGCCGGTGCCGGTCTGGGCGCCGCCGAGCAGGTCGCCGCCCGCGAGCACGGCGGGAATGGCCTGCGCCTGGATTGGCGTGGGCGTGGTGTAGCCTTGTTCAAGCACGGCTTTAAGAATGGCCGGGGCCAAATTCAATTTTTCAAATGTCATGGTGATGCGCCCTGGGGCGCTTTGGATCAGCCTGTTGGGCGCCCTGTTTGAAGGCAACCCGCCAGTCAAAGGCAGATGGGGTCAGAAAGTCGGGCCATAAACATCATGTTTGACATCGCGGGTAACGACAGCAAAGTAATTCCCGCGAAGAGCCCAAATATTGAAGGCAACTGGAGCCAGCAACCCGGGTATTGTCGCACGGAACGATAATTGAGGTATTCACGCCAGAAACACGCCTTGAATTGAGGCGCCGGCTCCCCAAGCTACGGCGTGTGCTTTTCGTTTGCAAAGAGACCTGCAAAAGCCTTTGAAAATCCTGTCACCAGGCGGCATGCAGTCTGTTTTTTTGCGCTGTTTTTTCTTTTTTTATCAAAGTAATCCTGATGGCCCAGTACGTATTTACCATGAACAAGGTCGGCAAAATCGTGCCGCCCAAAAAACAGATTCTCAAGGACGTTTCCTTGAGTTTTTTCCCGGGCGCCAAGATTGGCGTGCTGGGCGTGAACGGCTCGGGCAAGTCCACCCTGCTCAAGATCATGGCCGGGCTGGACGCCGAGATCGAGGGCGAAGCCACGCCCATGCAGGGTCTGAACATCGGCTACCTGCCGCAGGAACCCCAGCTTGACCCCGCGCACAGCGTGCGCGAGAGCATTGAAGCGGGCATGGGCGCGGTTTTTGCCGCCAGGGCCCAGCTCGAAGCGGTGTACACCGCCTACGGCGAACCCGATGCCGACTTTGACGCGCTGGCCGCAGAGCAGGCTCGCCTGGAAGCCATCATTGCAACCTCGGGCACCGATTCCGAGCACCAGCTTGAGATTGCCGCTGACGCGCTGCGCCTGCCGCCCTGGGATGCCAGCATTGCGGTGCTCTCGGGCGGTGAGAAACGCCGCGTCGCGCTGTGCCGCCTGCTGCTGTCCAAGCCCGACATGCTGCTGCTCGACGAGCCCACCAACCACCTGGATGCCGAATCGGTCGATTGGCTGGAGCAGTTCTTGCAGCGCTATCCGGGCACCGTGGTGGCCATCACCCATGACCGCTATTTCCTTGACAACGCCGCCGAATGGATTCTGGAGCTCGATCGCGGCCGCGGCATACCCTGGAAGGGCAATTACAGTTCCTGGCTCGACCAGAAAGGCGAGCGTCTGGCGCAAGAGCAAAAGGGCGAGGAAGCCCGCGCCAAAGCGCTGAAGAAAGAGCTGGAATGGGTGCGCCAGAACCCCAAGGCGCGCCAGGCCAAGAGCAAATCGCGCATCGCGCGCTTTGAGGAACTGTCGGATTTTGAATACCAGAAGCGTGTGGAAACCAACGAGATTTTCATTCCGGTGGCCGAGCGTCTGGGCAGCCAGGTGTTCGATTTCAAGGGTGTGAGCAAATCGTTTGGTGATCGCCTGCTGATCGACAACCTGAGCTTCAGCATTCCGGCCGGCGCCATCGTCGGCATCATCGGCCCCAACGGCGCCGGCAAATCGACGCTGTTCAAGATGATTGCCGGCAAGGAGCTGCCAGACAGCGGCGAAGTGGTGATTGGCAGCACCGTCAAGATGGCCTTCGTGGACCAGAACCGCGACGACCTGGCGAATGAAAAAACCGTCTGGGAAGATATTTCAGGCGGACTTGACATTCTTAACGTCGGCAAGTTCCAGATGCCCAGCCGCGCTTATGCGGGCCGCTTCAACTTCAACGGCGGCGACCAGCAAAAGCGCGTCGGCACCTTGTCGGGTGGTGAGCGTGGACGCCTGCACCTGGCCAAGACGCTGATTGCCGGCGGCAATGTCCTGATGCTCGATGAGCCGACCAACGACCTCGATGTGGAAACCCTGCGCGCGCTGGAAGACGCGCTGCTCGAATTTGCCGGTTCCATACTGGTCATCAGCCATGACCGCTGGTTCCTCGACCGGATCGCCACGCACATACTGGCGGCAGAAGGCGACAGCCAGTGGACCTTCTTTGACGGCAACTACCAGGAATACGAAGCCGACAAGAAAAAACGTCTGGGCGAAGAAGGCGCCAAGCCCAAGCGCATGCGCTTCAAGGCGTTGCATTGAGGGAGCAAGAAATTGTCAATGTCCCAACTGTTCGTCATTGCGAACGAAGTGAAGCAATCCATGCCCCCGGAATGCATGGATCGCCACGGCCTGCGGCCTCGCGATGACGGAAACGGGTATTTTTCCAATTTCTGCCTCCCCGAGTCGTCCAGTCATGACTGATCAGGAAGTCCTGGAACAAACCCGCCTGTGGCTTGAAAAAGCCGTGATCGGGTTGAACCTGTGCCCGTTTGCCAAGGCCGTGTACGTGAAGAACCAGGTGCGCCTGGTGGTCAGCCACGCTCGCCATGCCGACGACCTGCTCGAAGAGCTGGATCGCGAGCTGGATCTGCTCATGGCCACGCCCGCCGAAGAGACAGAGACCACGCTGCTGATTCACCCCACACTGTTTGAGGATTTCCTCGACTTCAATGATTTTCTGGAGCTTGCCGAAGGCGTGGTGAGCGAGCACGGGCTCGACGGCGTGGTGCAACTCGCCAGTTTTCACCCGCGGTTCCAGTTTGACGGCACCGGGCCGGACGATATCGGCAACTACACCAACCGCGCGCCGTTTGCCATCCTGCATTTGCTGCGCGAGGAAAGCGTTGAGCGCGCGGTGGCGGCTTTTCCAGAGGCCGACGCCATCTTCGAAGAAAACATCAGGACGCTGGAAAAGCTCGGCCACGAAGGCTGGAAGGCGTTGGGACTGAAACTCTGACAAGAGCGCCCACGCTAGCGATAGTGTTCCCGCCGCCGTTCGTCCGACACGAATTCTTCCAGTTCCGGGTCCATCGCATTGCGGGCCGAGACAATGCCGATGGGCCGGCCGTTCTCAACCACCGGAACATGACGAAAGCTGTTCTCCTGCATCAGCAGCAATGCGTGGCCGTAGGCCGCGCCAGGGTCCAGAGTCTTGGGAGCGGCGGTCATCACGTCTATCAGTGGCGTGGTTTTGGCATCCAGCCCCTTCGCGATCACGCGGAACACGACATCGCGCTCGGTAAAGATGCCGACCAGCCGCTCGTTCGCGACGACCAGCACCGCCCCGGCATTCCTTTTGGCCATCAACTCGGCGGCGTTGCTCACGGTTGACTCTGGCGCAGCTGTAAGAAATTTCTTCTGCTCCATGATGTTTCTGATCGCTCGGTCAAACATAGTGGCCTCCAAGGCAAATGCTAGCCGCCTTTGGGCCTGCCCTACTTTGTCCCATGTCAAGCTTCGCTCACAATGAAGCCTCAATTCATTGATGTTTCCCTGGCTGCATGGCTTGGAGGCGCTGAGGCTGAAGCTTTAAGCAGTCGCGGGAGCCTCGTCGCCTAGGTGTTGTCATTCCCCTGGCCCGGCCACTCGGAAAACGCAAGGAAGTACAGTGCCATCAGATTGACGACCGGAACCACCATGAGGAGGCTCAACCACTTCGAGTAGCCGGCCTTGGAAAAGATGAACCAGAACGGCACAATGACCAGCGCGGCCATTGTCAACAGCATGAGCGAGCCAAATGGCCCCATTCCGCTCCCAAACGTCGCATAGGGCATGATTTTCTCCTTTGTGGTGTGAAGCCCCGGACTATGCACCATTTGCGTGGCATTTCACACCTCAACAGGGGACATCCAGAGAATTTGAATTGAACGGGAATAAACAGCCCAACCCTTGCGTCTATCGCAGTGTCCCCTCAACGTTCATTAACCCTTTCAAGGAAAATTCCCATGAAAACCCGCTTGATTTCAACACTGGCCCTCTCCGTCATCGCGATGGCCTCGACTTTTGCCCACGCTGACATGCTCAAACCCGCTGGCAGCGTGCTGGTCAACTCCGCAGGCATGACGGTCTATACCTTTGACAAGGATGTGGCAGGCAGCGGCAAAAGCACCTGCAACGGCCCCTGTTTAACCTTGTGGCCCGCCGTCATGGCCGATGCGAATGCCAAGCCTGAAGGCGACATGAGCATCGTGACGCGTGACGACGGCGCCAAACAGTGGGCCTATAAGGGCAAACCGGTGTACCTTTATGCTTCGGACAAGAAGCCTGGTGACATGACGGGCGACAAGTTCAAGGATGTGTGGCACGTCGTCAAGCCTTGACGCCCAAGCGCCGGGTTCGCATTCCTGTCAGACTGTTGCTGCAACCCTGAAAGATTCATGCGCGCCCGGAACGAAGCCGATATTGTTGCCTGCATTCCCAGCCTGCGCCGTTATGCGCGCGGGCTGACTGCCGACCGCGATCGCGCCGATGACCTGGTGCAAGACACGCTGGAGCGTGCGTGGAGCCGCTTTTCGATGTGGCAAAAGCGCGGCGAGATCCGCGCCTGGATGTTCGGCATCATGCACAACGCCTTTGTTGACCGCATCCGGGCGCAGCGCTCGCGCCCCGAAGACAACGCGGGCGACGAGGTGCCGGAGTTGCCAGAGCGCGCCACGCAGACCGACCGGCTTGAGCTGCGTGACCTCGACCGCTTGCTGCAGCGGCTGCCGCGTGAGCAGCGCGAAGTGTTGCTGATGGTGGGCGTTGAAGAGCTGAGCTACCAGCAGGTGGCCGGCGCGCTTGGCGTGCCCGTGGGCACGGTGATGTCTCGCCTTTCAAGGGCGCGTGAGCGTTTGCGCGCTGAAATGGAGGGACGCGAAGTGGTCAGCAAAATCCAGCGCGTCAAATAAATCATGGACCACATCAAACCCATCACCGAAGCCGATCTGCACGCGTATGTGGACCGGCAATTGCCTGCGCCGCGCCGCGTTGAGATCGAGCAGTTTATGGCCAGCCGCCCCGACGAACGCCAGCGTGTGCTGGCATGGCAGCGCCAGAACGAGTTGCTTCAGGCGTGGCTTGATCCCGTGCTGCGGGAGCCGCTGCCCCTTCGCCTGCCCTTGAAACCAGAGGCCACGGCATGGCCGTGGCGCGGACTGGCGGCGGGTATTGCGCTGGCCGTGGTCAGCGCCAGCTCGGCCTGGTTTGTTCGTGGCGCGCTGGACAGCGATGCCACGCGTCTTGCGTCTGTCAATTCCGGCCGTTTGACGGGCTTTGCGCATCGCGCAGCGGTGGCTCATGTGGTCTATAGCCCGGACGCGCGCCGCCCGGTGGAAGTGGGCGCGGACCAGGAGCAGGCTCTGGTGACCTGGCTGACCAAACGGATCGGAACACCCGTGCATCCGCCCGCGCTGAGCGCCTTGGGCTACGACCTGGTGGGGGGTCGTCTGTTGCCCGGTGACAAGGGGCCGGTGGCGCAGTTCATGTACACCACTGCCGGTGGCCAGCGGCTGACCCTGTACGTCACGCGCGAAGCCGCCGGGCAGGAAACCGCCTTCAAGTTCGGCCAGGATGGCGCAGTCAACGTTTTTTACTGGGTGGACAAGAACTTTGGTTATGCCTTGTCGGGCGGCGTTGATCGCCAGGAATTGATGCGCGTCTCGCAAGAGGTCTACCGGCAGCTTGCGCCCGCGTCATAGCCACATGCGCTCGACCAGGTAGGTCACCCAAAACGGGAGGTAGCGTTGCATCAGCGCCGGGTGCGTGCTGCTGCATGTATTCCATCACGTCACTTTGGCGCGCAGATAGTCCAGCAGATCGTTCAGCGTGCGCAACCTGGCGTAATCGGATTCCGGAATATCGATCTTCAGTTTGTGATGCAGGCCGATGAGAAAGTTGAGCCAGTCCATCGAGTCGAGGTCCACCTGGCTGCGCAGCGGCTGATCGGCGACAAGATCGTTCTCTTCCACCTCCGGTGCGATGGATTTGAGTGTGGCGACCACAGTGGCCAGGAGTTCTTGCTGTTTCATCGTTCCTTCGTCAGTCAGAGTTGTTCAGGACGCTGCAGTTGCTCGCGGACTTCGGCGAGGAACAGCGCTCCATAATGGCCGTCGGAGACCCGATGGTCGGCGGCAAGGCTCGCCGTCATGGCCGGCATCACTCCTAGTGCGCCGTCTGTCACCCACGGCATGTCATGAATTCTGCCGAATCCGACCAATGCGACCTGCGGCGGGTAAATCACGCCAAAGACGGCATCCACGCCCTGTTCGCCCAGATTGGTGACGGTCATGGTCGGGTCCGACATTTCGGAGCTGCGCAGCGATCCGGCGCGCGCCCGCCTGACGAGGTCGGTGAGGTCGCGCATGAGTTGATCCAGTGACTTCGCCGCAACTTCATGGATCGCCGGCGCGATGAGTCCTCCCTGCCGCAGTGATATCGCCACACCGATATGGATGGCCTGGGACGGCTGATGGATACCGTTCAGATAGAAACCATTCATATCCGGGTACTTTTTCAGCGCCATGGCCACTGCCTTGAGTTGAAGCGTGGCCATCAACAGCCGCTCGGTGATGCTGCGTTTTTCGTTGGTGGCTGTCAGCCACTCCTGCGCCCTGCGCATCGGCACGACCTCGCTCAAATAGTAGTGCGGAATCTCCCGCTTGGAGCGGCTCATGGTTGACGCGATGGCCTTGCGCATCTGGGCCTGCTTGTCAGTCGCTGCGGCCGCCTGCGCTTGGGTCGGCAATTCGGCGGACTGTTGGACGTCCTGCAAGGTCACAGCGCCGCCGGGGCCTGTGCCGACCACGGCCTCGATGTCGATGCCGTGCTCCTGGGCATGCCTGCGTGCCGCCGGCGATACCCTGCGCCGCTCGGATGTGGCGATGGGCACCGTGGAAAGGTCAGCCGGGCGAGCGGCGGGAGGCACAGGCGCGGGTGTGACGGAAACATCGGGCGTTCTGGCTGACGGTATTGTCCGTTTCACCGTTTCCGGGGACTCGCCGGCTTCCAGCAGTGTGGCGAGCACGGTGCCGACCGCTACGGTTTCGCCGGGCTGCACCATAAGCTCGAACACGACGCCTTCCTGCCAGCTTTCCACGTCAACAGCCGCTTTCGAAGTATCCACGACGGCGACGATCTGGCCGCGCTTGACGGCGTCCCCGGGTCCGATATTCCATTGCAGCAGCGTGCCCTTGTCCATGTCGGCGCCGAGAGAGGGCAACTTGAATTCGATCATCCTAGATTCCTCAGTTGGACGCGCCCGAGTGGGCCGCTGGCGGCGTGGCCGGGTAGGCGCGACAACGCTGCAGGCTACTGCCTGCGAGGCGGAGCAACGACCCCGGGCGCGTTGCCAGTGGCTCAATCGGGCGCGTAGCGCTCTCACCCAAACGGCGAACTGCGTCGACGCTAAAAAAGTCAATACTCATAAGAACTTATTGAAAAATCAAAGCGGTCAACTGAGGAATCTAGGATCATGCTTTGCCCATCAGTTGTTTCGCGGCTGCGGCAATGGTGTGTGCTTGCGGCAGCGCTGCTTCTTCCATGTGCCGGGCATAGGGAATAGGCACCTCTGCGCTGCAAACGCGGGCCAGGGGTGCATCGAGGTCGTAAAAAGCGTTCTCCATGATGCTGGCCATGATTTCCGCCGACAGGCTGCCGGTTTTCCAGCCCTCATCGACGACGAGCGCACGGTGTGTTTTCCGGACGGAGGCGAGCAGGGTTTGCGTATCCAGTGGCCGCAAGACCCTCAGATCGACCACCTCGGCGTCAATGCCTTGCGTGGCAAGTTGTTCAGCGGCCTGGAGCGTTTTTGGCAGGCTGCCGCCATACGTGATGAGACTCACATCGGCACCCTTGCGGCGCACCGCGGCTGAGCGGATGTCGCAGGCCTGAGGGTCAATATCAGCCTCGATGTTGTACAACTGGGCATGTTCAAAAATGATGACCGGGTCGGGATCCGCCAGCGCGGGAGCCAGCATGCCGTACGCGTCGGCGACCGTTGCCGGTGCCAGCACCTTGATGCCGGGAATATGCGCGTACCAGCCCTCCAGGCTGTGTGAGTGTTGCGCGGCCAGTTGGCGGCCGGCGCCGGTGGCCATTCTGATCACGATCGGCACATTGAACTGGCCGCCCGACATGTGGCGCAGCGTTGCAGCGGTGTTCACGATCTGGTCGAGCGCCAGCAGGCTGAAGTTGATGGTCATGATCTCCACGATTGGGCGCATGCCCCCCAAAGCCGCTCCGATACCGGCACCGACGAAACCCAGTTCGGAGAGCGGCGTGTCGCGGATCCGCTCGGGACCGAATTCCTCCATAAAGCCTTTCGAGACGGCATAGGTGCCGCCGTATTTGCCGACGTCTTCGCCCATCAGGAATACGCGCGGGTCCGCCATCAGCGCCTCGCGCATGGCCTGGCGCAACGCTTCCCGGTAACTCATTTTCATGGCCGCAGCTCCGGCGAGTAAACATCCCGGGTCAGCGCTTCAAGCGGCTCCCATTCCGACGCTTCGGCGAAGGCGACCGCTGCCTGCACTTCCTGATTGACCTTCGCGTCAATTTCAAGGAATTCCGTTTCGGTCAGCTTGTTCTCTGCCTTCAGCCGGGCAGAAAAGGTGTGGATCGGTCCGCGTTTTTTCCAGGCTTCGATTTCGGCCTTGTCCCGATAAAGATCCGGATCGAACATTGAGTGCGGACGAAACCGGTAGGTCTGGAATTCGACAAAGAAGGGCCCCTTGCCGGCGCGTACATGTTGCGCGGCCAGCCTGGCTGCTTCGTGAACCGCTACGACGTCCATGCCGTCGGCGCGGGTGGTGGGCATGTTGTAACTGGCGGCCTTGATGCAGAGATCCGTCTGCGACTCGGAACGCGCCAGCGCCGTGCCCATCGCGTAGAGGTTGTTCTCGCAAAGAAAAAGCACCGGCAGTTGCCACAATGCGGCCAGGTTCATCGATTCATGGAAGGCACCCTCTGCAATAGCACCCTCGCCGAAGAAGCAGGCATTCACGCGCGGAATGTTTTGCATCCTGTCGGCCAGCGCCAGGCCCACGGCAAGCGGCAGCCCGCCACCAACGATCGCATTGCCGCCAAAGAAGTGCTTGCTGCGATCGAAGATATGCATGGAGCCACCGCGTCCGTGCGAACAGCCATCCTGCTTGCCGAACATCTCGGCCATGATGGCGTTCATGGACACGCCGCGTACCAGGGCGTGGCCGTGTTCCCGGTAGGTGGCCACAATGTTGTCCTCAGGAGAGAGGGCACGCTGCGCTCCCACTGCGACGGCTTCTTCGCCGATATACAAGTGCAGGAAACCGCGAATTTTTTCGGCACCGTAAAGCTCAGCCGATTTTTCCTCCATCCGGCGTATGCGCAGCATGTCGGTGAGCAGGGATATGGACAAGGATTTGTCGTAAGGCACGCTCATGTTGGCGGCTCCCAGGGAGGCGGAGGGGGCTTGATATTTTTTCATGCCTGCCCCTCCAGCGTCGAGGTGTCGCCTTCCGGCAGACCCAATTCCCGCGCTTTCAACAGTCTGCGCATGATCTTTCCGCTTCTCGTCCTGGGCAGCGTCGGCAGGAAATCGATTTCCTTCGGAGCCACGGCGGCACCCAGGCGCTTGCGGGCATGACCCAGCAATTCCATGCGCAGGGACTCCGATGGCTGATAGCCGGTTTTCAGCGAGACGAATGCCTTGACCACTTCACCGGCAGTTTCGTCGGGCTTGCCGATGACGCCGGCTTCGGCCACCGCCGGGTGTTCCATCAGGGCGCTCTCGACTTCGAACGGACCGATCAGGTGGCCGGACGACTTGATGACGTCGTCAGTACGCCCGATGAACCAGAAATAGCCGTCTTCGTCGCGCGTGGCCAAATCGCCGGTCAGATACAAATCGCCGGCGAAGCATTTCCGGTAGCGCTCCTCGTTGTTCAGATAGCCGCGAAACATCGATGGCCAGCCGCGCTTCAATGCCAGTTCGCCCTTGGTATCGGGCGCCTCAACGACGTGAACGTTTCCCTGTTCACCCCGGGAAACGATGAACGCGTCGATGCCCGGCAGCGGCCGGCCCATCGATCCGGGTTTGATGTCAAAAGCCGGCGTGTTGGCGATCATGATGCCTCCGGTTTCAGTCTGCCACCAGTTGTCGTGAATGGGCAATCCCAAAGTTTCCTTGCCCCACCAGACCGCTTCCGGGTTGAGCGGTTCGCCAACGCTGGCGATGAAGCGAAGCCTGGGAAATGAATATTTCCTGGCAATTTCCCCGCCGGCTTTCATCAGCATTCTGACGGCGGTCGGCGCGGTATACCAGACGGTGACCTGCTGCTGCTGGAGGATGCGATACCACCGCTCGGCATCAAAATCGGCTTCGTCCACAATCGATGTCACGCCGTGCAGCAGCGGCGCGATGATGCCGTACGAGGTGCCCGTCACCCATCCCGGGTCGGCGGTACACCAGTAAGTATCGTCCGGATGAAGATCCAGAGCAAACTTGCCGGTAGCCCAGTGTGTTGCCACCGCATCGTGTACATGGACTGCACCCTTCGGCGATCCTGTGGTGCCGCTGGTGAAATGCAGCAGGGCCATATCCTCGGCCTGCGTCGCCACGGTCTCGAATTCGTCTGACGACTCTGCCATCAGGCGGCTCAAATCCAGTGTGCCGGGGATGTCGGCGGATGGCTCACCGGGTTCCGGCACCAGTAGAACATGCCGCAAGCCTGGCAAGCGGTCGCGGATTTTTTCCACTTTTCGGCGATAAAGTTGCGCGGTCGTGACAAGTACCCTGGCGTCCCCCAAGGTTAGCCGCGTGGCAATCGGCTCCGGGCCGAAGGCGGAAAAAAGCGGACAAGCCACTGTGCCGTTTTTCAGGCTGCCCAGGACCGAAATGTAGAGTTCGGGAATGCGGCCCAGGAGAATGAACAGCCGGTCGCCCTTGCCGATGCCGAGATTTTCAAGAAGATTGGCGAAGCGGTTGGTGAGGACTGAGAGTTCGTGGTACGTGACGGAACGATCAGGCCCAGCGCCCAGAAATCGAAACGCTACATGGTCCCGCCAGGCCCCTCGTGCATGGCGTTCAATGGCCTCAAACGCAATGTTGAGACCTCCACCCGGCAGGCCTGTCAACTCCTTCCGTACTTTTTCCCACGAGAACTCGGCACGGACTTTCTCGTAGTCCGCCCAGTTCGGCAGTACGTGCAAGTCGGAGTCGGTCTTGTGGATGGTGGAAGCGCGTGCCATGGCGACCCTTTCTCTTCTTCTGCATATCAGCAGAGCATCATTATGCGATCCGGGGGGCCTGCAATTGATCTGTATCAATCAGTAGCAATGTGAAGAAGGTCGGACGGGGGATATTCGACTAAAAAATCTCAAGCAGTCATTGAAAAACAGCGCAAAAGAAGTTTCAGTGCGTCACTGCTGATTTTTGAATTCTGATTTTCAACAGAACAGGCCGAAAACCGGTATTCAAGAAAATCCGCTAGTGCAGTGTTGCATGCTTGATGGAACAAATAAAAACGATGGATTTTTCTGTCTGGCTAGGCGAGAGGAGGCGGCATAACTGTAGCTATGACAACGACGAACAACGACGCCAGGCAGGAAAAGACGCGTTTTTATGTTCCAGAAAGCGTGCAACACTGCACTAGTGCCTTTGTAGTTTCTGCCGCACCAGCTCGATATAGCTGCGCAGCGCGTACAGCTCGTCGGTGT
>CAYJMW010000053.1:22977-26802 GCA_964371235.1 uncultured Polaromonas sp.
AGTTTCTGCCGCACCAGCTCGATATAGCTGCGCAGCGCGTACAGCTCGTCGGTGTACGACAGCGGCACGCTGATCTTTTCGGCGCGGCTTTCCAGATTGCCCAGTTCTTCGAGCAGGGCGCTGTTGTCGCCGCTGTCTTCAATGCGGTTTTCAATGTCCCGCAACTGGCCGTACCACCTGAAGATGCGCGAGCGCACGCGAAACTCGTAGAGCGGCGGCACGATGCGCGACAGCGGCAGCAGCACCGCGATGATGATGCCCATCACCAGCCACATGCGCTCGACCAGGTTGGCGAGCCAGAAGTTCAGGTAGCGCTGTAAAAACGGCTTGTCGTTTTTGATGCTGCGCACGGCTTCGGCTGAAATGGGCAGCTCGTTGTTGGCCATGCTGGGGTATTCGCGGGCATGCTTGAACCAGCCGGCGCTGCCATGAATTTCGTTGCCGGCCAGGGCGAACAGTTGCAGCAGCGCCGGGTGCGTGCCGGCGCGCGTGAGCAGGGTGGTGGTGGGCGCGACCAGATGCACGTCTTGCGGCGGAATGTCGGCCGCCAGATCGACCACGCCACGCGGCAGCACGGCCGGGCTCAAAAAGGCGAAGCGGCGCGAATAGGCTTCGCTTTGCGCAAAGTCCATCAGTTTGACGCCCGGTGTTTGCAGCAGCATCTGCACCATCAGCGATTCGGGGGCCGAGGCAAACACGATGGCGTCGAGCTCGCCGCCTAAAAACGCGACGGTGGCGGGCGTTTGCTCCAGCCGGGAAATTTTCAGGGTGCTGCTGTCTATGCGGTTGCTTTGCAGCAGGCGGTCCATCAGGTTGGGAACGCCGCTGCCGGGTGTGCCCACGTTGACGCGCAGGCCTTCGAGCTGCGTCAGGCTGCTCAACGTGGCCGTCCCGCGATAAAACAGCCACACCGGTTCCAGAAACAGGCTGCCCAGCGATTCAAGCTTGTCATCGCCCGGTAGATTGGCGTCGCTGGTTCCGCCTTGCACAAATCCCAGGTCTGCCTTGCCTTCACGCAGCAACTGCAAATTGGCGGCCGATCCTTCGGAAGGCATTAACACGACCGATATGCCGTCTTTGGCGAGAATGCGCGCGTAGCGCTTGCCGAACTCTTCATAGGCGCTTTGCGCCGGGCCGGTGGCCAGCGTGACGCGCCTGGGCGGATTCGGGTCCAGCCACCAATAGGCCAGCACCAGCAGGGTGACGGCCAGCACAATGAAGGGGCCGACCGAAACCGCCAGATCGCGCAGCGAGAGCAGGGTGTAGCGCAGGGTCTTGGGCATGGCTGAACCATAGCACGCGGCAGTTGGCAAGCGGCGGGCCATCGCGCTTGTGCTTGTTGCAGCCTGACATGCACAATGGCTGTTTAACCCGCTTTGGCGATTCATGAAACCAGGTATTTTGGCGGCTTTCGCTTCGGCCTTTTTGTTTGGGGCGGGAACACCGCTGGCCAAATGGCTGCTCGACGAGGTCAGCCCGTGGATGCTTGCCGGGCTGCTTTATCTCGGATCGGGCATCGGCCTGGCAATTTACCGCTGGCTGCGCGGTGCGCCCCGACCGCGACTGAATCCGGGGGAAATGCGCTGGCTGGTGGCTGCGGTGCTCTGCGGCGGTGGCATTGCGCCGGTGCTTCTGATGTTTGGCCTGTCGGCGCTGCCTGCCAGTCATGCGGCCTTGCTCCTCAACGCCGAAGCGGTGTTGACGGCGCTTTTGGCCTGGAGCCTGTTCAGGGAAAACGTTGACAGGCGTATTGCCGCCGGCATGGCCGCCATTGTGGCGGGCGCGCTTTTGCTGAGCTGGCCCGGCCCCCAGGCGTTGTCAGGCCCGCGGACCGCCGCGTCGTTGTGGCTTGAGTTGTGGCCTGCGCTTGCGGTGCTGCTGGCCTGCCTGTTCTGGGCGCTGGACAACAACTTCACGCGCAAGGTTGCGCTGGCCGATGCGTCGTGGATTGCCTGCGTCAAAGGCCTCGCGGCGGGCACAAGCAATCTGTTGCTGGCGTTCATGGCGGGCGCGGCGCTGCCGGGTGCGCTCAGGCTCTCGGCGGCCATGGCGGTGGGTTTTGTGGCGTATGGCGTGAGCCTGGCGCTCTTTGTGGTGGGCTTGCGGCACCTGGGTGCATCACGCGCCGGGGCCTATTTTTCAACCGCGCCGTTTGTGGGAGCGCTGGTGGCGGTGCTTTTCCTGGCCGAGCCCGTCACCTGGCAACTGCTGGCGGCAGCGGCGTTGATGGCGTTCGGCCTCTGGCTGCACCTGACCGAGCACCATGCCCATGCGCATCGGCATGAGGCGCTGGAACACGAACACTGGCATGCGCATCCGTCCGACGATGGGCACCATCTGCATGAACACAACCCTGCGTTTGTGGGCCAGCATTCACATCGCCACCGCCACGAAGCCATGCGCCACAGTCATGCGCACTTCCCGGACGCGCATCACCGGCATGACCATGGCGGTGATGCCGCTTAAGCGTTTAACGAACAAGCTGGTTGAGCTGGATGATGGGCAGCAGCACGGCCAGCACAATCAGCATCACCACCACGCCCATCGCCACAATCAGCAGCGGCTCCAGAATCGTGGCCAATTGCATGGCGCGGCGCTGCACTTCGGCGCCGAGCTGGCGCGCCGCGCGCTCGAGCATGGTGGGCAGTTGGCCGGTTTGTTCGCCCAGGCGGGCAAACATGCCGAGCAGCGGCGGAAAGCGCTTCTTTTGCCCCAGCGCCGCGGCCAGTGGCGCGCCTTCGCGCACCAGCACCAGCGCGTCCAGCGCATCGGCGCGCATGGCCCGGTTCGACAAGGTATCCGCCGCGGCTTGCAAGGCTTTCAGAATGGGCACCCCGGCTGCGGCCAGCATGGCCAGCGTGCTGGCAAAACGCGCTGCGTTGTAGCCCCGCGCCAGCCGCCCGAGCATTGGCAGCTTCAGCCAGGCGGCGTCAAATTCATAACGAAAAGTGGCACTGGCCCACGCTAAACGGGCACAAGCAGCTATTAGAATAATAGCAAGCAAGATCAGCCAGCCCTGGTTGCGAACAAAGCCGCCCAAGCCCAGCATGACAACCGTCAGCATCGGCAGCGCCCGTTTGCTGCCCGCAAACACCTGCGCCACCTGGGGCACCACGTAGCCGAGCAGAAACATCACGATGGCAATTGCCACCAGCGTCACGATGGCCGGGTAGAGCGCCGCGCCTATGAGTTGCGATTTGAGCGCCTGGCTTTGCTCCAGGTCATCGGCCAGGCGCTCGAGCACCAGACCCAGGTTGCCGCTTTGCTCGCCCGCGCCAATCACCGCGCAGTAGGTGGCGGAGAACTCGCGCGGGTACTGCGCCAGCGCGACGGCAAAGCTGGCCCCGGCATTGACCTCAGAGCGCAGGGCCGCCAGCAGGTTGCGCTGCGGTTCCTCCTCGGCCTCATCGGCCAGCGCTGTCAGGGCCCGCTCCAGCGGCAATCCCGCCACCACCAGACCGGCAATCTGGCGCGTCCAGATGGCCAGCGCGGTGGCGTTAAAAACCCGCGGTCGCCACAGGGCGGTGTTCCAGCCCGAAGCACCCGGTTGGCCCGACGCCACGGAGCCGCCCGTACCCACCACATGCACCGCCAGCGGCACCAGCGCCTGTGCCCGCAACAGGCCGCGCGCGGCACGCGCGGTGTCGGCGTCAATCACGCCCTTGCGGGTTTCGCCGTCGGCCGTGAGCGCTTCAAAGGTGTAGGCTGGCATGGGGGCATCCTTCGACAGGCTCAGGACGAACGGAACTGCCGAGCGCGGTCGCAAGTTCCGCCGCCGGGCCGCCCCAAGGCGGAACAGCCCCCTCGGGGGGCAGAGAGCTACAC
>CAYJMW010000054.1:0-5856 GCA_964371235.1 uncultured Polaromonas sp.
TCGGCATCATGAACATCATGCTGGTGAGCGTGACCGAACGCACCCGTGAGATCGGCCTGCGCATGGCGGTGGGCGCACGCGCGGAAGACATCCTGGCGCAGTTCCTGATCGAGGCGGTGACGCTGAGCCTGATTGGCGGCGCCATCGGCGTGCTGCTGGGTGCGCTGGCAACCTGGGGGGTGGGGCAGTTTGCTGGCTGGCAGGTCAGCATGACGGCGGGTTCCATCCTGCTGGCGGTGGGCTTCTCAGCCTTTGTCGGCGTCTTCTTTGGCTTCTACCCGGCCCGGCGGGCGTCCAAACTGCTGCCGATCCAGGCCTTGCGCTACGAGTGAAGCAGGCGCCCGGCGATAATCCGGCGTCTTAAGGAATACACGTGGATATTGCATTGCTGATCAAAGCCGCCATCATGGGCGTCGTCGAGGGCTTGACCGAATTTCTTCCGATTTCTTCCACCGGCCACCTGATTCTGGCAGGCGCGCTGCTGGGTTTTGACGATGAAAAAGCCAAGGTCTTTGACATCGCCATCCAGACCGGCGCCATCATTGCCGTGATTCTGGTGTACTGGCAAAAAATTCGCGACACCGTGGTGGCCTTGCCCACAGAAAAACAGGCCCAGCGCTTTGCCCTGAACGTGCTGATTGCGTTTATACCGGCGGTCATTCTCGGCTTGTTGTATGGCAAGGCGATCAAGGCGCACCTGTTCACGCCGGTGGTGGTGGCCAGCACCTTCATCCTTGGTGGCTTCATCATTTTGTGGGCGGAACGGCGTCAACAAAACAACCCGTCAGTCGCGCGCATTCATGCGGTGGAAGAGATGACGGCGCTGGACGCGCTCAAGGTCGGTCTGGCGCAGACCCTGGCCATGATTCCCGGCACCAGCCGCAGCGGCGCCACCATCATTGGCGGCATGCTGCTGGGGCTGAGCCGAAAGGCGGCGACTGATTTTTCGTTTTATCTGGCGATTCCGACGCTGATCGGCGCCGGGGTTTACAGCCTGTACAAGGAACGTGACCTGCTGTCGATGGCGGACCTGCCGCTGTTTAGCGTCGGGCTGCTGTTTTCATTCATCAGCGCCTGGCTGTGCATCCGCTGGCTGCTGCGCTACATCGCCAGCCACAGCTTCGAGCCCTTCGCCTGGTACCGCATCGCGTTTGGCATCGTGGTGCTCGCCACCGCCTGGAGTGGCCTGGTGACCTGGACGGCTTGAGGCGCGGCGCTCAGCCTGCCATATTCAGCAGCGCGGCTTCAATCGCTGCTGCCGTTGCCAGCGGTTTTTCCATCGGGAAAAGGTGGCTGCCGTCGAGCATCATGATGCGGCCTTTGGTGACTTTTTCAGTCATCGCCATGCCGATCTGTTTCATCTCGCTTGACTGGCGCGCGCCGATAAACGCGACCGGGCACTTGATCGGATTTGCTTTTAGCAGTCGATCCAGGTTGTCGGGCAGGGTGTTGTAAATGGCGGTTTCCACGTCGCGATCAAAGCTCAGCAGGCGCTGGCCTTGGCCTTGCCCCGTTGTGGCGTCGTGCGTGCCGTGCTCGATATAGTCGCGAAGCACCTGCTCGTCCCACCTGGCAAAGGCTTTCTTGCTGCGGAAATACGCCAGCACTTCATCCCGGCCCAGCCACTGCTGCCGGCGTTTGCGGCTGATGGCGCCGGGGGTGATGGAGCCCAACAGTTGCGCGCGTTTGGCCACGCTCAGGGCGGTGGCGCGCCAGCCGCCCAGAATCGGCGCGTCGATCAGCAGCACGCCGCGCACCGGCAGCCCGCCGAGCACCGGGTGCTGGGCGGCGCACATCAGGCTTAAAAACCCGCCCAGCGAGTGGCCCACCAGAAAAGCGGCCTGGCCGGATTTTTCAACTTCCTGGCTGGTGAAGTCGGCCAGTTGCTGCACCAGATGAGGCCAGTTGCTGGTGACCGGGTAGCGCGGGTCGTGCCCGAATTTTTCAATCGCGCGGACCTGAAAGCCACGCGCTTTCAGGTTCTGGAACAGCACGCCGTAGGTGCTGGCCGGAAAGCTGTTGCCGTGGGAAAAAATGATGAGTGGTTTGGAGGCGGAAGGCACGGATTTGAAGGGCGCGGTAGCGCGCGAGTGGCAGGTTTGGCCCCTGGGGTGAACGGTCTAAATCAGTTTTTCCTCGGGCGTCGTGATTTTCTTGAGCGCTTCGTGGCGGCTGGTTGGCATTTTCAGGGGAATGTCAGTATGCGCGTCGTCCCACACCGGGTCTTCAATGCTGTCGAACACCTGGCGCAGCTTTTGCCCCCAGCTGTTGTGCACCATCTGGTAGTAGGGGTTGTCGTGATCGATGCAGACGATCTTGTCACTTTTGAACGTATCCACTTCATAGACCACCAGGTCCAGCGGCAGGCCGACGGTCAGGTTGGACTTGATGGTTGAGTCCATCGACACCAGCGCGCATTTGGCGGCCTCGGACAGCGGGGTTTCGGGCGTCAGCACCCGGTCGAGCACGGGCTTGCCGTATTTGGATTCGCCGAGCTGGAAGTAGGGCGTCTCGTCGGTGGCCTCAATGAAGTTGCCCGCCAGATACACCTGAAACAGGCGCATGGCTTCGCCGCGAATCTGCCCGCCCAGCACCAGCGACACATTGAAATCCACATCGGCCTTTTTCAGTGCCTCGGCGTCGCGCTGATAGACGCGGCGAACCGTGGCGCCCAGCACACGGGCGGCGTCAAACATGCTTTTGGCATTCCAGATCGTCAGCGGGTCGGCGTTGTCGGGGTCCTTGCGGTCCTTGAGTTGCTCGACCTGCAAAATTTCGCGAATCGATTGCGAGATCGACAGATTGCCGGCCGACAGCAGCACCATGAAGCGGTCGCCAGGCCTTTCATAGACGATCATCTTGCGAAAGGTGCTGATGTTGTCAAGTCCCGCGTTGGTGCGGGAGTCCGACAAAAACACCAGTCCGGCGTTGAGTTTGGCAGCGACGCAGTAAGTCATGAGTGGCTTGCAGGGTTTGCAGGAAGGGTTGAAAAGTTCAGGCGGAAGCGGATAGTTTCTTGAGCTGGTAAAGCGCATCCAGCGCTTCGCGCGGGCTCAGCGCATCAGGGTCTATGGTACCCAATGCCTTGTCCACGGCGCTTTGCTCTGGCGCAGCCGCTTGCGGCGGCACGGCGAACAGGTCCACCTGGGCACGGGTTTCGCTTTGCTGGGTCTCCAGCGCATTGAGCGCATGGCGGGCATGGTTGACCACCGCTGCCGGCACGCCGGCGAGTTTGGCCACCGCAATGCCGTAGCTCTTGCTGGCCGGACCGGGCTCGATGTGGTGCAAAAAGACAATGTCGGCGCCGGACTCGACAGCGCTGACATGTACATTGATCGCTCCGTGGTGCTGGGCCGGAAACTCGGTCAGCTCAAAATAATGCGTGGCAAACAGCGTGAATGCCTGCGATTTGTTGTGCAGGTAGGCGGCAATGCCGCCAGCCAGCGCCAGGCCGTCAAAGGTTGAGGTGCCGCGGCCGATTTCGTCCATCAGCACCAGGCTATGGGGTGTGGCAGCGTGCAAAATCTGCGCGGCTTCAAGCATTTCCAGCATGAAGGTCGATTGCGCGTTGGCCACGTCGTCAGCGGCGCCGATGCGGGTGTGAATGGCATCAATCGGCCCCAGCCGGCAGCCGCTGGCGGGCACATAGGAACCCATGCCGGCCAGCAGAACGATCAGCGCCACCTGCCGCATGTAGGTCGATTTGCCGCCCATGTTGGGGCCTGTGATGACCTGCATGCGGCTCTTGCCGCTGAGGCTGCAGTCGTTGGCAATGAAGGCGCCGCCGCCAGTCTCGGCCAGCCGCGCTTCGACCACCGGATGGCGGCCCTGGGCGATGTCAATGCAGGGCTCTTTGACAAAGCCAGGTGCGCACCAGTTCAGCGTGAGCGAGCGCTCGGCCAGCGCGCAGAGCGCATCGAGCGCGGCCAGCGCGCGCGCCAGCCGGCTCAAAGCGGGAATGAAGTCCTGCAACTGGTCCAGCAACTGCTCGTACAGCCACTTCTCGCGTGCCAGCGCACGCTCCTGCGCCGACAGGGCCTTGTCTTCAAAAGCCTTGAGCTCGGGCGTGATGTAGCGCTCGGCATTTTTCAGCGTCTGGCGGCGCCGGTAGTCGCCCGGCACTTTATCGAGCTGGCCTTGCGTGACCTCGATGTAAAAACCATGCACCTTGTTGAACTGCACGCGCAGGTTGGCAATGCCGGTGCGGGCTTTTTCACGGCCCTCAAGATCGAGCAGGAAATCGTCGCAGTTGGTCTGGATGGCGCGCAACTCGTCCAACTCGGCATCGCAGCCGTGCCTGATGACGCCGCCGTCGCGGATCAGCGCCGCGGGTTCGTCCAGCAGATAGCGCCCCAGCAGCGCCGCGCAGCCCGGCGGCGCTTGCAAGTCCTGAAAAATAGTATCCAAAAGTGCTGCCAGCCCACGATTAACGGGCTTGAGTAGCTCTGTTTTTTGTAGCGTTAGTTGCAGCGCCACCAGCTCGCGCGGGCGCACCTGGCGCAGTGCAAGACGCGCCGTGATACGTTCCACGTCGCTGCAACCCCTGAGTTTGGCGCGCAGGGTTTGCTGGGCGCCGCCGCGCAACTGCGTGATGGCTTCGAGCCGTGCTGCCGCCTCGGCACGGTCGCGGCGCGGGCTCAGCAGCCAGCTTTTCAGCGCCCGGCTGCCCATGCCGGTGGTGCAGGTGTCGAGCAGCGAAAAGAGCGTGGGCGAGTCTTCGCCGCGCAGGGTCTGCGTGAGTTCCAGGTTGCGCCGCGTGGTTTGCGGCAGCTCGATCAGCTCGCCCGCACGCTCCACCTGCAAGCCCTGCACATGCGGCAGGGTGCGGCCCTGCGTATGTTCGGCGTAGCCCAGCAGCGCCGACGCGGCGGCGTGGGCTTCATTCAGGGTTTCGGCATTCCATGAGGCCAGCGACGCCACTCTAAGCTGCTCCAGCAGGCGGCGTGCTCCCAGCGCGGCATCAAACTGCCAGGCTGGTCGGGCGCTGGCGGCGCAGCGCCAGTTTTTCAGGCGCTGCTCAAATGTCGGCGTGACATCGACGTTGTAGAGCAGTTCGCTCGGGCTGATGCGGGCCAGCCAGGCTTCCAGCTCGTCATTGGCGCATTGGGCCAGATGGATTTCGCCCTGCGTCACGCTGAGCCAGGCCAGGCCGCAAGTGTTGCGCGCGCCCTGATGCACAGCCAGCAGGATCGATTCGGCTTTGTCGCTCAGCAGTTCGGCATCCAGCAGCGTACCGGGAGTCACCACCCTGACTACTTTTCTCTCGACCGGTCCTTTGCTGGTGGCGACATCGCCGACCTGCTCGCAGATCGCCACCGACTCGCCAAGCTTGATGAGTTTGGCCAGATAGCCTTCCAGCGAATGAAACGGCACGCCCGCCATCACCACCGGCTCGCCGGCCGACTGGCCGCGCCGCGTCAGTGTGATGCCGAGCAGGCGCGCGGCCTTTTCGGCATCGGCATAGAACACCTCATAAAAGTCGCCCATGCGGTAGAGCAGCAGCGTGTCGGGGTACTCCGCCTTGATGGCGAGGTACTGGGCCATCATGGGCGTGTGTTTTCCGCTTCCGGCGGAGAGGGCCGGATCGGCAATGTCGGGAGGTGAAGCGGGAAGGTTCACTGGGCTGTCAGGCGGTGGTGGTGGAAGGCTGAATACGCAGGTGAACTCAGGGTGGCCGCGCGCGGGTGCGGCATGACCGGCAAAATAATAGCACCTGCGGGAGGGTCCGCTCTTTGCCCCCGAAGTAAACTCCCCCGGTTGAAGCCTGAAACGCTCGAATTCAAACCCCCAAGCCGATGGAGGCGGTTTGTGGCAGGCTGGAAAATTCCTCAACCAAGGATTCTTGATGATCGAGCA
>CAYJMW010000054.1:5956-25305 GCA_964371235.1 uncultured Polaromonas sp.
CATCACCCGCGCTTTCACATTGGCGAGTCGCTGTTGCCGGCCAATTTGCCGCTGTTTGAAAAACTCGGGGTGGCGGATGCCGTCAAGGCGATTGGCATCGAGAAGTGGGGCGCGGAGTTTGTCTCGCCGTGGCATGAAAGAAAGAGCCAGACCTTCAGGTTCGGCGAAGCCTGGGACAAATCCATGCCGTTTTCCTACCAGGTGCGGCGCTCCGAGTTCGACGAGATCCTGATCCGCAATGCGGAACGGCTGGGTGCCGAAGTCATTGAAGGCTGCAGGGTTCGCGATGTGGCCTTTGAGCCCGATCAGGGTGGCGCCACTGTTCATGCCGAGCATGAGGATGGCCGCGCCCAGCACTGGCGCGCCCGTTTTGTGGTGGACGCTTCGGGCCGCGACACCTTGCTCGGCCGGCAGTTTGACATCAAGCACCGCAACCCCAGGCACAACAGTTCGGCGCTGTATGCCCATTTCACCGGCGCGACCCGGCATGCGGGCCAGGATGAAGGCAACATCACGATCTTCTGGTTTGACCACGGCTGGTTCTGGCTGATCCCGCTGGCTGACGGCGCCACCAGCATTGGCGCCGTGGTCTGGCCGTATTTTCTGAAAAGTCGGACCAAACCGGTCAAGGATTTTTTTCTTGACACGATTGCCATGTGCCCGGCCCTGAGCGAGCGGCTGGCCCATGCAACGATGGCAACCGATGTCGAGGCGACCGGCAATTTCTCCTACGTTTGCGAGCGCACGCACGGTCCCAACTACCTGCTCATTGGCGACGCCTTCTCCTTTATTGACCCGGTGTTTTCATCGGGCGTCATGCTGGCCATGCAAGGCGGCTTTGTCGGGGCCGAGACGGTCGATTCCTGCCTGCGCCAGCCCCGGCAGGCGGCCCGTGCATTGAAGGAGTTTGACCGGGCGATGCGTATCGGTCCGAGGGTGTTTTCCTGGTTTATTTACCGGGTGACCAATCCGGCCATCCGGGACATGTTCATGGAGCCAAGAAATATTTTGCGCACCAAGGAGGCCGTGTTGTCGGTGCTGGCCGGTGACGTGTTTGGCAAAACGCCAACGCGGGTCCCGCTGCTGGTATTCAAGGGAATGTATTACGCGGCATTGCTCCTCAATTTCAGGCGTGCGTTGGCCTCATGGCGGATGCGAAAACACAACATCCGGGTCGTCGAAGAAGTTGACGCAGCGGTGAATTGATGGACGATACGGTATCGCTGCTGCATGGTGAAAACTTATCCTTTGCCGCATTTCTGAAGCAACCGGCACACTGGAAAAAAAGTGTGCTGGGCGGCATCTGTTTTTCGGCTGACGCAGGCCAAAACCGATTGCCGCATGCGGGCATGGAAATGCCTTGTCTGTGTGTGCCGATGCAGCGGCTGGATGGCGACGACTCCCTCTGTGAAATTTGGCATGGCGGCCCGGATGCAACGCAGGGCCGGTGTGGTGCGATCCATTATCGGCATGATGACGATGTGTTGTTTGGCGTGATTGAGCTGCCTGAAACAGCGTTCCCGCCCGATGTTGACAAAGCGCCGTTGCAGCAGGCAACTGAATCAGCCTATGGCCAGGTCCTTGCGTTGATCGATGCGCTCCACTTTCCCCATCTGCTGCGCTGCTGGAACTACATGGCTGACATCAATGGCCATAGTGCCGGGCTGGAGCGCTATCGGCAGTTCAACCTGGGGCGGCATGGTGCTTTTTTGGCGCATGGCCGCGACGTGGTGGGAAGTGTGACTGCCGCGTGTGCTTTGGGTTTTGCACAGGGACCCTTGATGATTGCATTTTTGGCCGGGCGCGTGGCTCCCCTGGCCATTGAAAATCCGCGCCAGGTCAGTGCCTGTCACTATCCGCGGCAATACGGCCCGCGCAGTCCAACATTTGCACGCGCCAACCTGGTGCGTTGGGGAAGCCAGGAGCTGTTGTTTGTCTCCGGAACCGCCAGCATCGTGGGTCACGCAACCCTGCACCCCGGCGATGTGGTGGCGCAAACCCGCGAAACCATCAACAATATTGAGGCCCTGCTGGCCGAGGCGAACCGCGTGGCGGGCCAGGCCAGTTTCAGCCTGGCCGATCTGCTTTACAAGGTGTACGTGCGGCACCCGGCTGATTTGCGGCAGATTCAGACGGAGCTTGCGCAGCGTGTGGGTCATTCACTCAGGGCTGTGTATCTGCAGGCGGATGTGTGCCGCCAGGACTTGCTGATAGAGATTGAGGCGAGTGCCGGATATCCGCTGTTGTCCCTTTCTGGCACCCGGGGTTAACCATGCGCGCATTCGGACATGCGTTGCTCAATATCTACGACTACCTGGTTCTGTATATCGGCCTGATCTGGCTGGGCGTGTTGTGTCTGGCCTGGTCGCCGATTGCCTTGATAGCCAGCCCGCTGTTGTCTGCGCGGCGGGGCCAGATGCTGGGACGCTATGCAATCATGGCATTTTTTCGGCTGTATCTTGCCAGCCTGGCCGTGTCGCGACGTTGCAGTTTCGATTTGGAGGCGCTGGATGCGTTGCGCGATGAGCCGTCGCTGATTATTGCCCCCAATCATCCGTGCCTGCTGGATGCCGTGATGATCATTTCACGCTTGCCCAACGTTGCCTGTGTGATGAAAGCCGAGCTGATGAACAATGTTTTTCTTGGGGCCGGTTCCCGGCTGGCGCGTTACATCGGCAATGAACCGGTGCGCCGCATGGTGCAGATGGCAACGCGCGATTTTGACAGCGGCAGCCATTTGTTGCTGTTCCCCGAAGGCACCCGCACCGTGCATTCTCCGGTCAATCCGTTCAAGGGCAGTATCGGCCTGATCGCGCATCGTGCACAGGTGCCCGTGCAAACCGTACTGATAGAAACCAATTCGCCGTATCTGAGCAAAGGCTGGTCACTCTTTCGCAAGCCACCCATGCCGATCCACTATCGTGTGCGTCTGGGGCGGCGCTTTGATCCACCGCGCAATACGCAGAGCTTCATGGTCGAGCTGGAGCACTACTTTGTGCACGAGTTGGTGCCAGGCTCGGCGTTCTGCCCCAGCAATCCCCTGCCCGCGCTGGGCACGCCCCAGTTGTAAATCCACCGTCATGACAACCGCTTCGACCACGCATCTCGTCCTGATTCCCAGCTACAACCCCGGACCCAAGGTGTACGAAACGGTGCGTTCGGCACGCGCGCAGTGGAAACCGGTCTGGGTGGTGGTGGACGGCAGCACCGATGCCAGCGCCGAAGGCCTGCAGGCCATGGCGGCGCAGGATGACGGCCTGCGGGTGCTCGTGCTGCCGCGCAACGGCGGCAAGGGCGCGGCCGTGCTGTACGGGCTGGATCTGGCCGCGGCGCAAGGCTTCACGCATGTGTTGACCATGGACTCCGACGGCCAGCATCCGGCGCACCTGATTCCCGACTTCATGGCCGCCTCAGCCCGGCAGCCTGCTGCCATGGTGCTGGGGGTGCCGGTGTTCGACGCTGATGCGCCGCGGCTGCGCGTCAATGGGCGCAAGGTCTCCAACGGCTGGGCCAATCTGGAAACGTTGTGGGCGGGGATAGGTGATTCGCTGTTCGGTTTTCGCGTGTATCCGGTTGAGCCGCTGCGGCAGGTGATGCACGGGCAGCGCTGGATGCGCCGCTTTGATTTTGACCCCGAAGCGGTGGTGCGCCTGTGCTGGCGTGGCGTCAAGCCGGTCAATCTGCCCGCGACGGTGCGCTACTTTCGCGCCGATGAAGGGGGTATTTCGCACTTCAACTATTTGCGCGACAACCTCTTGTTGACCTGGATGCACACGCGACTGTTTATCGGCTTTGTGTTGCGTTTGCCTGTTTTGCTGTCAAGACGTGCGCTGGGCCATTCTTGATACCGAATCAACCGGCCTGCATCACTTTGACCTGAAAATAATCGATTTCATACGTTCAAGTTTTGGCGACGCCACAGGCACCGTCAGCATGGTGCTGGCGACAGCCATGAGCAGCAGTGCGGTGAAGGTCTCGCTGGTGATAAGGCCTTTGTCGAGCAGCACGTTGACGAAGACGATCATGATGAGTGCCTTGGTTTGCAGCAGCCAGCCGATGATGGAGGCTTCACCCGGTTGCCACTTGAGGATTTTTCCGGCGACGTGAGTGCCAATCAATTTTCCCGATACTGAGGCGAACAGTAATACGGCCGCGGCGATGAACACTGTGGAACCGCCCACGGCCCAGTTGGTGCGCAATCCGGTGCTCAGGAAGAACACCGGCATGAGGACCAGAAAGACGTGGTGTCTCAGTAAATCCATTTGTTTCTGGTCGAACCAATCGCTGTCCATGACGGCGCCGGCGAGGAAAGCGCCGACCATGAAGTGCAGACCCGACCAGTCGGCACCGAAGGCGCAGATGGCGAGCCAGATTAGGCCGACATACCAGCGATCACGTTCCGGCAGCCCCACCATGAGTTTGCGGAATAGATAACTGGCGATACCAAAGGCCAGCAGGAAGCCGACCTGTTTTCCCACGCGTTCCCAATCCATCAGGATCAGTGCAAGCACGCCCCAGATTGCGATGTCGTCCAGACTGGCGTAACGCAGGATGCGCTGGCCGATGGGTTGGCGCAGGATTTCCAGTTTTTCCATGAGCAGGATGAGAATGGGCAGCGCGGTGACAGCGCAGGCCATACCGACACCCATGACGAATTGCCAGGTCATCGCCTTGGGGCCTATCCAGCCGCTGTACATCAGCATTCCAGCAGCGGCGATGGAGCCGAACAGCAGCGGCGTTCCCAGTGCCAGGCCGGCGGTGACCACGCTCTCTCTGCGGTGCTCCCATGCTTTGCGTAAGTCCAGTTCAATGCCGGCGATCCAGACGAAGACCATCACTCCCCACCAGGCGATGCCATTCAACAGTTGGACCACCTGCGGTGTAAAGACGAAGGTGTAGTAGTCCGGATAAACCGCGCCCAGAATGCCGGGGCCGAGCAGGATGCCGGTGATGATCTGCACCACCACCAGAGGGGCGTAGTACTCCGTCCTCCCCACTCTCCAGATCAAATAGGGAAGGGTGAAGATCAGCGTCATCGCAATCAGGAATACTTCGGTGGTACTCATTGTTGAGTGCATGGTTGCGCTATTTTGTGTATTTCGCCGGCAACGGTTTTTTTCCAGCGTCAGTCCGGCTGACCAGCCTTGCTCGCCTGGTATTCCGAGAACATACCGACTTCCAGATGCCGTTTGACCTGGGCCAGCCCGGCAGCGCTGAGCGCGGCAACGACTTGTTCGGGGGGTACGCAGGCCTCTATGCTGTCCCAGTGGTAGCGCCAGATCGTCGCGGTATTTTCTTGTCGGGTCATGGCGCGCGTCAACAGCGGGATCACGCCACGCATGTAGGCCTTGAGCAGCCAGCGCCAAAAACGGTTTTGCGGACGGGTAATTTCAAGCAGGCATAGACGTCCACCGGGTTTTAAAACCCGCTCAAACTCAGCGAAGGCCACACCCAGATCGCTGATATGGCGCAGCGCATAGCCCATGCTCAAAAAATCAAAATGATTGTCAGGAAAAGGCAAAGATTCAGCGCGACCTTCCACCAGTGCCATCGTGTCTGGCAGCTTGCTGGCGGCCATCATGCCGGGGCTGGGATCGACCCCGGTGACCAGGGCGGGATCGCCGACCAAAATGCAGGCTTGCGCTGCAACCAGGCCGGTGCCCACGCCCACATCAAGCACCTTCATGCCCGCTTTCAAACCACCGCGAATGAGCGCCTGGCGCCGATAGCGGGGACCGGATCCCCATGCAAATATCGCCTCGATCTGGTCGTAATCCGCTGCGGTGTTGTCAAACATCTGGCGCAAATAGGCTTGCCGGTCCTGCTCGGTCTGGTAGTAGTCGGTCAGCGGAATATGTGGTGCGTGCACCGGAGGATCTGGTCTGGGCGTATTCATGTTGTCACTCCCGGCTAAATCATGCCGCCATTGATGGAAATAATCTGCCCGGTGATATAGGCCGCCTGCGTCGAGGCGAGAAAGCCAATCAGATCGGCAACTTCGCCCGGGGTGCCGGCGCGTTTCATCGGCACCATGCGCGCGATAGCCTGGGCGTCGAACGCAGATTCGCTCATGGGGGTGTCGATAATTCCGGGCGCCACCGCGTTGACGGTGATGCCCCGGCTGGCGATTTCCTGCGCCAGCGACCTGGTGGCTGAATTGAGCGCGCCCTTGGCAGCAGAATAATTGACCTGGCCGCGATTGCCGGTCAGCGCGGCGATGGAAGATACATTGATAATGCGCCCCCAGCGGCTGCGTATCATCGGCATCATCAGCGGCTGGGTAACGTTGAAGAATCCATTCAGCGAGACGTCGATCACCCGGTGCCACTGTTCGGCGCGCATGCCGGGGAACACCGCGTCGTCATGGATGCCGGCGTTGTTGACCAGAATCTGGATTGGCTGGTGTTCGACCAGGGGCGTCAGCGCAGCGGCGACCGCCGTGCTGTCAGTCACGTCAAAGGCCAGCACCTGCGCACTGCCACCGCCGGCACAAATGGCATCGGCCAGCGTCTGTGCGGCTTGCAGTCCATGATGGGCATGAATGAAGACATGACAGCCATCGGCAGCAAGGCGGCGGCAGATGGCCGCGCCCATGCCGCCGCTGCCACCGGTCACCAGGGCATTTTTCATGGCATCTCTCCTGAAATGGGTTTGAGCGCGTCCGCGTCGAGCACGACTGCAGCCCGGCCATCGAGCAACTGGCGGCCCGCTGCGCTGATGCTGAACTGATAGAGGATATTGTTTTCGCCGCGCGTGATGCAGGTGGCCTCTACCAGCAGATCGTCGGCGATGTCGTCCAGCCGGGAGACATGCAGGGTCGTGCCGCGCACGCTCACCAGAAAACCGGCTCGCGAACACTTGCTGTCAGCGCTTGCCAGCAGCGCGCCGTGCACCGCCATGGCTTGCGCTGCATATTCAATCCCGCAGGCGCTGCCGAGTTGATTGCGTGAACGCAGCGGATTTTCCGCGCTGCGGTGGCTGCTGGCGCGGCACCGGACATGCTGGCTATCCCAGTGCACGACACTGTCGAGCAGGCACATGCTGCCCTGGTGCGGGATATGGGCGGCAATCCAGGCGTGGTCTAGCATGGGCTGATGTCTATGGCCAGACGCGTGCCGTCGAGATAGTCCAGCACCACCTGGGCGGTCCGGCGTTGCGCAATGCGGCGCAGCAAGGGCAGGCTGCGCGCTGCCGGAATCGCCAGGCGCAAGGTTTCCAGTGTGGCGTCGTCGAGCTGTTCCGCGTCGGCATCGCTCAAGCTGACGCTGATTTGCGCTAATGTCCGCTCACTGCGCTGGGGCGCCAGTACCAGCGCCACGCCAAACGCGTCCGGGATCGGCCTGACGCTATGCAGCGGCTCGGGATAAGGGGTGTCGTAGGCCAGCAACAGGCATCGGGTGTTGTCAACGACGACCTGGGTCAGTGCTTCCAGCAAACCGGCTCCGAAGCTCGCATCGAACGCGCACAGCACCGACGACGCCGTCATCGCGCCGGTGGCGATGCCCCAATACCCGGCCGCTGCGTTGTGGACTGAATTGTGAAAGCGGGTCGGCGAGATCTGGCGATCATCGGAGGCCAGCATCTGGCAGATTTCGTGGCAGTTATCGCCGTCGCTGCTGGATGCGGAAAATACGCTGGGCAACTGGCTCGCATCAAGCGCGGCAGCGCTTACCGCTTCCAGCCCGGTGGCGAGCGTGAGTTTGACAATGCTGCTGCTGCGCCGGCGTTCTGCCGTGGGCAGGCTCAGCGGAGGCGGCAACACTGTTGCGGCAGGCAGATAAGCTTGCTTCCCGGTGAGCAGCGCCTGGCTGCCCGGCCAGCCGTTCAGACCGGGCCCCAGCAAGCCAATGCCTTCAATGTAGGCCGTGAGTGTCGTCATGTTATCGGGTCCGCTCCGTTCCGCTGCCGAAAATCAGGCTGCAGTTGGTGCCGCCAAAGCCAAACGAGTTGCTGAGAACGCGCGAAACCGCTTGCTCACGATTGCCCAGCAAGTAATTGAGCGGCAGCGCCGGGTCAAGCAGCCGCGTATTCAGGCCGCCCGGCAACAGCCCATGCTGCAAGGCCAGCGCGCAGACCACTGCTTCCAGGCCGCCCGCGGCGCCCAGTGTGTGTCCGGTAGCGCCTTTGGTGGAACTGCATGGTGTGCCTGATCCGAACAGCGCCGCGACAGACCTGGCCTCGGCCGCATCGTTGCTTGGCGTGGCGGTGCCATGCAGGTTGATGTAATCAATATCGGCCGGGTCGAGCCGGGCCATTGTCAGCGCACCCTGCATTGCCATGCGCGCGCCAAGGCCGTCCGGGCGGGGTGATGACATGTGATGGGCATCGCTGGATTCGCCCACGCCCAGCAGCAGCACGGCGCTATCATCCAGCCGCTCTGGCAGGCGTTCGAGCAGGGCAAATGCCGCCGCTTCGCCGAGGGACAGGCCATCGCGAGCGGCATCGAACGGTCGGCAGGGCTGCGCCGACATCAGTCCCAGGGAATTGAAGCCATACAGGGTGGTCAGGCAGAGCGAGTCCACGCCACCCACCAACGCTGCGTCTATCAGTCCGGCCGCCATCATGCGGCGGGCCGAGGCAAAGACCTTGGCGCTGGACGAACATGCTGATGACACCACCGCGGCGGGGCCGGTCAGGCCAAAATAATGACGCGTGAAATCGGCGACGGAAAAAGTATTGTGCGTGCTGCGGTAAATAAAATCGGCGGGGAGGGCGCCGCTCACCGGGTCGCGGCGGCGGTAAGCCAGCTCGGTTTGCAATATGCCGGAGGTGCTGGTGCCGATAAATACGCCAACACGCTGGGCGCCGTATTTCTTGCTGGCGGCCGCTACGGCATCGGCAAAACCGTCCTGCGTCAAGCCCAGCAGCGCGAGCCGGTTGTTACGGCAATCGAAGTCGGTCAGTGGCGCCGGAAGCTGCACGGCATCGACTCCCGCGACTTCACCTGCAAATGTTGCCAGATCCACCGTATCAAAGGCGCACGGCGCCAGCCCACTGCGTTGCTGGCGTAACGCAGCGAGAGTTGCATCGAGACCGCGACCGATGGCGCTGGTCGCGGTGAAATGGGAAAGCCAGAGCGAATTCAGAAAAAAACCAGCCGATCTAAGTGAGAGGTCATGTTAGCAAATTAAGCAAGTTGATCTGAATCAATTGGCGGGTTGGCGAATGCTTTGCGCTATTTCCAGTTGCCCCCGATAACGCAATGACAGACCGGCGCCCAGCACCCCGAGCAAGAGACCGGCCAACACATCCACGGCCACATGCTGGCGCGTGGCCAGCGTGGAATAGATGATGCCGATGCACCACAGCCCATTGACGATGAGTATCCACGGCGGCCCACCAAAGCGACGCAGCAGGTGATGCAGCCAGAGCCCTGAAAAAATGGCTGTGGCGACATGAAGCGAAGGGAAGGCGTTGCCTGATGCATCCATGTTTTTCAGGAACTCCACGCCCGGATATTGCGCCCAGTCGATATCGGCGGCGGGGACTGCCGTGGGCCAGATGAAGAAGACGAGCAGCCCTGCAAGGCAGGTACCAGCCATCGCCATGCCATAACCATGGAGTTCGCGCCGCGTTGCCAGCAATGCCGGGGGCAGGGAAACATAGACCCACAATGAGACATACAGCGGCATGGCCAGTGGCTCAAAGCCGATCAGCCGATCCAGCAGGGTGAAGGGCATCACCGTGGTCGGATAAGTCGGGCTCTTGAGCAAATAGAAGTAGGCGCCGAAAAACAGGCTGATGAAAAGCGTCGTTCCGATACTTTTCAGAACCAAATGCCGGGGGATGGCCGCCGCAGCCTGACGGTACCAGGGCCTTTGCTGGCTACTTTCGTTCAAAGCTGGTTCTCCATGGAGGGGCGGCATTTTTGAAACGATTCAGGCAGACCCGTTTTGCGCAAGGCCACGGATAAAGACAGGCCATGCTCATGAAAGGGCGTGACGCAAGGTCACCCAACGCAGTCGGGCGGTCGCTGCGGATTCCAGCAGCGCGGGCAACACATCGAGAATAACCGGTTGGCCGCCGGACGTGCGCGCAACGTTGCCATCATGCACCAGCAAAATGGCGCCAGCCCGCAGGCCGCGTAACAGTCTGTTTTTAACGCGTTCAGCATCGCCAATCCGGGTGTCGAAACCGCGCGCTGACCAACTGGCTAGCTGCAGCCCCAGCCGCGCCAGCACCGGGTCGAGAAATGGGTTGCGCAAGCCGGCTGGAGCACGGAAAAACATGGGCCGCTGGCCGGTAATCGTGGCGAGCGTTTCCTGGGCGGCTTGCAGTTCACGCATCAAGGCGCGCGGGCCCATGAATGCAAAGTGATGGAGGTGCCGCTGACTATGATTCTCGATGGCATGCCCACGGCGCACGATGTCCCGGCACAGGTCAGGGTAACGCGCGGCTTTGTCACCGATGCAGAAAAAGGTCGCCCGGGCCGCGTGGCGATCCAGCAGGTCCAGTACCTGCGGCGTGACGGCGGGATCCGGGCCATCGTCGATGGTCAGGGCAATTTCTCCTCTGGCCGTCGCGGCGGCGGGCAACCGTGTCCAGTTCGGCCCCAGCCAGCGGCTGCGCGGACACAGGCCGATGGTGGTGATCAGCAGATGATTGGCGAGCACGGCGCCCAGTGCCCATCGCCACAGGCCGGGCTCGGCAATCACCGCCGCCAGGGCCAGCCCATGCAGCACCACGCTTGCGCGGATGAAAAGCGTCGGATGCCAGCGTCGATCAGGCATGGGAGGGTCTGGCAAAAATTGCTGAATACATCAGGGCCAGGATGACGCCCGGCGCCACGGTAATGCCCATCGCCTGCAGGATTGACACGTTGGAAAACGCCAGCAGGCCAAACCCCGCGACGGTGGTGAGGTTGGCAAACAGCATCGAGGCCAGGGTGCGCGGCGAGATCGGGGTGCGTGAATCGGGTTGGTCGAAAAACAGGGCGTAGTTGGAGCCCACTGCAACCACCAGCAGCAAGCCCACCAGATGCAAAATAATCAGTTGCTGGCCAAGCGCGGCCAACCCGGCCGTGACGGTAACGACTGCGGCTGCCAGCGGCGCGATGATGCGCAGCACGCGCAGCGGCGAGCGAAAAACTGCCAGCAGCAGCCCGACAATGGCAACCAGCCCGCCCAGCGACAACAAAATGGCTTCATGAAGATAGCCGGAATACAGTCGGTCGGATTCGGCTTTCATGTCAACAAACAGCACATTTGGCAAGCCGGTGCCGGTTAACGCAGTGCGAATTTTTCCGGCGTTGATGCTGACACCGTCAGGCGCGGTCAACGGCAACAGGGCGGTCCAATGGTTGCCTTTGTGAACAAGCAAGGCCTCCAGCGCCATCGCCATGGAGGTCTGCTCAAGGTTGGCCGCTTGCAGCAGGGGCTGGCTGCGCGCAGCGGCAACATCGGCCAGAAACGGCGCAAACAGTTGCGCGCGCACCGGCAAGCCCTGAACCGCTTGCGCCAGGTTCGATTCCAGCCGTGCCGCATCGGGCAAGCTGGCCTGGCGTGCCTGCTGCGTTGCCGTGCTGGGCAGGTAGCGGCTGGGGCTTTCAAATCCGGCGAGCTCGCCCTGATCGACCTGCGATTGCAGCAGCGTGGATACCTGTTCGGAAGATTGCAGCACGGAATCCTGACTGGTTCCGGAGATCATCACCAGATAACGCACATCGGGTGCGCCCATGTCGGCGCGCAGACGTCCATCGAGTTCCACATCGGCTTGCGAGACGGGGCTCAGCGACGATATCTTGTCGTCGAACAAGCTCGCGCGATTGCCGGCCAGTAGGGTGCAGGCTGCCAGCAACAGTATTGCGGCCGGCCAGCGCAGCACAGTGGCGCGCTGAGTGAGACGGCCAAGCAGGCGGCCGACGGCGGCGACATCATGGATGCGAAAGGCCACCGGCAGCAGATGCGGCAGGACGAACCGGGTCACGGAGGCCGCAACGACCAGCCCGGCAATCGCATACAGGCCGAGTTGCGCCAGACCCGGAAAACCAGATAGCAGCAGCGACGCAAAGCCGGCGATGGAGGTCAGCACACCGAGCCGGATGGTGGGCCAGAAACGCTTGATCCAGTGCTGCTGGTCTGGACCGCCTTGTTCGGACTGCACAAACAGGTAGATTGAATAGTCCACCGCCTCGCCGATCAGTGCCGTGCCAAACCCGAGGGTGATGCCGTGCACTGCGCCAAAGCCCAGACTGACTGCCGCGATGCCGGCCAGCGCCCCGCTGATGACGGGCAAAAATCCCAGCGCCAGCGCGCCAAGTGAGCGATAAACCAGCAGCAGCAGCGTCGCAATGAGCAACACGCTGAAGATGGACAGGCGGCTGACCTGACTCTTGATGGTGTCGCGCGAGGTCACTGAAAACACGCCGGGGCCGGTCATCACCAGTTTGGCCGCGGGGCTTGCGCTGGCGGCCTGGTCAAACGCTTGCCGGATGGCCGCCATGGCGCTTTGCTGGGCATCGGTATCCGAACCTGCGGCGCGCGTTTGCATCAGCATCAAGGCGCGCGCGCCGTCGCGTGACGCCCAGGCGCCCTCCACCAGCTTTGGATGGGTGCCACTGTTGAGTGGCTCAAGCAACTGCACCATTTCACCCGTCGGGTCGCGCGGCAGCAGGGACTTGACCAGCATCCCGGCCGGCGAGGCAAGCAGCTCGATGCTGCTGCCCAAGGCCTCATGCAGGCCATCCACGCTAAAGCGTGCCGGTGTTACGGCAGGGCTCAGCAGGTAGCGATTGTTGAACAGGAAAGCACGGTCGCGCCCGGTGTCCACGGGCTCGCCATTGCTGACGCTGACAAAAGCCGGATCGGCGCGCAGACGCTGGGCGGTTTGCCGGGAAAGCCGGGCGCGGGTGGGTGCATCGGCGCCTTCAATACCTACAAGGATCAGGCGCGAGGCCAAGCCATCGCGCAGTTGATCCATCAGCAGTTGCTGCTCGGGCGTGGGGGTGCGTGGCAAAAAAGCCGACAAGTCAGTGGTGAACTGGGTCCGGCTGATCAGAGCACCGCAGCCCAGCAAAAACGCCAACCAAAGCGTGATGGCGGCAATGCCGCGGCGGCGCATGGCTGGCATCACGGTGTCGCCAATTTCTCGATGGTCATCAGGGAGCTGTCCCCGTCGGCCTGGGCAATTTCGATGCTGCGGACCTGGTCGCGGGCGCCGTCGATGCGAATGCGCTGGACCACGACCCGCATTTTTTCATCCAGGGGCAGCAGGTGCAGGGTCCAGCGATCGGCGCTGCCTTCCAGGCTCAGCTGGTAGCTGCGTTCCAGCGCCTTGCGGTCGCCTGCCAGCGTGCCGCGAATGCTGTCAATGAAAGCGGCCAGCTCCGGGTAGCTTTGCAGTTGCAGATTGTATTTTTGACGGCCGCGTTCGATTTGCAGTTCGTCGCCATCAACAATCATGGCCTCGGGTTTGGGCTTGAATGTGCGCTTTTCCAGATGGCTGGGCGCTCGGTAGAGCAACTCGCCGGACGACTCGACGGGCCTGTCGAGCATGGCGATGGATTTCTTTTCGGTAAAGTGCGCGCGGCCGGCCTTGCTCTGGGCCAGTGTTTCCATCAATTGCTGGAGGTCCCAGGCAGCGAAGGCAGCCGGGCTCAGCGTGCCGAGCATGAGCCCGACGGCAAGCGCGATGGCCAGGCTTTGCGGGCGCTTGCCCGGCGTGCGGACCAGCCTGACCGACCCTGTTGAGGAGTAAGCGAAGAGCGTCATGCGATGTTTTCCGAGGGCTTGGCCTGGCGCGGCGCGCGGGCTTGCCAGAAGTCAAAAAAATTGAACCAGTTGTAGGGCGCCTGGCGGCAGTATTGCTCCATCAGTGCAGCATAGCGGGTCATGGCGGCGTGCACGGCCTGGGTGCGGCCGCGCGGCGGCAGCGCCGAAAAGTCAGCAATGGTTTCAAAGTGGATGTCGTAACGGTTGCCGCCCAGGTACAGCCCGGTCATGAACAGCACCGGTCGTTTGAGGATGGCAGCCATCCGGAATGCGCCCAGTGGCAGCTCAGCCGGATCTCCCAGGAAATCAATCACAAAGGTGTCGTCGTTGCCAAGCGAGCGGTCGCCCAGCATGCCGACGACGCTACCCTGGGACAGCAACTCATGGATCCGGATCATTGAATCGATACGGCCCAGGGCAATGATGTCCCGCTGCGCATTCGGGTTGATGGCGCCCAGCGCTGCATTGAGCTTGCGCGCATTTTCCTCGTACATCGCCATCGCCACGCGCAGGCCGGGCTGCTTGCGGCCAATGGCCCGAAGCACTTCGAAACTTCCCATGTGCGCGCCAATCAGGAACACGCCCTGGCCATTGGCCACCATATCGTCGATGAGCGCCTTGTTGTGAAGGCGAATGTCGAACAGGTCGAAGCGCTCATTGACCAGATAGACCCGGTCGTGGATCACCGACGCGAAGCTCAGGAAATGCCGGAACAGATGGCGCCAGCCAACGGCCGCTGGCGCGGGCAGTCTGAGCACACGCCGCAAGTAATTGCGCGACATGCGGCGCGCGGTTGGCGCAAACGCCAAGAAATAGGCGGCGATGGCGTAGAGGATAAAACGGCTTGCGCTTCGGCCCAGTGTGAGCGAAATCCACGTCATCACGCGCAGCCAGAACATGTTGCTGCGCTCGGGCCGTTGCTTCCAGAGCGCGCTGACGGTTGGCGCGGCGTTGCGCTCTGGCCTCATGGCAGTGGCGCGAACACCAGCGAGCCCGTGGCGACTTTGCGGTTGCCGCTGGAGATGTCGAAACGCGTGCTGCCCGACGCAGCAATGGCGCAGGAAATGCTCAACGTTTCCCCAGGACCGACCGGGCTGAGGAATTTGGCCGAGCTGATCTGGCAAACAGTTCTTGTACTGTCGCCAGCGCCTGATGACGGGGGCTGTGCCTGCAAAGCGGCGTGCAGGGCGGCATCGAGCAACACCACCCCGGGAACCATAGGCGCGCCCGGAAAATGGCCTGCAAAAGCGGGGTGATCGGGCGCAATCAGGAACGTGGTTTCAGCGGTCATGGGCGGGGCCTTTGCGTTGGTGCTCCTGCGCCAGCGCCAGCAGTGTGCCGCGTGGCAATTTGCCGGTGTTGTTGCGCGGCAGCGAATCGAGCAGCACCAGCGGCCTGGGCATGAAAACCGCGTCAATTCGCTCGCGCAGGGCCGCCAGCAGAGCCGACGGCTGCATGCTGGGTGCGACCGCAAAAGCCATCAGGCGCGTCACCGTGTTGCCATCGTCGTCGGCTTCATCAGGCATGAAGAACGCACCGTCGATCACGCCTGGCACGGCATTGAGCTGGTGATTGAGGTAGTCGATCGAGCTGCGTTTGCCCGCGATATTGACGAGATCGGCGGTGCGGCCGTGCAGCAAGAAGCGCTCGGCAGTCACCAGCTCGAGTTCATCCGCCATCGGCGTGGGCTGCTCGACATGCCCACCCGAAGCCCACATGCGCCCCTCGGCGGCGCTGAGCGTGACACCCGGGAAAAGCGTCCACTCGGCCGTTTCAGTGGTGCGGCGCGAGGCGATCTGGCCGGTCTCGGTCGAGCCGTAAATTTCGAACAAAGGTGCCTGCATTCGGGCCTCCACGGCCAGCGCCAACTGGGGCGGCATCGGCGCGGTCGCCGACAGCACCAGGTCGGGCAAGGGAATGTCCAGGCCGGATGCAAGCAGTACTTTCAGGTGCATGGGCGTGGTCACCAGCATGCAGGGTCGCGCTGCCGCTGCCAGCGCGGCGCAGATGTCAGCCGGGTAAAACGGCCGCGCCGCGCTCATTGCGGCGCCGCTTTGCAGGGCGATCAGCAGGCTCGACTCAAAGCCATACATGTGCTGCGGCGGCACCGTGGCCACAATGCTGTGGCGCCTGCCGTCCGTCAGGCCGAGCCGGGCGGCTTCGGCGCGCACGCTGTGAACCAATCCACCCCAGCTTTTGTGGTGTGCCACGGGCGTTCCGGTCGAGCCGGAGGTGAATACGATGGCGGCTGTGCGTGAAGCCGGAATCTGCGGAATGTCAGCTGCGCTGGCCTCGCCTGGGGGGCGAACGGCCATCACGTCAGCCCAGGCGCATTGCGGCAAATCGATGGACTGCGGCTGGTCGGTCAGGCAAAACACGTCAGGCGCAAAGTGTTTGATCTGTCTCACCATCTCCGTCGTGAGCGTGGGCGGCAGCAGGCTGATCTTGCCCTCCAGCAAGGCCGCTGCCATGCCGACGGCAAAGCGGTAGCGATCGGTGCAGGCGTTGAGCACATGCCGCCCGGCGGGAAATGCCGCGGCGAGTTGCCTGACATCGTCCAGAAAATGCGCCACGCTGACCGGCTCGCCGTGGCTGTAGGCCAACACGTCCTGGGCAGCGGAATGCGTGATCAGCGGGAAGGTGCTCATGGTTGGCGGCCCTTGTCCTCTGAAGTGGCTTGCCGGTAGGCCCGGATCGCATCGAGCGGGCCGGCCCGGTCTGCCGCCGGCAGCACGTAGCAGCGCACCGCATATTCACCCGCGAACATCAGCACCAGCAAGGGAATGCCCAGCAGGTTGGCAAAGGCAGACCAGGCGGCAATCGGGGCAAGCCAGAACAGCAGCAGCGACAGAGCTGCAATGCCGCCAAAATACAAAGTCCAGGCCCAGGTGACGGACCGGGTGTAACGAACGAGCGCGGGCGAGAGGCTGCCATGCACAATGCGCGCGAAGCGCGAAATCATCGGCGTCTGGCCGCCCTGCAGGGATCGGCCGAAGGCTGCGCAGAGCAGTGCGTACATGCCGGCATGCTGCAGGAAAAAGACCCAGATGTAATGGGCCAGCAGCCAGCCGCTCATGCCGTAGAGCATGGCGCAGGCCGCCAGCCACAGGCCCAGCATGACCAGGCGCTGCGACGCACGCCAGGCCATCACCAGGGCCAGACCCAGCAGCGGGACGATCGCAACCAGGGCGCCCGGCAAATTGGGTGCGCTTGACGCCGCGGCCAGGTGGGCAAGCACCGAATAAGCCAGGCCCAGCGCAATCACAGCCGCCCAGCGACAGGCTTGTTTGACACGTGTCGTCAGCGGGGCGTTCACTGGGTGCGCTGGGCCGCGATATGGTCGCTCAGGCTGCGCAGCGAATGAAAGATGGCGAGGTTGTCTTCCTGGTCGGCGCGCAGCTGCAGGCCATAGCGTTTTGAAACCACGAGTGCAATTTCAAGAATGTCGATGGAATCCAGGCCAAGTCCGTCGCCATACAGGGGCTCGTCGGGCTGTATGTCGGCCGCGGCAACTTCCAGGTTCAGGGCGATCACGACCAGTTCGGCCACCTCAAGCAGCAGGGCGGCGTCAGCCGGGGAGGAAGAAGCTTTTGTGCTTGGTTCGGACATGGACGATAAGGAGTGAGGGGTGATACTGTCGATTGACAGGGTCGGCGCAGGTGCGCCGGAGGGTCTTGCAGAGCGGCAGATTTTAGCTGAAGCGGCCAAAGTTCCTTGCCGTGGGCAACACCACACTAGTGCGTTTCTTGCGGGCCGGTATTCTGGGCCGCCGGCAGTCTGACTTTTTTGGCCTTGAGGATGGTTTTGCCTTCGGATGGGGTTGCGCCAGCGCTTGGGTTGGCCGTTGCGTCTTCCTGCAGGGCCTGGCGTACCGTGGCTTTGTCGCCGGCACCGGCAAACTTGCTGTATTTGCCCAGCGTGGCCACCAGTTGGCCGTAGATGCGCGGGTTGCCTGCCACGCATTCGCCTTGGTGGAGGAAGTCGGCCTCGCCGGTAAAGTTGCCAATCAGGCCGCCGGCTTCGGTGACCAGCAGCGAGCCGGCCGCCACGTCCCAGGGCTGCAGGCCGGTTTCAAAAAAGCCGTCGCTATGGCCCGCCGCGACATAAGCCAGGTCGAGTGCCGCCGCGCCGGGGCGGCGCACGCCGGCGCACTGGCTGATGACTTCGCCGAGCATGTGCAGATAGGGTTTGAGCTTGTCACCGGGGCGGTAGGGAAAGCCGGTGGAAATCAGGCAGTCCTGCAGGTGGGTGCGCTTGGCCGCGCGGATACGGCGGTCGTTGAGGTAGGCGCCGCGCCCCTTGCTGGCACTGTAAATGTCGTTGCGGGTCGGGTCATAGACGACGGCCTGCTCGATCTTGCCCCGCACGGCCAGGGCAATGCTGACGCAATAGACGGGGAAACCGTGGATGAAGTTGGTGGTGCCGTCAAGCGGATCGATGATCCAGACGAATTCGGAATCTTTGGCGCCGTGCTCGCTTCCCGATTCCTCGGCCAGAATGCCGTGGCCGGGGTAGGCCGTGAGCAGGGTTTCGATAATTGCCGCTTCAGCGGCATGGTCCACTTCCGTGACAAAGTCATTGGTCTGCTTGCTGGAGACGCGAACCGCTTCCACATCCAGCGCGGCGCGGTTGATGATGGCGCCGGCGGCGCGCGCAGCCTTGATGGCCACGTTGAGCATGGGGTGTAGATTGCTGGACATAAAAGGTAAGAAAGAGCGGGCAGGAGCTGCGGCGCGCTCAATCGATGGAGCGCAGGCAGGCGACAATAGCGCATTTTACCGGCTTCGCCCTGAAACCCGGAACCCGAACCGGGTGAGCGCCTGAACTTCCTCATGAAAACCCGCTTTATCCTGATCAACACCAGTCACCCCGGCAATGTGGGCGCCACCGCGCGCGCCATGAAGGTCATGGGCTTTGATGACCTGGTGCTGGTGGCGCCGCGTTGGGCCAACGTGCTCAAGCGCGAGGAGACCATTCAGCGCGCCAGTGGTGCGCTCGACGTGCTCAAGAATGCCCGCATTGTGGCCACGCTGGATGAAGCGCTCGATGGCATGGCGCATTTGTGCGCCACCGCCATGACGCCGCGCGACTTTGGCCCGCCCACCCGGGCACCGCGGGAGCATTTCGCCGGGTTGTTGGGACCGCTTGATATGCTATCAAAAACAGAGCATACTTCGCCATTTCTACGTGGGCCAAAGCCAGATTCAGTTGCTTTTTTATTTGGCTCCGAGCGGTTTGGCATGCAAAACGACGACGTGTACCGCTGCCACGTGGCCTTGAGCATTCCGACCGACCCGAAGTTTGGTTCGCTCAATCTGGCCGCCGCGGTGCAACTGATTGCCTACGACTGGCGCGAGGCGCTGGGTGGCTTTGGCGTGCTGAGCGCGACTTCCGAGCCGAAACTGGCCGACGCTGCGGCAGTGGCCGGCATGCTCAGGCATTGGGAAGAGGCGCTCGCCGACATCGGATTTCTGGACCCGGCATCGCCCAAGAAACTCATGCCGCGGTTGAACCAGCTTTTTAACCGCGCGCAGCTCAGCGTCGAAGAAATCCACATCCTGCGTGGCGTTGCCAGGGCGATGTCGCAAAAAGCCGCAGCCGCGCCGCAGCGCCGGGCCGCCCCAAGCAAGGCCAGCCCCC
>CAYJMW010000055.1:0-25216 GCA_964371235.1 uncultured Polaromonas sp.
CCTCACCCCGCCAGCTTGCCCTGCAGCTCGGCCACCGTTTCCGGGTTGACCAGCGAGGACAGGTCGCCCGGACTGTCGCCCCGGTACACGGCCCGTACGACGCGGCGCATGATTTTCATGTTCCGGGTCTTGGGCAGGTCGCTGACCAGCAGTACCTGCTTCGGGCGATAGGAAGCCCCCATGCCATGGACGACCGCCTGCGACAGTTCGGCCTGCAGCGCGGCGTCCGCCGCCACGCCGGGCATGGGCACGCAAACGCAGACGATGGCCGAGCCCTTGATCTCGTCGGGCACGCCGATCACCGCCGCCTCTGACACCTTGCCGGTGCCGGTGAGCAGGGTTTCGATCTCCGACGGGCCGGTGCGCTTGCCCGAGACCTTGATCGTGTCGTCGCTGCGCCCCAGGATGTAGAACAGGCCGTCCGCGTCGCGCATCGCGAAGTCGCCATGCACCCAGACGCCGGGAATGGCGCGCCAGTAGCTGTCGAGGTAGCGTTCGTCGTCACGCCACAGGCTGTTGGTAAAGCCGATGTTGGGGTTGCGCAGCACCAGCTCGCCGACCTGGCCCGGCCCGACCGGCTGGCCGCTGTCATCGACGATGTCAACCCCGGCGCCGAGTCCGCGCGCGCCGAACGAGCCTGGCCGCAAGGGATGGTGCAGGGTGCCGGTGAAATTGCAGCCACCCACCTCGGTGCCGCCGACGATGTTGAGGAACGGCAATTTCTCTTTGCAGATGTGCTTGAAGAACCAGCGCCAGGGCGCCTCGGTCCAGGCCTCGCCGCCGGAGCAGGTGATGCGCAGTGCGGACAGGTCGTAGCGTTTGACTTCTTCGTCGCCGTAGCGCATCAGGCTGCGGATCAGCGTGGGCGCGACACCGAGGTAGGTGACTTTGTGGTCCTGCACCAGGCGCCAGAAGCGGCCCGTGTCGGGAAAGTCGGGCGTGCCCTCGGCCACCAGCAGGCTGCCGCCGAAATAGCTCGGAATGCAGGCGCACATGGCACCCACCATCCAGCCCATGTCGCTCATGAAGAAGAAACGGTCGCTCGACCTGAAGTCGGCGCAGATGTGCATGTCGCGCGTGACCATCGAGCCCAGGAAGCTGACGTGCGTCCAGACACAGCCCTTGGGCTTGCCGGTGGTGCCCGAGGTGTAGAGCAGCACGGCGGGGGCATCGGCGGCCATTTCGGCGGTCGGGAGGTCGTGGGGCTGACCAGCGACCAGGCTGACCCAGTCGTGGTCGCGTCCCGGTGTCATCGGGCAGGGGGCCGCGTCGCCCAGGTGGCGCAGCACCACCACGTGCTGCACGCTGGGAACCTCGCGCAATGCTTCGTCCAGCACCGACTTCATGACGCCGGGCGTGCCGCGCCGCCAGGTGCCGTCCACCGTCAGCACCGCCTTGGCTTCGCCGTCGTTCAGGCGGGCGACGATGGGTTGCGGCCCGAAGCCCGAAAACAGGGGCATCAACACGGCGCCAATTTTCAATACGGCAAAAAACGCGATGAAGGTTTCCGGCAGGTTGGGCAGGTACAGGCCGACCCGGTCGCCCCGGCCGATGCCCAGCGACTGCAAGGCACCGGCCAGGCGACACACCTCGGCGTCAAACTCGCGGTAGCTCAGGCTCCTGCGTTTTTGCGGGTTTTCGCCTTCCCACACCAGGAAGGTCTGCTCCCACACCGGCGTGCCGCGGTGCCGGTCCAGGCAGTTCAGCACGATGTTGGTGGTGCCGCCGACGCACCAGCGTGCCCACTCGATGCCACGCGAAGTGTCGAGCATTTGCGTGTAGGGTTTGTAAAAGCGGAAGTCGCAGAACTCGAACACTTCCTGCATCAGCCAGGCGGGATCGGCATCGGCACGCACACCAAGATCATCGAAGCGGGTCTCACCTACCTTGTGCAGGAAGGCGGTCAGATTCGATGACGCGATCAATTCAGGCGTTGGCGCCCAGTCAAACGGTTGTTTGTTAGAAATCATGGCACAATAGTAGCCGAATGTCGTGCCGACGTCTAGTGGGCGTCCCACTTGAATTTTTGTTTTCCTCTATTTGGCTTGTCAGAAAGGCGGTGTATTTCCATGCATGTCGACGAAGCGATTCGCAGCCGGAAATCGGTCAGGCGTTTTCTCCCCACGTCCGTTCCTTCTTTGGCCGTCCAGCACATTTTGAGTGTGGCGGCACGGGCCCCGAGTGGCAACAATGTGCAACCGTGGAACGTGTACGCGGTTGCAGGTGAAGCCCGCCAGCGCCTGTGCGATGCTTTCGTCGAGGCGGCCACGCACGAGCCGGACCGCCACCAGCCCGAGTACGCCTACTACCCCTCCACCTGGGTCGAGCCCTATCTGGATCGTCGGCGGCGCTGCGGCTTTGGCCTGTATGCCAGCCTGGGCATCGCCCGCGACGATGCGGCGGCGCGAGAGCATCAGATGCTGCGCAACTACCTGTTCTTCGACGCGCCGGTGGGGCTGCTCGTCACGCTCGACCGCCGCCTGAACACCGGCAGCTTCATGGACCTGGGCATGTTCATCCAGAACATCATGGTAGCCGCGCGTGCGCAAGGTTTGCATACCTGTGCGCAGGCAGCGATTGCCTGGTACCACAAGGTGGCGCGCATCCACCTTCCGATGGGCGACCACGAAATCCTCGCCTGCGGCATCGCCCTCGGACACGAGGATCTGTCGGCCCCGGAGAACGCCTTCATCACCGAACGAGCCGATGTGGAGACGTTTGCCAGTTTCCATGGTTTCGACGCCGCACGCTGAACAAGAACCATCATGGCAAACATCAAATCCGCACCCTCGTCGCACGCGCTTCGTGGTAAAACCGCGATCATCGGCGCAGGCATTTCCCCCGTCGGCCGCGTGCCGGGCAAGAGCGCGCTCGCGCTGGCCGCCGACGCAGCGGGCAAGGCGCTGGCCGACGCCGGTATCGGCAAGCACGAGGTCGATGGCGTGCTCTCAAGCTCTGCCTTTGCCTCGCCGTTTCACCGCTTCAGCGTGGCTTTCAGTGAATACCTGGGCATCCAGCCCACGTTTTCCAACACGCTGCAGGTCTCCGGCGCCACGGCGGCCACCATGTTCAACATCGCCGCCGCCGCCATTGCCGGCGGCCTGGCCGAGACCGTTCTGGTGGTGGGCGGCGACAGTCTGCTCACCGGTCTGTCGCCCGACCTTGCCTTGCGCTCGATGACCGAAAGCCGGGACCAGCAATACGAAATGCCATTCGGGATTCCCGTGGCCAACACCTTCGCCATGACCGCGCATCGGCACATGAAGGAGTTCGGCACCACGGCCGAGCAGTTCGCCCAGGTGGCGGTGATCCACCGCGAGCATGCGCGGCGCACGCCGGGTGCGCAGATGACTGCGCCACTCACGGTCGACGACGTGCTGAATTCCGGCTGGGTGACAACGCCTTATCACAAGCTCGACTGCTCGCTCATCTCCGACGGCGCAGCAGCCTTCGTCGTCACCTCGGCCGAGCGCGCCAAGGCGCTGGGAATTGCCAGGCCCATCTACATCCTGGGCGGCGGCGAATGCTACACGCACGAGCACATCTTCCTGATGCCTTCGCTGACCACTACCGGCGCGGTGCAGTCGAGTGCCAAAGCCTACGCCATGGCCGGCTGCGGGCCGAAGGACATTGACGTGGCCGGTGTCTATGACTGCTTCACCGGCACCGTGATCATGATGCTGGAGGACCTCGGGTTCTGCCCCAAAGGCGAGGGCGGCCCATTCGTCGAAGCCGGCCAGATCACCTACGGCGGCGCCATTCCCTGCAACACCCATGGTGGCCTGCTGTCGTTCGCGCACTCGGGCATGCCGGGCTCGCTGTTTCATTTCTACGAGGTCGTCAACCAGTTGCGCGGCAACTGTGGCGAACGTCAGGTAGATGGGGCCGAACTGGGTTTGGTGCACAGCCTGGGTGCCGGCTTCGCGACCAACGCCACCACCATCCTGGGAACGGAGGCCACATTGTGATCAACCCGAAAGACGCTCACCTCAAGCCGCAGCCCATGCCGGATGCGGATTCGGAAGTTTATTGGCGCGGCATCCAGGAGGGCAAGCTGCTGTTGCAGCACTGCCTTGCGTGCGGCCATGTGCAGCTCTACCAGCAGGCGATCTGCCGCGCGTGCGGCAGCGAACACCTGGAACACCGCGCCGCCAGCGGTCGCGCCAAGGTGCATTCGTTCAGCGTGGTCCACCGGGCGCCCGGTCCTGCTTTCAAACAGGACACGCCCTATGCCGTGCTGCTGGTCGAACTCGAAGAAGGTCCGCGGATGATCAGTTCCTTTGTCGGCGCAGACGCTTCGGTGGTCACCTTCGACATGGCGGTCGAGCTGGTTTGCGACCCCGTCGGCGATGGCGTGGCGCTGCCGCGATTCCGGGCGGCCTGACTGTACGAATGAAACAGCGCCTTCTTGAGGGCCTCTGAAGGCGTGATCCATCTCAAGTTGACCTTTCGCAGGCTCCATGTCACTGCGCCGTTGGCTTTGTGAGGATAGATTAGCCAGTAGCGAGCACCTTTCGCCCCGACATCGCACGCGAGATTTCGATGGTACGGTCTCGCAGGTCTTCTCCCAGGGCCTTGATCGCCGTCTTGGTGAACTGGGCACTGAAGCCGACGGCGCTGATGGCCATGATGGGGTGGCCTGAGCTGTCGAGTACCGCTGCGGAAACCGTCGTCACCCCTTTCACGAAGTGGCCTGCGTCGACCGCGTAGCCGAGCTTGCGGGCCTCCTCGACTTCGGAGAGGTATTTATCGAAGCTCAGGCCCTCTTCCCAGCGCAGCCCGCTAAAGCGGGAGCGAAGCTCCGCTGCGCTCAGGCCGGAGTGGGCCGCCATGCATCGCCCCAGGGCCGCGACATACATCGGCAGGCGCTGGCCGATGCTCATGTGCACACGCATCGCCGAAGCGTTGTCTGCACGGTCCAGGAGGATGACCCGCTCGTCGATAGTGCGGTGCCACAGCGTGGCCGTGATGCGGTGCCGGATCGCGAGTTCGTCCAGGTGGGGGCGCAGCATGCGCACGTAGGAGGTCTGTTCCAGCGCGCCTTTGGCGAGCTCCACGACGCCCAGGCCGATGGTGTAGGTTTTCGTGGAATCATCGAATGTCACGAGTCGTTCGTGAACCAGTGTCTTCAACAGATTGAAGCAGGTGCTCGAATTGAGTTCCGTATCTCGCGCGATCCGACTCATCCCCATCGGTGTGGAGGCGGCTGAAAGGTAGCGCAGTACAGCGAGGCCGCTGCTCAGGGCGCCGACGAGTTTCTCGGGAACAGGGGCAGTTGTCATTATTATGCTAAAAATATCTAACGCTCTACTTTACGGCAAGCCATTGAGCATTTGGACTTCGAGGCATATTTCTTTGGATTTCTCTGATTCATAGTGGTGGCGCCGTGCACTGTTGCCCTCACGCTCCTTGCGTGACCAGTGCGTCAAGCGCCCAGACGTCACTGCCTCGCACGGCGAGTGGGTTGATCTCGATTTCTTCCAGCGCTTCGTTGGCAAGAAACCAGTCGCAGAGATTGGCGATGCGTCTGGCCACGGCGGGAATGTCGGCCGCCGGGCGACCGCGAAAACCGTCGAGCAGGCGGGACGAACGAAGACCGCGCAGCATCGCCTCGACCTGCGTCGCGTCAAGCGGCAACAGGCGCGTGAGCGCATCCGCGTCCAGTTCGACCTCCACGCCGCCGCGCGCGAGGGTCAGCACCTCGCCGAAACGCGCATCGCGGCGCAAACCGAGTAACAACTCGTGATCGAAAGGGATCATCTGCTCGACAAGCACGCCTTGCAGGTCGAATTGCATGGCGCTGCCCACGGTATTGAGTCGGTCCACGGCGTCAGCCAGCGCTTCGTCCGAACCGATGCGCAGCACCACGCCGCCGATATCGCTCTTGTGCGTGAGCGCCGATGCCTGCAGTTTTGCGGCAACCGGGTAGTTCAGGGATTTTGTGAGCGGCTTCGCTGAGGTGGCGGGAGGCACCAGAACGCCCTCTGGCAGTCCGACGGCCTGCTGCGTGCGCAGCAACTGCTTGCCGTCCCATTCTGTGAGCACGCGGCGCGTGGCGGCCGCGCCTGCCGGGCGTTTCGAGGGCAGGCTGGCGGTTCGCGCTGCACGCTGAAGAGCGTCCACGCGAACGGCGGCGGCCAAGGCCCGCATGGCCTGGGGAATGTCCAGGAACACCGGGATGCGAGCGGCCTCCAATGTGGCCACCGTCGACTCCATCGCGCCCATCCAGATCACCACGATGGGCCGGTGGATGCGCTGGCGCGCTGCGGCGAGCGCGTCGGTGAAGGCGCTTGCGATGCTGTGCATCATGCCGACGAATAGCACGATCGCGTCGATGCCGGGATCGTCGGCCACGGCCTGCAGCGCCTGCGAGATGCTGGCGGTGTTTTGCACCACATTGCCCGTGAGGTCGAGCGGATTGGCGGGGCGCATGAAGGAAGGCAACACCGGCGTGAGCGCTCGCAAGGTCGTGTCGGCGAATGCCGGCACGGTGAGCTGCAAAGCCTCGGCTTCGTCGGCGATCAACACCCCTGCGCCACCCGATACCGACATCACGGCCAGGCGGGATCCGGATGGCACGCTGTCAAACAGAAACAGGCGCGCGGCGTCGATCATGGCCGATAGCGAGTCGACACGCAGCGCGCCGTACTGAAGCAGGCAGGCGTCGTACAGCGCGTCATCACCGGCGAGCGCGCCCGTATGCGATGCGGCCGCATGTGCGCCGGCCTGCGAACGGCCGGACTTGATGGCGATCACCGGCTTGTTCGCGGCAGCGGCCCGTTGCAGGGCGCGGCGAAAGGCATGGGTGTCGTGGATATCCTCGATGTAGAGTCCGATGACGCGCGTCTGCGGGTCGCCGACCAGGCAGTCGATCGCCTCGGCGGCATCGACGTCGCATTCATTGCCGGTGCTGATCCACTGGCTGAAGCCCAGACCCGAGCGAAGCACGATGTCGAGCCAGTAGGCGCCCAGTGCGCCGCTCTGGCTCACCAGGGAAAAACCGCCGCGCTTGAGCGGCGTTTCCTCCAGCGCGGTCGTGAACGAGGCGATCAGGCCGGTGGCGCTGTTGGCCAGGCCCAGGCAATTCGGGCCGAGGATGGCGACCGAATTTGCGCGCGCCAGCACGCTCAGCCGCCGCTGCAGCGCGCGGCCTTCGTCGCCGGTCTCGGCGAAGCCGGAAGAAAAAACCACGAAGGCCTTCACGCCAGCGGAGATGCCTTCGGTAATCACGCTTTCGACCTGTGCTGCGCCGGTTCCGATGATGGCAAGGTCCACCGGCTCGCCGATGGCGCTGAGCGAAGGGTAGCTGCGCAGGCCCTGAACTTCGCTGCGCGAAGGATTCACCGGGTAGAGCTTGCCCGCGTAACCGCGGGCAAGCATGTAGGCGAGAGGCCGACCGGTGATCTTGCCCGGATCGGCCGACGCGCCGACGATAGCAACGCTGCGGGCGTTGAGCACGGCCGACAGGCGAGATGTGCCCGCGGTGGTTCTGGTGTGGGATTCAGTCAAGCTTCGCCCCCGCGTTCTTGACGGCTGTGGCATAGCGGTCTATCTCGAGGTTGACAAAGCGCGTGAATTGTTCGGGGGTTGAGCCCACCGGTTGAATGCCCAGCGAGATCAGATGCTGGCGCACCCCGGGGTCATGCATCACCTGGGCGGCTGCGGAACCAATTTTGTTGATCACTTCCGGCGGCGTGCCTGTGCGGCCCACCAGGCCGAGCCACGAGTTCGCGTCGAAGGTGGGCAGACCGGCCTCTGCGAATGTGGGAATCTCGGGGGCGATGGGCAGGCGGGCATTGCCGCTGATCGCGATTGCCTTGAGCTTGCCGGCCTGGATATGAGGCATGGCGGAAAGCGCGTCGACGAACATGCCTGTCAGGGCGCCTCCCAGCACATCGTTCATCGCCGCGGCGCTGCCCTTGTACGGCACATGGGTGAGCTTGATCCCGGCGGCTGTCTTCAGCATCTCCGCGGACAGGTGGTTCGATTGTCCGTTGCCAGCCGAGCCAAGGGTCAATTCTTCCGGCTTGCGCTTCGCCAGTTCGATGAACTCCTTCAGGTTGTTGGCCGGCACGGAGGGGTGCACCACCAACACATTGGAGACATTGACCGAGTGCGAAATGGGCGCCAGATCGCGCTTCGTGTCGTACGGCAGCTTGGTGTAGACGCTCGGGTTGATGGCGTGGCTCGATGCGACAAAGACCACCGTGTAGCCGTCGGCAGGGGCCTTGGCCACCGCCGCGGTGCCCAGGCTGCTGCCGGCACCGGGAATGTTCTGCACGACGACGGGTTGCCCCATCTTTTCGAGGCCCCGCCCGACGATGCGGCCTACGGTATCGAGGATGCCGCCCGCCACGGAAGGCACGATGAGGGTGATGGGTTTGCTGGGATAGGCCTGCGCCAGGGCGGCCCGGGGCAGGGCGAGCAGGCTCGCCGCAGCCAGCAGTGCCATCGTCGGCGCGCGTAGGATCAAACGGTTCATAAAGTGGTTCATGCAATGTCTCCTTCGTTGTGGATGGTTAAGGCGAACGGACTTGGGAAGCCAGGCCCCGCGATCCGCCAGTCGGGGTACCCAGGGAAACGGCTCATTCGACCGGCAGACCAAGCTGGCGGGCGATTGCCCGCTGCTGGATCTCGACGCTGCCCACGGTCACCGGAGCGACAAGCGCATCGAGCGCCCAGCGCATGGCCGGCAATTCCGAGGTCAGACCCCAGCCCCCGGCCACGTGCAGTGCGGTTTGCGTGACGCGCACGACGGCCTGGGTGGCATGGAGCTTGGCGGTCGATACGTCGAGGATCACCTGCTCGATCGGTATGCCGCTGTCCCAGCGCTCGGCCGCGTGGTAGGTGAGCTGACGTGCGGCCTCGACGTCCACATGGGCCTGCGCCAGCGAAAAGGCGATCGACTGATTGGCGCCGATCGGCCGTCCGAACTGGTGCCGGGTCGTGGCATAGTCGCGGGCCCAGTCGAGGGCGGTTTGCATGTGGCCCAGCCAGCGCGCGGCTACCATGATGCGTTCGCGGTTGAAGCCGGCCATGATCGCCGCGAAGCCGGCGTCGAGTCGTCGCGCATCGGGCACGCGCGTCTGGTTGAACATCACGCGGTAGGTCGGCGCCGGGCGGTTGACGTAGGTGTCGATCTGGCTGGCGTCCACGCCTTCGCCGCGTCGATCAACGGCGAAGAAGCGCATGCCATGGCGGCCGGCGGCGGGGTCGGTCTGCGCCAGTGTCACGAGGATATCGGCTTCACCGCCGAGCGTGATGAAGGACTTGATGCCGTCGAGTACCCAGTCCTCACCGTCGCGGGTGGCGCGGGTGCGCACGTTCTGGATGTCGTTGCCGGCTTCCGGCTCGGTGACGGTGATTGCCATCAGGCATTCGCCGGCGATGTTGCGGCGGGCCAGTTCGCGGTGCACTTCTGTGCCATGCTCGTAGAGGATCGATCCAGCCACGTTCTGTATCAGCACCGACACGGCCAGGTTGGGGTTGACCTTGGCCATCTCCTCCATCGCGATTGCCTCTTCGTAAACGCCAAGCGCGGCACCCCCGATCTCTTCGGGCGCCGTGATGCCGATGAGCCCGGCGCGCGCGGCGGCCACATAGAAGTCGCGCGGGAACTGCTTGTCGGCATCCGCCTTCTGCCAGCGCGGGCCGATCTCCCGCTGGGCGAAGGCGCGGCACATGTCACGGAAGGCCTCGCGATCCACGGTGTTTCGCGGACGCGGGCGAGAAATATCTTTACTCATCGTTGCTCCTAGTGGTATTCTCGATAGCGAGTTTAATTCACAGGAGAGAAAATTGCAAGCAATGGATCAAGGACTTTGTCGGTAGGCGGAGCGTGTGGCGGGGGCGCCTCGCTGCCCATCTCGCGCACCTTGGTGGCCGCGACTGAACGAGCCTTCGCCGGAATGATGGTGAAAATATCAGGGTAAATACCAGTTGACGACCTGCGACTGTGAAATAAAATTTTTTACATACAGAATATTTTTCTGTATGTAAAAAATTGGGTTGAAAGTTCTAGTCCCTTAAATTAAGAATTTATCCATGAACATCAAGCTACTTACACATAAGCCGTGGTTCGTACTGTGTTTGGATGAGGGCGGGAGGTCGCAAGTGAGTGGTTTCGTGCGTATGGCGGATGTTTTTGGCGAAACATGGGGTCGCTGATTTCGATCCGTAAGCGCGCTGCAAGGGCTTATTGAAGTGCTTTACGCGCATCGCCCCTCAAAAATTCACGTTGGGCGCGTGCCTTGGCGGGTTTCACAACACTGGAGAGACTTATGACTACGAAGATGGGTAATAAATATGCCATATTGCTGGCCGCTCTTGGCGTGCTTGCAGTCGACGCTGCACCTGCGCATGCGGAAGAAATCATCAAGCTTGGCTTGTCGGTGCCACTCTCGGGCGCGGGTGCCAACTGGGGCAAGGGAAGCGAGTTGCTTTGCCACGAGGCCGCTAAAGAGGTGAAAGCTGGCGGCGGCGTGAAAGTCGGCGGCAAGATTTACAACTTCGAATGTATCGCCTATGACAATAAATACACTGCGGCAGAAGGGACAAAGGTTGCCCAGACGCTGCTCAAGCGCGACAACGTGAAGTTCATTGGTGGCAGCCTCGGAACAGCTCCAGTGCGCGCCTTACAGTCATTGACCGAGCGCGAAGGTGTATTGATATTTACGACGGCATGGGGTCCCAGCATCAAGGGGCCGAAGTTCCCACTCACCTTCACGCAGATGAACACCCCCAACGAAGTCCTTTTGCCGTTGGTCAAATTTGTGAAAGAGGCCAATCCTTCGATCAAGACGGTGGCCTTTCTCAATCCGAACGATGCCACAGGGCAGGAAACCGAGGTAATCGCGCGCAAGGCTTGGGATGCGGTAGGTGTGAACGTGGTGTCTAGCGATTGGTACGAGCGCGGCACAACCGAGTTCCAGCCCATAGCGGTGAAGTTGGCGAGGTCGAAAGTTGATGCTGTCGACTTGGGCGCATCGCCACCAGCCGAGGCCGGCCGGGTACTCAAGGAACTCAAGGCTATTGGATGGAAAGGCGTTCAGATGGTGGCAGTGGGTACGGGCGCGGAGGGGCTTGTGGCTACCGGAGGCGATGCGGTGGACAAGACTTACATGGGTGTTGCCGTGACCTTTGATGGGCCTACAGCCACGCCGCGTCAGCGTCAACTGAACGAAGTCGTGATCAAGGCCACCGGTGAGTCGATGAATGCGGTGCAGATCGGTTTTTACGACTCAGTCATCGCGCTGAAGGTCGCCATGGAGAAGGCTCAGAGCGTGCAACCGGAGGCGGTGGCGAAGGTGTTGCCCGAGATCACGTTTGACTCGTTATACGGCAGCAAGGCCGCATTCGGTGGACAGCAAACCTATGGCTCGCCCCAGCAAATCCTGGTCCCGGTCATCGTCACGCAGATAAAAGGCCAGAAGCTGGTTGAGTTGCAACGGATCGAGCCTGAAGAGATCAAGCGGCGAATCGCGCGCTAGTCGGTCAGTGGCAGCGCTTTAAGGGCACCGGCTATGCAAACGGTACTTCAGCTCGTCATGACCGGCCTGCAGATCGGCTCGGTATACATGCTGTTTTCTCTTGGCCTGACGCTGATCTTTGGGGTCATGAAGATCGTCAACTTTGCGCACGGGCAGTTTTTTACGCTGTCGGCGATGCTGGTGGCGGTTCTGGTGCCGTGGCTGACGACGCGGGGGATTTCATTGCCCATGGCGTTCGGCCTGGGTGCTCTGGCTGGTATCGCAGTATCCATGGTGCTGGGTCTGTTGCTCTATCAGTTCGGGTTCCGTTACTTCCAGCGTGACCTGGTGGGGTCGTTCATCCTGTCCATCGGTTTCGCGTTGCTGCTTGAGGGCGTGTTCCTGCACTACTTTGGCGGCGCTGTGCGCGCGGTGCCGCCGATCATCGACGGCGATGTGTCTTTCTTCGGAGTCAATCTGACCGCGCAAAGGCTGGCGCTGTTTCTGGTGGCCCTGGCGTTTACGCTGGCGCTATATGGGGTGCTTTCCGCTACGCGTTTTGGCAAGGCGATGCGCGCGGTGTCCATTGATCATGAAGCAGCCATGCTGCAGGGTATTCCATACAAGAAAATTGCCTTCAACGGTTTCGCCATCGCGACCTTTCTGGCTGCGGTCGCGGGCGCGATCATGGCGCCGATCTCGGTGATCACGCCGACAGTGGGGGCTGACTACCTGGTCAAGGGGTTTATCGCTGTGGTCATCGGCGGGTTGGGTAGCGTCCCGGGTGCCATTGTTGGCAGTCTATTTGTCGGCTTCTTGGAAAGCTTTGGCGGTTATTTCATTGATCCGTCCAGCGCCAATATGGCCATATTCGTGCTGGCGATGTTGATTCTTCTTCTGCGTCCAAAGGGAGTGATGGGAAATGGATAAACGCGTCTTGTCCCAAAGCGGCCTGGCCGTTGTCGTGGCGGGGATCGCGACACTGGCTGCCACGTCAGGCTACAGCGCCAACCTCATCATGTGGATCGCCATTGCCGTGTTGATGGCGGCCAGCCTGCGCTTTGTGCTGTTGATCGGTGAGCTCAACTTTGCGACTGCGGCATTCGTCGGCCTGGGCGCCTATAGCGCGGGGGTGTCCACGACCATTTTGCAATGGCCATTCGCGGTCGCGTTGCTGCTCAGTGGCGTGGTGGCCGCCGCGATAGGGTTCGTTTTTGGGTTTGTCACGCTCAAAACCAAAGGCCCCTATTTTTTATTGATCGGTTTCGCGTTCACTGAGGTGATTCGCCTTGGTTATACCAAGGTGCAATGGTTGGGCGGAAACTCGGGCATGGTGGGGATTTTCCCGCCTCAGTACCTGCAAGCGTCCTACACCACGTTCGTTGTCGTGCTGGTGGGCGTTTTGTTGATCGCGCTTTACGCCATAGAGCAATCCCACCTGGGCAAGTGTTTCGTGGCCATTCGCGACAATGACCAAGTGGTGCAATCCGTCGGCGTGAACGTGCATCTGACGAAGGTGGCGTGTCTGTGCATCGGCGCATTCGCCGCTGGCATCGCAGGGGGGCTGTCGGCCTTCGTCAATAACGTCATCAGCCCCGGGGATTTCGGCTTTTTGCTGTCTACCTTCGCGCTCGCATATCTCAAGGTTGGTGGTGAGAACAGCCCTCTTGGCCCGGTGGCAGGCGCCATTCTGCTGGTCTTGCTCGGCAGCGTCGCGCTGGGCTTGGGTGCGGGCGAGCATGTTTTTTACGGTTTGTCCATCGTTCTGTCGGTGTTACTGCTACCAAAAGGCGTGGTCGGCTTGTTATCACGGCTGCGTCCTGGCCGTCGTTCACAGGCGCACGTGGCATGAGTGCGAGCACAACGCCCCTGCTCAAGACCCAGGGTTTGACCCGAAAGTATGGCGGACTGGTGGCCGTATCCAATTTGGATATCGAGATCCGGCCGCAGGAGATATTGGGGCTGATCGGCCCGAACGGTGCGGGCAAGAGCACGACCTTCAATCTGATTAGCGGTTTTGTGCGTCCGACTTCTGGCCGTTTGTATATGGATGGTGAGGACGTGACCGGTCAGTCACCCACCCGCATCAGTCGCAAGGGGTTGGTTCGCACTTTTCAGCACGGTAGCCTGATGCGCACGATGACCGTGCGCGACAATATTCTGGTGGGCGCTGTTGGCTCGCTCCGGGGCGCTGCTCGTGGTGAGCGCGAGGCACGCGTGCACGAAGCGGCGGCGATGCTCGGCCTGGAGGCTTATCTCGACGAGGTGGCCGGAACCTTGCCGCATGGCTTGCAGCGGTTGGTCAGCATTGCCATCGCCTTTGCGGTCCGGCCCAGGGTGCTCTGTCTGGATGAGCCGCTGACCGGTCTGAACCAGACCGAGGCGAACGCCACGCTGGATGTGTTGCGGCGCATTCGTGGGGAGTTCGGTTGCGCGATTTTGCTGGTCGAACACAACATGAAGGCGGTCATGCAACTGTGTGAGCGCATTGTGGTCTTGCACCACGGGCAGATGCTGGCCACTGGCACACCGCAAGAAATCCGCCAGAATGAGAGTGTGGTGTCGGCTTACTTGGGGACACGCCATGAGCACTGACGAAATTTCCCTGGAGCTCAAGAACGTTTCAGTCAGTTACGGCAAGGTGCCTGTCTTGCATGACATTTCTCTGCGCGTGAGAAAAGGGCAAGTGGTGACGGTCATCGGCGCCAATGGCGCGGGAAAGTCGACCATCATGAAGACGATCTGTGGTTTGCTCAAGCCCACGCGCGGCTCCGTGCGATTGTTCGGCCAGGAGATCAACGGACTTGACCCGGATCAGATCGTTCCTAGAGGTATATCGCTCGTGCCCGAGGGACGGCGGCTGTTTGGCGCGATGACCGTCCGAGAGAACCTGGAAATGGGCGCGTACTGCCGTCGAGACGCGGACGCGGTTACCCGGGATTTTGAACGGGTCTTGGCGTTTTTTCCGGATCTGAAAGCCAAGCTTTCCGTGGAGGCGGGCTCGCTGAGTGGCGGACAGCAGCAAATGGTTGCTGTGGCGCGGGCTTTGATGAGCGCGCCGCGCGTGATGCTGCTTGACGAACCCACCATCGGTCTTGCGCCTGCAATTGTGCAGGTCATCACGCACGTGATTTCCGATATCCGTGACTCTGGCGTCGATGTGCTGTTAGTTGAACAGAATGCCGAGGTTGCTTTGGACATCGCCGATTATGGCTACGTGCTTGAGCAGGGACGCATTGTGCTGGAGGCACCGGCCCAGGACTTGGCCAGTAATGTCGAGGTGCAGCGCGCCTATTTGGGCATCTAGTCCAACGATGACGTTAGGGGGCTTGTCCCCCTCATAAAAAAGGAGAACTTCAAAGTGGCATTCACCGAGGGGATCAGGACCATGAACCCGACTGGCCAGGCACGCACCCAGTATTTCCGGATCGGCGATATCCAGGTTGCCAAGGTGATTGACGCGCTGGATTCCTTCAGTCCCAAGGCCCTTTATGTGGACACGGATCGTGCAGCCTTTGATCCACACCTCGATTGGCTGCAACCGCACTTTGTTGATGCCGACAGGGGAATGCTGCTCAGCGTTCATACCTTTGTCGTGAAAACCCGCCACCACACCGTGCTGATCGACACCTGCGTCGGCAACCACAAGCGCGACGCCGGCTTTCCCCAGTGGAATGATCGCAACGGCAACTATCTGGCGGAACTCGCCGCTGCCGGCTGCACGCCTGAAGACGTGGATTACGTGTTCTGCACCCACATGCATATCGACCACACCGGATGGAACACGCGCCTCAGAGACGGCCGCTGGGTGCCTACCTTCCCTAACGCCAAGTATCTGTTCAACCGTCGTGAATGGGAGTGCTGGAATAAGGCTGGCGCTGATGACAACCGGCCGGTGCTGGAGCAGAACATCCTGCCCATCATCGAGGCCGGCCAGGTGGTATGGGTGGACAACGACTGGCGTATCGACGACGAACTATGGCTGGTGCCGACGCCGGGCCACACACCAGGGCATTGCAGCGTGGCCTTGGGATTAAACAATACCGAAAAGGCCTTCATCACCGGGGACATGATGATTCATCCCGTGCAAGTCGCCGAGCCCCACTGGCACCAGCGGGGCGACAGCGACAAGCAGCTTGCGGCGGTCACCCGCAGCCGTTTCGTCGAAGACTACTGTGACCGGGATGTGCTGATTCTCGGTACCCATTTCAACACACCGACAGGGGTCTACATTGTTGATCAGGGGGGCCGGCGGCGCGTTCGCTTTTAGCCGACGACTTGTGTGGCGGCGACAAGCGTAGCCCAGGGTGTGCCCTTGGTCTCCTGACGGAGACAACCTTGGACTATTGCCCCGACAGGCTCGGCCTGAATGGAAATTGAGAATTCATGGGGCCAGATACCAGATCAATTGATAAGGGAGATACGGCATGGACATGCGGTTGTCGGGAAAAAAAGTACTGATTACCGGTGCGTCACAGGGAATTGGCGCCGGACTGGCCGCTGCGTTCGCACAGGAAGGATGTCATTTGACGCTGGTGGCGAGGTCGGCGGAAAAGCTGCGGGCGCTTGCCGACGGGTTGGTGGCGCGCCACGGGACGCCGGTGCGCGTTCTGAGCCTGGATATGACGCAAGCCAGTTCGGTGCGTCGCATCGTGGACGAGGCGGGAGACATCGAGATTCTGGTGAACAACGCAGGCAGCATTCCGGGGGGAAACCTGTGGGAAGTGGACGAGTCGCGCTGGCGCGAGGGTTGGGCCTTGAAAGTGATGGGGTATATCGACATGACCCGCGCTTTTTACGCCCTGATGCACGAGCGCGGTCGCGGCGTCATCCTCAACAACATCGGCAATGGCGGAGAAAACTTTGACTTCGACTACGTGGCGGGCACCACGGGCAATGCTGCGTTGATGGCGTTTACCCGGGCCGTGGGCGGCAAAAGTTTGCGCCACGGCATCAGGGTCGTGGGCGTGAACCCTGGACCGGTGGCCACGGAGAGAATCGAAAAAATCTTCAAGAGCCGCGCCCAAGCGCAGTTTGGTGATGAGACACGGTCGGGTGAATTGCTGGCCAAATTGCCGCTGGGACGCGCCGCCACGGTGCAGGAAATCGCCGATTTGTTCGTTTTCCTGGCATCGCCGCGATCGGCGTACACATCGGGTGTCATCTTTACGGTGGACGGTGGAATGTCGTCCGCCCGATCCATCACCTGACGCAAACCAGGTTCAATCCATGCCCCAGCGCTGCCGCGCTCAACTCATCGTCAGGCCACCGCTCACGCTCAGTGCCTGCCCGGTGATGTAAGAGGCTTGCGGGGAAGCGAGGAAGACCGCCGCATCGGCAACTTCTTCGGGCCGTCCCGGCCGCCTCATTGGAATGGCCCGCACCATTGCGTCCATCAACTTGCCGGTCAGGCCAGGGGCGTTGCGCATCTGGTCGAGCAGGTTCGTTTCGGTCGGACCGGGGCAGACGACGTTGACGGTGATGTCGTGGCGAGCCAGTTCCCGCGCAAGCGACTTGGACAGGGCGATCACTCCGCCTCGACAGGCCGCCGAGACGGCCTCGGCCGTCGAGCCGACCTTGCCCGAGTCCGAACCGATGGTGACGATACGACCGCCTCGCTGCTTGATCATCGCAGGAATGACCGCGCGACAGGCATGGATCACGCTCATCAGCTCGATCTCGACGGTGTGGCGCATGTCGGCCAGCGGCTCTTCATGGAACAATGCAAGTTGATGGATGGAGCCCTGCGTGTTCACGAGAACGTCGATATGCCCGAAATGCTCAAGGGCCAACCGCACCATCGCGTCGGTCTCCTCGGGCGAGGTCAGGTCAGCGCACAAGGTCAGGCAAACTCCTCCGAGCGCAACGATCTCGGCGGCGATCTGCTTGGCCTTGTCCTCGGCAGAGCGGTAGACGAGCACAACGTTGTCGCCTCGCTCGGCCAGTTTGCGCACGATCTGAGCGCCAATGCCGCCAGCGCCGCCGACGACGATAGCAGTGCGCGGGGTGGTTCCATGTTCCATGGACAATCCTTTCGATGGTTGTTGGATTCGACGTGAGCGGGGGGCCTTCGCCTTACCCGTGGCTTGCAGGTCGCAGCCCGGCTGCAGCGACTGCAATGTGGTCGATGCACTCGGGGTTCACCAGGGACGACAGATCCCCGGCCACTTGGCCGAGCACCGCTGCGCGCACCACACGGCGCATGATTTTCATGCTGCGGGTCTTGGGCAGGTCGGATGTGATTAGCACCGCTTTGGGCCGGAACGGCGTGCCCAACCCAGACACTACAGCCTCCTCCAGCCGGGCACGGATTTTGTTCTGTGAGACTTGCGCGTTCAGGGGCACGGCTACCAACACCACCGTCTCTCCCTTGATGTTGTCGGGCACGCCGATGGCTGCTACCTCCGCGACCAGACCGGTGGCCATTGCCAATGCCTCGATTTCGGAGGGGCCGGTGCGCTTGCCGGCGATCTTCAGCGTGTCATCGGAGCGCCCCAGGATGTACCAGAAGCCGTCTTCATCGATCGCCGCCCGGTCACCGTGCCACCACAGGCCCGGCAGTTTGCTCCAATAGCTTTCGATGTAGCGGTCCGGGTCGCGCCAAAGTCCGCGCGTCATGCCGACAGAAGGCTGGCGCAAGACCAATTCGCCGACCCCGCCCGGACCGACGGAGCGGCCCTGCTCATCGACGACGTCGGCACCCATACCGGGCACGGGCCCACCGAATGCGCAGGGCTTGAGGGGGTGCAGCAGCGTGCCGGTCAGGATCGCGCCGCCCACTTCGGTGCCTCCCGAGAAGTTCAGGATCGGGATGCGCTGGTGGCACACCTTATCGAACATCCAGTGCCAGGCATCGGGTGTCCAAGCTTCGCCGGTCGAGACGGTCAGCCGCAGCCGAGAGAGGTCGAAGGCGTCGACCCCTGCGCCGCCATTTTGCATGAAGCTGCGGATGATCGTCGGTGCGATGCCCAGGAGCGTGACGCCGTTGTCTTGGATCAGACGCCAATAGCGTCCTTCATCGGGGTAGTCCGGAGCTCCTTCGGCGAGTACCATCGTGCCACCTACCATCGTCGTGGCGACGACCAAGAGCGGACCCACCAACCAGCCCATGTCGCTCATCCACATCATGCGGTCATCGGATCGGTAGTCGATGCACAGGCCCATGTCTAGTGCCATCTTGATCGCAAAGCCGCAATGGCTAAGCACCGTGCCCTTCGGCTTGCCGGTCGTCCCCGAGGTATAGACCAAGAATGCAGGGGCGCCCGCGGGCATCGGCTCGGTCGCGGCCTGAGACGGCTGGTTGGCACAGACTTCGTGCCACCAGTGGTCGCGGTCCCCGCTCATCGCTGCCGTGGCGCCCAGGTTGGCGAACACGATCACGTGACGTACAGTGGGTGAATCCGCCAGCGCTGCGTCAAGGGTCGGTTTCATCGGCACTTGCTTGCCACGCCGCCACGTTCCCTCGGTGGTCAGTACCCCTGTCGCTCCTCCATCATTGAGACGCGCCGCGATGGCATTGGCGCCAAAACCGGAAAAGAGCGGCAGAAGAATCCCGCCTATCTTGGTCACCGCCAATAGCGCAGCGGCCGCTTCCGGAATCATCGGCATATACAAGCCGATCACATCGCCTGGGCCAAAGCCCAGATCGCGCAGTGCCCCAGCCAGTCGACTCGTCTCGCCATCGAGTTCGGCGTAACTCCACTCCCTGCGTTGGCCATCCTCGCCCTCCCACACAATGGCCGGTTTGTGCCAAAGCGGCCCGTCGCGATGTTTGTCCAGACAGTTAAGCACCAGGTTCGTGGTCCCTCCGACACACCAATCTGCCCAGGCAATGCCGCGCGAGGTGTCGAGCATCTGCGTGTAAGGTTTGTAAAAGCGCACGTCGCCGAACTCCACCACTGTGTTCCAGAACCAGCTCGGATCGGCATCGGCTCGGCGGACCAACTCGTCGTATCCCTGCATGTCGGCTCGTTCAATGCCGACTTTTCTTAAAAAAGCCGCCAGATTGCTCGCGCACGTGGTTTTCCCGTCGGGACGCCAAACGATCATCCCGCCTGTCAATGATGGATTCATGAATTCCCCTTTTCAACAACTGTAGTCATTGCCGATTAACTCCCCGAATGAAACACCTTCAGACCAGATATAACACGTGAAATTTCGGTGGCAAAGTCTCGCAAATCTTCTCCCAAGGCACTGGCCGCCGTCTGGGTGAACTGTGCACGTCGAGGGCAGTCTCTGGCGATGTGCTCTCTCCGCTGTGCCGATCGGCGGCCACGTGGAAGGAAGTCGCGCGGGAACTGCTTATCGGCATCCGCCTTCTGCCAGCGCGGGCCGATCTCCCGCTGGGCGAAGGCGCGGCACATGTCACGGAAGGCCTCGCGATCCACGGTGTTTCGCGGACGCGGGCGAGAAATATCTTTACTCATCATTGCTCCTAGTGGTATTCTCGATAGCGAGTTTAATTCACAGGAGAGAAAATTGAAAGAGACTAATCGGAAGCGTCGGTTGAACCTGAGCCATGTAGCGGAGATACATTTGTGGAGGATTCAATGATGAGTGAACTTCCCATCCTTGTCGAGACCGCCGCGGATCGGTGCACGCTCACCCTCAACAGGCCGACAAAGGCCAACGCCCTGACGGCGGACATGATGTTGACGATCGGCACGGCTGCGTCGCGTGGCGTGCAAGACAGGCCGCTGATCCTGCGCAGTGCATCGTCAAAGGTATTTTGTGCCGGCGCCGACATCGGTGAGTTCTCCGCCGGGCCCGAGCGACTCGCGGCACAGGAGCACGGGCTGCTGGAAATGATAGGCCGACTCGCCGAGACTGCGGCACCGATTGTGGCTGTGGCGAGCGGTCGTGCCTCAGGGGCCGGAGCGATCCTGCTGTCTCTTGCGGACATCGTGATTGCCGCAGATGATCTGGTGGTGGTGTGCCCGGAAATCCAGTTCGGCATGTACCCTGTGATCGTCGAGGCGGCGCTCCAGTCGCGAATGTCGTCGGCATTGGCGGCCAGCCTGTGCCATAGCGGACGGGCGATGGATGCGTACGAGGCGCGTCAGATCGGATTGGTGACCGAGGTGTTGGCCGCAGCCGATTTCGAGCGCGTGAGTGAAGAACGGATTGGTTTTTTCATGGCGCGAGCGGTCGCCCTTGGCATCGCGCGGCGCAGCCGGCTGCGCACGCAGCCACCCCACCTGTTGATCGAGCGCTTGAAGGCGGTGGCTCCATTGATGGGTGAGAACTACGCCGACCAGGGCGTACGCAAACGCATCGCTTCCTATCTCGCGCGCCTCGGTGGTCGCAGCTGAGCAAACCCCCGCTGGAACGCCATATAAGTATTGACACATCAAATATGGCTTGTTAGCATTCGCAATGTAGAAATAAATTCTTTATGCAGAGTATTGTGATTTAACCATTTATGAGCCTCGATTTCAATTTTTCAGCCGAACATGAATCCGTGCGCGACACGGTTAGGCGTCTGTGCCGTGACGAGCTTGCCGCTCTGGTGACCGACGCTGAAGAGAGTGAGACTTTTCCTCGCCACGTCTTCAAGCGCTGGGGCGAGCTCGGTCTGCTGGGTGTTCGCTACCCGGAGGCCGATGGGGGCAGCGGGCTCGACAAGGTCAGCGACTGCATCGTGCGTGAGGAGCTCAGCTACATGTGTCAGGCCTTCGCCTCAAGCTGGTCCGCGCACTCTCACCTCGGTATTTGGCCGATCTGGAAGGCAGGCACGCCTGAGCAGCGCAAGCGCTTCTTTGTGCCGGCGCTCGCGGGTGACAAAATCGCCGGCTTCGGCTTGAGCGAACCCGATGGCGGCTCCAACGTGCGCGCCCTCAAGACGCGCGCCGAGAGGGTGCCAGGCGGCTGGAAACTGAGCGGCAGCAAGCTCTACATCACCAATGCGCCGATCGCCGATTTCCTGCTGGTGGCGGCGCGCACGCAGCCCGAGCTGAAACCCGAGTCCATCAGCCTCTTTGTCGTCGAGTTGCCGAACAAGGGCTTCGACATCCACAAGCTGCGCAAGGAAGGCATTCGCGCATCCGAGACCGGGCTGATCCACATCGAGGAGGCCTTCGTGCCCGACGACTGCCTGCTCGGCGGCCGCGAAGGCACCTACCCGGTGATTCTCGATTCGCTCAGCGAGAATCGCGTCGGCGTGGCGGCCAATGCGCTGGGCATGGCGCGCGCCGCCTTCGATGCGGCACGGACTTATGCCAATGACCGCATCGTCGCCAATAAGCGCATCGGTGACTACCAGGCCATCGCCCACAAGCTGGCCGACATGTCGGCGCAGATCGAGGCGGCGCGCTGGCTTGTCTACTACGGTGCCTGGCGCGTGGACCAGGGGACGCTCGATGCCGCCACTGCCGCGCGGGTGAAACTGGTCGCGAGCGAAACGGCCTTGTCCGTCAGCGAGCAGGCGATCCGCATTCATGGCGGCGCCGGAATCATGCGCGAGTACCAGGTGGGTCGCATCCACCGAGACGCGCTGGTGTATGTGATCGGCGAAGGCACCAGCGAAGTCCAGAAAAACATCATCGCCCGCAGTCTGGGATTCAAACCATGAGTGATTACGTTCTTTGCGAGCGCCACGGCGCGACGCTGGTCATCCGTCTCAACCGCCCTGAGCGGCGCAACGCTTTCGACCTCGAAGTGCGCCAAGGCATCGCCGAAGCGGTCTACGAGGCGCGCGACGACGATACGGTGCGCGCCGTCATCATCACCGGCACGGGCGACGTGTTCTGCGCCGGCGGCGACTTGAAGTCGCTGTCCGAAGCCAAGCGGCCGATGTTCAAGGATCGTGATCGCATCCGGCGCCTGCACCCGTGGTTCCGCGAGCTCGTGAACCTGGAAAAACCGGTGATCGCGGCGGTGAACGGGCCGGCCTTCGGCGCCGGCTTCAACCTGGCGCTCGCCTGCGACTTCATCATCGGCACGCCGAAAACCCGGTTTTGCGCGGTGTTCGGCCGCATCGGCCTGGTGCCCGACCTTGGCGGCTTCTTCCTGCTGCCGCGCATTCTTGGCCTGCAGCGCGCGAAGGATCTGGTGTTCTCGGCGCGCGAGGTCGATGCGGAAGAGGCGCTGCGCCTGGGCATCCTGTTTCGAATCGTCGAGCAAGAGAGCTTGATGCACGAGGCGCTAGCGCTGGCGGAGCGCTACCACCACGCATCCACCGACGCGCTGGGCATCGCCAAGAACATCTTGAACCGCTCCTTCAACCTCGATCAGGACACTTTGGCTGAACTCGAGGCGAGCGCGCAAGCGCTGGCTCTGCACACCGCTTACCACGACGAGGCCGTCGCGAATTTTCTCAACAAGCGTCCGCTTAAGTTCCAGGGAGACGCCAAGCCATGACGATGAACGCCTTCATCACAGGGGCCTACGACACCGCCGTCGGCGAGTTGCCAGGCAGTAGTTGCATGGGCCTGCATGCCCAGGCCGCTCTTGGCGCGGTGGCCGATGCGGGGCTCAATCTGTCAGACATCGACGGCGTGCTGTGTGCCTATTCGTTCACCGAGCCGCACCTGATGCTGGCGTCGGTGTTCTGCGAGTACATTGGGATCCATCCGGGCTACTGCGCAGCCATCCAGGCCGGCGGCGCAAGCGCCTGCATCATGGTCATGCAGGCGGCTGCGCTGGTGGCAAGCGGCCAATGCAATCACGTGCTGGTGGTGACCGGTGACAATCGCCTGACCGGTATGTCGCGCGACGGCGCCGTCGCGGCGCTGGCAGCGGTCGGTCATCCACAGTTCGAGCGGCCCTTCGGTATCAGTGTGCCAGCTTCCTACGCGCTGGTGGCCCGCCACTATATGCATGAGTTTGGCGTTACGCCTGAGCATCTCGCAGCCATCGCCGTCGAGCACCGGCGCCACGCCGGCCGACACCCGAAGGCACATAAGCGCGAGCCGATCACGGTGGAGCAGGTGCTCGCGTCGAAAGAGATTGCCTCGCCCTTGCGCATGCTCGACTGCTGCCTGATTTCTGACGGCGGTGCGGCACTTGTGGTCAGCAGCAAAGCAGCGGCAGCGGACGTTCGGGCCAAGCCGATCGAGATTCTCGGCGCGGGCCAGGGCCACACGCACGAGCACATCATTGCCGCCCCGAGTCTCACGAATTTCGGCTGCAAGGCCTCTTCGGCAACCGCGTTTGCGCGCGCCGGGGTCAAGCCAGCCGACATTGATGTCGCCCTGATCTACGACTCATTCACGATCACGCTGCTGGTCGAACTCGAGTCGATTGGCTTCTTCGAGCGTGGTGAGGCCGGACCCGCAGCCGCGCGCGGCGAACTCGGCTTGAAGGGCCGCTTGCCCTGCAACACGCATGGCGGCTTGTTGTCGTATGCCCATTCGGGCGCTGCCGGTGGCATGTTTCACGCGGTGGAAGCGGTGCACCAGTTGCGCGGCCGGGCCGATGCTCGTCAAGTTGAGGGTGCGAAGCTCGCCTTCGTGCATGGCGATGGCGGCATTCTGTCGGCGCACTGTTCCCTTGTTTTCGGAGTGCATTGAGATGAGTAGACCTTTACCGCATCCCACTGCGGATACAAAAACGTTCTGGGACGGTTGCGCCATTGGCGAACTGCGCTACCAGGTCTGTGTGCACTGTGGACACGTCCAGTTCATCCCGGGCTCGTTGTGCTCGGCCTGTCACCAGGGCGATCCCGCATGGAAGACTTCCGCTGGTCGTGGCCGCATCCTCAGCCACACCACGGTACATCGCGCGCCGACGCCGGCTTTCCGCGACGAGGTGCCCTACGTCATCGCACTGATCGATATGGACGAGGGCTTTCGCCTGATGGTGAACGTCAAGGGCGGCGCCAGCCCAGACGTGGCCATCGGGCAGCCGGTACGCATCGGTTTCCGGGAAGTCGAGGGCGTGAAGCTGCCGCAAGCCGAGGTGATTGCATGAGCACTGTGATCACATTCGAAGACTTCAATCCCGGTGCGGTAATGGGGGAAAGCGTCGAGGTTTTCGACGAAAAGCTCGCGCAGCGCTGGCAAAAAATCTTCGGCGATCAGCCTGCCGACGGCGCGAACGACGCGGCCGAAGGTGCGAGCCTCGCGGTCGTCATGATGATGCGAGCGTATCTCAAAGTGGTCGCCCCGCGTCCGCCTGGCAATGTGCACGCAAGGCAGCGCTTTTCGCTTGAAAGTACGCCGCGTCAGGGCGAGGCCATCCGTACCGTGATTGCCTGCATCGAGAAGGAATTCAAACGCGAGCGCCGCTACGTTGAACTCCAGGCCTGGGGCACTGGCGAAGGGGGGCGCTCGATTTTCACCGGCCGCATGACCCTGATTTGGGCGGCATGACCATGAACACACCACTCCAACAAGCTACCCTCAAGGTCGATTCGGCAGCCATTCGTGCTTATGCGGAACTTACCAACGACTTCAATCCGATCCACCTTGACCCGGTGTTTGCTGCCAGCACGCCCATGGGCGGCGTGATCGCGCATGGCACGATGTCGATCTGCCTGCTGTGGCAGGCGCTGTTCCGTAGCTTTGGCGCGAATGCCTTCGAAGCGTTGGAACTCGACATCCGCTTCGTCAAGCCGGTACGCGAAGGCGAGACGCTGACCGCGGGTGGCCAGCCTAATCCAGAGGACGCTAGTTTCTACGACGTGTGGGTGCGCGGCGACGACGGCAGCGACCGCGTGGCGGGCACGGTGCGCCTGGCGGCTATCCAAGTCGAAACTAAACATAGCGACATATATAACGCCGCATAATTGATTTACACTGTGGGCTCCT
>CAYJMW010000056.1:0-3748 GCA_964371235.1 uncultured Polaromonas sp.
GCCGATTCCCGTATCGACCCCTGGCAGACTTTCAATTCCCGGATTGTAAGACCAGTCGGAGACCGCGCCCGTCAAGCCACTTAAATTCCGCAAAAAGTACAAGCATTTCAACCCTCTGGCCCAGGTATCCCAAGCTTGTTAAGCTATCAAAAACAGAGCGCTCAGATCGGGCCAGATCAGATTCTGGTGTCGAATCCGCGGGCTGCTAGACTCAATCCAAGATGCGTCGCTTGATCCGCTCCTCAAACTACGTGTTGATCCAGACCGGATGGCGTGCAGCGGGTATTGCCGCTTTGGCGACGCTGGCCCTGGTGCGGGCCGATGAGTCGCTGGCGGGCCCGGTATATGAACCTGTTCATGTCCATGCCTATCCGGAATGGCTGGAGTGGACGCTGGGCGCTGGCGTGGCAGCCGTTGCGCTGCTGGCGCTGGTGCTGCTCTGGAATGTGCAGATTCGCCGACGGGTGCGTGAGCGAACGCGCCAATTGGAGGAGGAAGTCAACCGCCGGACCGGGGTGCAGCAGCAACTCAAAGCCAGCCAGGAGATGGTTCAACTGATCTTTGGCGCCGCCGCATCCGGCATCGTGATGAACACGCTTGACGGGCATTTTTTGACGGCCAATCCGGCTTACCTGGCGACCATTGGCTATAGCGAGACCGAGTTGCGTGCCATGGACATGCGCGAGCTGACGCATCCCGCGGATCGCGCTCACTATGCCGGGCTGAGAGCCCGGATGATCGCCGGAGAGTTCACCACGTTTTCCGATGAAAAACGTTACCTGCAAAAGGGCGGCGGCATCGTGTGGGTGCGGGTCACGGTGTCGCTGGTGCAATCGGCTGACGGGCAGCCGGCACGCGTCATGGCCGTGGTCGATGACATCACCGAGCGCAGGCAGGCGCAAGAAGACATTTTTTGCCTGAACGCCGAGCTGAAAGAACGGGTGCGCCGGCGCACCGCCCGGCTTGAAGCGGTCAACAAGGAGCTGGAAACCTTTGCCTATTCCGTCTCGCACGATCTTCGCTCTCCGTTGAACACGATTGACGGCTTCAGCCAGTTGCTTGAGCGCGTGGCTGGCGAACAGCTGGGTCAACAGGGGCGCCATTATTTGAACCGGATTCAGTCCGGAACGCGGCAGATGGGCGAACTCATCGAGGGCCTGCTTTCCCTGACAAACGTGACTCGCGATCCACTGCAACTCGGAATGGTTGACCTCACAGCCATTGCCAGACAGGTGGTTCAGAAGCTTCGGGACGCTGAACCCGGGCGTGAGGCCAATGTCCTGATTGAGGAGGGCCTGTCGGTGCAGGGCGATCCGCGCCTGCTGGTGGTCGTTATTCGCCACCTGCTGGGCAATGCGTGGAAGTTCACTTCAGGGCAGGCGATCGCGCGGATTGATTTTGGCCGGGACATAGACGTCAACGGCGAAACGGTTTATTTCGTCAGGGACAATGGCGCCGGTTTTGACATGGCTTATGCCGACAAGCTTTTTGTTGCTTTTCAGCGGCTTCATTCACCCTCTGAAATTCCGGGATCCGGCATTGGCCTGGCCACGGTGCAGCGAATCATTGACAGGCACGGGGGGCGGATCTGGGCCCAAGCGGTAGTAGGCCTGGGGGCCGTGTTTTATTTCACCCTGGGTGTCGCCATCCAGAATAGTTCACTTGACACTCACTGACCGGCCCCTTCCCTCTCACAGCGAATCCTCCAGCATCTGCACATACTCCCCGGCCGTCGCAATCCGCGGATTGGTCTTGTGGCAATGGTCGGCCATCGCGCCGGCGATGATCTTGTCGAACCCCTCGCGCTGCACGCCCATCGCGGCCAGGCCCGTGGGCAGGCCGAGCCGCGCGTTCATGTCCCTGATGGCATCGGGAATGTCGCTGCCAGACGTCAGGCCCATGGCCCGCGCCATGCGGTCCAGCCGGTGTTCCTTTTGAATCGATTCGGCGCTGGCGTTAAAGCGCACCACGGCTGGCAAAAACATTGCGTTGAGCGTGCCGTGGTGCAGGCGCGGGTCAACGCCGCCCAGGCTGTGGCTTAAGGAATGCACGCAGCCCAGCCCTTTCTGGAAAGCCATCGCGCCCTGCATCGAGGCGCTCATCATGTTCAGGCGCGCTTCGCGGTCAGAGCCGTCGCGCGTGGCGCGCTCAATGTGCGCCCAGCCACGCTCCAGGCCGTCCAGCGCAATGCCATCGGCCGGCGGGTTGAAGGCCGGCGCCATGAAGGTTTCCATGCAGTGCGCAATCGCATCCATGCCGGTGGCGGCAGTCAGTCTGGGCGGCAGGCCGAGCGTGAGTTCGGGGTCGCAAATCGCTGTTTTTGGCACGATGTGCCAGGAATGGAAACCGAGCTTGCGGTGGTCATCAACGATGATGATGGCGCCGCGCGCCACTTCGCTGCCGGTCCCGCTTGTGGTGGGCACGGCAATCAGCGGCGCCACGCGATCAGTGATTTTGAGCGAGCCGCCTTCGATGGTGGCGTAGGTGGTGAGCGGTCCTTCGTGCGTGGCGGCAATGGCCACGCCCTTGGCGCAGTCGATCGCCGAGCCGCCACCGACCGCAATCAGGCCGTCGCAGCCACCGGCTTTATACAGCGCCGCGGCGGCGCGCACGGCCGCTTCGGTCGGGTTCGACGGCGTCTGGTCAAATACCGCAACGCTCATGCCGGGCAGGGCGTCGAGCGCTTTTTGCAACACGCCCGCGGCCTTGACGCCGGGGTCGGTCACGACCAGCGGCCGCGTGATGCCGACGCGCTGGCATTCCTGCCGCAGCAGCTTGATGGCGCCAAATTCAAACTGGACCTGGGTGATGTAGTAAATGAAGGCCATGATGGGCTTGTCTTTCTGCGTTGTAGGATGATGGATAAGTTCCCGCTATTTTTTGCAATCTTGCCGCGATCGGGCAAGGATTTTTTGGTGTCTGACCCCAATAAATCATATTCTCAACCTGAGTTGCTAACCATGAAACGACAAGACTTCCGCTTTTTTCACCGCCTGCGCGTGCGCTGGGTTGAAGTTGACATGCAAAAAATTGTCTTCAACGCGCACTATCTGATGTACTTCGACACCGCCATTGCCGACTACTGGCGGGCGCTGGCGCTGCCGTATGAAGAGGCCATGCTGCAATTGGGCGGCGATCTTTATACCCGCAAGGCAAGCATTGAATTCCACGGCTCGGCGCATTTTGATGACCGGCTGGAGGTGGCGCTCAAGTGCACCCGCATCGGCAATTCGTCGATGGGTTTTTCCGGCGCCATTTTTCGCGGCGATGAATGGCTCATCGGCTGCGAGCTGGTGTATGTGTTTGCCGACCCGGCATCACAAACCGCCAAAGGCGTGCCCGATGCGTTGCGCAGCTTGCTGACCCGCTTTGAAGCCGGTGAGCCAATGCTTCGCATCCAGACCGGCGACTGGGCCGCCCTGGGCGCGGATGCGGCAGCGTTGCGCACGGCCGTGTTTGTGGCGGAGCAGGGCATTGCGCCAGAGATGGAGCGCGACGCGGCAGATGGCACGGCGCTTCATGCGGTGGCCTACAACGGCCTGGGGCAGGCCGTTGCCACCGGGCGGCTGATCGGCAATGGCAAACATGCGGGCAAGATCGGCCGCATGGCGGTTCACCGCGCCCTGCGCGGCTCAGGCGTCGGGCAACAGATTCTTGACGCGCTGGTGAATGCCGCCAGGCAACGCGGTGACACCGAGGTGGTGCTGTACGCGCAGCGCAGCGCCGAAGGCTTTTACCAGCGCCAGGG
>CAYJMW010000056.1:3848-22769 GCA_964371235.1 uncultured Polaromonas sp.
CCGAGGTGGTGCTGTACGCGCAGCGCAGCGCCGAAGGCTTTTACCAGCGCCAGGGGTTTGCGCCGCGTGGCGAACCGTTTGACGAGGTGGGAATTGCGCACATTGAAATGTTCAGGGCGCTCTTTCCCCCCGTTCCTGCTGAGTAGCCCGCAGGGCGTATCGAAGCGTCCTCGCCCGACTCTTCCTTCGATACGCTGCGCTACGCTACTCAGGACGAACGGGGACGGGCGCCTGAAAACACAGATCCAGGCTCGCGCTGTGCGAAGGCTGCGAATTGTGCAGATGCGTGCGCTCCTGCATCGACACCTCCCAGCGCCGCGCGCCGTCGCGCTGTTCTTGCGCGCTGGCCAGCAGCACGGTGCTGCTGCGCGTGCCGTAGCCGCGCCCGGGAACATCCACAAAGGCGCTCGACAGGGCTTCCTCGAAGGCCAGCGGCACACCGGTGGCCGGCAATTGATCGTGCGGGGCGCGTTGGCGGCTGGCCAGCGCGGGCCAGAGCAAGCCCTCAAGCGCGGCCGGATCGGGCGTTTCAAGGGCGGCCGCCAGCACGCTTTGCAGTGCCGTGGTCTTGGGCCACGGCGTGTTCAGCGCTGCGTTCGATAAACCATAGACCCCGGGCTTGAGCGGCTGCACCTGCAGGGGCGCGGCGGCCGATTTGTTGGTGATCCAGTACCACTCATTGCGCTGAAAGTTACCCAGCACCAGGTTAAAGCCGCCATAGCCCGCGACGTCTTGCGCCAGGGCGCCGGCAAACGCCTGGGCATCGCCGGTTTCTTCAAGCCAGCGCGTCACCAGTTCGCCCCGGGAGCGCGGCGCGGCCTGGGAATCAGTCTGGCGCACATTGGTCAGGAACGCCACCCGCCCGCCCGGCGTGATGCCCAGCCAGGCGCCACCGGCGCGCAGGTCACGCCCGGAAATAATCTCTTGTCCACGCCCGGTATGCCAGCGGCCCAGAGGCTGGGTCGGGCGGGCCAGGAACTCATCGCGATTGGCCGCAATCACCAGCGGCCAGCGGGCCGAAGCATTGATGGCGAACGCGACCAGGCACATGGTGATAGCTACCGGTTCAGCGACTCAGACAGCTTCGATCAATGCATAGGGTAGCGGCAGCAGCGCCAAGGGCGCGCCGGTGGCGCTGCCAAGCGTGAGGCGCCCATCCGCCGCATCGGCAGCGGCTGCGGTCTGCATCGACACGATGGCATCCCACCCGCCGGCGGGGTTCGCCGCCGCCGCCGCGACCAGTCCGCAGGGCTGTTCGGCGTCCTGGGCGTGAAACACCTCCTGCCCGACCGTGGGCGCTCCCCCAGTATGCGCCAGGTAAGCGCGGCGCTTGAGTGTGCCGCGAAACTGGCTGCGCGCCACGACCTCCTGGCCCGGGTAGCAGCCTTTCTTGAAGCTCACGCCGCCGACGGATTCGTAATTGAGCATTTGCGGAACGAAAGCTTCGAAGATGGGCTGGGTGATCATGGCAACGCCGGACTGCACTTCGAGCCATTGCCACAGCGCCAGCTCAAGCCGTGGGCCAGCAGGCGGCGGCGTGCCGACTGGCGCGCACCAGAGCGCGCGCGGCCGGCCCGCGCCGGCGGGTAAAAAAACCAGATTTGCTGCATCAATATCGGCCTTGGCCCAGGCAGGACGGGCGCTACCAGCTATTGATTCAATAGCATCTCCCGCCATGCCGAAGAGCGCAAACTCCGTGCTGGCATCGCTGAGTTTTGCCTTGGAACGCATCACAAACATCGACAGGCGCTTGAGCGTGGCGGCCAGAATGTCGCGGCTGCACACCAGCAAAACTTCTTCATGGCTGCGCTTGAACACGATAAAACTCGCCTGCATCCGGCCTTTGGCATTGCAGAAAGCGGCCAGCCGCGCCTCTGATAAACCCAGCAAGGCAACGTCCTGCGTCAACTGGCTTTGCAGAAACTTCAGCGCTTCCTCGCCCGCCACGCGAATCACGCCCAACTGCGTGAGTTCGGCGATGCCGGAAACGTCCTGGGCAGTGCGGGTCATGGTCATGGGTCAGCTCGCTGTGAGGTGGGGATGGGCTGAATTATCATAGCCCCGTGATTTTGCGTTGCGTACTGAAAAGGTAGCCGGGTGGTGCGTCGTGTCTTTTAAAAGTTTGCTGACCGGGGCGTTGGCTGCGGCACTGCTGCTGTTTGCGGCGGCTCTGTGGTGGCTGAACGAACCGATCGCATTGCGCTTGCCGCCGGATCGCCAGGTGGTGGATCTTGAAATCGAGCCCGGCACACCGGCCAGCGGCGTGGCCGATGCGGTGGTGGCCAGCGGCGGCGAGGTGCCTGCGCTGCTGCTGCAGGCCTGGTTCCGCTTGTCCGGGCAGGCCCGGCTGATCAAGGCGGGCAGCTACGAACTCGCGCCAGGCACCACGCCGCGCAAACTTCTGCGCATGCTGGTGCGCGGCGAGGAAACCCTCAAAAGCATCACGCTGGTCGAGGGCTGGACCTTCGCGCAGGTGCGTGCAGCGCTACAAAAAGCAGAGCAGCTTGCGCCCGATACGTCTGGGCTAAGCCCGGAAATCATCATGGAAAAGCTGGGCGAGGCGAGCCAGCATCCGGAAGGCCGGTTTTTCCCCGACACCTACACCTACGCCAAAGGCTCCAGCGACTTGGCGGTCCTCAGGCGCGCAGCCCGGGCCATGGAGGCGCGGCTGGGTGCCGCCTGGGCGCTGCGCAGCCCCGACACGCCCCTGAAATCGCCCGATGAGGCGCTGATCCTGGCCAGCATTATCGAAAAAGAAACCGGCAAGCCCGCCGATCGCGCGCAAATCGCCGGCGTCTTCAGCAACCGGCTGCGCATCGGCATGCCGCTGCAGACCGACCCGACCGTGATCTATGGCATGGGCGAAAAGTTTGACGGCAACCTGCGCAAACGTGATCTGCAGCTTGATACGCCTTACAACACCTATACCCGCATGGGTCTGCCGCCGACGCCGATTGCCATGCCTGGCAAGGCCGCCTTGCTGGCGGCGGTGCAGCCCGCGCCGACCAAGGCGCTTTATTTCGTGTCGCGCAACGACGGCAGCGGCGCCAGCCAGTTCAGCACCAGCCTGGACGAGCACAATCGCGCCGTCAACCAATACCAGAAAGGCCAGTAAATCATGAACGGCCTTTTCCTGAGCTTTGAAGGCATAGACGGCGCGGGCAAATCGACGCACATCACCGCTCTGGCCGACGCTTTCAGGGCTCAGGGCAGGGCGGTCACGTTAACGCGCGAGCCCGGTGGCACGCCGCTGGCCGAAAAGCTGCGCGCCATGGTGCTGGGCGACGCCATGGACGCACTGACCGAGGCGCTGCTGATTTTTGCGGCCCGGCGCGACCATCTTGCGCGGGTGATTGCACCTGCCTTGGCGCGCGGCGACGTGGTGCTGTGCGACCGCTTCACCGATGCCACGTTTGCCTACCAGGGCGCGGGGCGCGGGTTTGACCTGAAGGTGCTGGCCACGCTGGAGCAATGGGTGCAGTCTGAGGGCGGCCGCTTCATCGAACCACAACTCACGGTGTGGTTTGACCTGCCGCCCGAAGACGCGGCAGCGCGGCTGCAAGGCGCGCGCGTGCCCGACAAGTTCGAGGCGCAACCGGTGGAGTTTTTCCGCCGCGTGGCAGCAGGCTATGCCAACCGCCAGCAGGGCCAGCCGGAGCGCTTTGCCCGGATTGACGCCAGCCAGAGCCGCGAGGCGGTCTGGCTGGCCGTGCGCCAGGTGTTTGTTGAAAAAGGCTGGTTGGCATGAGCAATGTGAATAGCCAGCCGCTGGCGCCCTGGCTGCAAACCCAGCTTGAAAGCCTGCTGGCCCAGCGCGGCCACGCCTGGCTGCTCAGTGGGCCGTCTGGCCTGGGTCAGTTTGAGCTGGCGCTGGCGCTGGCGCGCGCCTGGCTGTGCGAGCGGCCCACGCCCCAAGGCGCTTGCGGCCAGTGCGGCAGTTGCCATGCGGTGCAGGTGCATACCCACGCTGATCTGTGCCTGTTGCTGCCTGAAACCCTGTCGCTGGAGCTTGGCTGGCCGCTGGATGAAAAAACGCAGGAAGATCTGGACAGCAAAAAACGCAAACCGAGCAAGGAAATCAAGGTCGATGCGGCGCGCGAAGCGGTGGTGTTCACCCAGTTCACGCGCTCGCGCGGCAACACCAAGGTGGTGCTGGTGTTCCCGGCCGAGCGCATGAACAGCGTTACGGCCAATACCCTCCTGAAAACGCTGGAAGAGCCGCCTGGCGAGGTGAAATTTGTCCTGGCAACCGAAGCGGCGCACCAGTTGCTGCCAACCATTCGCAGCCGCTGCCAGACTCACACCATGCTGTGGCCGCAATTGGAGCCCGCACTGGCCTGGCTTCAGGGCGAAACGAGCTCTTCGGGCGCGGGCGAGAGCGGCGCCAAAAAGGCCGCCCGCCCGCCTGCGGCCGCTGATCTGCAAACGCTGCTCAGGGCCGTTGGCGGGCGGCCTGCCGATGCCCTGACCTGGCTGCAAAACAGCCCGGCCGACGATGCGGCCCGGCACTGGCAGTCTCTGCCCAAAGCGGTGGCTCGGGGTGACGCCAGCGCGTTGGCTGACTGGACGTCGGCGCAGGCGGTGGACGCTTTGCAAAAGATTTGCCACGATGTGTGGGCGACGCGGGTTGGCGCAGAGCCACGGTTTTTTGGCGCCACCGATCTTCCAGAACCTGCGCCGGGCAAGCCAGCGGACATCCCGCAGGCCGGCGCAAGTGGCCTGTACGCACTGGCCGCCTGGTCCAGGGAACTGACGCTCATCGCGCGAACCGTGGAACACCCCTACAACCTGGGCCTGATGATCGAAGCGCTGGTCAGCCGCGCGCAAACGGCGCTCAACGCAACATAGTTGGCCCACGGCGGCGTTGAAACCTATAAACTAGCTAACCATGAGCACCACGCATCACGCCAGTTCACCCGCCGCCGCAGCCACTGCAGCCACCGCAAGGCCCAGCGTTGTGCAACTCGCCATCAAGGAAAAGGCCGCCCTTTACGCGGCCTACATTCCACTGTTTACGGAGGGCGGCGTGTTCATTCCCACGGCGCGCGACTACAAGCTGGGTGATGATATTTACGTCTTGCTCACGCTGCCCGAGGACACACAGCGCTATCCGGTGGCCGGCAAGGTCGCGTGGGTCACCCCGGCGCGGGCGGCCGGCAACCGAACCCAGGGCGTTGGTGTGCGCTTCCCGGCCGACGAGAAGTCGCGCCTGCTCAAGATCAAGATCGAGGAAATTCTGGGGGCGCACCTGGCGTCTGACCGGCCAACGCAGACGATCTAGCGCGGTGCACCCGGAGATGCCTGCCTGAGCTATTAAATCAGTAGCTGCTTGCGCCCGTCATATAAAGGCTGAAAGCCTTTTTTCTACATAACTCGTAACTACTCAGCCCTCACGAAGACTAACTTCCAACGCAAAGGCGCCAAGACGCAAAGTACGCCAAGGAGCGAATAATATTTTCCTTTGCGGTCTTTGCGCTTTTGCGTCTTTGCGTTGGAAGCTTCTGCTTCTACCTGAGTAGTTACCATAATTCCAGGTTTTATTCAATGTTCATCGACTCCCATTGCCACTTGAGCTTTCCCGAACTGCAGGCGCGGCTGCCGCAGATTCGCCAAGCCATGCAGGAGGCCCGGGTGAGCCGCGCGCTGTGCATTTGCACCACGCTGGAAGAGTTTGAAGCGGTTCACCAGCTTGCCACTACCTATGACAACTTCTGGTGCACGGTGGGTGTACACCCTGACAACGAGGGTGTGCAAGAGCCCACGCTTGATGACCTGCTGCAGCGAGCCAGCCGGCCCAAAGTGGTTGGCATCGGTGAAACCGGGCTCGATTATTTCCGGCTGGGCGAGCGCAGCGTGGCTGACATGGCGTGGCAGCGCGAGCGCTTCCGGGTGCATATCCGGGCGGCACGGCAAAGCGGAAAACCGCTGGTCATTCATACCCGCAGCGCGTCCGATGACACCCTGGCTATTCTGAAAGAGCAGGGGGAGGGCAGCGGCGCCGGGCGGGCGGGCGGCGTGTTTCACTGTTTTACGGAAACCGAAGCGGTGGCCCGCGCTGCGCTCGATTTGGGGTTTTACATCTCGTTTTCAGGAATCCTGACCTTCAAGAATGCCGCTGACTTGCGCGAAGTGGCGCGCTTTGTTCCGCTGGACCGCATGCTGATCGAGACCGACAGCCCCTACCTGGCGCCCATGCCCTACCGCGGAAAAACCAATAATCCCTCGTATGTTCCCTTGGTGGCGCAGCAGATTGCCGAAATCAGGCAGTTGCCGCTGGAGGCCATTGCCGAGGCGACCAGCCGCAATTTTGAGCAACTGTTTGCCGGGGTGAAGGGGCAAAAATGAACCTCATAAATTACATTAAAAAAATAACATATCTATATGTTTTAATTGGATTTAGTGTCGTACATGCCGGTTCTTATGAGGACTTTTTCGCAGCCATCAAGCATGACGATACACAGGCGATCAAGGCGCTACTGGTACGTGGTTTTGATCCCAACACGATAGACCCGACCGGCCAGTGCAGCCTGTATCTCGCTCTGCGCGATGCTTCCCTGAAGGCCGCCGAGGTCCTGATTGACTGGCCCAAAACCGATGTCAACCGCCTCAACGCCAAGGACGAAAGTCCACTCATGCTGGCCGCGCTCAAGGGCCATCTTGCCCTTGCCGGGAAACTGATCAGGAGGGGGGCCGACGTCAACAAGACCGGTTGGACGCCCCTGCATTACGCCGCCAGCGGTGGGCAATTGCCCCTGATCAGCCTGTTGCTTGAAAACAGCGCCTACATTGACGCCGAGTCCCCCAATGGCACCACACCGCTGATGATGGCGGCCATGTATGGCACGCCAGCCGCCGTGAAGCTCTTGTTGCAGGAAGGCGCCGACCCGCAACTGAAGAACCAGCAAGGGCTGAGCGCGCTGCAGTTCGCCCAGCGCGGCAACCGGCCAGATTCGGTCGAGGCGATTGCCGCGTTCATCCGCAGCAAGCGGCCCGCCGGGCGATGGTGATCATCGCGAACTGAGCGCACAAGGCCGGGCAGCAGGGCATCCTGATGCTACCGGGTTTGTCCTAGGGTGGCTTTGTTGATCGCCAACCACAATCGTCTTTTTTAACTTCGAGGAACTGACCATGACCACACGTCGCCAGGCAACCCGCATTTCCCTTGCTGTCATCACGGTGCTGACGATTGCCACCCTGACGGGCTGCGGCATGATGGATCGCCATTCCAACCTGGTCACCTTCACCACCCAATTGCGCGCCGCCAACGAGGTGCCGCCCAACGCCAGCCCGGCCACCGGCTCGGTCGATGCCGTGTTCAACAAGGACACCAACCTGCTTCGCTGGAAGGTCAGCTACACCGGCTTGACGGGGCCTGCCGCCGCGGCCCACTTCCATGGCCCCGCCGCGATTGGCGCCAACGCGGGTGTTGCCCTGCCATGGCAAAACCCCATCCACAGCCCGATGGAAGGCAGTGCCACACTCACCGCGGCGCAGGCGGCTGACTTGGTCGCCGGGCGCTGGTATGCCAATATCCATACCAAGGCCAACCCCGGCGGTGAAGTGCGTGGTCAAATGACCGTACGCTACTGAATACCCCGTATTTGCTATTTTATTGATAGCTGACAACATCCATTCTACGTGGGCTAAAGCGATGTTTTATTGATCAAAATGGCGTCTGCCAATCCCTCCAGGGAGCGCAGCCCGGCTGAAGACCATAAAATTGCGGGTTATCCCCAAACTGCAAGGCGCGCCGCACGGCGGCTCGTGCAGTTTCCACCGATCGCCCCATGAACGCCCCCGTTGACGTCTCTTTTTTTACGCGCGCCGCCAAGCCGCTGACCAGTTACCGCAAGTACTGGGCAGCCCGCTTTGGCACGGCCAGATTTCTGCCCACCAGCCGGGCCGAAATGGACGCGCTCGGTTGGGACAGCTGCGACATCATCATCGTCACGGGCGACGCCTATGTGGACCACCCGAGCTTTGGCATGGCGGTGATTGGCCGCGTGCTGGAGGCGCAGGGCTTTCGCGTCGGCATCATTGCGCAGCCTGACTGGCACAGCGCAGAGCCGTTCAAGGTGCTGGGCCAGCCCAATCTGTTTTTTGGCGTGGCCGCCGGCAACATGGACTCGATGATCAACCGCTACACGGCCGACCGCAAGATCCGCAGCGACGACGCCTACACCCCCGGCGACGTGGGCGGCAAGCGGCCAGACCGCGCGGCGCTGGTGTATTCGCAGCGCTGCCGCGAAGCCTGGAAGGACGTGCCCATCATCCTGGGCGGCATTGAAGGCTCGCTGCGCCGCATTGCGCATTACGACTACTGGTCCGACAAGGTGCGCCGCTCCATCGTGGTGGACTCCAAATGTGATTTGCTGCTGTACGGCAACGCCGAGCGCGCCATTGTGGAAGTGGCGCACCGCCTGGCCGCCAGGCAGCCGGTCTCGACCCTGACCGACATTCGCGGCACCGCCTTCATCCGCCGCAGTGGCGATGAAACCGCACAGGGCTGGTTCGAGATTGACTCGACCAGCGTCGATGCGCCGGGCCGTGTGGAAGCGCATGTCAACCCCTATATGGTGATTTCGGAGCAGGCCAAAGAGCAGGGCGCAACTTGCGTTCGCGAAGATGAGGCTGCAGAGGTGGCAGCGCAGGCCGAAGCCACCGGAAGCAATTCCGTACGCACTACCATTCGCCCTGAGCCACTCTCCGTTCGGGCTGAGCCTGTCGAAGCCGGCGCCAATCCTTCGACCCCTTCGACGGAACTCAGGACAGGCGGCTCAGGGCGAACGGGTCGAGGGCGAACCGACATAGGCCCCGCCATCAGGCCGCTGACCTTCGTGCCCAACCCCAGCCTGCCCCACATGCAGGGCAAGATCAAGGTCCCGCCGCGCGACCGCTCGGTGATTCGCCTGCCGTCGTATGAACAGGTCAAGAGCGACGCCGTGCTGTATGCCCACGCCAACCGGGTGCTGCATCTGGAAACCAATCCCGGCAATGCGCGTGCGCTGGTGCAGGCCCATGGCGAAGGCGCTACCGCGCGCGATGTCTGGATCACGCCGCCGCCGATTCCCCTGACCACGGCGGAGATGGACTATGTGTTTGATCTGCCCTACGCCCGCTCGCCGCATCCCATGTATGCCGACGAAAACGGCAGCCACGACCACGCCACCAAAATCCCGGCCTGGGAAATGATCCGCTTTTCCGTCAACATCATGCGCGGTTGTTATGGCGGCTGCACCTTCTGCTCGATCACCGAGCATGAAGGCCGCATCATCCAGAGCCGCTCTGAAGACTCCGTGATCCGCGAGATCGAAGTCATCCGTGACACGGTCAAAGGCTTTACCGGCGCAATTTCCGACCTGGGCGGCCCCACCGCCAACATGTACCGCACCGGCTGCAAGTCGCCCGAAATTGAAGCGGCCTGCCGCAAGCCCTCATGTGTCTATCCAGGCATCTGCCAGAACCTGAACACCAGCCACAACCCGCTGATCAGCATGTACCGCCGCGCGCGAACGCTCAAGGGTGTGAAAAAAATCCTCATCAGCTCCGGCGTGCGCTACGACCTGGCCCTGCAAAGCCCCGAGTACGTGAAAGAGCTGGTGCAGCACCATGTCGGCGGCTACCTCAAGATTGCGCCCGAGCACACCGAGCAGGGGCCGCTGACCAAAATGATGAAGCCCGGCATCGGCAACTACGACAAGTTCAGGCAGCTGTTCGAGAAGTTCACGCTGGAGGCGGGCAAAAAGCAGTTTTTGATTCCCTACTTCATCGCCGCCCACCCCGGCACCAGCGACGAAGACATGATGAACCTGGCGCTCTGGCTCAAGAAAAACGGCTTCCGCGCCGACCAGGTGCAGACTTTTTACCCGTCACCGATGGCCACCGCCACCACGATGTACCACACCGGCAAAAACCCGCTGCGCAAAATCACGCGCGACAGTGAAACGGTGGACATCGTGCGCGGCGAAAAGCGCCGCCGCCTGCACAAGGCCTTCTTGCGCTACCACGACCCCAACAACTGGCCGCTGCTGCGCGAAGCGCTCAAAGTCATGGGCCGCGCCGATCTGATCGGCAATGGCAAGCACCATTTGATCCCGACTTTCCAGCCCCTGACCGATGGCAACTACACCAGCGCGCGCCGCAAAAATTCAACTACCGTGGCGCTCAAATCCGTAACACCGGTCAAGGGCCGCATCCTGACCCAGCACACTGGTTTGCCACCACGTGTCAATGGTTCGGGCAAAGCCGTCGACAAGCCGCTGGTGCGCAAAGCACGCTGATTTGCCGATTCCGGCCTGGCCGGCGGTCGGCACCTTGCCCCTGCCGCAGGGCCATGCGGGTGGGGTTGTGCAAAACCTGCTCTCATCAAAGACTTGTCGAAAGTTTTTACACCTGGACTCATTTTTGTCCTCACAAAATACATAAGCTATTGTTTTTAAAACATTAGTTCTAATAGGCATGATTTATGCTGTTTATTGCCGAACGTTGGTCTTAATTTCCCTATTGATATTTTTTTCAGGAGAGCACTCATGTTTTCCCCGCTTCCCACTCATCGCGGCAATGTAAAACGCGTGGGCGCCAAGCGGCTCGCCAGCGCATTGATCGCACTGGCTGGAGCGCTTTCGTTGTCCTTCAGCGCCAACGCTACGCTACTCGGCCCGACCACCTATGTGAGTTCCGCGGACAGTCCCTTTTCTCCGTTTGCCGGCTTCACCTACTTTTACCTCGAAGACTTCGACGACCATCTTCTGAATACACCCGGGGTCACTGCCACTGTCGGTACGGCCAGTGCCGTCAACAGCGGGTTTACCGCATCAATCATCGATCAGGTTGGACTCGAAGGAGGCTGTCCTATCGGTGGGTTGCTCGCCGCCTGCGATACCTGGTTTGGTAGTGGTCCTGCCGGAATAAGCTTTACCTTCAATGCCACTATCTTGGGCGCGCTGCCCAATGCGGCGGGGATCGTCTGGACCGACGGCGCCGGAACAACTTCCTTCGAAGCGTTCGACGCGGCCAATGTTTCGCTCGGCTCGATCGGCCCCGCGTCCATTGCGGATGGATCGTTTTTCGGCACCACGGCCGAAGACCGCTTCTTCGGTATCACCAGTTCAGTCGGAATTTCCAGAATTTTCATCAGCAACACGAGCGGCGGAATTGAAGTCGATCATCTGCAATACGGGCTGCGCGGTGCCGTGCAGCCCCCGTCCAACGACGTTCCCGAGCCGGCCTCGCTGGCGCTGTTAGGGATCGGCTTGGCCGGTCTTGCGGCAGCCAGACGCCGTAAAGTCTCCTGAATTTTTACCCACCACATCCGACCCTACGCCTCACCGGCGTAGGGTTTCTTATTGCCCAAAATAGTAGCGTGGGTAGGGCGCGATAGCGCAGCGTATTGCGCCGGATGTCCTGATGGAGAACAGGTATTTGGCGGGTTACGCTACGCTAACCTGACCGACTTGGGGAATTGGCGACTTGAGGCGTCGAGCCAGTTGAGCCGTTGCGACTTAATGATGAAATAGGGCAATAGCCCAATAAACACGGACGTAAGCAGCTATAATTACGATAGCAAACGACGCTCCTGCCATTTTCAGGATGTGATGCCTCTGCCTGCCAGCGTCGCGGCCGCTGCGCCAGAATTTCAAAGCAAAGGCGAGGTCGGTCACCACCGCCAGCAAACCCACCAGCACAACTCAACGCCGTCGCCGCTGCGGCCAGCGCCACGTACAACCCGCGTAAAGTACGCATGAGCGCGCGGTCAGTTCGTCGCGCGCGAAAGATGAAGGAGAAAAACATGGCTATTCCCCACGCAACACCTGGGGACGTGATTGATGTGCGGCCGCTGGGCGCCGCGCTGGCAACGGCCCGCACACATGCGCTGTTCAAGTCTGGCGATCTGGAAGTGATCCGCGTCGTGCTTCGGGCTGGCAGCGAAATGCCGCCGCATGTCGTGGCCGGTGAAATCACCGTGCTGTGCATTGAAGGGCGCATCGCGTTCACCTGCGACGCGGGCGTGCGGGAGCTGGCCGCTGGCGAGCTCATTCACGTTTCCGGCGACGAAATGCATGCGTTGCGCGGCATCGAGGATGCCTCACTGCTGTTGACCATCGTGCTAAAAAAGGACACGCGCAATGGCGTGAAAGCCTGAGCTGGCGCAGTCACACCATGGTATGCAAAGGGATGTCTTTCTGATGCGCCAATTGGTCCAGTTGCGCGCGCGTCCGCGTGCTCAGAAAAGCGGCGATGGCCCGATGCGTGGCCGGGTCGAACATGGCCCGGATGTCTGAAGCAGGCGCGCCGGCTGCGACGCACAGGGCTGCGGCAAAGTGTGGCTCCAGTGCGGCAACGGCCACGCGGCCATCCTTGCAGGCATAGACGCGGTAGCCCGCGTGCGCGCCGCCCACTGCGCCGCCGGGTTGCGTCAATCCCCATTGGCGCGGCAGGGCCAGGAAGGCGGCGGCATCTGACAGCGCCACTTCGATGAGTACGCCGCGAGGGTTGGCGTCGCCGGTCCCGGCATAACGTTCCTGCTGCCGCAGCGCCGCCGTGAGAACCGCCTCGACGGCCAGCAGCGAGCCGCTCATGTCTGCGTACAGCGTGGCGGGCAGTTCCAGGCCGTGCACCAGGCCGTTTTCTGCCAGGTAGGTCAGGTCGTGGCCGGGTTCTTCGGCGCGCGCACCCTGGCTGCCGACAATGGCGACTTGCGCCAGGGCAGGGTAGAGGCGGTGCAACTTTTCCCAGCCCAGATCCAGTTTCTCCAGCGCCGAGGGCCGGAACGAGGTGAGCAGCACGTCGGCCTTGGCCAGTTCGCGCTGCAGCACTTGCTGGCCTGCTTGAGTCTTCAGGTCGGCGGCTTTCACCTTCACGCCTTCATGCAGTTGTGCATAGGCCCCCGGGTTGTAGAGGCCCATCGGGTCACCGCTGGGCGGCTCCAGCTTGATGCAGTTGGCGCCCATTTGGCGGCAGCGCATCAGCGCGGCCGGGCCGGGCAGGTTGAGCGCGAGGCTCAGGATGCGAACGCCCTGGAGTGGGTGAAAGGCAGGGGCCGTAGTGGCTTTTTGGGTAGTGCTCATGCCGCCATGTTAACTACCGGATGCGCGGTGGGGCCTGCATCTGCTCGGGCGTGGTGAAGTAGCCTGCGGTGGCGCCCATGCGCGCGCGCGCCTGCGCCAGCTCGTGCCGGGCCACGGTTCGCAGGTGCACTTCGTCCGGCCCGTCCATCAGATGCAAGGCGCGGCCCCAGGTCCAGAAATAGGCCAGCGGGGTGTCGGGCGACAGGCCCATGGCGCCGAAGGCCTGCATGGCGCGGTCCACCACGCGCGTCTGCAGCCGGGCGGCCACCACCTTGATGGCGGCGACTTGCGCGCGCAGCTGCGCCGGTTCCAGTGTGCCCTGGTCGAGCGCCCAGGCGACGTGAAGCACCAGCAGGCGCGCCTGGTCGATCTCGATGCGCGACTCGGCGATCCAGTCCTGCACGTTGGAAAAGTCGGAGAGGTGTTTGCCAAAAGCCTGGCGCTCCAGCGTGCGCTCGGCAGCCAGCGCCAGCGCCAGCTCGCATTGACCGATGGCGCGCATGCAGTGGTGCACCCGCCCCGGCCCGAGGCGCGCCTGCGCCATGGCAAAGCCTTCGCCCCAGGCGCCCAGCAGGTGGTTGGCCGGCACGCGCACATCGCGCAGCAGGATTTCGCAGTGTCCTTCAGGCGCGAGGTGGTGCATCATGGAAATGTTTCGCACCAGCTGCACGCCGGGGGTGGCCAGCGGAATCAGCACCATGCTGTGCTGGTGGTGCAGCGTGCCTGCGGCGCTGTCCGGGGCCGCCGTGTCTTCGGCAGCGCTGGCGTTGCGGCACATCACGATCAGCAGCTTGCAGTTGGGGTGCGCGGCGCCGGTGATGAACCATTTGCGGCCGTTCAGAACCAGTTGCCCGCCTTCGCGCCGCACGGTGGTCTGCAGGTTGGTCGGGTCGGACGAGGCCACATCGGGCTCGGACATGGCAAAGGCCGAGCGGATGCTGCCGTCGAGCAGCGGCGCCAGCCACTGCGTGCGCTGCTCAGGCGTGGCAAAGCGGTGCAGCAACTCCATGTTGCCGGTGTCGGGCGCGCTGCAGTTGAACACTTCCGGAGCCCAGGGCAGGCGGCCCATGGTTTCAGCCAGCGGCGCGTAGTCGAGGATGGAGACGCGCGTGCCAGGCTCGTCCTCGCGCAGGTCAGGCAGAAACAGGTTCCACAGCCCCTCTTCGCGCGCCAGGGCCTTGAGGTCTTCGATGAAGGGGGGCGGGTACACGCCATCCTGCACCGAACGATGCCAGGCGGCGTTGTAGGGCAGCAGGTAGCGCTGCATGAACGCGTCGAGGCGCTGGCGCAAGTCCTGCGCGCGGGGAGAGGGGGCGAAGTCCATGGCCTGTCTTTCGGTGACGTGCAGATCGTCGCCACATGCCGGGAGTTTGCCAGACCGTTGCCACCTTGGCTGTCACCTTGGCGCTCGCCTGGCGGGTGGGGTCGTGCCGCGCGCCCGGCGAGGGCGGGCTTGAATGAAATGCTGAACCGCGTTTACCATCGCGGATACAACCGGAGATGGCCATGAAATGGATTACCCGCTCGCATGTGCATGTTGACCGTGTCGCCTGTCCGTGGCTTATCAGCCGCTTCATTGATAGCGCGGCGGAGTTTTTATTTGTGCCCGCGAATCAAATTGACGAGGTGGTCCAGGAAACCGGCGCTACCCCGTTTGACGCGCCGGGCGTGGAACTCGGCCATCATGCGGGCCGTTGTTCCTTTGAATCCATCATCTTGAAGTATGAATTGAAAGAGCTGGGTTTGTTGCGGCTGGCAAAAATCGTCCATGCCGCGGACATCAGCGCAGATATCGACCAGGATCCGCTCGCGCGCGGTCTCGAAGCCATTGCCCGCGGCTACGGCCTGCGCTTCCCGGATGATCGGGAAAACCTGCAGCATCAATTTGAAGTTTATGACGCGCTGTATGCGTGGTGCCGGATGGATGTGGCGGGGAAGTAAGTCAAGAAGGTCAGGATGGATCTGAAAATTCTCTTCACGACCCGGATCGTGCGGCTTTTTTGCTACGGCTTCCTGTCTCTCATCCTGGCTCTTTACCTTGTGCAGGTCGGACTGACGGACCCGTAAATCGGTCTGCTGTTCTCGCTCACGCTGGCGGGCGACGCCGCGGTGTCACTGTGGCTGACCACCTCCGCGGACCGGTTTGGCCGGCGGCGCACGCTGCAGATTGGCGCGCTCCTGATGCTGGGCGCGGGACTTGTGTTCGTTTTGACGAACAACATTGCCCTGCTGATGGCCGCCGCCATCGTCGGCGTCATCAGCCCGAGCGGGAACGAGATCGGGCCGTTTCTGCCGGTCGAGCAGGCCGGGCTGAGTCAGATCATTCCCGACAAAAAGCGCACGCAGGTCTTCGCCTGGTACAACCTGGCGGGCTCGTTTGCGACCGCGACTGGCGCGCTATGCGGTGGCTGGGTGGCGCAAATTCTGCAGGACCGCGGCTGGCCGGCGCTGGACGCGTACCGCGTTGTGCTGGGCGCTTACGCCGCCGGCGGTCTGGTGTTGACGCTGCTTTTTTTAACCCTTTCGCCAGCTGTCGAAGTGCGGGAAAAAATTGCCAGCGGGACGAAAGTCGTCTTGGGACTGCACCGCTCACGCGCCGTGGTGCTGCGCCTGTCGGCGTTGTTCGCGCTCGATGCATTCGCCGGTGGCCTGATCCTGCAAAGCATGATTGCGTATTGGTTCCATATCAAGTTTGGCGTGGACACAGGCCTGCTGGGAAGCCTTTTTTTTGGCGCCAATATTCTGGCCGGGATGTCAGCGCTGCTGGCGGCGCCTCTGGCGAATCGCTTCGGTCTGATCAACACCATGGTCTTCACCCATGTTCCCTCCAACCTGTTGCTGGTCCTGGTACCGCTGATGCCGAACCTGCCGTTGGCGATCGGTCTGCTGCTGGCGCGTTTCAGCATTTCGCAGATGGATGTACCCACGCGGCAATCCTATACGATGGCCGTCGTTGCTGCGGATGAGCGCTCGGCCGCGGCGGGCGTGACGGGCATCGCGCGTTCGATTGGCGCATCGCTTTCGCCGGTGCTGACCGGAATTTTTCTGGCGAACCCCGCCTTGCTCAGTCTTCCCTTCTTTCTCTGTGGCGGCCTGAAACTCGTCTATGACCTGGCGCTCTATCGAAGTTTCAGTGCGGTGCAGGCGCCGGAAGAAAATGTATCCTAAACCGGCACTGAATTTCTTTGACTGTGAACGGCGAACTGGCTGAGTTCGTCAGGGATGCGCTGGCGCAGGCTCTGCCTGCAACATTCCCCGGCTTTCAATAAATGCCACCACCTCGGCCAGACCCGAGCCGGTTTTGAGGTTGGTCATGACAAAGGGCTTGAGGCCTTTGGGTGTGGTGCGCATGCGGGTCGTGTCGGCCTGCATCACATTCAGATCCGCTCCCACGTAGGGCGCGAGGTCGGTCTTGTTGATGACGAACAGGTCGCTCTTGGTTATGCCGGGGCCGCCTTTGCGGGGAATCTTTTCACCGGCGGCGACGTCGATCACATAGATCGTCAGGTCGGAGAGCTCCGGGCTGAAGGTGGCCGCCAGGTTGTCGCCGCCGGACTCGATGAACACGATATCGGCGTCGGGAAAGTCCACCAGCATGCGGTCAATGGCTTCGAGGTTGATGGAGGCATCCTCGCGGATGGCGGTGTGCGGGCAGCCGCCGGTTTCCACACCCATGATGCGCTCGGCCGCCAGCGCGCCACTCTCGGTCAGCAGGCGCTGGTCTTCCTTGGTGTAGATGTCGTTGGTGATGGCGACGAGGTCGTATTGCTCGCGCATGGACTTGCAGAGCAGCTCCAGCAGCGTGGTCTTGCCGGAGCCGACCGGCCCGCCGATGCCGACGCGCAGGGGCGGAAGCTTTTTGCTGCGATTCTTGATGTGGTGCATTGGCGTCATGGTGGAAGGGCTTCGACAGGCTCAGCCCGAACGGTTGATGGTTTATGAACGGAAAAGGCGTGAATACTGAACTTCATGCTGGGCACTCAGGATCGCCAGCATGGGGGAAAAAGCCTGGCGCTCGCTGTCAGTCAAGGAAAGTGCGTGGTCCACGGCGGCGGGAATTTCGGCCGTCAGTGCCGACAAAATACGCTGACCGGCGCTTTGGCCCAAGGGCACGGACTTGATGGCGGCCTGCACCATGTTCTCGGCCCAGCCGAAGGCGTAGCTCAGCAGACAGTCGCGCAACGGGGCCTGGGTGGCGGAAGCCGCCAGCGCGAAGGCCACCGGGTAGGTCGGCTGACACGCGGCCAGGATATCGATTTGTTCGGCTCGGGCGGTGGTGTGGTTGCGCAGCCACTCCAGCAGAGAACGCCCCATTTGCTCGGTTTGCCCACGCAGTTCGCTGCTTTCGCGGGTTTGCAGCACCCAGGCGTTGAGCTCGGCGATGCGGCGGTAATTAGCACCTTGCCAGGCCGGCACGGCCTGGGCGACCACCGCCAAGTCAGCGCGTGCCAGAGTCAAATGCAGTTGATCCAATAGCCACGATCTTGCTTCTGATTCTGTAGCTACTCGCGCACTGTCCACGGCGGCTTCAAGGCATTCAGAGTAAGAAAAACCGCCGATCGGCAGGGCCGGCGAGGCCAGCCACATCAGTTGCATCAGGCTGCTGTCATGCAGGGTCTGCGGCGATTCAGTGGTGGGAATGGTCGTGTCCATGGCCGTGATCATGAACCTGCCCGCTGGCGTAGGCGCCGCTTTCTGGCTCGAAGGCTTCATTGACCTCAGCCACGGTTAAATGCATCGCGCGCAGCATGTCGGCCAGCACGTGATCCGGCTCGATCTTGAGGTGGTCCGTCTGCAGTTCGATCGGCACATGGCGGTTGCCCAGGTGATAGGCCGCACGGAGCAGGTCAAACGGCGTGCCGTGCGCGCTGCAGAAGGTGATGCGCAACACCGGCTGCGCTGCGGCAAGCACCCGGATCAGCGAGCCGTCTTCAGCCACCAGCACATCGCCGCCGCGCACCGCGGTGCCGCGCGGCAAAAAAACGCCGAGTCTGCGGCCGCTCGAGTCGGTAGCCTCAAAGCGGCTTTTCTGGCGCACGTCCCAGTCGAGCTCGATGGTCGAGGCGCGCTTGAGCAGCACCGGGGCCAGCCCGGCGCCCTGCGGCATGAGTTTGGAGATCTGCAGCATCAGAAAAGGAAATAGCGTTGCGCCATGGGCAAGCTTAACGCGGGTTCGCAGGTCAGCAACTGGCCATCGGCGCGCACGCTGTAGGTTTGGGCGTCAATTTCCATTTTTGGCAGGTAGCTGTTGTGCACCATGTGCTGCTTGCGCAAGCCACGAATGTTTTTGACCGCGCTCAAGGTCTTGGCCAGACCAAAGCGTTGCTTGATGCCCGCGTTCAGACCGGCCTGCGAAACAAAGGTGAGCGAGCCGCGCGTCAATGCCCCGCCAAAGGCGCCAAACATGGGGCGGTAGTGCACCGGCTGCGGCGTCGGGATGGAGGCATTGGGGTCGCCCATGGCGGCCATGGCGATGAAGCCGCCTTTCAAAATCAGCGCCGGTTTCACACCAAAAAAAGCGGGTTTCCAGACCACCATATCCGCCCATTTGCCGACTTCGACGCTGCCAATCTCGTGGCTGATGCCGTGGGCGATGGCCGGGTTGATGGTGTACTTGGCGATATACCGTTTGGCGCGGAAGTTGTCGTTGCGTGAATCCCGTTCGACCTGAGCTTGTCGAAGGTTGGGGCTGCCCTTCGACTGGCTCAGGTCGAACGGATTGGGGCTCAGGACGAGCGGATCAGGTGCCAGCCAGCCGCGCTGCGTCTTCATCTTGTGCGCCGTTTGCCAAGTGCGCAAAATCACCTCGCCGACGCGGCCCATGGCCTGGCTGTCGCTGGCCATGATGCTGATG
>CAYJMW010000056.1:22869-25030 GCA_964371235.1 uncultured Polaromonas sp.
AATCACCTCGCCGACGCGGCCCATGGCCTGGCTGTCGCTGGCCATGATGCTGATGGCGCCCAGGTCATGCAGGATGTCCTCGGCGGCAATGGTTTCCTTGCGGATGCGGCTCTCGGCGAACGCCAGGTCTTCGGCAATGGACGCGTCCAGGTGGTGGCACACCATCAGCATGTCCACGTGTTCGTCCAGCGTGTTGACGGTGAACGGGCGCGTCGGGTTGGTGGAGGAGGGCAGCACGTTGGCTTCGCCCACCACCTTGAGAATGTCGGGTGCGTGGCCACCGCCGGCGCCCTCGCAGTGGTAGGTGTGAATGGTGCGGCCCTTGAAGGCGGCGATGGAGTTTTCGACAAAGCCCGATTCATTGAGTGTGTCGGTGTGAATCGCCACCTGCACGTCGGTTTGCTCGGCAACATCCAGGCAGTTGCTTATGCTTGAGGGCGTGCTGCCCCAGTCTTCGTGCAGCTTCAGGCCGATGGCCCCGGCGTTGACCTGCTCGTGCAGCGCCGCCGGGAGAGATGCGTTGCCCTTGCCCAGAAAACCCAGGTTCATCGGGAAGGCGTCGGCTGCCTGCAGCATGCGCTCGATGTTCCACGCGCCCGGCGTGCAGGTGGTGGCAAAGGTGCCGGTGGCCGGTCCGGTGCCGCCGCCCAGCATGGTGGTGATGCCCGAAGCCAGCGCCTCTTCCATGAGCTGCGGGCAGATGAAGTGGATGTGCGAGTCGATGCCGCCGGCCGTGACGATGTTGCCCTCGCAACTGATGACTTCGGTGCCGGGGCCGATGATGATGTCCACACCCGGCTGGGTGTCGGGGTTACCCGCTTTGCCAATGGCTGCGATGCGCCCGTCTTTCAGGCCGATGTCGGCCTTGACGATGCCCCAGTGGTCCAGGATCAGGGCGTTGGTCATGACGGTGTCCACGGCGCCTTCGGCGCTCGTGCGCTGCGACTGCGCCATGCCGTCGCGTATGGTCTTGCCACCACCGAACTTGACTTCTTCGCCGTAGCCGCCGGCGCGCAGCGTGTAGTCGGCCTCGACTTCAACGATCAGGTCGGTATCGGCCAGGCGCACCCGGTCGCCCACTGTGGGGCCAAACATTTCGGCGTAAGCGCGTCGTCCAATCGTTGCCATTACAAAGCCCCTTGCGTCAAACCGCGAAACCCGAATACCTTGCGGTCGCCCGCGTAGTCCACCAGTTCCACCGTGCGCTGCTGTCCCGGCTCGAAGCGCACAGCCAGGCCCGAAGCGATGTTCAGCCGCATGCCGTGCGCGGCGGAACGGTCAAAGCCCAGCGCGCCATTGGTCTCGGCAAAGTGGTAGTGCGAGCCGACCTGGATCGGCCGGTCGGCCGTGTTGACCACCAGCAGCGTGAGCGTGCGGCGGCCCGGGTTGAGGGTGTGCTCAGGTCCGTCGGTGAAGATTTCTCCGGGAATCATGCGTGCGGCTCCTTCAAACCAGTTGCGCCAGGGTGTAGCCCCCCAGCAGCGCCACGCCAGAGCCCACCGCCCGCGAGAGCCAGCGGCGCTGCCGCATCACGAAATGCCCCAGGGCAACACCTGCCAGATGCAGGCCGGCTGTGGTGATGAGCATGCCCAGGAAGGCCAATATGCGCTCCGCCGCCACCAGTTCCACGCCGTGCGCAACGCCGTGAAAGAAAGCAAACATTCCCACCAACGCCATGGCTGCGGCAACCGGCAGGCCCTTGCGCGCGGCAACCAGCAACCCGAGGACGAGCATGGACGCAGCAATCATGGGCTCTACCGCAGGCGGCTCAAAACCGGCAAAACCAGCCACTGCACCCACGCTCAACAGGGCTACAAAAGCCAGCGGGGCCTGCCATGGCGAGCGCAGCGCCAGCGCGCTCCACAGGCCCACGGCCACCATTGCAGCCAGGTGGTCGCTGCCGCTCAAGGGGTGCAGCAGGCCCTGCATGAAGCTGCTGTGGAAACTGCCTGCATCAACGCCTGTATGGGCTGAGGCTGCCGTGGATAGTGCACAAGCAGCTATTAAAATAAGAGCCTTAATTAGCCTGTAATTCATGATGTTTATGTCCTTGTAATAGATCCGTCATTGCGATTGCCGCGTCGCTGCGCTCCTCGCAATGACGGCCCGCGCTACGCTCAATGGGATGGACGCCCCCGCCTCTAACCGGCATCGATGTGCC
>CAYJMW010000057.1:0-24896 GCA_964371235.1 uncultured Polaromonas sp.
ATCAATGAAAAAGCCGGCATTGTGAACCTGGGCGCCGAAGGCATGATGCTGTGCGCCGCCATTGCCGGCTTTGCCGCCGTGGTGCATACGGGCAACATCTGGCTCGGCTTTGCCGCGGGAATGGCGGCGGGGGCGCTGCTTGCGGCCATTTTTGGCGTGCTGGTGATCTGGCTCAACACCAACCAGTACGCCACCGGCCTGGCCTTGAGCATTTTTGGTGCGGGGTTTTCAGCGTTTGCCGGCATCGGCTATGTGCAGGAAAAACTGCCCGAGCAGTCGCAATTCCCCATTCCGGTGCTCAGTGACATTCCCCTTGTCGGCCCTGCGCTATTCCGCCAGCACCCGATGGTCTATATCGCGATGGCGATCACGCTGGCGCTGATCTGGTTTTTGTACCGCACGCGCGCCGGTCTGGTGCTGCGCTCGGTCGGCGAAAACCCCGAGTCAGCGCACGCGCTGGGCTATCCGGTGCGGCGCATCCGGCTCGCCGCCGTGGTGGCCGGCGGGGCGCTGTGCGGCCTGGCTGGCGCCTATGTGTCGGTGGTTTATACGCCGCTGTGGGTGGAGGGCATGATTGCCGGCAAGGGCTGGATCGCGCTGGCGCTCACCACCTTTGGCACCTGGCGCCCGGCCCGGGTCCTGGCTGGCGCTTATCTGTTTGGCGGCGTGACCATGCTGCAGTTTCATCTGCAGGGCCTGGGCGTGAATGTGCCGAGCCAGTTCTTGACCATGCTGCCTTATCTGGCCACCATCGTGGTGCTGGTGCTGATTTCACGCAATCCGCTCTGGATCCGCGTGAACATGCCGACCTCGATTGGCAAGCCTTTCTACCCGGAAGCCTGAATTTTCAGACGCATAATTGCATTTTTGCCACGCTACCCCGCAGAATCTTTTTTCCCTTGACCTTTAACGAAAGCGAGATGACATGACAGACCTGAAAAAACGTTCACTGCTCAAGCTGGCGGCATTGTCTGCCGTCGCCTCGGCGGCCCTGATGGGTTGTGGCAAGAAGGAAGCGCCGCCCCCGCCGCCCGCCCCGGCACCGGTGGCCGCGCCCGCACCCGCCAAAGCCGAGCCGCTGAAAGTCGCGTTTGCCTATGTCGGCCCGGTGGGTGATGGCGGCTGGACGTTTGCCCATGACAATGGCCGCAAGGCGGTTGAAAAAGCCTATGGCGACAAGGTGGTCACCAGTTTTGTTGAAAAGGTGCCCGAGTCGGCCGATGCCGAGCGCGTGATCCGCGACATGGCCCAGCAGGGCAACAAGCTGATTTTCGGCACCACCTTCGGCTACATGGAACCCATGCTGAAGGTCGCGGGCGACATCAAGGACGTCAAGTTCGAGCACGCCACCGGCTACAAGACTGCCGACAACATGCGCACCTATGACAGCCGCACCTACGAAGGCGCCTACATGGCCGGCGTGGTGGCGGGCAAGATGAGCAAGTCGGGAACGCTGGGCGTGGTTGGCTCGATCCCGATTCCTGAAGTGGTGCGCAACATCAACAGCTTCACGCTCGGTGCGCAGTCGGTCAATCCCAAGGTCAAGACCAAGGTGGTCTGGGTCAATGAGTGGTTCAACCCGCCCAAGGAAACCGAAGCCGCTACGGCGCTGATCAACGGCGGCGCCGATGTGCTGTTCCAGAACACCGACTCGTCCGCCGTGCTGCAGACCGCCGAAAAAATGGGCAAACGCGCCTTCGGCTGGGACTCCGACATGACGGCCTATGGCCCGAAAGCCCACCTGGCTTCGGCCGTGATCAACTGGGGCCCGTACTACGTCAAGGCCGTCGGTGAAGCGCTTGAAGGCAAGTGGACTGGCAACTCCGGTTCCTGGTGGGGCGTGAAGGAAGGCGCGATTGATTTGGTGTCGATCGCCGCCGATGTGCCCGACGAAACCAAGAAACGTATTGACGAAGTCAAGGCCGGTCTGAAAGACGGCAGCTTTGCCATCTGGAAAGGCCCGATCATGGACAACACCGGCAAGGAACTGGTCGCCAAGGATGTGGTGGCCGATGACAAGTTTCTGGGCGGCCTGAAAACCTACGTCAAGGGCGTTGAAGGCAAGGTGCCGGGCAACTGATTGATTCCTCCCTCTTCCTTTGGGAGAGGGCTGAGGTGAGGGCTGCCTTCGGGCAGCTTCTTTATTTTTGGAGTAACAACTCAGCCCACCCACGAAAACCAACTTCCAACGCAAAGGCGCCAAGACGCAAAGTACGCCAAGGAACAAAAAATATTCTTCTTTGCGTTCTTTGCGCTTTTGCGTCTTTGCGCTGGAAGCTTCTGGTCCGACCTGAGTAGTTACTTTTTGGAGTTGAAATGAACCCGCCTGAATTTGTCGTGAAACCCGTGGCGGCCGACCGCCTGCCCGAACTGCTCCGGCTCATGCCAAAGGCCGAGCTGCACATTCACATTGAGGGCTCGCTGGAGCCCGAGCTGATTTTTGCACTGGCGCGGCGCAATGGCCTGGCCTTGCCTTATGCCAGCGTGGAGGCGCTGCGCGGCGCCTATGCCTTCACCGATCTGCAGAGCTTCCTCGATATTTATTACGCCGGCGCCAGCGTGCTCCTGCAAGAGCAGGATTTTTATGACATGGCGCGTGCTTATCTGTTGAAGGCGGCGCAAGACAAGGTGCTTCATGCCGAGCTGTTTTTCGACCCGCAGACGCACACCGCGCGCGGCGTGAGCATGGCCACCGTCATCAACGGCCTGCACCGCGCCTGTGCCGATGCACAAGCGGAGCTGGGAATCAGCGCCTCATTGATTCTTTGTTTTCTGCGCCACCTCAGTGAAGCCCAAGCCTTTGCAACGCTCGAGCAAGCCCTGCCGTTCCGCGACAAATTCATCGGTGTCGGGCTCGATTCGGGCGAGCTGGGCAACCCGCCTGAAAAGTTTGCGCGGGTTTTTGCGCGCTGCCGCGAACTGGGTTTCCACCTGGTGGCGCACGCTGGCGAAGAAGGCCCGCCCGCCTATGTCTGGACCGCGCTCGACGTGCTGAAGGTCGAGCGCGTGGACCATGGTGTGCAGTCCAGCAAAGACGCGGCCTTGATGCAACGCCTGGCGACAGGCCGCATCCCGCTCACGGTCTGCCCGCTGTCCAATCTCAAGCTTTGCGTGTTCCCTGATCTGGCCAGCCACAACCTGCGCCAGTTGCTTGATGCGGGCCTGGTGGTGACCATCAATTCCGATGATCCGGCCTACTTTGGCGGCTACATGAATGACAACTTCACGCAAACGTTTGCGGCCCTGAAGCTGAGCGCCCGGCACGCCTGGACGCTGGCACGCAACAGCTTCGAGGCGAGTTTCATCGAGCCGTCGGCCAAACGGCGTTATGTGGACCGGCTCAACGAAACCTTCGAGACGTTTCAATGACGGGAGCATGGCCCATTGCCATGGCGGGGCTGGTGTCGCTGGCCGTCGCCATGGGCATAGGCCGCTTTGCCTTCACGCCGATACTGCCCATGATGCTGAGTGACGGCGTGGTCGATTTGCCGGCGGCGAGCTGGCTGGCCAGCGCCAACTACCTGGGGTACCTGGTGGGCGCCATCCTTTGCACGCTGCAGCCCTGGCTGTGGGCGCGCTTCAAGCGGCTGCCGCTGTTGGCTTACTCGTCACTGGTGCGCGCCGGGCTGGTGGCCACGGGTCTGCTGACGCTCGCCATGGCGTGGCCCTTTGCCCAGGCGTGGCCGCTGCTGCGCTTTGCCGCGGGCGTGACCAGCGCGGTGGTGTTTGTCTATACCTCGGGCTGGTGCCTGTCCCACCTTGCAAAGCTGGGCGTGCCCGCATTGGGCGGCATCATTTATGCCGGGCCGGGCGCGGGCATTGTGGTGAGCGGCCTGTTTGCCAGCGGCATGGTGGCCTGGCACTGGAATGCTGCCGCCGGCTGGCTGATTTTTGGGCTGCTGGCCTTTGTGCTCACCGGCGCGGTGTGGCGCATTCTGCGCGGCGACGAGCGCCTGGCTGCGCGGCTTCCCCGGCTTGCGCCGGTGGGCGCTGAATTGGGCGCTGCGCCGCTGCAGCACGGCCATGCCGAGATAACGCTGCTGACGCTGGCCTACGGGCTGGCTGGCTTCGGCTACATCATTACCGCCACCTTTTTGCCGGTGATTGCGCGGGCGGCGCTGCCCAGTTCCGCGTGGCTCGATTTGTTCTGGCCGATTTTTGGCCTGGGCGTGATGGTGGGCGCGCTGCTGGCCACCCGCATTCCGTCCGGTAACGATTTCCGGCTGATGCTGGCCGCGTGCTATTTCTTTCAGGCGCTCGGCATTGCCGCCAGCCTGTTAAGCCCCAGCCTGGCCGGTTTTGTCATTGGCAGCCTGCTGCTGGGCGTGCCGTTTACCGCGATCACCTTTTTTGCCATGCAGGAAGTGCGCCGTCTGCGCCCTGACAACGCCGCCAGCTTCATGGGACTGCTCACCGCCACCTACGGCGTCGGGCAGATTCTGGGCCCGCCGCTGGTGGCCGTGCTGCTGCGGCATACCGGCAGCGCCAACGAGGGGTTTACGCTGTCGCTGACAATTGCCGCCACGGCGCTGCTGATTGGCGCCGCCCTGTATGGGTGGATGGCCAGGGCCTACCCGGCGCTGCCCTTTGGGCTCGCTGCCTCCCCGGCGGGGAATGCCGCAGTACGGGAATAGGTCCCGCTGCTATTTCGCGCCAGGTCCGGGTCAGGGCTTGGCATCCCGGTTGGACCATGGGTCCCGGGGATTGTTTGCCCCAGCCAGGTCTTCTGGCAGTCCAACGACAGTTCTGACTGCGCGCATCAGTGCGTCGGCCTCAAAGGGTTTGGTGACATAGCCGTCCGCACCGCCGGCCAATCCCTTGATGACGGCTTCGCGCGTGGCCTTTCCGGTCAGCATGATGACGGGAACGTCTTTCAAAGGCGGGTGCTGGCGCAGCCTGAGCAGGATGTCAAAGCCATCGGCGTCTGGCAGCATCACGTCCAGAAGAATCAGATCGGGAATGGGGAGCTTGCGAAACTCGGCAATCACTTCAGCCCGGTTGCCTGCCAGCCGGACCTGAAAGCCTTCAAAGGACAAATAGCTCTGGATGAATTTGGCCAGCATGGGTTCGTCGTCCACCACAATGGCGGAGAGCATCTCGCCGGGTGCCAGCGTGCGGGCCGGGCCGCGCTTGCGGGCGATGCTCACGTAGTAGCCGCTCTTTCCGAGCGAAACGGCGCCTGAATCGGCCTCGGCTTCGGCCTTGGACAGCGCCAGTTTGTTCAGTTGAGTCTTGAATTGTTCGGTGAAGGGGTCGGCTTGGGCCACAGACAGCAACTGCCGCTCCAGCAGGCTTTTGAAAGTCGACGTGAAGGCCTCGGCGGAAAGCGTCGGCATGCCCGCCTGGATCTGCGTCAACGTCTGGACACCGTCAATCCTGACCAGAAGTTCAATCTGGGTCGGCGACAAGGTGGTTCCGCCGCCGCGCAACTCATTTTGACCCCGGGGGGTAAGCGTATAAATGTCGTAGTTTTGCATCTCCGCTGGCTTTCCTGGGTGAGGGCTTCGTTTGCAAAAAAGATTGTATTTGTGATCGTACTCTTTCGTGGTTTCACCTTAAGATGTTCCATGCGTTACCAATTTTTCCGGGAGGCAAGCTGCCATTTGCGGTGGCGGGCGATAAATCGGGTATCCATCATGTCCGCTGCCTGGCGGTTTTACCCTGCATGAAACCGGCAGCCGCGGTTCCGTCAGCATGACATCCTCCATTCCATCTTTTTCGATTTTTCTGGAAGAGCAGCGTGCTGAATTCCGGCGTTCCTTGCCCGGGCGGCTGGGTCAAATCGAGACGCTCTGGCACCAGGCGCTGAATGATGAAACGCCAGGCGTGGCGCTGGCAACGCTGGAGCGCTGTGCGCACAGTCTGGCGGGTTCGGGGGCAACTTTTGGCTTTGCCGCTCTGGGCGACGCCGCACGGGTGCTGGAACTGGCCATCAGTCCGTTGCTGGGCGCTACACACACCTTGACGCCCACGGCACAGAGCGAAGTGAGCCGGGCTGTTGAGGCGCTCCAGCGCAGCCTGTCTGGCGAGACCGGAATTCAGGGCGCCTAGTACTGCAACCCGAAAATATCGAAACATGAAAGCGCGTCTTCGCACCCATGGCGGCGTTGCAATCCTTGCGAAGGCGCACAGCCTTCGCTGCGGCTTGCGCCTTGCCCTGGGCACGAATCCATCACTTTCATTTTGTTCCGCTACTTCCGGGTTGCAGTACTAGCCCCCAGCCCAGTAACAAGACCGTCTCATGCTCTCTACCGATACGACCCCGAAAAACATGCCACCTCCCAAAATTCATCAACATCGAATTGGTCTCGTTGCTGGAGCAATTCTGATTGTCGTGACTCTGCTGGCGGGGGTAACCGTCTTTATTGTCATGGAGCGTCATGCCAAGGGGCTTCTGAGTAAAAGCCTGCAGATGTCCCTGAAAAATCGCGTACAACTAATCCAGACTGAAATTGGAGCCGGTTTTGAAAGGGTGAGTGGTAATGACCATCGTCCTCTGATGGTTGATCTGATGCAACGGGTGAATGCAGACGCGGACCAGGGCCCTGCCCGGGGCGCGCTAAACACGATCGCTCAATCGTTTCTCCAGACCGGACTTACGGCCATTGTGCTGTTTGACAAAGACGGACGCGAGCTGGCGCATGCCGGCTCCTTTGCACAGAAGTCAGTGCTGACCGTCCCACTTAATCTGCCTGGGCGCGTTCAATTAATGTGGGATGGGCAACTGTTGCTGCATGCCGAGGTCGACATGAAACAGGCAGGACGTAGTGTTGGTCGGGTCATTACGGAAACGTCGCTGCCTGCCACCACGGGCGCGCTCAAGGATGCCAGCCTTCTGGGTGAAACGGGAGAGCTGGCGCTGTGTGCGCCCTTCGGTCTCAAAATGCAGTGCTTCCCAACGACGCTCAACCCCAAGAGCTTCACGCTATCCAAAAGGTCACCACAAGGCGTGCCGTTGCCGATGACGCATGCGTTGGAGGGCGACACCGGATTCATTACCGCCCACGATTATCGCAACCAGGAGGTGGTGGCGGCTTACGCGCCGGTTGGCGATCTTGGGCTGGGGATGGTGCTGAAAATGGATAGCGCCGAATTGTATGCGCCCGTGTGGAGCCAACTGCGCTATCTGATTCCGCTTCTGGCCGGCGTGCTTGTCTTCGCGCTGCTGTTGCTGCGTTGGCTACTCACCCCGCTGGTGGTCGGACTGGTTCGCTCGGAAGCGCAAGCCCAAAAGATGAATGCAAGTTTGCGCGACAGCGAGCGCCACGAACGGGCGCTGCTGGACAATGTGGATGACGGCATAGTGAGCATCTCCGATATCGGCATGATTGAACTGTTCAACCCGGCTGCCGAGCGCATGTTCGGCTACCGCAGCGAGGAAGTCGTCGGCAAGAACGTATCCATGCTGATGCCTGAGCCTTACCACAGCGAGCACGATGGCTACCTGGGGCGCTATCTTCATACCGGGCAGGCGAAAATAATCGGAATCGGTCGCGAGGTGAAGGGCAAGCGCAGTGACGGCTGCGTTTTTCCGATGGACCTGCGGGTTTCGGAGTTTTTCCTGGAAGGGCGTCGTCAGTTCATTGGCAGCATGCGCGACATCACCGAGCGCAAGCGCATTACCGAGGCGTTGCGTGCCAGTGAATTGCAGTTGCGCCAGATCACCGACACCGTACCGGCCCTGATTGCCTACCTGGATCGGGATCAATGCTTTCGTTTTCACAACAGGGCCTACGAAGAGGTCTTTGGCCTGAGTTCCGGGCAGATCGAAGGTCATACCCTGGCCGAAGTGCTCGGCCAGCAAGCCTACGGGCGTGTTCAGGACAAGGTTGAGGAAGTGCTGCGCGGCTATGCCGTGCACTACGAGCGCGACCAGTTGACGCCGCAGGGCAACCTCAGAAGCTACAGCTTTCAGTTTTTCCCGCGCTACGGGGATGACGCGGATGAAGGCAAGGTGCTCGGGTTTTTTTCGCTGGGCACCGACATCACCGAACTCAAGCGCATTGATCGCATGAAAACCGAATTTGTCTCAACGGTCAGCCACGAGTTGCGCACACCGCTGACCTCGATCCGCGGTTCGTTGGGATTGATTGCCGGAGGGGTAGCCGGTGAGTTGCCTGAGGCCGTGAAGACTCTGGTGGGAATTGCCAAGAACAATTGCGAGCGCCTGATCAGGCTGATCAATGACATCCTGGACAGCGAAAAAATCGAGTCCGGCAAGATGCGCCTGAACCTTGAGCCCGTTGATATCAGGCAACTGATTCAGCAGGCCCTGGTGACCAATGAGGGTTTTGCGGGCCAACACCGCGTGACGATGCGGCTGCGGGCGCCCGACGCAACGCTGAAGGTGCGTATTGACAGCGACCGCATGACCCAGGTGCTGACCAATCTGCTGTCCAATGCGGTGAAATTTTCGCCGCCAGAGGGGGTGGTGGAGGTGTCCGTGTCACGGGTGGCCCGGAATGTGCGGGTCGAAGTGGCGGACCATGGCCCCGGTATTCCTGAGGAATTTCGCAGCCGCATCTTCCAGAAGTTTTCACAAGCGGATTCCTCCGATGTCCGGCAGAACGCCGGGACCGGTCTCGGGCTCAACATTTCCAAAGCGCTCATCGAGAAGATGGGCGGCAAGATCGGCTTTAGCAGCGAAGCGGGGGCCGGCACCACCTTCTTCTTTGAGCTGCCCGAATGGCAGAACCCCGCGCTGCTGCAGCGGCGTTCCAGGGCCCGGGCCGGATCGTCGCGGCCGCGCATCCTGATTTGCGAGGGCAACCCGGATGTTGCAAGGCTCATCAGCATGATGCTGGGCAAGGCCGGCTTTGAGTCCGACATGGCGCATAGTGCGGCGCAAGCTCTGGACTACCGCGCGCGCTACAACTACGATGCCGTGACGGTGGACCTGCATCTGCCCGGCCAGGACGGCATCACCTTCATCAGTGCGCTGCGCGGCGCCGAAGGAACACGCAACCTGCCGGTCGTGGTGATCTCCGCGCTGGCCAGGGAAGGTCAGCTGCAGTTCGACCGCAAACCGCTCACGGTCACGAGCTGGCTTGAAAAACCGATCGATGAAGCTCTGCTCATCCTCAGCGTGCGCCGGGCCGTCGCCGAACTGGGCAACGGCAGGTCGCTCATTCTGCATGTGGAGGACGATGCCGATATCCAGTGCATCGTCGCCGCGATTGCCCAGGATTTTGCAGACTTCGAATTCGCGGCCACGCTGGACGAAGCCCGAACCCTGTTGCGCGAGCGCCGTTTCGACCTGGTGCTGCTGGACCTCGCGCTGGGTGAGGACTCGGGCTGGGACCTGTTTGAGGATATTGATGCACTCGATCCGCGGCCGCCGGTGATTGTGTTTTCGGCCAGCGATGTGGACGCGGCCTATGGCAAACAGGTTGACGCAGTCCTCGTCAAAGCCGATACATCCAACACCGAACTGTTGAATACCATCCAGCGCGTTCTCCAGATTTCCGGAGACCCCGGTCCCACCCGTCCCATGGAGCTGAGCTGACCATGCCCCCGTCCCTTCACCGCATTCTCTATGTTGAAGACGAGCCCGACATCCGCACCGTGGCGCAGATGGCCCTGCAAGCGGTAGGAGGCTTTGCCGTGATCGCCTGCGCCTCGGGGCGTGACGCGCTGGGCGCTGCACCTCAGGCCCGGGCTGATCTGCTGCTGCTCGACGTCATGATGCCCGGCATGGACGGCCCCACGACGCTCAAGGCGCTACGCGAAATCCCCGCCACCGCCCAAACACCCGTAATCTTCATGACGGCCAAGGTGCAGGCCGCGGAGGTGGCGTTGTACAAGGGGCTGGGCGCACTGGAAGTGATTCCCAAACCGTTTGACCCCATGGAGCTTTCCGCACAGATCCAGCGCATCTGGGAGGCTCAGGGTTGAGGCTTGGCGCGCAAGGGATTGGGGGGTGGCCAGGTTTTGCCCAGCCATGACACGTTAAAATGATCAATTGCCCGCGTGCTGTCTCGGCGCGCTGGTGTTTTTGTCAGTCCGGGGCCATGTAGAGGACTACCATGTACAAAAACCTCGTGGCCGCGCTCGCGGCCGCCTGTTTTATTTCCCCCGCTTTTTCCCAAACCCCGGCATCCGCGGAGGCGCCGCTCAAAATCGGTTTCGTCTATGTCGCGCCCCTCGCCGAGGCCGGCTGGGTGCGCCAGCACGAAGAAGGCCGCAAAGCTGTTGAGGCGGCGCTGGGCGGCAAGGTGAAAACCACCTATGTGGAAAACGTCGCCGAGGGGCCCGATGCCGAACGCGTGATTCGCGACCTGGCCAGCCAGGGCAACCGGCTGATCTTCACGCCCAGCTTTGGCTATATGGAACCCACGCTCAAGGTGGCCAGGGACTTTCCCGACGTGAAGTTCGAATCCATCACCGGCTACAAAACCGCGCCCAACGTGGCCGTGGCCAATGCGCGTTATTACGAAGGCCGGTACCTGGCCGGCATCGCCGCGGGCCGTCTGGCCAGCAGCGCCGGTTATGTGGCGGGTTTTCCGATTCCCGAGGTCATCCAGGGCATCAACGCCTTCACGCTGGGCATGCGCTCGGTCAACCCGCAGGCCACCGTCAAGGTCGTCTGGCTGGGCGCCTGGTTCGACCCGCCGCGCGAACGCGAAGCGGCCATGACGCTGTTCAACCAGGGCGTTGAGGTGATCGCCTTTCACACCGGCTCCACCGCTGTGATGAGCGCTGCGCAGGAGCGCGGCAAGCTGGCCATTGCCTACCACTCGGACATGCGCAAGTTCGCGCCCGACGCGCAACTGCTGGCCATCACGCACCAGTGGGGCAGCTACTACACACGCCGCGCGCAGGCCGTTCTCGACGGCAGCTGGAAGAGCGGCGCGGTCTGGGGCGGTGTGAAGGAAGGCATGATCCGCGTTGACAGCTTTGGCCCCAAGGTGCCGAAGAAAGTGGCCGACGAAGTACTGGCGCGCCAGCGCGACATTGCAGCGGGCAGGCTGCACCCCTTCAAGGCGCGCACTGCACTGCTCGACAACGAAGGCCATCAAGTGCTGGCCGCCGGCCAAACACTGACTGACGGGCAGATTCAGGGCATGAATTTCCTGGTGCAGGGCGTGCAGGGCAAGCTGGCCCAGTAGTGAGCTGGCTGGTCGATCTGGATTGACTCCCACTCCCGCTGGAAAGGGGGGAGGGATGAAGGCATACGGCGCATGAGGTACGCTTGCTGCCATGAAAGCCTATCGCGCCTCCGTTCTTTATTTTTCTGGACCCTCGCAAGCGGTTTTGGAGACCGACGGCCTGCTGGTCGTCGGACCTGATGCCCAGGGACGGCAGCGGGTCCAGGCCCTGGGCAGTTACGCCGAACTGGCGCCGCGCTTTGCCGAGCAGCCGACGGAGCATTTGCCGGGCCGCATCATCGCCCCGGGTTTTGTCGATATGCACATTCACTACCCGCAGCTCGACGTGATCGGCTCGCCCGCGGACGGGCTGCTGCCGTGGCTTGAAACCTACACATTTCCTCATGAAAAACGCTTCTCAGCCCACGAATACAGTGCGCAGATAGCTAGCGTTTTTATAGCAGAACTACTGCGCAACGGCGTCACCACGGCGCTGGCCTTTGCTACTTCACACCCGGCATCCGTCAACGCGCTGTTTGCCGAGGCGCAAAAGCACAGCCTGCGACTGATCACGGGCAAATGCCTGATGGACCAGAACTCGCCCGAGGGCGTGCGCGATGAAACCGGGCAAAGCCTGATTGACACCGAAGCATTGATCAAGCGCTGGCACGGCGTCGATCGGTTGGGCTACGCCATCACGCCGCGCTTTGTGCCCAGTTGCAGCGCGGCGCAGCTGCTGGGCGCGGGCGAACTTGCCGCCCAGTATCCCGACGTGTGGATTCAGTCGCACGCCGCCGAAAACAGGGACGAAGTCGCCTGGGTGCGCCAGCTCTATCCACAGGCGCGCAGCTACCTCAGCATCTATCAGCAGTTCGGTCTGCTGCGCCCGCGCGCCGTGTACGCGCACTGCATTCACATCGACGACGAGGACCGTGCGCTGCTGCGCGCCACAGGTGCAGCCGCAGCCGTCAGCCCGACCAGCAACCTGTTTCTGGGCAGCGGCTTTTTTGACCATGCGGCCGCCGACCGGGCAGGCTTTCTTTACGGCCTGGCCAGCGACGTGGGTGGCGGAACAAGTTTCAGTCCGTTTCACACCATGATGGCGGCGTATTACGTGGGCCGCGAAGGTCAGAGCAAGCGCGGCGTGTCGCTTGGGCCGCAGCACTTATGGTGGCAGCACACCGCTGGCGCGGCGCGGGCGCTGGGCCTGGAGGGCGTGGTGGGCAACCTGCTGCCCGGCTGCGAGGCCGACTTCGTGGTGCTCAACCCGCAGGCCACGCCGCTGCTGGCCCGCAAAACCGCGCAGGCCGGCAGCCTCGATGTGTTGCTGTTTGCGATGATTGTGCTGGGCGACGACCGGGTGATCGAGCGGACCGTGATTTCGCAGGCGCAAACGCCTTGATTCTCCGACAAATTGGCCTATACCCTTTAAAACAGGGCATGACAAGCTATCAATAGAAGAGCAGACCAAATGCCTAGGCGGTCACGCTGCTCTGGTTCGGAATGCCGTCCATGGGCGCTTCATCGGTGCCTATGGTGGTGCGGGTGAAGGACTCTACCTGTCTGCGCGCGCCCTCGGGGTCACGCAGCCAGTCCGCGTAAAAGTTGAAGGGGCAGGCGGCCACGCCTTTGTCCCCGTCGCCCGAGTTGATCAGGCCCGTGTAACCGCGGTGAAGCAGCTTGAACAGATGGTTTTCTGACTGGCCGTTGCGGCGAAAGTCGCGGATCAGGTGTTTGGACAGCGCCGCATACTGGATACCCATTTCTTCCTCGCCACACTCGCCCAGCGTCCGGCCGTCGAAACCGATGATCGCCGAGTGGCCGAAGTAGGAGTACACGCCGTCGAAGCCGGCCGCGTTGGCCACCGCCACATAGGTGTTGTTGGCAAAAGCCATGGCTTTGGAAATCAGGATCTGCTGCTCCTTGGCCGGGTACATATAACCCTGGCAACGCACGATCAGCTCCGCACCTTTCATGGCACAGTCGCGCCAGATCTCCGGGTAATTGCCGTCGTCGCAAATGATCAGGCTGACCTTCAGGCCTTTGGGTCCGTCACTGACATAAGTGCGCTCACCGGGGTATCAGCCTTCAATCGGCACCCAGGGCATAATCTTGCGGTATTTCTGGACAATCTCGCCCTGGTCGTTCATCAGGATCAGGGTGTTGTAGGGGGCCTTGCGCGGGTGTTCCTCATGCCGCTCGCCGGTCAGCGAGAAGACACCCCACACTTTGGCCTTGCGGCAGGCGGCCGCAAACACGTCGGTCTCGGCACCGGGGACGGTGGCGGCGTTGTCGTACATCTCCTTGCCGTCGTACATGATGCCGTGGGTGCTGTACTCGGGAAAGATCACCAGGTCCAGACCGGGTAGCCCCTGCTTCATGCCCTCGACCATGCGGCCAATGTTGCGCGCGTTCTCCATCACCTCGGCGTGGCTGTGCAGGCGCGGCATCTTGTAGTTGACCACCGCCACGCCGACGGTGTCCTTGCTGCTTGAAATATCGCCGTGAACCATGATCAAAACTCTTTGTTGTCTTCGATAAGCCGTTTCACCAGCCGTGACCCGCGTGATTTAAGCCAGAACACCGCGGATCTGGCTCCGCCAGGCCGCAGGTGTTGCCCCCTCGAGGGGGAGGCGCCGCAGGCGCTTCGGGGGGGAACCATCTCTAGTGGCTGATCATCCAGGGGCGCTTGCTCGGGAAGACCTTGTTGCCGTTGGGTGCCACTACGGTGGCCCCGCGCTTGGCCGCCCCGCAACAGCCACAGCCGGCGGGGTGTTTGAACCGCGCGTAGTCGCCCGAGCGTTTCGGTTCGTGCTGGGCGCGCTCATTGGTTTCCAGCGCGCGGCGCGTGTTGTCTTCCATCAGGGCCAGCCGGGGGGCGCTGGCAAAGACGCGCGGTGACGCTGCGCCGCAGCCGGGGCAGGCGGCGGCGTGGTTGCGTGTGGCCAGCGTGCGAAGCGCGTCGAAGCTTCCGCACCGGGGACAGGCGTAGTCATAGGTGGGCATAAGACTTTGCTCGCTTCGCGTCAGGCCAGATCGTGCGATAGCGGCATGGCTATCTTGCCGTCCAGGTGTTTGACCGGCCCGGCCGCGTTCGGGTTGATGTCGAAGTCGAAGATCTGTGTGGGCAGCCACAGTGTGGCGCAGGAATTGGGCACATCGACCACCCCGCTGATGTGGCCCTGCACCGGTGCCGTGCCGAGAATGGAGTAGGCCTGCGCGCCGGAGTAACCAAACTTCTTGAGGTACTCGATGGCGTTCAAACAGGCCTGGCGGTAGGCGACGTTCACATCGAGGTAGTACTGCTTGCCGGCCTCATCAACCGAGATGCCTTCAAAGATCAGGTAGTCGTTGTAGTGGGGCGTGATGACGCTGGGTTTGAAGATGGGGTTCTTGATGCCGTACTTGGCCATGCCGCCCTTGATCAGGCTGACCTTCATGTGCACCCAGCCGGCCATTTCGATGGCGCCGCAAAAGGTGATTTCGCCGTCGCCCTGGCTGAAGTGCAGGTCGCCGACGGAGAGACCGGCGCCGTCCACATAAACAGGAAAGAAAACCTTGGAGCCGCGCGACAAATCCTTGATATCGCAGTTGCCACCGTGCTCGCGTGGTGGAACGGTGCGCGCGCCCTCGGCGGCGGCCTTGTCGCGTGCCGCGCCGCTCATCTTGCCCATGTGGGCGGTGCCGGCCGAGGGCGGGTTGGCCAGGCCGGTTCGGGTCGGGTCACTGTCAATCAGTTTTTGCTCGCGCGCATTCCACATGTCCAGCATGGCCTTGTCGGGCAGGCAGCCGATCAGGCCCGGGTGGATCAGACCCGCGAAGTTGACGCCCGGGACATGGCGCGAGCTGGTGAACATGCCCTTGAAGTCCCAGATCGATTTTTGCGCCTCGGGGAAATGGTCGGTCAGGAAGCCGCCGCCGTTTTTCTTCGAGAAGAAGCCGTTGAAGCCCCACAGGCTGTCGGGCTTGGCACCGATGTCCAGCAGGTCCACCACCAGCAGGTCGCCGGGCTCGGCGCCCTTCACGCCGATCGGGCCCGACAGGTAGTGCACCGTGGTCAGATCGATGTCGCGCACGTCATCGGCGCTGTTGTTGTTCTTGATGTAGCCGCCGGTCCAGTCAAAGGTCTCCAGGATGAAGTCGTCGCCCGGCTTGACCCAGCAGGCCATCGGAATATCCGGGTGCCAGCGGTTGTGGATGTTCTCGTTTTCGGTGGGTGACTTGCTCAGGTCAACTTTGATCAAGGTATCTGTCATGGTCTTTCTCCTGGAGTGGGTAGTGAGGAATAAAAAAGAAAATGGAATTCAGACTGAAAGAAATTGCCGGATGCGCGCCGTGTCGGTGCTCGCCCGCGTGCTTTCATGCACGAGCTGCCCGCCCTCAATGACGAACAGCCGGTCGGCCACGTCCATCGCGAAGCTGAGCACCTGCTCTGAAACCACAATCGTGATTTCGCGCATCTTCCGGATTTCGTTGAGCGCCTTGGCGATGTCCTTGATGATCGAAGGCTGGATGCCTTCGGTGGGTTCATCCAGCAGCAGCACCTTGGGATTGGTCACCAGCGCGCGGGCGATGGCCAGTTGCTGTTGCTGCCCGCCAGACAGGTTGCCCCCCTTGCGTCCGCGCATCTCAAACAGCACCGGGAACAGCGCATAAATTTCCTCGGGGATCTGCTTGTGGCGCGCGTTCTCCAGCCCGGTCTGGATGTTCTCCTCGACCGTGAGCGTCGGGAAAATCATGCGTCCCTGCGGCACATAGGCCACGCCCTTGGCGACCCTTATGTAACTCTCATCTTTGGAGATGTCCTTGCCGTCAATGTCTATCGTTCCCGACTTGAGCGGCAAGATGCCGATGAGCGACTTGAACAGCGTGGTCTTGCCCATGCCGTTGCGGCCCATGATGGCCACGGTTTCGTTTTTCCTGGCGGAAAACGTGATGCCGTGCAGCGCCTCGCTTTGCCCGTAGCTGACGTGAACCTTGTTGACGTTGAGCATGGTGATTCCCCTTGATTTCTCAGTGGCCCAGGTACACGTCGATCACACGCGGATCGGCCTGCACTTTTTCCATCGACCCTTCGGCCAGGATTTTTCCCTGGTGCATGACGGTCACCTTGTCGGCGATCCGCTTGACGAACTCCATGTCATGCTCGATCACGATCATGGCGCGCCCCTTGCAGATACGCTTGAGCAATTCGGCAGTCAATTCGCGCTCGCGCACGCTCATGCCGGCGATGGGCTCGTCCAGCATCAGCAGCTCGGGGTCCTGCATCAGCAGCATGCCAATCTCCAGCCACTGCTTTTGCCCGTGCGACAGCAAGCCGGCTTCGGTGTCGAGCTGCGCTGCAAGGCCAATTTCGGCGGCTACGGCCTGTACCTGGCTTTTGACCTCCTCCGTGCGTTTGAAGAACAGGGCACCGAACACGCCGCGGCCGCGTGGAAAGGACACTTCCAGGTTCTGGAACACGCTGAGGTTTTCGTAGATCGACGGCGTCTGGAACTTGCGGCCTATGCCGGAGCGGACAATCTGGTACTCGGGCAGCGTGGTCATCTCTTCGTTCTTGAATTTGATGCGGCCGGCGCTGGCGCGGGTCTTGCCGCAAATCAGGTCCAGCAGCGTGGTCTTGCCCGCTCCATTGGGGCCGATGATCACACGCAGCTCGTTCTGGTCAACGTAGAGGTTCAGGCTGTCGATGGCCTTGAAGCCGTCGAAGGAGACGGTCAGGTCTTCAACCGTCAGCACAAAATCATTGGGTTTCATGGCAGGCTCCGTGGGTTCAGGTTTGCTGGCTGCTCAAACCCGCGGGCAGGGCTGGCGATTCACTGGCAGTGGCCGTTGGTATTGGTGTTGTCGCCACTTCCTGACTACGCGCAAAGCGCCCGGCCAGCCAGGGCTTGATGCGCTGGGTATAGACACCGGCCAAGCCGTCGGGAAAGGCCAGAACCACACCGAGGAACATGGCAGCCATCAGGAACAGCCAGAGGTCGGGGAAGCTCTCGGAGAAATAGGTCTTGCCAAAATTCACCAGCAGCGCGCCATAGACCGCGCCGACCAGCGACATGCGCCCGCCAACGGCGGCAAAAATCACCATCTCGATCGACGGCACAATACCCACGAGCGAGGGCGACATGAAACCCACCTGCAGCGTGAACATGGCGCCACCCACCGCCGACAGCATGGCCGCAAAGCAGAACGCAAAAATCCGGAACATGGCCACGTCGTAGCCGGAGAAGCGCACCCGGTCTTCCTTGTCCCGCATGGCCAGCAGCAGGGTGCCGAGCTTGCTCTTCTGGATCCAGGCACACAGTACGATGGCGCCCAGCAGCAGGCCGACCGTGACGTAGTACAGGATGTACTTGGCGCTGTCGGTGCGGGTGTCCCAGCCCAGAATGGTCTTGAGATCGGTCATGCCGTTCACACCGCCGGTGTAACCCTGCTGGCCAATGATGAGCACGGTCAGGATCAGCGCCACGGCCTGCGTGATGATGGCGAAATAGACCCCGCCCACACGCCGCTTGAACATCGCATACCCAATGATGAAGGCCAGCAACGTGGGCACGACCAGGATCAGCAACAAGGTGAGCGGGAAAGAGCGGAACGGCTCCCACCACAGCGGCAATGCGGTGATCTGGTTCCAGTCCATGAAATCGGGAATGCCGGGCGTTGACTGGATCTTGGTGGTGATGGGGTCGCTGGCCTCGAGCTTGAGAAACATGGCCATGCCATAGCCGCCCAGACCAAAGAACACACCCTGGCCCAGGCTCAGCACTCCGCCATAACCCCACAGCATCACGAGGCCCAGCGCGACAAACGCGTAGCTCAGGTACTTGCCCACCAGGTTCAGGCGAAACAGGTCGAGGGCCAAGGGAAATACCAGCAGAAGAACCATTGCCAGCAACAGCACGCTGCCCATGTTGTTGCGATCTATCCATTGCTTGATGCTGTTCATGAAAAACTCCGGTTGTCTATGGGTTGCCGTGGAAATATCAGCGCCGCACCTTGGCCGCAAACAGACCCTGCGGCCGCAGCATCAAAATGGTCACGATGAACATCAGCGTGAGCACCTTGGCCATGGAGCCGGTCATGAAAAACTCGGCGATGGACTGGGTCTGTGCAATGCCAAAGGCCGACACCACGGTGCCCAGCAGACTGGCCGCGCCGCCAAAGGTGACGACCAGGAAGGCGTCCACGATATAGAGCGAGCCGCTGGTCGGGCCGGTCGAGCCGATGGTGGTGAAGGCCGCGCCCGCCACACCTGCGATGCCGCAACCAATCGCGAAAGTCAGCCGGTCCGTCTTGCTGGTATTGATTCCGGTGGCGTTGGCCATCACACGGTTGGCGACGGTGGCGCGCACCCGCAGGCCCCAGCGTGACTTGTAGAGCGCCAGCAGCACGCCGCAGGTCACCACCAGGGTGAGCGCCATCACAAACATGCCATTGATGGGAATGTCCAGGCCCGGTGCTGGCGCCCACGAGCCCATCAACCAGTCGGGCAGCGTCGGGCTGACTTCCTTGGCGCCAAAGGTGGTGCGGAAAATTTGCTGCATGCCCAGCGACAGCCCCCAGGTGGCGAGCAGGGTGTCGAGCGGGCGTTTGTAGAGGTGGCGGATGAAGGCCCATTCAGCCAGCCAGCCAACGGCGAATGCCAGCAGGAAGGCCGCAGCGATCGCGAACGGAAAGTAGGCCTGCACGAAGCCGGGTGCGTAGGTTTCGGACAGGTGGGAGAACATGTAGATGGTGTAGGCGCCTATGGTCATGAACTCGCCATGCGCCATGTTGATGACACCCATCTGCCCGAAGATGATGGCCAGCCCCAGGCCCATCAGCAACAACACGGAAAACAGGCTCAAGCCTGCAAAGCCTTGCATCAGGCCGATGTTGAGCATTTCAGAAAGTGTCATGGCGGGCTCCGGTAGTGCTGGTGTGGTGTGGCGTCAGTGCGCACTCTTGAAAACTCCTTCCCGGTCCGTCCCCGCCGGTTGGCGGCGACGGACCGGTCAGGGACAGGCTATTACTGATAACCCTTGGGGAAGGGGTTGGGTTCGATCAGTGCCGGCGACTCGGCCACCACCTTGAATTGCCCGTCGGCCTGCGCCTGGCCGATACGCGCCTTGCTCCACAGGTGATGGTTCTCGTGCAGCTTCACATAGCCTTCGGGCGCGGTCTTGAGCTCAATGCCGGTGGAGGCGACGGCGATCTTGTCCACATCGAAGCTGCCGGCTTTCTCGACCGTGGCCTTCCATAGCCAGGGCCCCAGGTAGCCAGCCTGAGTCACGTCGCCGATCACCGCATCCTTGCCGTACTTGGCCTTGAAAGCCGACACAAATGCCTTGTTGTTGGCGTTGTCCAGCGACTGGAAATACTTCATCGAGGCGTAGAAGCCATTCATGTTCTCGCCGCCTATGCCCAGCACCTCGTCTTCGGTCACCGAGATGGTCAGCAAGAACTGCTTGGCGGCCGTGACGCCGGCGGCCTTGAGTTGCTTGTAGAACGCGACGTTGGAGCCACCGACCACGGCGATGAAAATGCAGTCGGGCTTGGCGACTTTGATCTTGTTGATCAGGGAGTTGAAACTAGTGCTGCCCAACGGGTAGTACTCCTCGCCGACGACCTTGCTGCCGGCAGGCAGGTGCCCTTCAATGTGCTTGCGCCCGATCTTCATCGAGGTACGCGGCCAGATGTAGTCGGAGCCGACGAGAAAGAATGTCTTGGCCTTCTTTTCCTTCGAGGCCCAGTCCAGGCCAAAGAGTATCTGCTGTGTGGCTTCCTGGCCGGTGTAGATCACATTCTTGCTCTGCTCCAGGCCTTCATAGAAGGTCGGGTAATAGAGCATGCCGTTTTCTTTTTCGAAGATTGGCAACACGGCCTTGCGCGAGGCTGATGTCCAGCAGCCGAACACGGCAGCGACCTTGTCGTTGACCAGCAGTTTCTTGGACTTCTCGGCAAACGTGGGCCAGTCAGACGCGCCGTCTTCCTTGATCACCTTGATCTTGCGGCCCAGCACGCCGCCCATCGCGTTGATCTGGTCGATGGCAAGCTGTTCAGCCTGAATGGATCCGGTCTCGGAAATCGCCATGGTGCCAGTGGCTGAATGCAACTGCCCCACGGTCACTTCGGTATCGGTGACGGCCAGCTTGGTTGTGTTGACCTTGGCCGTGGGGAACTGCTGCGCCTGCGCCCACAGGGGCAAGCCCGCCAGCGGCAGTGCGGCCGCCATGCCTTGCACCAGGCGGCGGCGGTTGATGAGGGAAGGTGTATCGCGATGGTCGTTTGACATGCTGAGCTCCTGCGGTTGATAAAAAAGGTTGAAGGGTTTCGTCGTTGGGTCAGGTGAATCATGGCCACAAGGAAGCCGCCGCCCAATACGTCAATCAACGTAGTCGCCGGTCCTGCCGGGGCCGCCCAGCGGCGGGCACACTTCTTGCGAACATGTCATCGTTCGACGGAGTCCGTATTGACCATTGCCACACAAAAAATATTCCGCATACGCCGCGAATACAACGCCTGGGTTGCCGACGAGTCCATCGAGGACTACGCGCTGCGCTACACACCACGCGGCTTTCGCAAGTGGTCGGAATGGCGGGTGGGCAACACGGCCTTCGGCGCGGTGTCCTTTCTGGCGCTGGAGGCCATTGGGGGCGCCATTGCGCTGAACTACGGCTTCACCAATGCGCTGTGGGCCATCCTGGTGGTGGGGCTGATCACCTTCTTCACCGGCTTGCCCATCAGCTACTACGCCGCCCGCTACGGGGTGGACATGGACCTGCTGACGCGGGGAGCGGGTTTTGGCTACCTGGGCTCGACCATCACCTCGCTGATCTACGCCAGCTTCACCTTCATCTTCTTTGCGCTGGAGGCCGCCATCATGGCGCTGGCGCTGCAGATGGTCCTCGATATCCCGATTGCCTGGTGCTACGTCATCAGCGCCCTGGTGATCGTTCCCCTGGTGGTGCGCGGCATCACGCTGATCTCCAGGCTGCAGATGTGGACGCAACCGCTGTGGGGGCTGCTGCTGCTGCTGCCTTATCTCGCGGTTCTCTGGAAAAATCCCCAGGCCTTTTCTGATTTCACCGGTCTGGCCGGCCGCACTTCGGGAAGCAGCGAATTCGACCCGCTCATGTTTGGTGCGGCGGCGACGGTCGCGTTCTCTCTTGTGGTGCAGGTCGGGGAACAGGTGGACTTCCTGCGTTTCTTGCCCGAAAAGACCGCTGCCAACCGAAAACGCTGGTGGGCCGCCGTGCTGATGGCCGGGCCGGGCTGGATCGTGCTGGGCATGCTCAAGATGCTCGGTGGTGCGTTTCTGGCTTTTTTGGTGCTGCAGCACGAGTTGCCGGTGGCCAGGGCGGTGGAGCCCACACAGATGTACCTGGCCGGCTTCGCTTATGTGTTCACCGACCCGGCCTGGGTGCTGGCTGCCACGGTGCTGTTCGTGGTGCTGTCGCAACTCAAGATCAACCTGACCAATGCCTACGCGGGCTCGCTCGCCTGGTCCAATTTTTTTGCGCGGCTGACACACAGCCACCCCGGCCGCGTGGTGTGGCTGGTGTTCAACGTGGCCATTGCCCTGCTGCTGATGACGCTGGGCGTCTTTTCCGCGCTCGAAAAGGTGCTGGGGCTCTACGGCAACGTGGCCATTGCCTGGGTGGGCGCGCTGGTGGCCGACCTGGTCATCAACAAACCGCTGGGGCTGAGCCCCAAGGGCATCGAGTTCAAGCGGGCGCATTTGTACGACATCAATCCTGTCGGTCTGGGTTCGATGCTGCTGGCCGCCGTGGTCTCGGTGGTCGCTTACACCGGCGCCCTGGGCCCGCAAGCCGAGGCCTTCTCACCGTTTATCGCGCTCGGCATGGCGCTGCTGTCGTCACCCCTGCTGGCCTGGCTGACCAAGGGGCGCTACTACATCGCCCGGCAACCGAAAGCCATGGGCCTGCCTGGGCAAATGGTGCGGTGCCATGTTTGCGAGAACTCCTTTGAAGCCGAAGACATGGCCAGCTGTCCGGTTTACGGCGCGCCCATCTGCTCCCTGTGCTGCACGCTCGAATCGCGCTGCCATGACCGCTGCAAGACCGGTTCGCGGGCGGCCGAGCAGGCCGAGCAATTTCTTGGCTTTTTGCTGCCCAGTGCTTTGTCGAGCCGGGTGAATTTTCGCGTCGGCCACTACATGGTGGTGACGCTGTCGCTGTGCGCGCTGCTCGTCACGGTCATGGGCATGGTGTACACGCAGGAAACGGCATTGCCGCTTTTTTCCGATCCGAACGGCATGTTGCGCTCCGCCTTCGTCAAGGTGTTTGCGATGCTGCTGCTGATCGTCGCGGTCTGCAGCTGGTGGGTGGTGCTGGGCAGTGAAAGCCGGCGCATGGCGCAGGACGAGTCGAACCGCCAGAATCAGCTGCTCTCACGCGAGATCGAGGCGCATCAACGCACAGACGCCGCCCTGCAAGCTGCCAAGGAGCTGGCCGAGTCCGCCAACCAGGCCAAGACACGTTATGTGGCAGGCATGACCCACGAGTTGCGCACCCCGCTGAACAGTATTTTGGGCTACTCGCAAATCCTGCTCAAAAGTGAGGCGCTGGCCCACACTCCGCGCGAAGCGGTGCAAACCATCCAACGCAGCGGCGAGCACCTGCTGGCGCTGGTGGACGGGCTGCTCGATCTGGCGCGCATTGAGGCCGGTCGGCTGCGGCTGGAGCCGATTCCGCTGCCGCTGCCCGACTTTCTTGACGGCCTGGTGAGCATGGTGCGACCGCAGGCCGCGGCCAAGGACGTGGACTTCATCTATACCCACAGCGGCCGCATGCCGGCCTGGGTGCAGGCCGATGCCAAGCGCCTGCGCCAGATCATCATCAACCTGCTGAGCAACGCGGTGCACTTCACCGATAGCGGCAGCGTGACGCTGCATGTGGATTGCCGGCGTGAAGTGATCCGCTTTGACGTGGTGGATACCGGCATCGGCATTGCGCTGCAAGACCAGCAGCGCATTTTCATGCCCTTTGAGCGCGGGGCGGCTGGCCGTCGCCGGGGTGAACCAGGCACCGGCCTGGGCCTGACCATCACGGCCTTGCTCACCTCCCTGATGGGGGGCGACCTGTCGCTGCAAAGCGAACCCGACAAAGGCAGCACCTTCAGCGTGCGGCTGTACCTGCGCGAGATTGATGACCCCGGTCCGCTGGCCGACCCGCCGCGCCAGATCGCAGGTTTCTTCGGCAAGCGCCGCACCCTGCTGGTGGTTGACGACCAGCCCGTGCAGCGCCAGATGCTGGCCGGCATGCTGACCCCGCTGGGCTTTGAAGTGCATGAGGCCGCCAGCGGCATGGAGTGCATCGACAGCCTCAAGGATGAGCTGCCGGATGCGATCCTGCTGGACATCAGCATGGATGGCATGGACGGCTGGGAAACGGCCATGCAGATACGCAACAAAGGTTACGACAGCGTGCCGATTATTGTGGTGTCGGCCAATGTCTTCGAGAACCAGGCCGCACGGTTGAGCGCCGCGCGATGCCAGGCCTTTGTTGGCAAACCGGTACTGGAGTCCGAGCTGATGGACGCCCTGCAGCGCCACCTGGGGCTGGAGTGGGTGACTTCGGGCGTGTCGCCGATCCCGCTCCAGGCGGACCCCACCGGCGAAATTTTCCAGTTGCCGGAAGACGCCCGTGCCGAGCTTATCCGGCTGGTACACCTGGGCCATGTTCATGGGCTGCACCGCCTGCTGGACCGCTTCACGGCGGAAGACCCTGCGCTGGCCGCCAGTTGTGACAGGCTGCGCGGCTTCGTCAGCCGCTGCGAGCTCGAACCGCTGCTGGACCAGTTGACGGAGAGAGAAGATGCTTGCGACCTCTGACCCCCAGCGCCCCGTTGTTCTGGTGGTGGACGATGCCCCCAGCAGCCTGGGCATGCTCTGCGATGCGCTCGAAGGCGAGGGCTACACCGTGCTGGTGGCCAGGGATGGCGACGCCGCGCTGCAGCGGCTTGAACTGGTGGCGCCCGACGCCATCCTGCTCGATGCCGTGATGCCCGGGCTGTCCGGTTTTGAGACCTGCCGTCAGATCAAGGCCAACCCGGCGCTGGCGCACATTCCCGTGATCTTCATGACCGGCCTGTCTGAAACGCCCCATGTGATCGAAGGATTTGCCTGCGGCGGCGTGGACTACGTGGTCAAGCCCCTGCGCGCGCAGGAGGTGGTGGCGCGCCTGCACACCCACACCCGCAATGCCCGCATCACCCGGCTGGCCCGTGAAGCGGTGGATGTCGCCGGATTCGGCGTGGTGCTGGTCGATGCGCGGGGACGTGTCGCGTGGCGTTCACCGCAGGCGGCGCTATGGCTTCAAACCGTTGAGGGCGGGGTGCAAGAAGGGCGTTTGCCCGATCCTGTGTATGCCGCCCTGGGCGGCGATACCGACCAGGTGCTGCTTAGCCTGGCAGGCGTGCAACTGTCCGTGCGCAACATGGGCCGGGTCGGCATTGGCGAGACCATGCTGCTGCTGGAGCAGCGCAGCGCCAATGCAGCGGCTCCCTCGCGCCTGGCCAACGCCGCCTTGACCCCCCGCGAAACCGAAGTTCTGTCATGGCTGGCCAAGGGCAAGACCAACCGCGATATTGGCGACATTCTCGGCATGAGCCACCGAACGGTGAACAAGCACCTGGAACACATTTTTGAAAAGCTCGGGGTCGAGACCCGCTCGGCCGCCGCGGCACTGGCGACCGGGCTTATGCTTTGAAGCAGCGCACCGGGATACCCCAACGTCACGGACAAGCTCATTGATGAGCAGCGTCGAGTTGCTACAAAATAGATAGCTGTTTGCGCATATTTCACGA
>CAYJMW010000058.1:0-24490 GCA_964371235.1 uncultured Polaromonas sp.
GCACATCGATGCCGGTTAGAGGCGGGGGCGTCCATCCCATTGAGCGTAGCGCGGCGATCCATCGTCGAAAAAGCGGGTTCATGGATTGCCACACTTTGGCCTGTCCTGAGCCTGACGAAGGGCTCTCCATGAGCCGGCTGTCATTGCGAACCCTTCGACAAGCTCAGGACAGGCCAAGGCGCGGCAGTAAATGCTATTGTTTTAATAGCTACCTACGCTTTACCGGCAAGGGCTAGCGGCATAAAAAACTCTAAACCAATTGGAATCCAACCCCGATTAAACAGAATTCGTCATCGCGAGCGAAGCGCGGCGATCCATGCCCTCCGAGTCAGTTGTCAAGCATCCTGCAACTCCGCACATTTAGTTTTTACTCTTTTGGGTGGTTGTAGCTGCATCCATCAGCAGCCCCGCCATTCTTGGCCCAGTGACCTGAATGCAATACTCGCGCTCAACCTTGGCCCTGCCAGCCTGCCCCATGCGCTGGCGCAGACCAGTGTCTGCCAGCAGCGTGCGCAGCGCTTGCTCCCACTGCTCGGGGGTTTCGGCCAGGAATCCGTTCACGCCGTGTTCCACAATCTGGCTGTTCACGCCCACCGGTGACGCCACCACGGGCAGGCCGCAGGCCATGTATTGAATCAGCTTGTAGCCGCATTTGCCGCGCTCAAAGGGCTCGTCTGCCAGCGGCATGATGCCAATGTCGAAGCTGGATATGGAAGCCACTTCGGTCTGCTCGCTCCACGGGATGGATTCCATCGGCAGGCCAAGAGACTGCGCATCAATGCCGATGGAAGCAAAGCCCGCCTGGCCGCTGGCTGAGAGGCGCTCAAAAAGTGACTTGTAGGGCATTAGGAAAGACGCCGTGGCGCGCTGGCCGATCCAGCCAACACAGGATGGCGCTGACTTGTCAGGCACCGCCATTTGTACATGCGTCGGATAGCGATCCAGGTCAATCACCGTAGGAAGCACTTCAACGCGCCCAGCGCCCGCCTTCCGGGCAAAGTCAGCCAGATACTCATTGCCCGCCACCACCAGCGCCGCACCACGCATCAACGCCGGGTGCTTGCCTGCCAGTAGCGCCCGCACGACCGGGTTGCGGTGCTGGTCGTAGTAGTGAAACACCGCGTCGTCGTAGTCCAGCACATACGGCACAACGCCTGAAAGCAGCGCTTGTTCAAACCACGCAGGCAACCACGGCAGGGCTTCTTTTTCTATCCACAGCAGGTCAAACCGCCGGCTGGTGCGCAAAGCCTGAACACGGCCCGCGTAAGCCCGCGCCACCTCAAGCAGGTTTTTGGTGTTGTGCTGCAAACCCTGCACGTACCCCTCAGAAAACAGCGGTGCCACCGTGATGCTGATGCCCGCCGCCTCAAGCCACGGCTCGTATTGGTAAAAGCGCATCCGGCTGCTGGCGCCCAGGCGCCCGTAGCGGGGCAGCATCAACACATTCACGCGCTGCCGCCCAATTGGCCATAGACCGCCGCATAGCGCCGCACACCCTCGTCCAGCGAGAAATGCTTCTGTGCCGCCGCAACGCAGCGGGTGCGGGTGGCGGGGTCTGCGGCCAGTTGCAGCAAGGCCTGCAGGCCGTCAGTCAGCGCCGCCTGGTCAAACGTTTTCAGCGCCACGCCAACCTGTTCGCCTTCCAGCACGTCGGCCATGTCCCCCACACCCGCATTGCCCAGGCACGGAATGCCGCAGCCCAAAAACTCTGCCAATTTGGTAGGGGCGGATGCCTGCTTTGAAAATACCGGTTTGATAAAGAAAACGCCAGCATCCATGCGCGCCATCTGGCGCGGCATTTCGGCATGGGTGGCAGTGGTCAGTTCCACCGCAGCATCCGGCACGCCAGCGGCAGCCAGCCGCTCGCGAATGTAGGCATGTTCGCCCCGGTTCACGATCAAAAAGCGCGCATCAGGCTGCATGCGCAGCAACTGCGCAAAGCAGGCCGCCACCTCGTCAAACAGATACCAGGTGCCTACGGTGCCGACATAGCCCAACACAAAGCTGCCCCCATCGCGCTCACGATACTTGGGCGAAAAACGCGTCAGGTCCGCACAAGTGGGAATCACCGTAACCGGCGGCATGCGCCCCTGCAGGTAGTCAAAACGCTGCAACTCACGCACCGCAGCCTGGGTGAGCGATACCACATGGTCCGCCCCCAACAAGAAGCGGCGCTCGAACCCCTTGGCTACTCGAAACATACGTCCGCTGCGCGGCCATAGGCCCCCGTCCACGCGCTCGTCAGCCCAGAAGCCGCGCATGTCGAACAGGTACTTTGCGCCCGTCAGCCGTTTGATAGCCAGCGCCATGACCGACGCCACATAGCTGCGCGCATGCACGATGCGCAGCCGGTGGCGCAGCACCAGCCACAGCCCCACGGTGCAGCCGCAAGCAATGTCCCACAGGGTAGCCAGCGCCGTGGGCCGCTTGTGGTAGCGCAGCGGGTGCCACACGATGCCCGCACCGCCAATGTCGTCCGCAATGCGCTCGCGCTCGGTCGTGTTGGCCCAGTCGTCTGCCTTTTCAAAGCTGATGAGGTGAATGCGCCGGCCATCCGCCAAGCGCTTGAGGTAGGCCAGCACCTGGGATTGGCCAAGCGGCTCCAGCATGCCGTCGTAGGAAATATATAAAACGCGCATCTAGCCATATCCAATTCAAGCGCGCACCGGTGATTTCCCTGCACCAGCAAGGGCGACGAAACGCTCCACGCCAAGGAGCTGCACCCCGGCGAAGCGAGCCGTCTCCTTCCAGAATGACAGAGAACTGGTCATCAAATACGGCAGGCTGGCCATGAAACCTCTGGCTGCGCACCACCGGTGACCGCTGTACAAATCGTCCAGATACGCATAGAAACCCAGCTTCCGACGGGTCGCCTTCTGCACGCGAGCGTCGGCACTAAATAGAAGCGCGATCTCTCTGATTGCCTGCATGGTGTTTCGGGCACGGCGAACATTCCGAACAGCCTTGGCCACAGTGGTGGCGTCCCCGCTGTGATTCGCTCCATGCAAACGGTAGCGAAACAACTTTTTATTAACATAACCGACACTCACACCCGGTTGGCAAGCCACCCAAAAAGCCAAGGGCCAGTCTTGATAGGTATTGAAGGGATCCGGCAGTGCTCTTGCGAAAGTGCAAAAGTCCTTCAAATTGCCCAACGTGCGGTGAACGGCATATGCGCTACCGAGCCACACGTAGTCACTATGAAGAAGGATGCCATCACGGGTCACAGCGCCTTCCCGTGAAGAGGGAATAGCGGCCATCACTTCCTCTGGCCGGCTTTTCCGGTCAAGCAAATGGCCGCTGCCATCGATGTATTTCAGATCATGCGTCACGAGCGCAAGCCAGGGGTCAGCCCTGAAGCGCTCAACGACCTTTGATAACTTGGACGGCTCCCACACATCGTCACCATCCAGGAAAAAAACCAACTCGCCAGTCGTGCTCTCCAAACCCAGAACCGTGGCCAGCAATACCCCGAGATTGCGTTCTGGGCGCAAACACCGGATGTTTTTGTAGCGCTTAATAACCTCAGCGCTTGCATCCGTTGAACAGTCGTCAATTACGACAACTTCTACAGGACCAGGATAATCCTGACTTAGCACCGATTCGATGGCCAAACCTATGTAGCTCTCCAAATTGTGGCAGGTAATCACCAAGGAAACAGACTCAAGCATCAGTCCGCCCAATTGGTCGCGCCGGGTTCCCAGCGACTATCGTGAATGGGGGCACATCTTTCGTCACAACGCTGCCTGCCCCGACTACGCTTTTGTTACCGACCGTCACTCCGGCAAGAATAATTGCCCCAGCCCCAATCCATACACCATCTTTGATTGTTATCTTGCCAACCTTGTGTGGTGCAAAGTCCAATCTGGCAAAATTCTCCAACCCCAACCCCGAATCAATTAGCATACAGTGAGCTGAAAGAACAACATTAGCACCAATTTCTATTTTATAAGCGCCCAAAATGAAGACCCCGTGGTTAATTCCACAGTTAAGCCCAATCGTTACGTTTGATGGATTTACCACAGTGAAGTCCCCAAGAATACCAACCGGTTTGCGGAAGGTAACGCGGCCCTTCAATTGAAGTAGGTAATGTCTAATTGCCTTAAAGAAACTCATTGTTTGAATACTCCAAAATTGATTAAATCATTAACCTTTACACCATATTTTCTTCCATACCAGAAAAAGAGCCAATTCTTTGCATACTTCAAAGTATAGTGGGCAAAGAGAATCAGGTCAGGACTACAGTAACGGAAAACTCTACTCCAATGTCGCTCAACGACAAAGGAAGCATCAAGACTAAGGCTTGATCGAGCTGCCCAGCCGCAGATGAACATTAATAAAACTTTTCTCCGTTCTTGACGTAGCGTTTTGGTTTTTATCCCGGAAAGACCGACATGCTGAGAAAGAATTTTAAAATAATTATCAAAAAATACTGTCAAAAGATCATATTGTCTCTTTGGTTGAAGCGGTGCGCTCTGAAAAAGTCTTATATCAATAAGAATAAAGGATGGCCTAAGAGTTAGGACTCTGTATAAGTTATCTAATTGAGTTAGCTGTAGACTTGTGCTTCGCCCAAAGTCATCGATAGATTCGAAGTCAGATCTCCAAATGCCAAACATACCAATCCATGTGCTGTAATGTGAGGTAAGTGAAAGAAATCGATCTTTGCCTGAATTTGTCACCCTGTCTTTTACACCTAGAGCGCCATTTGTAAATAGCAAATTGGGTTTGCTTTGAATGTTTCGCCTAATTTCATTTACAATTATTTCGAGGGAGTGATCAAGGTGTTCCTGATAGTCGGTATTTAGCTTTAGATACTTTCCTTTGCCTTTCCTTAGCGATAACTCAAAATTCTTATCTTTTGTGTTTTCTGCATTTCTGGAGTAAACAATTTTACCCGGATATAAATCCACGTAAGTTCTTGAAATGGATTCAGTTGAATCTGTGGAGCAATTGTCTGAAATAACAATTTCTACATCGTTTGTATCCTGGAAGTATTTCTGTTGGACGATGCTGTCTAATGTCCGCTTTAAATAAGAAGATCTATTGAAAGTTGGTATGCAAATTGACAGGGAAATCATATTTCTATGGTTACTCAAATAGATACTATAGCATGCGGAGGTTTAGGGATGGTCTGAATAATCTGCTGCCAATTGGAGTAGGTCGTTAGTTTTTAAGTGATGAAATTTCACAAACAATCCACCAGGATTCCGTGATTTTCCCGACCCAATTGGTTCGATTTCACTCTTTGCAGGGCATGCACTGTCGGCGCCGATTGAATTTGGTGTTGCTCTTGGCTCGGGTCACAAAAAAGGCTTGGGCCTCGTGAATCACAAACAGTCGGGCGAAATCCAGATAACCCCGATCCATCAGGTGAAACGCCCCCGGCTCCAGCACCAGATCGTCCATCACATTGACCTCGTGCGTCTTGCCGTCGGTGATGTGAATGAAACTGGGAATATTGCCTCTCAAGTCCAGCAGCGTATGCAGTTTGATGGCCGCCTTGGTAGAGCGAAACGGTGCCCAGGCAAACACCGACAGGCACAGATCGATGGTGCTGGCATCGAACGCGTAGACCGCGGCATCGAGTTCCAGCCCAAACGGTTCCTTGGCGTACAGGGGACGCGCCAGGCCAATCAGATGCTGGGCGAAGTCGGTATAGATCTGCCACGGGCGTGTGGCATTCGCATTGGCCAGCGTGTTGCGCGAAATCGTTTGACAGCGAAACCCCATGTGATAGAGCCGACGGGCTTGGGCACGCAGGTTGACCTCGATGTCGCGCAAGGACTCGCGGTAGGTCAATTGGGCGAAGGCCATGGCGAAGAACTGGTCCAGACAAGAGAAATCTTTGACCTTGTGTTCTCCTCGGTGATCGGCCACACAGCGGCGAAACGTGCTCAGCGGCAGATAGAGCATGAGTTGCGCAACTACGAGCTTGCCTTGGTGCATGACGGTTTTGGGCGGGAACCCGCAAAAAACCGACAGTCTGACCTACGACGTTCAAATCGAGACCAGACTCAAATACCAAATTCAACAAGTAAATCATTACCTTACGACGTCCTGATGTGAAAACGTTGGGACACTACTGTTAATATATAATAAATTTCTTCAGTTTCCATAAGAGTCTAAAGCAAGCGAAACCAGTTAATATTATTATTAAATACACAATAATGAGTTGAGAATCAATTTTATTATTTGGTTGTATTTTTGACTCCACTTTTCTCACTCTGTAAATACCGGTATTTGGATAAAATAATGCAAATCTGGCCCATTCTTTATATTGTGAAATCGCAAGACATTCTCTTAATAGTATTTGCGCCAACAGCAATTTCCCAGTCTTCATGAAATCTGATATATTCGAAAAATTGTTCAATCGTTGAAGCCAAAGAAAAGCCCATGTTGCACGACTGTACTTTGGTGGTTGAACAGCAGAGTTTATTTCAACAAGTGGCAGTCCAGTGAAATAATATTCCCTTCTTAGACTCAAATGCACAAACCAATAGTTTTGATGTATCCAGGCTTCACAGAAATCCAGCGGCAAGTCTTGGTATAACTTTTTGTATTTTTGATTTATGATGTGACAACCAATAAATCCAAAGCAACTCACGCCTTTCCCGATTACCTGCAGTTGCATTTGACGCCAGGGGTACTTTCCTGGTCGTAATTCTGAAAGCCATGACGATTGAGGATTATTTTTATTTACAGCAGGCATTAGTACCCAGGCGTCCGAGCTGACACCGGATAGGATATTTATTACTTTGCTAATATTACCTGATATGAGAAGGTCGTCATCACCAAGATAGCAAATCCACTTTCCATGCACCATTTCAAGCAATTTATTCATATTGCCAGAAAATCCGATATTTGTTTTATTGTGATTTACAGTGATCTGATAAATATTTGACCATTCCTCAAGAATTTGTCTGGTATTGTCGGTTGAATTATTGTTAGAAATACAAATCTCTATCTCATGTCCGATCATCGCTTTAATCGAATTAAAACTTGCCAATAGATCATTCAGACTTTTGCTTCTATTGAAGGTTGGTATGCAAATAGAGAGTATTATTTCATTCATGACTGATTGAGTGTATCGGCTACGGCGAGAACGAGTAATCCGCATTTATGTAGAAGTTGGAGCCTGTAAATTTACCTGATTCCGTGAGTTAACATCAAATAAATATAAAATTCTCTTTTAAAATCAATGACTTAGGTGCAAAATGTCGCTCACCCTTAAGGTAAGCAAACCATGACCGACTTCATTATCAAAAAGCTGCCTTACGACCTCAGTTCGCACGCTGGACTGGCACTCGTTGGAAAGTATCTTAAACGAATTAAGCTCAACTCTTTGGTCGATCCGGCTTTCCCGGTTCGCTCTGGCGTTGCCAACAGCGACATCCTCAAGAGCTACCTGGGCTTGCTGTGCCTGGGCAAGAACGACCCTTCGACGTAGCTCAGGCAGGCTTTGACTCGATCGAGAACTTTCGGGCTGACGCCTTCTTCATGCGCGCTCTTGGCTTGCGCGGCGTTCCTTCGAGCCCCACCCTGCGTCAACGTTTGGATGCCAACGCTTCTTCCTGGTTTGATCTGGCAGCCCAAATGAACCAGAGCTTGCTGAGTAGTCGCATCAATGCCAAGTAAAGCGCGCTGCGATATTTGAATGAGTTTTTACTTTCGCGGTAAGCCTGAACACGGCGCAGCGGCGCAGCCACCCGGCTGCAACTGAAAAATCCGACACCGCCAACACGGCTATACAGTGGTCGTGGATAAGCGTGGGCGAAATCAGTCCCAATTCTGGCAAAATTAGCTCCAAGCAGCGCAAAATCATGCGAAACGGCTGACAGGCAGTGTTGGCGATGTTGATGGAGCGCTTGCGAAGGCAATATCACGGCATATTCCTCGAATATCTCAGAATTTCAAGTTGAAAATCAGATACAGTCATTTTGAATCACGGATTCAAGTAATATTTTCGTTGCTTCAATCAGAATACCGTCTGCTGCTGTAAGGCTAGGCAAATACCCAAACCCCGCAGCCCGCGTATTCAACGAGTAGTAATGTGACTTGCCACCCGTGGCATTCACACCTGCACCCGTTTGCACAATCTCATACTGCAAGCCGTACGCCTCTTGCATGGCAGCCAGCAGGGTGGGTTTATCAATGGGGGCTTTACTGTAGGCATCCACCACAGCGTTGGTCGCGGATGCGGCAAGTATCGCTTTGACCAAATTGCAGAAATCCGAAGGGTGAATAAAGTCTCGCACGATGTAGTCTGCCGAAGTCTTCAGTACCGTCTTGTCGCGAATAGCGCGCAAGATGTCGGTGATCAAAAAGCGCGCATCCATATCCTGCGTATGGCTGAAATAGTTGAACACCCGAATATCAACAATCGGCAGTGGGGCCAGTGAGCGGTGGCGGCATTCGGCGTGTAGTTTGGCGACGCCGTACCAGTCTTGCGGCTGTAGGTTGTTGATGGGCACTGTGGCCTTGGTGTTGGCATCCACCGGTGCGTCAAAGCTTGCGCCATAGGCAGCGCCACTGCTCAAGAAGATGTAGCGGCAAGTGGGGTGCTGGCGGACATAGCTCAGAACCAGTTCGTCATATTGCAGCGTTACGTCAAATATGCTGGCCCCCATGGCTGCGGCCTGGGCTGGGTTGCCCACGCCGACAAAGTTAAGGATGGCATCAAAGTGCTGGTCTGCATTGAAGGCTACAAAATTGGCCACTGCATATCGGTCAACCAATCCGACATCTGCCAGCCATTGCTTCACGACCTCAGGACGGCGTGCGTAAAGCACCAACTCGTGGCTGCTTTGCGCGGAGAACGACAACACCAGATCTTTGGCGATCTGGCTGGTGGCGCCGAGGATGGCTATACGCATGGCTCAGTCCGTGGAGAGGAAGTCACGAATTCGCTGCTCAATGGCCAGACGATCCAAGCCGTGCTCTTGCAGCAAATACTCGTAGCTGCCGCAATGGTGCGAGAAACGGTCCTGCACGCCCACCCGCAGGATGCGCACCGGGGCAAATTCGGCGGCAATTTCGGTAATGACAGAGCCCAAACCGCCCAGCACGGAATGCTCTTCAAGCACTATCACGGCCCGGCTTTGGGCACAGATAGCGGCCACCTGTTGGCCGTCTATGGGCTTGATAAAGGGCGCGCTCCATACAGCGGCATCGGGATAGGAATTGGTGGCAATGTCCATTGCCGTGCGTACGAGCGACCCGGTGGCAATGAAGACAACATCGCCAGTCTGGCCCGGCTTGACCTCCAACAACCGGCCGACCTTGGCTTGCGGCGCAGCCATATGCACGTCGCCCCGGTCGGACTTGCCCATGCGTAAATAAACCGGGCCTTTTGCCTGGTAGGCCAGCGCCATGCAGGCGGCTACTTCAAAGCGGTCGGCGGGTGAATAGACTGACAAGTGGGGTAGCGCGCGGGTGCAAGCAATGTCTTCAGTCGATTGGTGGCTGGTGCCAAGGTAGCTGTAGACAAACCCGGCACCGTCACCAATCAAAATCACAGGCAACTGGTCATGGGCCACATCAAGCTTGATCTGCTCAACCACACGCACTGGGATGAAAGCACTTAGGCCATAGACGAACGGTCTGAAGCCAGTTCGGGCCAGGCCGGCTGCCATGCCCACCATGTTTTGTTCGGCAATGCCGGCATTGATGTATTGCGCGGGGCACTCTCTGCGGAAGTCGTCAAACAAGGCGTAACCATGGTCGCCGGTCAGCAGTAGAACATTGGGGTCGGCCTTGGCCAAGCGAACTAGCGTGTCTGAAAAGGCGGCTCTCATTGCACGCTCCCTGCCACTGCGGTCAAAGCTTGCGCGTAGGTTGCTTGGTCAAGCCGCGTGTAGTGCCAGATGTTGTTGTTTTCCATGAAGGGCACGCCCTTGCCTTTGACGGTTTTGGCTATGAGTGCTTTTGGCGCTGTCGAAGCGCTGGCCCAGAGCTGGGTGATGGCACTATCTATTGCCGCTTCATCATGGCCGTCAAGGGTGATGGCTTCAAAGCCAAAACTTTCGAACTTGGCCTGGATGTTGCCTAAATTAATGACGTCTTGGGTTCGCCCCATGGCCTGGAAGCCGTTTTCATCGACGATCACCATGAAATTTTTAAGCTGATGGTGTGCCGCGAAAAGTGAGCCCTCCCAGATGGGACCTTCATTGATTTCGCCGTCGCCGACCAGGGCGTAAGTCTTTTGATCGGTGCCGCGTAGCTTGGCGCCCATCGCCATGCCGACACCGACCGAGAAGCCGTGACCCAGCGAGCCAGAGGTAACCTCCAGACCGGGGATGCGTGAATCAGACAAACCTTTGAGGTCGCTGCCATCAGCGAAATAACCTGTGAACGCTTCATCCTTGAGCCAACCCAACTCACGCATGCACGCGTATTGCGCCATGACACCATGGCCTTTGCTGAGCACAAGGTAGTCACGACCCGCAGCCAGTGGGTCGTTGCCGGGGTAGCGCAAATGATTCCGATACAAAACCGCCAGCAGTTCAATGATCGAGAACGCACAGCCGATGTGAACCGTGGAGCCGGCATAGGCCATATCCAGCACTGTTTTGCGGAGCGCTTTGGTATCAAAGGTTTGAGTTGCAGAAATCATTGACGGCACCACTTAAAAATTTACGCCGAGATAGCTCTCGATCTTCTGCGCCGCGAATTCCAGCATCTCCCTTGTCAGCGCAGGCTGCACGCCAATCCAGAATGTGTTGTTCATCACGTTGTCGGTGTTGGTCAGGTCGCCGCTGATACGGTAGTTGGCACCGGCCATGTAGGGCTGACGCGTCAGGTTGCCGGCAAACAGCAGGCGCGTACCGACCTTGTTCTGATCCAGGTAGGTCAGCAGATCCAGCCGCGTCACCGGGCAGTTTTCTTTTAAAGTGATCGGAAAGCCGAACCACGAGGGATCGGAGTGCTCGGTCGCCTCGGGCAGGTTCACAAATTCTTCGCAGTCCTTCAGGCGTTCTTTCAGGAAGGCAAAGTTGTCCTTGCGGGCCTGAATGAATTGCGGCGCCTTGTCCAGCTGGGCTAGTCCGCAAGCGGCCTGCATGTCGGTGATTTTTAGGTTGTAGCCCAGGTGGCTGTAGGTGTACTTGTGGTCGTAGCCGTACGGCAGGTCGCCCAACTGCTGGCAAAAACGTTTGCCACAGGTGTTGTCTTTGCCCGGCTGGCAATAACAATCCCGACCCCAGTCGCGAAAGCTCTCGGCAATCGTTTTGAGTTCGTCATTATTGGTAAACACCGCGCCGCCCTCGCCCATGGTGATGTGGTGCGCCGGGTAAAAACTCAAGGTGGCAATGTCGCCAAAAGTGCCGACCATCTGGCCTCGGTAGCTGGTGCCCAGCGCATCGCAGCAGTCTTCTACCAGCCACAGCTTGTGCTTCTTGCACAGGGCTGTGACGACATCGAGGTTAAACGGGTTGCCCAGCGAGTGCGCCAGCATGATGGCCTTGGTCTTGGGGCCAATGGCCGCTTCGATCTTGCTGGCGTCGATGTTATGCGTGAGACGGTCCACATCCACAAACACCGGCACCGCGCCAAATTGCAGGATGGGGTTGACGGTGGTGGGGAAGCCCGCCGCCACGCCGATGACCTCATCGCCGCGCTTGATGGCGCGGTTGCCCAGCTTGGGGGATGTGAGTGTACTGAATGCGACGAGGTTTGCCGATGAGCCCGAGTTGACGGTGATCAGGTGCTTGACGCCGATGAAGGCGGCGAGCTTTTTCTCAAATTCGGCGTTGAAGCGGCCGGTGGTCAGCCAGCCGTCCAGGCTGGCTTCGACCATGTTCTTGAGTTCTTGCGCACCGAGAATTTTGCCGGAAGGGGGCACGGCGGTGGTGCCGGGTACAAAGGTGCTGGGTGCAAAAGCGCTTGCCGAAAAGTGTGTCACTTCGTCTTGAATGACGTGGCGTAAAACTGTTTGCAGTGCTTTAGGGGTGAGTTGCGCAAGCTTTTTTACGGCCAAGCTGCCATTGAGGAGCATCGATTTTTCGGGCCGGACAAAGCTTTTGAATGCCAAGGGTGCGCCATCAAAATCATCATCACCAAGCGCTAAACGCTGGGCCGGTGGCACTGGCGGCGTGGTTGTGATGAAGACGAACCGGGCATCACCGGTATTGTCTGGCGACGTGATTGCCAGTGCTGGCCGATATTTTTGGTCAGAAAGGTCGGTGTAGGGAAAGGGCAGCTTGTAGATGCCGCCTTGTTCAATGGTGTTAAGCATTGTTCCAGCAATCTTCAGCAGGGTTAAGTAAAACGGTTTGAGCAAAGTTGCTCTGGCTTTGCAAGGTAAGTGCGGCTTGTTGATCTGCGCTCAGATTGCTTGATGCATTGGATGCGTCTGGGGTCAAAAACACAACGACAACTTTGGAGTCGCGCGGTAGCCCTTCGGTGGCAATTTGTATGTGCCCATCGTGGTAGTGAGCTTGTATAGCCAGCATGGTGTTTACTCCTTATGGGGTTGAGCGTAGTTTGCAATTTGCTGCATGGTGAATTCATGCATATTAGTAGCTGCCAAGTAGGCATGATGCCACGCTGTGATTTTTTCGAGTGCAGTAGCCAACGGCCAACGCGGTTGCCAGCCCAGGCGGGCTTTGGCTTTAGAAATGTCTAGCTTGAGGTAGTTGGCTTCATGCGGGTGGGTGCTGCCGTCTTGCTGCCAGCTTGCGCCTTTGCCCCAACTGCTCACCAGGTGTTCGACGATCCACTGCACCGAGCGCGCGTCGTCATCTTTTGGGCCGAAGTTCCAGCCCTCTGCGTAAGTCTGGCCGTGCGTGTAGAGGTGCTCGGCCAATGTCAGGTAGCCACTGAGCGGCTCCAGTACGTGTTGCCACGGGCGCGTCGCGTGGGGGTTGCGGATGACTGCGGCTTGGTTTTGCTCGAATGCTTTGAGGATGTCGGGTACCAGGCGGTCTGACGCCCAGTCGCCACCACCTATGACATTGCCAGCGCGGGCCGATGCGAGCGCAATGCCTGCTTGCTGGAAGAAGGAGCGGCGGTAGGCACTGGTGACCAGCTCAGCGCAACCCTTGCTGTTGCTGTAGGGGTCAAAACCGCCCATCGGTTCGTCTTCGCGGTAACCCCAGAGCCATTCCTTGTTTTCGTAGCATTTGTCGGTGGTGACAACAACGATGGCTTTGACACTGGCCGTGTGGCGAGCGGCTTCCAATAGATGCACGGTGCCCATGACGTTGGTGGAGTAGGTCTCGACCGGGTTTTGATAGGAATAGCGTACCAGCGGTTGCGCCGCCATGTGGATCACGATCTCGGGGTGGTGATCGGCAAAGGCGGCCTGCACTTTGGCCAGATCACGGATGTCACCGATGATGCTGGTCATGCCCTCGCCAACTTTGGCAACGTCGAACAAGCTCGGATCGGTTGGCGGCGCCAGTGCATAGCCGACCACTTGCGCACCCATGGATTGCAGCCAGAGCGACAGCCAGCTTCCCTTGAAGCCGGTGTGGCCGGTCAGCAGCACGCGCGTGCCGCGCCAGAAGTCTGGATTCATGACCAGACCTTCCAGGGCGCATTGCCGGATTGCCACAGTTCTTCAAGACGCATCTTGTCGCGCAAGGTATCCATCGGTTGCCAAAAGCCGTGGTGCTGGAAGGCAGCCAGATCGCCCTCTTGGGCTAAACGCTCCAAGGGTTCACGCTCCCAGATTGTCTTATCGTCGGTGATGTAGTCGATGACTTGCGGCGACAACACAAAGAAGCCGCCGTTGATCATGGCACCATCGCCCTTGGGCTTTTCCATGAAGCTGTTGACCTTGTTACCACTAGTATCCAGAGCACCGAAACGCCCGGGTGGAATTGTCGCAGTCACAGTGGCTTTGACGTTTTGCGCTTTGTGGAAAGCGAGCAGCTCCGTGATGTTGACGTCGCTCACGCCATCGCCATAGGTTAGACAAAAAGTTTCTTCATCCTTGACGTAGTCCGCCACCCGTTTCAAGCGACCGCCAGTCATCGTCTCCTCGCCGGTGTCGACCAGGGTCACCTTCCAAGGCTCGGCATTGCGTTGGTGCACTTCCATACTGTTTTTGCTCATATCGAAGGTGACGTCGGACATGTGCAGGAAGTAGTTGGCGAAATACTCCTTGATGACATAGCCCTTGTAGCCGCAACAGATCACGAAGTCGTTTATTCCGTGGTGGGAATAAGTCTTCATGATGTGCCAAAGAATGGGCTTGCCACCGATGTCGATCATCGGTTTGGGGCGAGAAGAGGTTTCTTCGGAGATGCGGGTGCCGAGGCCACCGGCGAGAATGACTGCTTTCATTTTTGAGGTTACTCCACGTTTAATGCGATTTGGTAGCCGTGCTGCTTTAGCAGAGCGTGTTTTTTGGCTTCAGCCAGGGCGCTGGCGACCATCTCAGCACACATTTGCTGGGCGGTGAACGGGGCTGGCTGGACGTGGCGACTCGCAATGACTCATGACGCTTTGGGACTCGTCGTAACCACCTGCCGAGACGACACTACCCTTGTCCAGCCGATAAATGATGTCGCAGCCTTGCAGCGTGGTGAGTCGATGGGCAATCAGCACGATGGTGAACTCACGGCCCAGGCTTTCAATGGCTTGCATGACAGCGGCCTCGGTTTCGCTGTCCAGCGCACTGGTGGCTTCGTCAAACACCAAGACCTTGGCCTGTTTATAAAGCGCACGGGCGATACCAATGCGCTGACGCTGGCCGCCTGACAGGCGCACACCGCGCTCGCCGACCATGGCCGTGTAGCCCTCCGGGGTGGACTCAATAAATTGGGCGATTTGCGCCTGTTGTGCGGCGTGGCGCACGCGTTCCAGGTCAATCTGCTCGGCTGGGACACCGAAAGCAATGTTTTCTGCAAACGACGCATCGGCCAGAAAAATGGCCTGCGGCACATGCCCGACGTTGCGCTGCCAGGCAAGTCGTGTGGTGCCGGTGAGCGGCATACCATCGACGAGGATTTGACCTGTGCTGGGCTGCAGCAGCCCCATCAACAAGTCCATGGCCGTGCTTTTGCCACTGCCGGTGATGCCTATAAAACCCACCCGCGCGCCTTTGGGGATGGTCAGGTCGAGCTGGTGCAGTACGAGCGGCAACTGAGGCTGGTAGCAAAACGACACTTTTTCTAGGCGAATCTCCCGCTCAAACGGCAGCGGTGCGACTTGGGCTTGCGTTTCCCGTGCAACAGCTTGCTGCAGCAGTGCAAGCACATCGACTAACACTTGCCGATTGCCCGCGACGTAAACCCAGCCCTGGTAGGTCTGCTGCAGCAAGGGCATGAGCCGCTGCGCGCCCAAGGCGAGTGCGCCAAGGGTAGGAATGGCAGCCGCAACCCCGCCGCCTGATGCAGTCATGGAGTAGCCCAGCAAGGCAATGAGCACCATGCCCAGCGCCTCCACTGCAAAGCGGGGGCTGGGTCCAATGATGTTGTTGCTGGCTTGGGCTTGGCGCAAAGGCCAGTCGATCTGGTTGAAGCGATGTGCGAACACAGGCTGTGCTTGGTCCAGCAGAACATCACGAATGCCACCCAGGCCTTCTTGCATAGACTGCACACGCGTGTTGTAGGCCGAATTAATCACTTGACTGTTGCGGGCCAGGCGCTTGCGTGTAAACACAGAGACGGTGGCGTAAATGCTGCCGAAGCCCAATAAAGCGACTGTGGCGATCAGCGGATCAATCAACACCAGCGCGGTGATAATAAAGAACCCCATGAAGATGGCGCTGCCGGTGTTGAGCAGGCTAAAAACCACAAAAACGACGATGTCGACTTTGTTGATGCCGCCCATGATTTCGCTGCTGTTGCGGGCTACGTGGACTTCATAGGGTTGGTAGAGCGTGCGCCGGTAGACCTCTGCACCAATCTCATGACCGATGCCAAAGTTGAGCTTGGAGATGGCGTAGATCAGCACAAACCGCACGACCCCGGCCGCCACTGCTGCGCTTGCGAACAGCAGGGTGAGCTGCCAGCGAATATCTTCGGCATCGCTCAAGCCTAAAGTGGCGACCACCTGCGCCACCAGCGGCCTTTGCAGGGCTTGCACCGGGTCAACCAGAATGGCCAGAAATGGAATGATGGCGCCCAGGCTCAGCACTTCGGCCAGGGCGCCCGCCAGCATCAGGCCCGGCAACAGCAGCAGTTGCATGCGCCGGCGCGGCGGCAGGCTGGCGATGAGGCTGCGCAGGGTTTTGGTTAAGGGGGTGGCTTGGGTCATTGGATATATGTTATCTGCGGAGGGGCTTTATAGGGCCGAATTCATTCGGCCTGGCGGACTGAAGTTCGCCCTACTCAAAGATAAAGGCACCCTTTGTTTTCTGGCGTTCAGCACCGCAAACAGCGCCGGAAAGATGCGCCGCGCCCGCCGCTCGTAAAAGCGGGCAACGCTGAACTTGCCCTGCGCCATTTCACGGCTGATGATGCCGGTGATGAGGTAGCCGCCGGGCACCAGCGGGGCGGAGAGGTGATGCAGCACCACGGCCGGCACGGCGACGGCGCGCAGGTCGTCAATGTCGGGGCGGTAGCTCAGGTTTGGGTTCACGGGGGCAGGTGGAATTGAAAGCTGCGGTTGCTATGTTTTTGGTAGCTACTTATGCATATTGTACGTGGGCTGGAGGCTGATTTTATATATGGTTTTTGCTGATGCGCTGCGGGGGGATGGATTGCCGCGCTTCGCTCGCAATGACGGAGCTCGATTCGTCATCGCGAGGCCACAGGCCGTGGCGATCCAGTGTCGAACAGGCAGGGACGTGGATTGCCGCGCCTTGGGCCTGTCCTGAGCCCGACGAAGGGCTCGCAATGACGGATCAGGGTTCGTGTGCGGTGCCGGGCCGGTACAGCGGGCTCGCGCAGGCGCGGCGGCAGGCTGGCGATGAGGCTGCGCAGGCTTTTAAACAAGGGGGTGGGGTGTTAGGCGATTGCCGGGCTGTCGATGCGACGCATGCCCATCAGCACCTTGTGCAGTTTTGCTTCGGCTTGCCATAAGTCGTATTTCGTTTGCATATCCGCCCACAACTGAGCATCATTGCCAAGCAATGCGCCCAAGCGAAGTGCCATTTCTGCGGATATGCCGCTGCGCTCGGCCAGCACCGCATGCAGGGTTTGGCGTGAGACACCAAGGCTGCGGGCGAAGGCGCTCACCGACATTCCCAAATCAGTCAGGACGTCTTCGCGCAGAATAGCGCCGGGATGAGTAGGTTTGCGTGTCGGCATGATGCCTCCTAGTGATAGTTTTCCAGATTAACTCGCAGTGCATTCTCACCTTCCCATTCGAAGGTGATGCACCACGGCCCATTGACATGCAGGCTGTAACGCTTGGGCTTTCCCTGCAAGGGATGAAAGTCGAAGCCGGGGACGTTCAGCGCTTCCGGTGTCTTGGCGATATTGATGGCATCGAGTCGCCGCAAAGCGCGCCCTGCCAAGGCTGCCTGCACCTTGGCGCTCTTACCTTTCTCGAAAATATCTTGCAGCCCCTTGTGCATGAACGATTCAATCATGGAGCATGACTGTAAAGTAAATCTTTACACAAGTAAAGATGTCATTCGTCGCTGCGGGGCCGCCACTTTCTCGTCATCGCAAGGCCGCGTAGCCCTCCGGGGAGGATGGCGCTCAGGCCCAGCAGCAGTTGCGTGCGTCGGCCCGGCGGCAGGCCAGCAGATCCCAATGAAGTACCATGTTTTCATAGCACGCCAAGGCCATTTGACGCTGGGTAGATGCCCTTTTATTCATATTTTCGGACTTCAGCCTTGCGGGCTGGCCTCCAGCAGCCAGTCTGCGGCCCGGTGCAGTTGCACACGGGCGGGCAGTTGCAGGCCGGGCGACACGTCCAGCGCGATCAGGTGCAGGCTGGCCTGGGGCAATTCCGTGGCAGCGTCTTGCAGTGCGCGCACTTCACGCGCCAGGGTGGCGGGGTCGTCCAGCTCGGCGCAGACCTGGATCAGGGCTTCACCTGCGGTGGGGCTGCGAACAAAGAAGTCCACCTCGAAACCGGCCGCGGTGCGCACGTAGGCCGCTTCAAAGCTACGCCGCTGCAGTTCATGCCACACCACGGTCTCCAGCGCGTGCCCGGTGTTGGCCTTGCCCGAGCGGTCAAACAACGCGATCAGGCCGGTATCCACCGGGTAAACCTTGCGGGGGTTGACTTGGCGGCGGCGCACCGAGTCGCTTGCGACGACGACGCTGGACAGCAGAAAGGCGTCTTCCAGATGGGCCAGCAGGCTGTGCAGCGTGTCTTTGCTCACGGCCACGCCGCGCGACTTGAGGTCGCTGTGAAACTTGTTGATGCTGAACGCGCCCGCGGCGTTGCCCAGCAGTTGCTGCACCATCCAGCGCAGCACCTGCGGCTGGCTGAGGTTGTGGCGCTCGACCACGTCGCGCAGCAGCACCACATCGACATAGCCGCGCAACAGCTCGGTGCGGTTGCGGCTGTCCAGCCCCTGTGCTTCCGGGAAGCCGCCGCAGGCCAGGTAGTTCGTCAAGGCCCGGCCCAGCAGGGAGCGCTCGGCTTTGGTCAGGCGGTCTGCCGGTTTGGCGGGTTCGCGGCCCGCATGGCGCAGGGCCTCGCGGAAGCTGTACGGCGTGACCACGGCCTCCATGGCCCGCCCGCGCATGCTGGTGGCGACCTCGCGCGAGAGCATGCGGGCGGAGGAGCCGGAAACGAAGAGTTCGATATTTTCACTGTCCAGGATGCGCCGGGCAAACAGCTCCCAACCGGGAACGAGCTGGATTTCGTCCAGAAAAAAGCAGGCACGACGGGCATCGCGCCAGTCGGGGTGAAGGCTGTAGAACGCTTCGACCAGCAAGTCAAGGTCGGCCAGTTGCATGCCGGCGAGTCGCTCATCCTCGAAACTGAAGTAGAGCAATCCGTCGCGCGCGATGCCGGACGCGTGACGGTCGGCCAGGATCTGCCACAGCAGACTGGTCTTGCCCGAGCGCCGCATGCCGATGACGGCCGTGGCCTTGCCTTTGACGGCCGGCAGCCAGACATCCCGACGCGTCAGCACCGGCAGCGGCGCAGCCTGGGCGTCGATGATTTTTTGGCGGATGACGGATTTGAATTGACTTTGCACGATGGCCTATTTTATCTGATATTGTCTTTTTAATAATGACAATTAAACGGAGTCATTCGCGGCGAGGGCGCTGCTCCCACAGGGGCGCTGCTCACCAGGGGTTCGCCAGCATCAGACTTTCGATGCTTTCAAAGTCTTTGGTGTTGCGGGTCGCCACGGTCAGGTCGGCGGTCAGGGCGATGGCTGCAATTCGCGCGTCTTCGGTCGATATGGGCTGCGTCGTAGATCACCCGCAGGTTGTAGTTGTCGGCAATCTTCTGGATGGCCTGCACATCACACGGGTGGCCGTGTAGCAGTGCACGGGCATGATGACCGTGGTCTGCGGGGTGATGGCGGCCTCTATTCTTGCGGGGTCCGGGTTCAGGGTGTTGGGGTCCACATCCACAAACACGGGCTTGATGCCGTTCCACAGCAATGGGTGCGCCATGGCCATGTGACAAACCTGTCGAGTCAAGATGGCGCCGCTCATACCGGCGAGTGTGTGTGGAGCCAGTCTTTCAAGGCTTCATTCATGCGGGCTTGCCAGCCTGCGCCTGTAGCACGGAATGCCGCCAGCACGTCGGGGCTGTACCGCACGGTCACGGCTTGTTTGGTCTCTTCTTTGGTGCTTCCGGCCGGGCGACCGCGCGCCTTGTAAGTGGCGATGTCCGCGGGCGTGTGCAGGCGCGCCACCTCGCCCCGCTTCGCCTGCGCGATGGATTCGGCCACCTCGGCGACAAAGGCTTTCATTTCTTCGTCCATTTTGACTTTAGGCATCGTAGGCCTCCTTCCAGGATTTCAAAATTTCGACCGGCATGTTGTCAAACTTGGCCTTGGCGTAGATGCGCCGGAATACAGGGGTTTCGATGACTGCCAGCACTCGAAAGCCAGTCCGGCGGCTGGGCGACGGAAGTCATGGAGGGCCAAGATGCTGTCATGGCGAGGAGCGTAGCGACGCGGCAATCGCAATGACGGGAGGGGCCCGCCGGGCACCAGCGGCGCGGAGAGGTGGTGCAGCACCCCGGCCAGCACGGCAACGGCGCGCAGGCCGTCGATGTCGGGGCGGTAGGTCAGGTTTGGGTTCACGGGGGAAGGGTGGAATTGAAAGCTGCGGTTGCTATGTTTTTAGTAGCGTGCTAGGCGTGTTAGTGGCCGTGCGACAGGGCGAACTTCACCACTTGCTCACTCAATCATAGTTTCATCAATGCAAACCAGTGGCAAGCTCAAATTCATGGCGGTTTGGATGGCTGCAGCTTCACCACGGTCAAGCGAGTTGCGCAAAAAGGATTGCAGCTCCACGGTACGGCCTTGCACATCCAGATTGCCGGTGGCGGCGGTCAAGGCGATTAACGGGGTGGTGTTGGTCACCAACGCCTGACTGCGATCAGGCATTGTTGATATCTGCGGCCAGTTCATTGGCGTCCAGGTCAATGACTGGCACGTTAAAGCGCTGAAGCTGTGCCAGGAAGGTGACGCGATCAAGCCCTACCAAACTGGCTGCCATGCCAGAAGACAAGCGCTTCATCTCGAACAACTTGGCTGCCATGGCGAGTTTGGCCTCCTGGGCAAAAGCGTCTTGCGTGCTGTGCATGGCGTCTAGATAGTGGCTAGGCACGTTTACGATGATTTGCATAGTTGGCTCTCAAGTTGGTTGCTCACAATACATGATATCTGGGCTTCACTCAAATACTATACGGGTGCATGGCCCGGCCTGGTTTAGCGCGGGCTGGATGCCGACGTGGGCTCGCCTTGCAGCGTGTTGATTCCGCCCGACGTTTACGAGTGTCTCGACCGCCGTGACCAACCGGCCAGGCGCCAGCCGGACACAGAGGTGATGCAGCCGCCGCAGCCAGCACGGCCATGGCACTCCCGCCGTCGATGTCGGCGCGGTAGCTCAGGTTTGGGTTCACGGGAGAAGGTGGAATGGAGAACTGCGTTTGCTATGTTTTTAGTAGCTACTTGTGCATATTGTACGTGGGCTGGAGGCTGATTTCATTGAATAACTTCCCAGTGGCCGCCTTTGGCGGGGCCAATGCGGGCCAGTTTGCCATCAGCACGCAGTTTCCGAATGGCACGCTCGATGGCGCGGTCTGACTTGCCAAGATGCTGGGCCAGTTCGGGAATGGAAGTGCCCGGCGTTTCTGCCAGGCCGCCCCCCTTGGTTGGCCGGGCCATAGTGGCGGGCAGGACAAAGGTCATGGTGACGAAGTCGGCGTTGACCTGCAAGGTGGAGCCGCAAGGCCGTGGCGGGAAGCGACGCGGCAATCGCAATGACGGGGAGGGGCGCGCCGGGCACCAGCTGGGCGGAAGCACCACGGCCAGCACGGCAATGGCGGGCAGGCCGTCAATGTCGGGCGGGCTGCGGTAAGCCTTCCACTCGGTCACGATGCATAGTTTATTTGAGCAGCTTTGCATTTTTAGTACTCACTATGGGTTTACCGGTTTTTAGTTCGATCTCTTTGCGGGTGTTGCCTGCAATGGTGCCGCCTTGCTTGGCAATTTTTCGGTTTTGCTCAAACCCTTTGGGCAGTTTTTCTTTGGAAATCTCGGTGGTGGTGGCTTCGGCCAGCATGTTGAGCACCAGCTCCAGATTGGTCATGTTGTCGCGCAGCCCTTCCTTCTTTAATCCCTTGACCTGTTTGTATTCACGCGTGCTCAGGCCGCTCCAGGCTTTGGTGATTTCGTCGGTCAGGATGGCAAATTCTTGCCCTTTTTGCACGCCCCGGTTTTCCCATTCGTCAGTGAGGTCTTTGCGCACTTCGATGCTTTTGAGCCGCTGGTTGATCCATTCCTTGGAGTAGCCTTTTTTGAGGTAAGTCTCCATGGCGCGATCAAAAGCCAGCTCGGGGTCGTCAGTTTCTTCAATGCGCTCGTAGCCCACGCGCGCCAGCCATTGTTTGAAGGGCTCGGCCTTGAGCGAGGGAATGGATTGAACCAGCCGCAGGAGTTGCTCGGTGTTGGCAACGTCGGTGAGATAATTTTTGCCATCTGCCGATTCCATTTTCAGTTGACTACAGTTTGTAGCCAACTCGCTGCCTTCTTTTTTGAGCCGGGTCTTGAGCACGCTCCAGTACGTTCGGGGCTTGGGGCTGTCAGTGAGCACTGCGACAACGTCCACGATGCTGAAAAACCAGGTCTCTTTCGCCTGGTCCCACAGCGAGCGGACTTGCCTGGTTTCAAATAGTTTGATGGTGCTCATTTTTGCTAACCCTGCCTAAACAAATCACGGCTATAAATCTTGTCGGCCATATCCGGCAGGCTGCCACGACCACTCGCAATGACGGGAGAGGGGCCGCCGGGCACCAGCGGTGCGGAGAGGCGGTGCAGCACCACGGCCAGCACGGCCAGTGCGCGCAGGTCGTCAATGTCGGGGCGGTGGCTCAGTTTGGGGTTCACGGGGAAGGTGGAATGGAGAACTGAAATTGCTATGTTTTTAGTAGCTACTCAGGCATATTGTACGTGGGCTAGAGGCTGATTTCATTGAATAACTTCCCAGTGGCCGCCTTTGGCGGGGCCAATGCGGGCCAGTTTGCCATCAGCACGCAGTTTCCGAATGGCACGCTCGATGGCGCGGTCTGACTTGCCAAGATGCTGGGCCAGTTCGGGAATGGAAGTACCCGGCGTTTCTACTAGCCGTTGGAGGATCAAATCCGGCGTTTTCCCCGGCGTTTCTGCCAGGCCGCCCCCCTTGGTTGGCCGGGCCATAGTGGCGGGCAGGACAAAGGTCATGGTGACGAAGTCGGCGTTGACCTGCAAGGTGGGGGCCGCAAGGCCGTGGCGGGAAGCGACGCGGTAATCGCAATGACAGCGATTGATTCGTCATCGCGAGGCTGCGGGCCGTGGCGATCCATCGTTGACAAAGCGGGGCCATGGATTGCCGCGCTTCGCTCGCAATGACGGAGGTGGGGCTCGCAATGACGGGGGCGTAGGGGCTCAGGGGGTTTGCCATGGAGGCGTAATTCACTATTGTTTTGATAGCTACTTGCGCTTATTGGACGGTGGCTAGAGGCTGATTTCATATATTTTTACAGTAGTAACCACCCGTTTTGGCGGCGCCTCTAAACTCGATCAGGCCATTTTCTTTGAGTTGCTTGAGCCAGCGTTCAATGGTTCGCTGGGTTACCGTGAAAGTGCCAGCCATTTCGCTGGCTTTCTGGCCAGGGTTGGCCTGAATGTAGGCAAGAAGATTATTTACACCGACATTTACACCGACATTTACACCGACATTTACACCGCCACGATGGTCGGGTAGACGAAAAGTCATCAAAACAGATTCCGTGCGCTCTTGCAATGTTGGCACGGGCAAATCAGCAGCTTGCATGAGGCTGGCAATTTTGAGCGTGCCCCGACCCCAGGTCTCAATGAGGCCACGGCGATGGAAAATTCTTGCAATCCAGGGATTCCATGGCTTTGATTCGTGGGGCTCAAACAGCATTTTCGGGGTCAGGCCAAAGTGCAGTTCGCCTGGGGAGATGATTTCAAGCCTGTCGTCATACAAGGCGACAGCTACCGATCCTGCTGGGCTGGTGTAGTCACGATGGATGAAGGCGTTGGCGAGTGCTTCACGCACAGCCTCAACAGGGAGTGCTGGCGTGTCGATGCGGGCCATTTGGCCTGGCACGATTTTGCCGGCCACGGGGAGCCAGTCAATCAAGAAGCGCTCGGCCCGGCGCATCAGGGCAAAGGCGTTGCCCGAGTATTGGCGGTTGTCCAGAAACTCGTCGCGTGTGGTGCCTTTGAAGCGGGCCACGCGCAGATTGAATTGAGGGAACGCCGGGATAGAGTGATCGTCTTTGCAAAACAGGGCCATTGCGGCGCGGCTGATTTGGTCGCCTTGCACCAGCAGGCCCAAGCCGCGCAGCAAGCCCATGGGGTCGCGCGTACCGGGGTCTTCCATGCGGCCGCGGCGTATGGCCTCTTCGATGGTGACCACGAGTTCACGCGTATCCAGGGTGTCGATGCCGCAGCCCACGGCAGGCTGTATCTCCCATCGGTCAGTGGCGTGCAGGGACTCGATCAGCAGCCGCTGGTAGGTGGCGCGCGGCATGACGCGCGTGGTGTTGAGCACCCGCTCATAAGGTACGCCGCGAAAGGAAACGGGGGCGTGCGTGGCGCGCTCGACCTTAACCAGCAGCACTTCTAATCCAACGACATTCCCCTCAGACACCGGGATGCGCTGGAGCTGCGGGAACAACGGCGGCTCGAAGCCTTGAAACTCTTGGGCCAGTTCTTCGAGCGTGCGATCGGTCACCTTTTGACCCACCACTTTGCCAGCAGGCGTGACGCCAAACACCACGTACCCGCCTTGCGCATTGGCCAGCGCGCACAAGCTGCGGCAAGCGCGGTCTTTCTCTGCCGTGGACTTCTTGAGTTCCAGCGTCAGGGATTCGCCTGCGGCAATGAGAGTGTGGAGGGCTGCGAGTTTCATGGGGTGGTTGACCGGCTTTGGCACGG
>CAYJMW010000059.1:0-24371 GCA_964371235.1 uncultured Polaromonas sp.
TTTTTGCCTGGCGGCGTTTACATATTGCGCCGGTACTGCCCACCCACTTCAAACATCGCGTTGGTGATCTGGCCGAGCGAGCACACGCGCACGGCGTCCATCAGCACCTCAAACACATTCTGGTTGTGAATGACGGCTTGCTGCAGGCGGGCAAGCATCGCGGGTGACTCGCTCGCGTGGCGCTGGTGGAAATCGGCCAGCCGCTTGAGCTGGCTCTGTTTTTCTTCATTGGTGGAGCGCGCCAGTTCCAGCGTGTCGTGCGCGGCATCGCCATGCGGATTGCGGAAGGTGTTGACGCCCACAATCGGCAACTCGCCGGTGTGCTTGAGCATTTCGTAGTGCATCGATTCGTCCTGAATCCGCCCGCGCTGATAACCCGTTTCCATGGCGCCGAGCACGCCGCCGCGCTCGGAGATGCGCTCAAATTCGGTCAGCACGGCTTCTTCCAGCAGTTCGGTCAGCTCTTCGATGATGAAGGCGCCCTGGGACGGATTTTCGTTCTTGGCCAGTCCCCATTCGCGGTTGATGATGAGCTGGATTGCCATGGCGCGGCGCACCGAGTCTTCGGTTGGCGTGGTGATGGCTTCGTCAAACGCGTTGGTGTGCAGGCTGTTGCAGTTGTCGTAGATCGCGATCAGCGCTTGCAGCGTGGTGCGGATGTCGTTGAACTGGATTTCCTGCGCGTGCAGGCTGCGGCCACTGGTCTGGATGTGGTATTTGAGCTTTTGGCTGCGCTCGTTGGCGCCGTATTTTTCTTTCATCGCCACCGCCCAGATGCGCCGCGCCACGCGGCCCATCACGGTGTATTCGGGGTCCATGCCGTTGGAGAAAAAGAAGCTCAGATTGGGCGCAAAGTCGTCAATGTGCATGCCTCTTGCCAGGTAGGCTTCAACGAAGGTAAAACCGTTCGAGAGAGTGAACGCCAGCTGGCTGATCGGATTCGCCCCGGCTTCGGCAATGTGGTAGCCGCTGATCGACACGCTGTAGAAATTGCGCACCCGGTTGTGCACAAAATATTCGGCAATATCGCCCATCACTTTCAGGCTGAATTCAGTGCTGAAGATGCAGGTGTTCTGGCCCTGGTCTTCCTTCAGGATGTCGGCCTGCACCGTTCCGCGCACGTTTTCCTGCACCCATTCCTTGATCTTGGCGGTCTCGGTTTCAGTCGGTTCGCGGCCATTGTCTGCCTTGAATTTGTCAATATTCTGGTCGATGGCGGTGTTCATGAACATCGCCAGAATGGTTGGCGCCGGGCCGTTGATGGTCATGCTCACCGAGGTGCTGGGGCTGCACAAGTCAAAGCCGCCGTAGAGCACCTTCATGTCATCGAGCGTGGCAATCGAGACGCCGCTGTTGCCGACCTTGCCGTAGATGTCGGGGCGCGGGTCCGGGTCGTTGCCGTACAGCGTGACCGAGTCAAACGCGGTCGAGAGGCGCTTGGCCGCCATGCCTGAACTGAGCAGCTTGAAGCGCGTGTTGGTGCGGAAGGGATCACCCTCGCCGGCAAACATGCGGGTCGGGTCTTCGCCTTCGCGCTTGAAGGCGAAGGTGCCGGCGGTGTAGGGATAGCTGCCCGGCACATTGTCCAGAATCAGCCACTTGAGAATTTCGCCGTGGTCAACGTATTGCGGCAGCGCCACTTTGCGGATGGTCGTTCCCGAAAGCGATTTGGTGGTCAGCGCCGTGCGGATTTCCCGGTCGCGGATTTTCACCACGTATTCATCTCCGGCGTAGGCCTTTTGCATGGCGGGCCACTGCGCCAGCAGCTTTTTGGCGGCCGGAGCCTGCCGCTGCTCGCGCTCCTGGGCCAGCCGCAGCACGGTGGTTTTGGCGCCGTCGCGGGTGGCATCGTCGTCATGCAGCATGCGGGCGGTTTCATGCAACTGCTGAATCTCGCGCGCCAGACTGGCTTGTGCATCGGCGGTTTTTTTGTAGGCGCGAACGGTCTCGGCAATCTCGGCCAGATAGCGCGTGCGGGCGGCGGGCACCACCGGCGTCTGGTTGGTGCTGTGGCGTACCGTGACCACGGGTAACGAACCTTCGGCGAGCGCCAGGCCGAGCGCCGCCAGGCGTGGTTTTAACGCATGGTACAGCGCCGTGACACCATCGTCGTTAAAGCGCGCGGCCATGGTGCCAAAAACCGGCATGTGCTCGATCGGCGTGCCAAAAGCTTCCTTGTTGCGCTGCACCTGCTTGGAAACATCACGCAGCGCGTCGAGCGAGCCCTTGCGGTCAAACTTGTTGATGGCAATGAACTCGGCAAAGTCCAGCATGTCGATTTTTTCGAGCTGGCTGGCGGCGCCATATTCAGGCGTCATGACATACATGGGAACGTCCACCAGCGGCACGATGGCGGCATCCCCCTGGCCAATGCCCGAGGTCTCCACCACGATCAGGTCGAAGCCCGCGCACTTGCAGGCCGCCACCACGTCGGGCAGCGCCGCGGAAATTTCGCTGCCAAAGTCGCGCGTGGCCAGGGAACGCATGAATACTCTTTGACCCGAATCACCCGCCGTTCGCCCTGAGCTTGTCGAAGGGTTCGCGCAGGCTTCGACAGGCTCAGCCCGAACGGTGGTTTTCCACGGCGAGATCGCGTTCATGCGGATGCGGTCGCCCAGCAGGGCGCCGCCGCTCTTGCGCCGCGACGGGTCAATGCTGATGATGGCCACGCGCAACCGGTCGCCCTGGTCCAGCCGCAGGCGGCGGATCAGCTCGTCTGTAAGCGACGACTTGCCCGCGCCGCCGGTTCCGGTAATGCCCAGAACCGGTATCTTTTTGGTAGCAGCCTGCGCCCGCATCGCCTGGGCCAGAGCTTTGTTGGCCTTGTTGCCTTCAAGCGCGGTGATGAGTTGCGCGAGCGCGCGCCAGTTCATTTCGCCATGGCCCGCAATCGCCTGGAGGTCCTTGGGCGCAAAGCCGGTCAGATCCTTGTCGCAGCGCATCACCATCTCGCCAATCATGCCGGCCAGCCCCATCTTCTGGCCGTCTTCGGGGCTGTAGATGCGCGCCACGCCGTAGGCCTGCAGCTCGCGGATCTCGGGCGGCACGATCACGCCGCCGCCGCCGCCAAACACCTGAATGTGCTCGCCGCCGCGGCTCCTGAGCAAATCGACCATGTACTTGAAATACTCCACATGCCCGCCCTGGTAGGAGCTGATGGCAATGCCCTGCGCGTCTTCCTGCAGGGCGGCCGTCACCACCTCGTCAACGCTGCGGTTGTGGCCCAGGTGAATCACCTCGGCCCCCATGCCCTGCAAAATGCGCCGCATGATGTTGATGGCCGCATCGTGTCCGTCAAACAGGCTGGCGGCGGTGATGAAACGCACCTTGTGGGTGGGGCGGTAGTTGGCGAGTGCTTTGTACTCTGCGGACAGGTCGGACATGGTGGTACTCTTTCGATGCGTTTTCTCGTGGCTTGTTGCGAGGGTGAGGCGGTTATTCAATCTTGAGTCCGGCCAGGGCCGGGTCGTCGGGCGGATAGCGCAGGTCCAGGCCCTTGAGCGTGTCGCGCACGAGGGTGGCGATCATCAGATTGCGGTGCGTCTTGGAATCCGCCGGCACCACGGTCCATGGCGCCCAGGGCGTGCTGGTTGCCCCCAGCAGTGCCTCGTAGGCGCTCTGGTAGGCCCCCCACTCCTTGCGTGCTTCCAGGTCGCCCATGCTGAATTTCCAGCGTTTGGTCGGGTCGTCCACCCGCTCCTGCAGGCGAACGCGCTGTTCATCGAAGCTGATGTGCAGCATGAACTTGAGAATTACCGTGCCGGTTTCTGCCAGGAGGCGCTCGAAATCATTGATGTGGGCATGGCGCTGGCGCGTCTGCCCGGGCGTGATCCAGCCTTTGACCACCGGCACCAGAACGTCTTCGTAATGACTGCGATTGAAGATCATCATCTCGCCCGACGCCGGCATCTGGCGGTGGATGCGCCACAGGTAATCGTGCGCGCGTTCATCCTCGCTGGGCGCCTTCCAGCCCATCGTGTGTACTCCCAGCGGGCTGGTGCGGCTGAACACGGCGCGTATCGTGCCGTCCTTGCCCGCCGTGTCGGTGCCCTGCAGCAGCACCAGCAGCTTGTAGCGTCTGTCGGCAAAAAAAAGATCTTGCAGGCCGTCCAGTTCGCTGGCCAAGGCATCGACTGCCGCCTTGTCCTGCGCTTTGTCGCCGCTGGAAAACGGTTTGGCCGAAGGCTTGAGTCTGGACAGTGCAAACGGCTCACCGCGTCCGTCTGTGGGCGGTTGCCAGGGGGCCAGCAGGGCCGAGCGTTTGCCGTTGCCATTGGCCATAGCGGTCTCCGTGTGGGTAATTGACGTTTACGTAAACGTCAATCTTAACGTTTTTCCAAAGAAAAGGGGCGCTTGCGCGCCCCTGTCCTGGTATTCACCGCCAGCTGCGGGCAAGCTCGGACCTATTTGTACAGCAATTGCGGCAGCCACAAACCGATTCCCGGGAACATATAAAGCAGAAAGATGGCAAATACCTGGATCGCCATGAATGGCAGCATGCCGGCAAAGATCTGGTTCAGCGTCACATGCGGCGGACTCACGCCTTTGAGGTAAAACGCCGCCATCGCCACCGGCGGGCTCAGGAAGGCCGTTTGCAGGTTCAGCGCCACCAAGAGTCCAAAGAACAGTGGATCAACGCCAAATTTCGGCAGCAGCGGAATAAAAATCGGCATGAAGATGATGATGATCTCGGTCCACTCCAGCGGCCAGCCAAGAATGAAAATAATGAACTGCGACAGGATCATGAACTGCACCGGCGTCAGGCCGAGCGAGAGCACCCAGTTCTCGACGATCTGCTGCCCTCCGAGCAGGGCAAAAGCGGCGGAGAAGATGCTTGACCCAACGAACAGCCAGCACACCATCGCGGTGGTCTTGGCGGTCAGGAAGGATGATTCCTTGATGATCCCGCCGAGATCTTTGACCGTCGCCAGCAGCGCGCCGGCGGCGCGGCCGACGCCCGATTTCTCGCGCCAGCGGCCGATGAAGCGATAGGCCCCTGCCAGCACCATTCCCCCCAGGGCGCCGACCGCCGCCGCTTCGGTCGGCGTGGCCAGCCCGAACACGATCGAACCCAGCACCGCCAGGATCAGCAGCGCCAGCGGGAAGAATGAAGTGAGCAGCATCTTGAACACTTCGAGCCGCGCCCAGTTCCAGAACGCATACAAGAGGGCGAGCGCGGCGACGCAGATGCCGAGCATGGCCCAGAACCAGACCGGTGCCGCCAGGCGTTCCAGCGCGGCGGCTGGCGCAGCAGCAGGCGTCGCGGCCGCTTTTTCTGGCGCAGGCGGCGGCGCGACTTCCGCCTTGGTCTCCTCGGAAGGAGGCTCCTTCAGCCCCGCTTCGCTGTCACCCGCCTGGCCGATGAGTCCGCTCGCCTCTTCCTTCACGTCGGACGTGAAGGCGCCGCCGGCCTCGACCAAACCGGCGGTATCGACGACCACCGGCGTGGTCGATACCGAATAGGTGACGCCAAGCACCGCAGCCAAAAACAGCAGCGGCAAGAGCGAAACGATCAGTTGCCCGAGCAGGCGGCGCTTGGCGACGCCACCCTTGGCGGCGAGCGCGCGCGACAGCCCGACCAGCGCATTGCTGCCGCGCTTGGCCAGCGACTGCGCCAGCGCGGGCAGTGGCACCTGCCGCTCGCTCTCGGGAAGCGGCGGCATCAGCGCGGGCTTCCATAGCGCCAGCACGATGATGTAGCCAACATACAGTCCGGCGAGCATGAGGCCGGGAAAGAACGCGCCGGCGTAAAGCTGCACCACCGACACGCCGGCCGTCGCGCCATAAAGGATCAGCAGCACCGAGGGTGGAATCAGGATACCGAGGCAGCCGCCGGCCGTGATTGCGCCGGCGCCAATCTTGACGTTGTAGCCGGCCTTGAGCATCGCCGGAAATGCGAGCAGGCCCATCAGCGTCACCACCGCGCCGACAATGCCGGTCGCGGTGGCGAAAATCGCGCAGGTGACGATGGTTGCCACCGCCAGCGAACCCGGCACGCGCGCCATCGCCAGGTGCAGCGCCTTGAACAGCTTGTCGATCAGCGCCGCGCGCTCGACGAGGTAGCCCATGAATACGAACAGCGGCACCGCGATCAGCACGTCGTTCGACATCACGTAATAGGCGCGCTGCACCATCAGGTCGAGGATTTGCGTCTCGGCCAGTGCCGGGTTCACGCTGCGGTAGGCCAGCCAGCCGAAGAACACGCCCATTCCCATGAGGGTGAAAGCGGTCGGGAACCCCGCCATGATGCCGACCACGATCAAAGCCAGCATCAAGAGGCCAAGGTGGCCGTTGGTCATGTGACCCCAGGGCATCAGCACCCCGATCGGGATCAGGATGATCGCGACCAGCGTGAAGCCGAACCACAATTCTTTGCGAATCTTCATTGGCTCCGCTCCTGTTTGATCACGAACGCGTCGAGTTTCTGGATGTCCTCGTCCTTGACATGCACCATGTCTTTGAGCTTCTCTACATCGACTTCCTCGACGTCCTGTGCGCGCGAAGGCCATGCGCCCTCTTTGAGGCAAATCACGCAACGGATGATTTCGACGATGCCCTGCAGCAGCAGGAACGCCCCGGCGACCGGGATGACGGTCTTGAACGGATACACCGCCGGCCCATCCGAGGTGATGTTCGAATGTTCGTTCATTGCCCAGGAATCGCCGGCGTAGTTGTAGCCCGCCCACGCGAGCGCGACCACGCCGGGTATGAAGAACAGGATGTAGAGTGCCAGGTCGATGCTGGCCTGGGTGCGCGGCTCGAAGAAACCATACAGCACGTCCCCGCGCACGTGTCCGCTTTTAGCCAGGGTGTAGGCGCCCGCCATCATGAACAGGGTGCCGTACAACATGACCATGACATCGAAGGCCCAGGGGTGCGGATGGTCCAGCGCATAACGCGAGAACACTTCCCAGGAGATCATCAAAGTGAGGGCGACGATCAACCAGGAAAACGACTGGCCGACAAAGGTGCTGATCCTGTCAACCGTTAAAAGTAATTTCTGCATAGCATGGCCTGCGTAAAAAAATCAGCCACCCGAACGCATGCCCGGATGGCTGATGAATGGTGAGAATATCCCTCAAGCCTTCTTCGGCGCTGCCTTTTTGGCTCCGAAGTAATGGCCTGCGGCCATGCGGCGGCTGACCACGGTGTCTTGCTCCCATTTCACCGCGCGCTCGGCGTAGGCCTTTTGAGAAGCCACGATTTCCTTGAACATCGGGTTTTCCGCCGATTTCTTGGTAATAATCTCGTCCCACAGGTTGAGCTGATCCTGCAGCAGGGAGTCCGGGGTCTTGTAGAACTTGACCTTGTCCTTGACCTGTAGCTCAATGTAATCTTTGGAATAGCGGTCAATCGCTTTCCAGGACATATCGGCCGATGCCGATTCCACCGCATTGGCGATGATGGCTTTCATTTTGGGCGGCAGTGCGTCGTATTTGGGCTTGTTGAATATGATCTCAAAGGTTTCAGCGCTTTGGTGGTAGCTCTGCAGCATGCAGACCTTGGACACGTCGGCGAAGCCCAGCAGTCGGTCGGAAGTTGCATTGTTGAACTCCGCTCCATCAAGCAGGCCGCGGTCCATGGCCGGCACGATCTCGCCGCCAGGCAGCGCGTTGACCGCCGCGCCCATCGCGGTGAATAAATCGATCGCCAGGCCATTGGTGCGGAACTTGAGGCCCTTGAAATCGGCCGACTTGGTAATCGGCTTCTTGAACCAGCCCAGCGGCTGCGTCGCCATTGGGCCGTAGAGGAAAGATATCACCGTGGTGATGCCAATGGAGTTGTAGAGCTTGGCCAGCAATTCCTTGCCACCGCCGTACTTGTGCCAGGACAGCAGCATGTTGGCGTCCATGCCGAAGGCCGGGCCCGAATTCCACAGGGCCAGCGCATTTTGCTTGCCGTAGTTATAGCCCAACACGCCGTGTCCGCCATCGAGCGTGCCCTTGGCCACCGCTTCCAGAAGTCCGAACGCCGGCACCACGGCGCCAGCGGGCAGCACCTCGATCTTCAGATCGCCGCCGGTCATGTCGTTGACTTTCTGGGCGAAGTCGAGCGCGTATTCATGGAAGATATCCTTGGATGGCCAGGTGCTCTGCCAGCGCATTGATATCGGCCCGGTTTGCGCCTTGGCGATCATGGGGGCTGCCAAGGCACCGGCGGCCAGCGCAGCGCCTTTGAGCAGGCCGCGACGGCGGGGATTGTTGCTATTAGTCAATTGAGTCTCCTGGGTGTAATGAAGGGCCTTCCCATTCTGGACACGTTTCCCCCCTTGCCAGCCTAGGGTTTACACCCGATAAAGAAACCTCCTGGAGTAAAACACTCTTAACTTTTTATCACTATCACGCGCCTGTTGCCGGATTGGAAAACTGTCGCAAAAGTGACAAGTTTATTTGGCAATAGATTCTGGTGAAAATGGGCGACCAGTCCGAAACGAGCGTGCCGGTCGGTTGGCGATAAGCATGCCAGCCGCCGAATGCCGTGCACACGGATGGCGCTGAAAGAATACACTTTCCGGCGTGCCGGACCGCACAGCAGCGCCGCAAGCACGCATTCTTCAACTTCACAACACGAGCGACCCTGCCATGAAACCCGTCGATCCAGCCAACGCCGCCGCGCCGTTTCAGATTCAGGCCGCATCGGGCTACGCGGGCGATGTGTCGTCGCAATTGGCTTGCCAGTGGTGGCAGTCGGGCGAGGCGGTGCTGGTTGATGTGCGCACCGACGTCGAACGCGAATGGGTCGGTTATGTGCCGGGCGCGCTGCCGCTGGCCTGGAAGCAGTGGCCCGGCATGGCCATGAACCCTGGCTTTGATGAAGGCCTGAAGGGCACGGTGCCGCAGGGTAAAAAAGTGGTGCTGCTGTGCCGCAGTGGTGTGCGTTCGGCCGCGGCGGCCAGACGGGCCACCGAACTGGGCCTTGAGGCCTACAACATTCTGGAAGGCTTCGAAGGCGATGCCAATGAGCAGGGCCGGCGCGGCCAGCGGGGCGGCTGGCGTTATCGGGGATTGCCATGGAAGCAGGCTTGAGCGTTGGTGAAGTCCTTACCCGCAGTAACAATATGACACACAACAATGAGGGTAATTGCTCATTTCGGGCAGAAAACCCCCGCTTAAGACCTGATCCCCTGTCAGCTCTGACAGGGGATCAGTCGTAAAAATCTGTGTGAAAGCTTTCAATGGGGGGCTGATTAGCCACGGAGCCACCCCATGCAAGCCCTCGAAACCAAAACCGCTCAGGCCGCCAAGCCCCTTCACAACCCCCCCCTCGGCGCGGAACTGACGCGGCGCATCGCACGCGACTTCACGCCGCGTTGGGATCAGCAGTGGGGCGGAAAATTTGTGCTGCATGGCAGACCGCCCGGCCCCAACGCGATCCGGCTCGACGGCAACGACTACCTCAGCGTGTCAGGCCATCCGCAGATTGTTCAAGCCCAGGTGGATGCCCTGCGCAAACAGCAGGAGTTTGTGGTCCAGTCCGGCGTGTTTCACCTGAACCAGCATCCGGCGCGCGCGCTCGAGGTGGCGCTGGCAGGCTGGCTTGGCAAGGACGATGGCTTCCTCTGCCAGTCAGGCTATGCGGCCAACGTCGGGTTGCTGCAGGCCATTGCCGATGCGCAAACCCCGGTCTATCTGGACGCGCTGGCCCATGCCTCGCTCTGGGAAGGGGCGCATGCGGCGCGCGCGCCAGCGTATGGCTTCCGGCATAACGACCCGGCGCACCTTGCGCGTGTGATTGCCAGCAACGGGCCGGGCATTGTGGTGGTCGATTCGGTCTACAGCACCACCGGCTCGCTCTGCCCGCTGGTGGAAATCGTTGATGTGGCCGAGCAGCACGGCTGCATGATGCTGGTTGATGAGTCGCACTCGCTCGGCACCCACGGCCCGAAGGGCGCGGGCCTGTGCGCGGCGCTGGGCCTGCAGGAACGGGTGCATTTCATCACCGCCAGCCTGGCCAAGGCGTTTGCCGGGCGCGCCGGTTTTTTCACCGCGCCGGCGCACATGCGCTACTACATTCTCAGTGAGAGTTTTCCCAATATTTTCAGCTCCAGCCTGCTGCCGCACGAGATTGCCGGCCTGGCCGCCACGCTGGAAGTGGTTCGCGAAAGCGACGCGGCCCGGGCCCGCCTGCACGCGCATACCCGGCGTTTGCGCGGCGCCCTGAGCGAGCTCGGCTACCCGATCGGCCAGGGCAGCGAGCAGATCATTGCGCTGGAGGCCGGCATGGAGTGTGACACCATGGCGCTGCGTGACCGGCTGGAGGAGCGCGATGTGTTTTCGGCCATGTTTTGCGCGCCGGCCACCGGCAGCAAGCGCGCCATGATGCGGCTCACCCTCAATGCCGGCCTGATGGATTCTGAACTGGACCACGTGGAAGCGGCGGCGCGCGAGATTGCACCCCTCGTCAAACCCTGGGACTGGCCGATTGCGCGGCGCGCCCGCGCCGCGCAGCGTGATTAGTCCTGCAATTTTCTTTCGCCACGGGTGGCTATAAAGCGCTCGTAGCTGCGCATGAATCCCGGGCTGTGGTCGTCATGGACCGAAAAAAGAGCGGCGAACAGGCGGGCGGGCTCGCCCCCGATGGCGTGCGCCGGGCGTGGCTGGGCTTTGTTGCGGGCGCCCAGCGCCAGTTGCAGCTCCAGATCAATGAGTTTTTTTCCGTCGCGGATGTCCTGTCCGGTGGCCGCGTCCCAGCCTTGCGAGGCAGCCATTTCAGCCAGCTTGCTGGCAGGCTCGAGCTGCAGCCAGCTCACGCCGCCCTTGGGGTCAAGCGCGAGCACGCCGAAAGGTGCGCCGATCACCACGTACTCGATCCATCCCTGGCGCAGGATCAGGTTTTCCAGCGCCTTTGCAATGGCCGGATCGCACAGCAGCGCATGCTGCTCGCGCGTCAGGGTGGCGCGCCAGGTCTGCTGCTGGCGCGCATCGGCAAGCTGGCGCAGGCTCTGGATGGCGTCAGTCAGGCGCAACCGGATGTCGGTGGACTGCTTGGGGATGAACTGCTCGATCAGTCCGCGGTTGAAGGCCGATACGGCGAGCTGCTCGTCGGCGCGGCCGGTGAGCAGCACGCGCGAACCTGACCAGCCCGCCAGTTCGCTCAACACCCGCAGCCCGCTCATGGCCGGCATCGCGTAGTCCACCACGCAAACCCGCGTAAAGGCAAAGCGCGCGCTGGCGTCGTCGCGCCAGTAGCGCAGGATTTGCGGAATCAGGGCAGCCCCTTCGCGCCAGCGATTGATGATTTCCTGCTGCGCCCAGGCGTCGGCTTCCCAGCGCGCAGGCTCCTGCATCAGTTGCTCGATGCAGGCCACCGGTCGCAGGAACAGCCGAACATACCAGTCTGGCGGCATGACCTCGGCCAGCATTTCCAGGTAGTCCCGGTCGTCATCGAGAAAGATCACGCCTCCCGGGCGAAGATAGAGTGCAAGTGGCATGGTGGGCGGGTCCATCAGGGTTGTAGAAAATCAGCCGTTGGTGACAGTGATGCGCTCGCGATCGGCAACTCAATCGTAAAAGTGGCGCCAACGGCGTAGTCCGATTTCACATGAATGCTGCCGCCTGCACTTCGAACCACCTGCTGGCAAAAAGCCAGGCCCAGGCCATGCCCGGTGCCGCGGTTGCTGGAGAAAAACGGTTTGAAAATCTGCGGCAGCAACGCTGCTTCAATTCCCATGCCATCGTCCGCCACCACGATGCGGCCGCGATCATGCCGCAGGCCTACTTCGATTCGCAGCGCGCCCTCGGGGTAGCGCGAATCGGCCGCCATGAGCGAGTGCAGCGCATTCTTGATCAGGTTGTCCAGCACCTGTGAAAACTGGGTGGCCGAAGCGCGAAAGATGAAGTCATGCTGGATCAGCACCTTCACGCACTCGCGCTGGCGGCTGGAGGGGTAGGGGTAGGCCGCCACCACCTCATGAACCAGTCTGGCGGCAAAGACGCGCTCGGCATGGCGCGGCAGTTGCAGCAGTTTGGCGTTGGCGATTTGCATGTCGATCTGGTGGTTCATGTTGCGAACCAGCGTGTGCAGGCGCAGCGCCAGCTTGTCCAGGTGCAGTGCGCGCGCGGGGTCGCTCTGGCGCTGCGCCTCAAGCCCGATCGCGTCGCCAATCAGCGCTGCCGTTGACAAGGGTGTGCGCAGCTCATGCGCCATGATGCCCATCGTTGCCAGGGTGTTGGTCAGATGCTCCCGGCGCAGATTGGCGGACGACAGGCTGAGAACGAGCGCACACATCCACGCAAACGCAAATACCATGACATGGACGGCAAGCTGGTCCGCCAGAACCGGTGGAACGACTGGGCCCAGAGATTGAAACAGGCCCCAGGCCAGCAGGCTGCCCGTGATCGTTCCGAGGGTCGCCAGGCGCCAGTCGGTGACGTGGTAGTAAATCAGAACCATGATACTTGTCGAAGCCAGCCACACCGCATTGCCGCTGTTACCGAGATACATCCAGGTGAACAGAACCGGCAGCTCCAGCCAGAACACCAGGCCAAAGACCCATTGCGCCAGCCGATTGCCGGGGTCGTGGTTGATCCGGCGTGTCATCAGGCTGCAGCCGAGCAGGCTGGCCAGGACGCGCAGCGTCAGGCTTTCGTAGGGTTGTGGCAGCCAGACTGACCAGATCCAGCCATACAGGGCGTGGCCCAAAAAAATAAACAGACCCAGCCACCAAAGGCGCTGTGGCGATGGATGCAAAATGGGCTCCAGCGGATCGAGTATCAACTCCTTGCGCAGCCACTGAAGCAAGGGGTGCTGCGCCAGCCTGACATGGAAGCGGGCGCTTCTCACCATGAAGGCCTGTTCGGCGTAACCGGAACCCTGTGTGATGATGCATATGACATTTGACTGTATTGTGCTTGTTCCCTTTCGGTCACGCTAATGCCGGACCCTGCCAACTTTGACAGTGTGAATCTGGACGGGATCATCAGCGACTGGCTTTGCGCCCTGCGCGAATTTTCGGTCGAAGCGCTGATGGTGCTGGGCCCTGACCCTTTTGCCGGCCATGACGACCGGCTGGTGCTGGCCCTGCACCCGCCGCGTCTGCTGGATGCCGCCCAAGCGCTGGCCGAAAGCCGCGATTTTGGCGCGCCCTGGCGCGACTCCGATGCGCCCCTGGTCGCCTGGCAGGATATTTCCAAGTCGGCCTTCGAAAATCAGGGGCGCTGGCGCAGACTCTGGCTGGCCCATGGCTACCAGAGCGTCGTGCGAATCGCTTTCCCGCTGACGGTAGGGCGCGCTTTTGAATGCTATCTTTTCAGCCCGCGCCAGTGGCACGACCGCAGCGAGGCAGCGGCGCTGGCCTGGTCGGCGCTGAATATCTGGCCGATGCTGAAACGGGCACTGGCCGAAGCACGCAGCCCCCTGAGCCCACGCGAACTCGAATGCCTGAAGCTGGCTTTTCAGGGCCTGACGGCACGCGAAAGCGGCGAAGCGTTGCTGTGCAGTGAGCGGACGGTGAATTTCCACCTGTCCAATGCCATGAGCAAACTCAAGGTTGACAACAAACTCGCGGCCATCCAGCGCGCGTGCTGGTTTGGCCTGATCTGACCCCAAAAAATCTGGTAACTACTCAGCCCACCCGCGAAGACTAACTTCCAACGCAAAGACGCCAAGACGCAAAGTACGCCAAGAAGCAAAAAATATTCTCCTTTGCGTTCTTTGCGCTTTTGCGTCTTTGCGTTGGAAGCTTCCAGTCCTACCTGAGTAGTTACAAAATCTGTTCATAATCCAGTCCAATGACTTTTCTAGCGCTTGACGTGGGTAACACCCGCCTGAAATGGGCCCAGTATGACGCGCCGGTCGCGGGGGCCAAATTGTTGGCGCAGGGGGCGGTGTTTCTGGAGAATATCGACAAGCTGGCCGAGGGTGAATGGAGCGCCATACCGCCGCCGGCCCGGATACTCGGCTGTATTGTGGCCAGCGACGCCATCAAACGGCGCGTTGCCGAGCAGATGGAGTTGTGGGACGCGGCCCCGCGCTGGGTGGTGTCAAGCCCGCAAGAAGCCGGCTTGATAAACGGCTATGACCACCCGGCGCGGCTGGGCGCCGACCGCTGGGTCGCCATGATTGGCGCGCGCCACCGGCTGCTGGCGCGCGGCACGTGCAAGCCCTGCGTGGTGGTCATGGTGGGAACGGCGGTCACCGTGGATGCCCTCGATGCCTCCGGAAAATTTCTGGGCGGCATCATTTTGCCGGGCCACGGCATCATGCTGCGCGCGCTCGAATCGGGCACCGCGGGTCTGCATGTGCCAACCGGCGATGTGCGCGATTTCCCCACGAATACCAGCGACGCGTTGACCAGTGGCGGAACCTTTGCCATTGCCGGCGCGGTGCAGCGCATGGTGGAAAACCTCACGCGCCATTGTGGCGAGGTGCCAGAGTGCATCATGACGGGCGGCGCCGGCTGGAAGATGGCGCCCAGCCTGTCAGTCAAATTCGAACTGGTTGACAGCCTGATTTTTGACGGCCTGCTGGAAATTGCCGCCCGCCGCTTTGCGGTATAGCGCAGACGCTTCATTTGGCTTTGGGAGTGAATGTATTTGTATTTTTACCAGGCGAGCAGACCACTACTCGCCCCACGGCAGCATCAGCGTGATGAGCGCCAGCCTGGCAAATTCGGGCACGAACTCGTCGATGATGCGTTGCGGATCCGGACACAGCGCGCTGTCGGTGATCACTCCAAACTGCACGCCGCCGCCATAGCTGAGGATTGAAACGCCCAGCCCCACGTCGCCCGACTGCGGCACCCAGAACATGCTTTGCTCCAGTGTGGAGCCGCAAAACTTCAGCTTCTCGCGCGGGCCCGGCACGTTGGTCATGACGGCCGTGGTTTTTTTGGCGAACAGGTTGAGCATCATGTCCTGGGCCGGCTTGATCAACAGGCCCGCCACGGCCAGCAGGCCAAACGCCAGCAGCGGCTGGTAGCTGCCCTTGAGCGCGGCCATGCGTCGGCGCACTTCATAAACGCGCTCGACCGGGTTGTCAATGCCGATGGGCAGCACCAGCGGCACCAGGCCAAAGCGGTTGCCCAGCTTGTAGGCCTGCTCGATCGGCCGCAGGTTGACCGGCACCATGGCGCGGATCTCCTGGCCTGCCACATCGTCGCCGTGCGACTTCAGGTATTCACCCAGGGCCCCGGCCACGCAACTGAGCAGCACATCGTTGATGGAGCAATTGAGCGCCTTGCCAACGGCCCTGACCTCGTCCAGCGCAATCGGCTGGCACCAGGCCACTTTTTTGGCGCCGCCGGGCTTGCCTTTGAGCCGGGTTTTCGAATCGTCGGGCATCAGGGCCAGCGCGGCCGAGTCCTGCAGCAATTGAAGCAGCACCCTGCCCATGTCCAGCGAGCCCTTCATGCCGCGCTCCAGGCCGTGCTCAATTCCCTTGACGGGGTCCTCCATCATGCCCAGCGAGCGCGCCGCGCCTTCGCCCAGGGCCCCCAACGCCTTGACCGTGATGTCGGTAAATGGCTTGAGCAGGCTGTCGGTGATCCAGTCTTGCGCGCCATGAGCCGTGGGATCTTTCTTGCGGCGCTCTGGCGGTGGCGTGCCGCCATCGACCATCGCCATCGTCACCGAGATCAGCGCGATGCCGTCGGCAATACAGTGGTGAATACGCACAATCAGGGCACTGCCCTTGACGCCGTTGGGGCCGGTGTAGTCTTCGATCAGGTGCATTTGCCACAGCGGGCGTTTCGGGTTCAGCCGCTCGGTCGCCAGTTCAGCGACCCGATCCTGCAGCGCTTCCTGCTCATGCCCTCTGGCCGATCCGGGCAGCTTTTCGGCGATGACATGGTTGCGCAGATCGAAATAGCGGTCATTCACCCAGGTGGCGCCGGCCGCGTCTTCAATCACACGCTGCCTGAAACGCTCATACTTGAGCAAGCTGGCTTCGATGCGCTCGCACACCGCCGCATGGCTTACGCCGGGCGTGAGCTGCCACACCCCCATAATCATCATCAGGTTGGCGTCGCAGTCCATGCGCAGCCAGGCGGTATCGACCTTGCTCATGCGCTCGCCCGACAGACCCAGGGTGCCCGCGACCGGGGCCTTGACGCGTGTGACCATGGACACTCCCAAATTTGAATCTGAAAATCCGCCCTCCCTGACTGGGGGGAGTTCCCTATTTTGCAGGCAACGGTGTGGCTAAGATACCCGGCAGTTACCCGGGGAAGCCCTTGGGTGACCTGTTTCCAAAATTACGGAGTAGATCCATGTCAGACCTGAAAGCCGCTTTCGACAAAGCCATGCTGGCCTCGAAAAACCTGAGCGAACGCCCCGACAACGCGACGCTGCTGAAAATTTATGCCCTGTACAAGCAGGGCAGCGTGGGCGACAACGCCGAGAAAAAGCCCGGCTTTGGCGACATGGTGGCCAGAGCCAAATGGGATGCCTGGAACAAGCTCAAGGGCACGCCCTCAGACGACGCCATGCAGCAATACATTGACCTGATTGTCGAGCTGAGCTGATTGTTCCCTCTCTCTTTCCCTCCACCTGACCGCCTCCCGGGGCGAGAGGGGATGAGTCAAAGGGCAAGAGGGGGTCATGCCACCACGCCGCGCTGGCGCAGTTCGGCGATTTGCGCTTCAGACAGCCCGACCTCGCGCAGCACCGCATCGGTGTCCTGGCCCAGCGTCGGCGCGTTGCGCCGGTGGCTGCCCGGCGTGGCTGACAGTTTCGGAACAAAACCCGGCACCGCCAGCACGCTGCCGTCGCTCAGGTGAACCCGCTCAAGCATGGCGCGCGCGGCGTAATGCGGGTCGCTGGCAATGTCGGCAATGGTGTAAATCTTCCCTGAAGGGACCTCGGCGCGTTCGAGCGCGGCCAGAACCCCGGCCACCGTCAAGCCCCCAGTCCATTGCCCAATGGCCTGGTCGATCTCGGCAACCCGTGCCACCCGGCCCGTGTTGTTGGCCAGCGCCGGGTCGTTTGCAAGGTCAACACGACCAATGGCCGTCATCAGGCGCCTGAAAATACTGTCGCCGTTGCCGGCAATCAACACATAAGCCCCCACGCTTGTCGCTTCGCGTACTACGCGAGGCCTTGCAGGCCGCGGCTCGCGAGACGCTTCGCCTCTGTCGCCTGTCCAAACCTGCTCAAGCAGGTTTGGAGCCGCAGGCTCCAGCCCCTCGGGGGCTGGCCTTGCTTGGGGCGGCCCGGCGCTGGCGGCCGGCGCCTCCATGCTCTCAGCGCTGCTCTTGCAACGATAGGCATTGCTTGGCGCAATGCCGGGCAAGGCGCTGCCGGCCGGGCCGCGCACCGCGCCAAACGCGCTGTACTCGGGCAGCAGGCTTTCCATGCAGTTGAACACCGCTTCATACAGGGCCACGTCAATCACCTGGCCCGCGCCATGCTGGTTGCGGTGGTGCAGCGCCATCAGGATGCCAATCACGCCGTGCAGCGCGGCCAGTGTGTCGCCAATGCTCACGCCCACACGCACCGGCACCCGGCCGGGTTCACCCGTCAGGTGGCGCAGGCCGCTCATGGCTTCGGCCACCACGCCAAAACCGGGCCGGTCGCGGTAGGGGCCGGTTTGACCGTAGCCGCTGATGCGCAGCATGATCAGGCGTGGATTGAGCGCCAGCAGCGCGTCGGGGCCCAGGCCCCAGTCTTCCATGGCCCCGGGCCGGAAGTTTTCAATCAGCACGTCGGCTTCGCGCGCCAGCTTGCGCACAATCTCCTGCGCTTCGGGCTGCCGCAAATCGAGCGCCACCGAGCGCTTGTTGCGCGACTGCACCTGCCACCAGACCGAGGTGCCGTCCTTGAGCAAGCGCCATTTGCGCAGCGGGTCACCCGCGCCGGGCGTTTCAATCTTGATGACCTCGGCACCGAAGTCGGCCAGGGTTTTGGCGGCAAACGGCCCGGCAATCAACTGGCCCAGTTCGACCACTTTCAGGCCGGCCAGCGGGCCGACCGGGCTTGATGGGTCGGGTGTTGCGGGGGGTTTTGCGTGGGGCATCGCGCTAGCGCCTCGCGGCTTTCTTTTTGGCCGCGGGCTTCTTGCCAGCCGGGTCTTTGCTGGCGTGGTTTTTGGCCGCGGCTTTTTTTGCGTTCAACAATGCATCGAGGTTTTTCACGATCTCTCCCTCGATTTTCTCCTTGAAGGCGCCGAGCAGAAAGCCCAGCCTGGCGTTCAATTCAAAGTGTTCCATCGTTACCGTGAGCGTGCCATTGACCCCGGAGCGGCTGAAACTGACGAGGTCTTCGCTTTCGCCTTCCTCGTAGGTGCAGGTCATGTCGAATTTTTCTTCGACCTGCTCGGCCCATTTGAAAGCAATCTGGCGTGCCCGGGGCAGGCCGAGGGCGTGCTCGCGTTGAATCTGGATGTCAGCCATTCGGTGTCTCCGTGGTGTTTGCTTCGATTGTTTTCAGGGCCTGGCGCCGCTCGTCTTTGGAAAGTTCAGTCAGCCGTTTGACGGCATCATAAAACCGCTGCCAGTCGCCCCCCTCGCGTTCGAACAGCGCCGTAAAGCCGGGCACCAGTTCATCATAGGCGGCCTGCGCGCCAAAGGCTGCATTGTTGGCTTGCGCAACCCAGGGGTCATAGCCGGCATAGCCGCCCCAGGAGGCTTTGAGCCCGGCGTAGCGCTCGCGAAATCCTTGCATTGCTATCATTTTACTAGCTGCTTGCGCCCGTTTGTCATGGGCTGAAGCCTCATTTTCCTTATAAATTTCAGCCAGTTCGCGGCGTGTGCCAAGGCTCAGTGCCCGGAACTGCTGGCGCCGCCCGTCAAATTCGGCGTAAGCCTTGCGGGCTTCGTCGCTGGCCTGGCTGGCCAGCCAGCGCTGGCTGCCCAGGCGCTCCACGGCGGTGGCAAACGACTCGTTGAACATCGTATCGTCTTTGGCATACACCACCTGGTGCGCCAGTTCGTGAAAGATCAGGCGCGCCAGTTCGCCCTCGGGGTAGGCGATAAAGGTGCTCAGCAGCGGGTCGCCGCCGGCCCAGTTCATCAAGCCCAGGGTGGAATAGGCGGGCACGCCATGGACGATGACCTCCAGGCCTTGCGCCTTGAGCTGCTTCGCCTCGGCGCGCGCCGCCGCCTCTTCGAAGTAGCCACGGTAGCCGACGCAGCCCGCCACCGGGAAACACCAGGTCTTGAGCGTGAGCGAAAATTCGGGCGCCGCGGCCACGCTCCAGACCGCGGCCTTGCGCTGCAAGTTGGCGTAGCGGTGATAGCTGGCGTTGTCGGGCAGCCTCAATTCGGTGGTGGCGAAGGCGCGGATGCGCCGCGCCAGTGCGAGCCGGCTTTTCAGTTGCGCCGGGGTCTGTGCATCGGCCAGCCACTCGTCCACTGGTCGGGCGGCGTTCATGATTTGCATGTGGCCGCTGACCGACTGCCAGTAGTAGCCCAGATCGGCGCAGCCCGAGACCAACAGCACCGCCACGCCGGCCGCCATGACGGTTCCGATGCGTGCCATCGTCATGGTCACGGCCTGTTTCAAAGCGGTTGAGGCGCCGGCTGCGGCGCGCTTCGTTGCACCTGCACCAGGCAGTCGTAAAACACCGGCCCATGGCCGAGGTCGGTCAGGCGCTGGCTGGTGAGCTGGTTCACGTTGCTGCCGTCCAGCCCCAGCTTGCGCCACCACACGCCCAGGCCATTGACCACGCCGGGCCGCGCGCGCGCTGACACCTGCACCTTGACGAGGTAGCTGCCGCGCGGGTTGAACACCCTGACGATGTCGCCGCTGCCAATGCCGCGCGCCGCGGCATCGAGCGCATTGATCTCCAGCAGCGGCTCGCCTTCCATGTCGCGCAGACTTTTGACGTTGACAAAGCTGGAGTTCAAAAAATTGCGCGCCGGCGGAGAGATCATGGCCAGCGGAAACTCCTTTGACGAGCCCGGCGCTTCATGGTTGGGCACATGGTCCGGCAGCCCGTCCTGGCCCTGCGCGGCCAGCCGCGCGCTGAAAAATTCGCATTGGCCCGACGCTGTGGGAAAGTGGCCGTCGGCAAACGGCGCGTCGCGCAGCTTCAATGTGGCGAAGCCCTTGCCCAGCAGTTCCTGGAAATCAATTTTGTCGCCGAAAACGGCGCGGCACAGCGCTTCGTCGGTCTCCGCAAAGCAGGGTTCGTCGAACCCCATGTGCGCCGCCAGCTCGCGAAAGATTTGCGTGTTGGGTTTGGCCTGGCCCAGCGGCGCGATGGCCGGGCGGTTGAGCAGGGCATCGGTGTGGCCGTAGGCGCTATGCACATCCCAGTGCTCCAGTTGCGTGGTGGCGGGCAAAATGAAATCAGCGTAGTCAGCGGTGTCGGTCTGGAAGTGCTCCAGCACCACGGTGAAGAGATCTTCACGCGCGAAGCCTTGCACCACCTTGCCGGAATCCGGCGCAACGGCGACCGGGTTGCTGTTATAGACCATCAGCGCCTCGATTTTCGGGCCGAACTGCGGTGAGGCTTCGCGCAGCAGGTCGTCGCCGATGGTGACCATGTTGATGGTGCGCGGAGTGCGCCCGGCCAGCAACTCGGGCCGCTGCAGCGCCGCCCTATCGACCGGAAACAGGCTTGAGCTGCTCAGCAGCACGCCACCGGCGCGCTGCCGCCACGCGCCAATCAGCGCTGGCAGGCAGGCCACGGCGCGCACGGCGTTGCCGCCACCGTGCACGCGTTGCATGCCGTAGTTCAGTCGGATGGCGGCGCTCTGCCGGTTCACGAAGCACTGGCCGTAGTCATGCGCCAGCGCCCGGATTTGTTCGACCGGCACGCCGCACACTTGCGCCGCGCGTTCCGGCGGCCATTGCAGCGCGCGTTGGCGCAAGCCCCCTTGCGGGCTTTGCCAGCCCAGGGTGTGTCGCTCGATGTAGTCGTGGTCGAGCCAGTCGTGGGTGACGAGTTCGTGCATCAACGCCAGCGCCAGCGCTGCATCGGTGCCCGGCAGCAGCGCGATGTGTTCATGGCATTTCTCGGCGGTTTCGCTCTTGCGCGGGTCAATGCACACCAGCTTTGCGCCATTGCGCTTGGCTTGCTGCGCATAGCGCCAGAAATGCAGGTTGCTGCCAATTGAATTGCTGCCCCAGATCAGGATGAGCCTGGCCTCGGCAAAAAACTCCACCCGCATGCCGACCTTGCCGCCCAAGGTGTGCGTCAGCCCTTCGGCCCCTGCCGTCGAGCAAATGGTGCGCTCCAGCAGCGAAGCGCCCAACCGGTTGAAAAAACGCCCGGCCATGCTTTCGCTTTGCACCTGACCCATGGTGCCGGCGTAGCTGTAGGGAACGATGGCCTCTGCGTTGCGGGCGGCAATCGCCTTGAGGCGCACGGCGATTTCCGTCAGCGCCGTATCCCAGCTCACCGCTTCAAACTGGCCAGCGCCTTTGGCACCGGTGCGCCGGAGCGGGGTGAGCAGGCGTTCCGGGTGGTAGGTACGCTCGGTATAGCGCGACACCTTGTGGCACAGCACGCCGCCGGTGTGCGGGTGGTCGGGGTTGCCCTGCACCCGGGTGGCGACGCCGTTTTCCACCGTGGTCAGCAGGGCGCAGGTGTCGGGGCAGTCGTGCGGGCAGGCACCGCGCACATGGATCGGCGTCGGGGCGCGGCTGCGGGCGTCGGACTTAGGGGAGATGCTGATGGCGGGGCACATGGCTCGAGTCTATATTGGCGGCATTCCAACCGCCTGAAAATCAAAAGATCATGACAACAACTCAAAATCGGGAGCACCCATTTCAAACTTTCGCCAAGGCCCTCATGGTAGCGGCTCTGGCGCTTGCGGGGGCAGGCAGCGCCAACGCCGAGGACGGCATCAGCAAAACGGCCGTCGCGCTGGGGCAGTCGGTGGCCATGACAGGCCCGGCAGCGGCCCTGGCGCTGCCGTTTGCGCAAGGCGCGCGGCTTTATTTCGAACGCGTCAATGCCGCGGGCGGCATTCATGGCCGCACGATAGAGCTGACCACCCTGGATGATGTGGGCAAGCCGGAGGCAGCGCTTGCCAACACCAACAAGTTGCTGGCGCAGCCGGTGTTTTCACTGTTTGGTTATTACGGTTCGCCCCAGGTCAGCGCCGTCAATCCCTTGCTCAAGGGCACCGATATATTGTTGTTCGGCGCCATGGCCGGTGCCGACGAGTTGCGCGGTTCGCGCTATCCCAATGTGTATAGCGTGACTCCTGGCTACGCCGAACAATCCGCCGCGATCACCCGCCACACGGAAACCCTGGGGATGCGCAAGCTGGTCATCCTGCATGCCAGTGATTCCGAATCGCTGGCAGCAATGGAAGGTGCCGAGCGCACCATGACCAGCCTGGGTGCCAATCTGCTGCTCAATGCACCGCTGCAAGACACCGACAAGGCGGTGGCGGCCAAGCCGCAGTCAGTACTCGTCATCAGCGAGCCTAAAGGCGCGGCCACTGCCATTCGCGAGTTGCGCCGCAAGGGCTACAACGGGCCCATTTATGGGTTCTCCAATACCGGAGAGAGCCTGCTGGCCGAGCAGTTGGGCCCGGTCGGGGTGGGCGTGGTCGTGGTGCGCGTTGTGCCCAAGTCAGACAGCGGCAGGAGCCCGCTGGTGCGCCAGTTGCAGGCCGACGCCGCCGCGGCCAAACTGGGCAAGCCCAATGTTTACATGCTGGAGGGCTATATCGCCGCCTGGACCTACAGCGAAGCCCTGCGCAATGCCGGCAAGGAGCCGACCCGCGCCAAACTGCGCAAGGCGATTGACACGCTGCAGGAGCTGAACCTGGGTGGCTTCCGGATTCATTTTGACGGGGATCGCGTGGGCTCAAAACTGGTCGAGCTCAGCCTGATTGATTCCACCGGCCGGGTGCGCGAATAAGGCTTGCAGGCAGGGCGACATCAGGCGATCTGTTTGGTGGCCGCCAGAGCGCGCATGAAGGCGGCGCAACGCGCCAGTTGCTCCAGACTGACAAATTCGTCCGGCTGGTGCGCCTGCTCAATGCTGCCGGGGCCGCACACCACCGTGGGGATGCCTGCGTTCTTGAATAAACCGGCTTCGGTGCCAAAGGCGACCAGCGTGGTGTGGTCGGCCCCCGCCAGGCGTTGTGCCAGCCGGATTTATTGGGGTCAGACACCAATTTTTCTGCGACGCCATGCGTCGCACCCGAAGGGTCAGCCTTTGGCTGAGAAAATTTGGGCTCTGACCCCAAAAAATCCAGAAAGGCGGGGACTTCGCAGATCGTTTCAAAGCGAAAACCAGCCTTCGGCGCGACTTTTTTCATGGCAGGCTGCAAACCTTCGGCAAAGGCGACCAGCTCTTGCTGCATGGCAGTCACATCGGCGCTGGGCAGGTTGCGAAATTCATAGCGGAACTCGGCATCGCGCGGCACCACGTTGTCGGCAATGCCGCCGTGGAACTGCCCGACGCTGGCGGTGCTGAAGGGAACGTCAAAACCCGCGTAGCGCGCTTCGCTGGCTTCAAAGCCCTCGGCCATGTCACGCAGTTTGCAGACCACGCGCGCCGCCATTTCAATCGCGTTGACCGATTGCGGCGTGAGCGAGGAATGCGCCTCCTTGCCGCGCACGCAGCACTTGTAGCGGTACACGCCCTTGTGCGCCGTGGCTGGCACCATGCCGGTGGGCTCGCCGACAATACAGGCCAGCGGCGCAATGCCGGCGCCCTTCATGTCGGCAATCAGCTCCCGCACGCCGATGCAGCCGGTTTCTTCGTCATGGCTGAGCGCCAGATGCACCGCAAACGGCGCGCTGCTGTTCAAAAAATCATCGGCGTGGGCCAACGCCATGCCAATAAACCCCTTCATGTCGCAACTGCCGCGGCCATAGAGCTTGCCGTCCTTCACGGTGGCCGACAGCGGCTCCAGCGTCCAGTCCTGTCCGTCCCAGGGCACGGTGTCGGTGTGGCCTGAAAGAATGATGCCGGCAGGCTTGCCTTCGCCCAGCGTGGCAAACAGGTTGGCCTTGGTGCGGTCGGCGTTGGTGGTGATGCGGCTGGCCACGCCGAGGCGCGCAAGCTCATCGCGGACAAAATGAATCAGTTCCAGGTTCGAATGGTGGCTGACCGTGTTCATCCGCACCAGTGTCTGGATCAGCTGCAGCGCGCGCGGGGAGACGGCAGGCAAAGCGGCGAGGGTGGGGTGAGGCGCTGAAATCATGAATAGTTAATGGTCAAATAGGTCGTTAGCCCACGTATAACGGGCGTATATAGCTATCAAAATAGGTAACTACTCAGGTGGGAATAGAAGCTTCCAACGCGAAGGCGCCAAGACGCAAAGAACGCCAAGGAGCGAAAAATATTTTCCTCTGCGTTCTTTGCGCTTTTGCGTCTTTGCGTTGGAAGTTGGTTTTCGTGGGTAGGCTGAGTAGTTACCAAAATAGTAGTAAATGAATAGACCCAGGCAACCACTCAGTCTTCAATCTCGGCCTTGGCCATGTCCACATCCAGCCGCTCCATCGCATCGAGTGGTTTGCTGG
>CAYJMW010000060.1:0-13692 GCA_964371235.1 uncultured Polaromonas sp.
CAAGGAAGAAAACCGAATACCACCGCTTGACTAATTTGGAAGTCCCTGTAGATGGTTAGGCGGGGCCGGTGACTAGACCATCGGCCCCGCCGCCTTTGTTGCCCTGCAAAGTCCGGCGCAGGGCTTGCCGGTTTTCTCAGGCCCCGGGCTCGATATACACCTGGTGCAGCCGCTTGATTTCCTGCATCGCCCCAAGGTAGGCCCGCACCCAGGGCTGAATCGGTGTTTGACCGTTTGCCCAGCGTGACGGTGTTTGTTTGCTGACCCCTGTTTTCCGGCAAAAATCCGACTGTTTCCAGCCCAGCGCAACCAGCGCCGCCGTGAATTCATCGGGGCTCATGGTTGTTTCAGTAATTGACGTTTTCATGACAAGTAGTGTAGCATGGAAAGTTCCTTTATGAATACAGATAGATATTTTCTATACGCTCTATATTCTACAACATCCATTATGTTAAGTCGTTTCCGATTCGGGGCTGCTGGATAGTTTGGGCCTATGGGCTGGGTTTTCGCCCACTTTCGCGGCCCTGTGATGGGTTCCAAGGGAAGGCCTTCCCGCGCCCAATTCCAGCAAGGTGCGAAGCCAGCCAGCAAGGCAGGCAGCGGGGCCGATGCGGGACTGGCCAGGGGGGAACAGACAGTAGATGAATGAGTGAATCAATTTCATCATATAAAAGTGTCCCCGGTTTGTCCCCGCTTTGTCCCCGGTTTGTCCCCGGTTGCCAATGGGCTGCAAATCGGCATGGTTGCTAGGTTTTGCTGATTTGTCCCCGGTGTCCCCGCGCTTTTGCGGTTTAGCAGCCTGGAAACGTGGTGCAACTGGCAAAAAGGGCCGGGGCTGGCTGCCATCATGCCGCCCGCTGGGGTAGTGAAATCACGTCTGCACCCTTGCGCAGCTTGTCGAGGTAGTCTGCCCACGTTTGCATCATGGCCCGGCGGTGCGCCAGGTACTGGGTGCGGTTGTAGGCGCGTCCGTTCGCATCCTTGACGCTGTGCGCAAGCTGGGCTTCGATTACCAGCGGGTCCAGGTCTAGGCGCTCTGCCAGCATGGTGCGTGCCGTTGCCCTGAAGCCGTGCCAGGTCTGCACTTGGGAGCTGTACCCCAGCGACAACAGGGCCGTGCGCACTGAGTTGTCGGATATGGGCCGGTCGTGGCTGCGCTCGCCAGGGAACACCAGCACGCCGCCGCCGGTCAGGGGCTGCAGCTCCCGCAACAGCTCCACGGCCTGCCGGGGCAGTGGCACGGCGTGGGGCTCGCCGTTTTCCTTGCCGTCCTTGGTGCGCTTCATTCGCTGGCTGGGGATAGTCCACAGCGCCGCGTCAAGGTCAATCTCTGCCCAGGCCGCGCCGCGCAGCTCGCCAGGGCGTTGAAACAGAATCGGCGCCAGGTGCAGCGCTGTGCGCACGATGGGCCCGCCCTTGTATCGCTCGATCGCCCGCAACAGTTCCCCCAGCTTGTCGGGCTCTGTGATGGCCGCGTGGTGTTTGCCACGGTAAGGCATCAATGCGCCCTTGAGGTCTGCCCCGATGTCGCGCCCTGCCCGGCTCGTGGCCACCGCGTAACGCCAGATCAGCCGGGCGTTCATCAGGCCCCGGTCTGCGGTTTCTATCGCGCCGCGTGCTTCGGTCTTGCGCAGCACGGCCAAAAGCTCGGGCGGGGTAATGCTGGATATGGGTCGTTCCCCCAGCCAGGGGAACAAATCCCGCTCCAACTGGCGAAGCACGCGCACCGAATGGGCCGGGCTCCACTGTGGTGATTGCCGCTCGTACCACTCCAAGGCAACAGCCTTGAAGGTTTCGCCAGCCGGGTTGATCGCCACCAGCTTTTCAGCTTTGCGCGATTGCACCGGGTCGGCGCCATCGTCTTTTGTGTCCCGCGCCGTCTTTTGCGCCCGGCGTGCTTTGGTCAGGCTCACGTCTGGATAGCTGCCCAGCGCCATGCGCTTTTCAAGCCCGGCCCGGCGGTACTTCCAAAACCAGCGCTTTGAACCGGCGGGGCTGATTTCCAGATACAGCCCGCCGGAGTCGCTCAGGCGTTCGCGTTTTTTCCCAGCGGGGCAGGTGGCGTTTCGGCATTGGGCATCGGTCAGCATGGGGGAACAGTCCTTGGCACTTTCAGGGGGGAAGTGGTCACTTTGACCGGGTTGTTCCCCCGCCCTTGGGGAAAAAATCCGGCTTGTTCCCCCGAATGTTCCCCCGTTTTGCCTTGGCTGTCAATGCACCTTAATGCACCTTGCCGGACACTAAATCACTGCAAGTAGTTGATTTTGCAAAGAAAAAGGCCGTTTGTTGGATGTTAACAAACGGCCTTGGAAGTGGATATGGTGGAGCTGGGGGGATTTGAACCCCCGTCCGCAAGCCTTGTTCGGGCAGATCTACATGTTTAGCGGTCTGATTTGAGTCTCGCCACCTGTGTCGCGCAGCCGCACGCTACACAGGACGCCAGCACCCTATTGTCTTGCCCCGGGTTAAGGTACCCAGCCCGGAGCCAGCCGATGAAATTATCTTTACAGCCGGGAGCCCTTAACTTGCGCTAAAAACCCCTTGCCCAGCCCATCGGCCTGCTGTTGTAAAGCTCACTGGCAATTAAGCAGCGAGTGCGAAACGTTCGTCGTTTGCAGTTAGTTTGTTTGAATCAGTTTTACGAGCACATTCAGCTCGACATGCACCACACCGCGTCCGAACCCACGTCGAAACCAATGCAGCCCCAAGCCGGGTAGTTTAAGCCATTCGCAGCAAATTCAAGAGCTTGAGCAGATCAAAGGGCGCGGCAATGGTGAAATCGGCCTTCCAGTGCCCGGTTTCAGCCGCAGGCCCCAGATAACCGTAAGCGGCCGCCACGGTGGCCATGCCCGCCGCGCGGCCGGCGGCGATGTCGCGTTCGTCGTCACCCACATAGACACATCGCCCGGGAGCCAGATTGAGCTGGCGCGCCGCCTCCAGCAGGGGGGCGGGGTGCGGTTTGGCGTGCAGCGTGGTATCGCCGCTGACAATGGCCCGGGCGGTGTTGAATAACGGCATGGCCTGGGTCAATGGCACCGTGAAACGGGCTGATTTGTTGGTGACAACGCCCCACTTGAGGCCGGCCTGGTCAATGCGGGCAATCAGGTCGGTTACGCCGTCAAACACATAGGTGCGCTCGGTCAGGCAGGCTTCGTAGTTGCCAAAAAACTCTTCCTTGAGCGCATCAAAACCGGAGTCACCGGGCGTCAAGCCAAAGGCCACCGCAATCATGCCCCGCGCACCCGCGCCAGCCATCGGACGGTAGTGCGACAGGGGCAGCGGCTCCAGACCCCGGTCGGTACGCATTTTGTCGGCTGCCGCGCCCAGATCAGGGGCGCTGTCGATCAGGGTGCCGTCAAGGTCGAACAGCACAGCATCGATGTTCTTGAACATGTACGGACGATCAGGATTTCTGCGTGGCCACCATGTAATTCACGCTGGGGTCGGCGCTGAGCCAGTAGTGGCGCGTCAGCGGGTTGTATTGCATTCCCCGGGTCTGCTGCAGGTTCAGCCCTGCAGCGCGGCAGCAGGCAGCCAACTCGCTGGGTTTGATGAACCTGGCGTATTCGTGGGTGCCGCGCGGCAGCATATTGAGCACGTATTCCGCCCCGACAATGGCGAACATAAACGACTTTGCATTGCGGTTGATGGTCGAAAAAAATACCTGTCCACCGGTTTTGACCAGCGTGGCGCAGGCTTTGACGACCGAAGACGGATCGGGCACATGCTCGAGCATTTCCATGCAGGTGACCAAGTCAAAACTCCCTGGGGCCTCGGCAGCAAGGGCCTCGGCGCTGATTTCGCGGTACTCAACCCCCTCGGTCCGGGCCTCCAGCGCGTGCAGTTGCGCCACTTTCAGGGCTTTGCTGGCCAGGTCAATGCCCAGCACGGTCGCCCCTTTGCGGGCCATGGCATCGGCCAGAATGCCACCGCCGCATCCGACGTCCAGTACGCGCAGCCCCTTGAGCGGAACCATGCCGTCGATCCAGCCCAGGCGAAGCGGGTTGATCTCGTGCAGAGGACGGAATTCACTCTCAACGTCCCACCAGCGGTGGGCCAGATCGGAGAATTTGGCCAGTTCAGCGGGGTCAAAGTTGTTGGTTTTTGGCATGGGGCAATTATCGTTGAGGATCACGCAATGAACGGCCCTGCCCGCGCCGCCCGCTCGCGCCTAGCGAATCGCGGGAATCGCCTTGAGCGCTTTCATGGCGCCTTCTCCCATGGCCGCGCCAAACTTCTTGGCCAGGCGCTCGGCGACGTTCTCGCGGCGCGTGTAGTCGATGATTTCCTCGGCCTTGACCACCTCGCGCGCGACGTAGTCCAGATTGCCCAGGTGGTCAGCCAGGCCGAGCGTGATCGCCTGCTGGCCACTCCAGAACAGGCCGCTGAACATCTCGGGTGTTTCCTTCAGGCGCTTGCCGCGCCCGGCCCGGACCACCGAGATGAACTGCTGGTGAATCTGGTCCAGCATGACCTGCGCATACGCGCGCTGCTTCTCGCTTTGCGCGCTGAAGGGGTCCAGAAAACCCTTGTTTTCACCGGCCGTCAGGAGCCGGCGCTCAATCCCGAGCTTTTCCATCAGGCCGGTAAAGCCAAAACCGTCCATCAGCACGCCGATGCTGCCGACGATGCTGGCTTTGTCAACATAAATGCCGTCTGCCGCCACGGCGACGTAGTAAGCGGCTGAGGCGCAGGTTTCTTCGACCACGGCATAGACCGGCTTCTTGTGGAGCGCTTTGAGGCGCCGGATTTCGTCGTTCATCATGCCGGCCTGAACCGGGCTTCCGCCGGGTGAGTTGATGAGCAACACAATGGCCTTGGCGCCCTTGTCTTCAAACGCAGCGCGCAAGGCCGCATTGACAGACTCGGCGCTGGCGTCGGCATCCACGGCGATTTCACCCTTGATCTCAATGACGGCGGTGTGCGGGCTGGCCACGCTGGTTGGCGGTGTGCCGCGGCTCACTGCCAGCCACGCCAGCGCAATGAGAAATGCCAGCCAGGACAGCCGCAAAAAGATTTTCCAGCGGCGCGCGGCCTTTTGCTCGTTGAGCGCGGCAAAGGCCAGCTTTTCCAGCGTGGCTCTTTCCCAGCCGGGTGCGCTGGAGGGGCCAGCGCCGGAAAGCTTGTTTTCTGTCATTTCAGGGGCTTGGCGGGTTAAGTCAGAAGTGCCCGAAGGCGCTTGCGGCGAATCGGGTTGACCCCCCGAATTGTGCAGTGGATCAAAAGAGGGTTCGGTATTGCCGGGGCGGTTTGGATCGTTCATGGGTGCTAGTTTAGAGAAGTATTAGAGCGGGAGTGCTTTGAAGTTGTAAGCGGCATGCCAATAAACGATGCCGTCGCGCTCGGAGAGTCTGATTTTGACCAGCCCGCCCCGGCACGGCCCGCCCACGCATAAACCGGTATCGGGCTGGTAAGCCGCGCCATGGCTGGCGCATAGCAGCCACAAGCCGGTGTCGTCGAAAATCTGGTTGGGCTGCCAGTCCAGTTCCATCGCCACATGTGTGCAGCGGTTCAGGTAGGCCTGCGGCAGTCCTTCAAAACGGATGGCAAAAGCCCGACAGGTCTGACCTTCGTAACTGACATCAAATGGCACGGCCAGCCCGCCCTCCACCAAGTCGCGGCTACTGCACAGGGCTAGCAACTCGTTCATTACAGGCTGGCGCATCTTCAGGCTAAGCGTTGGCGAGCAGCCAGTCGTGCAACTCCTGCACCGAGTGCGCCACATAGCGCGGGTCCAGGGCCTCAAAATCGCCGGATTGATGCGCGCCGTAGCTCACCCCCACACTGGGACAAGCGGCATTGAGCGCCATCTGCAGGTCGTGCGTGGTGTCGCCCACCATCAGGACGCGCCCGGCCGGAATGTCAAATTCAGCGATCAGCTCGTTGAGCATGCGCGGATCGGGCTTGCCGGCGGTCTCGTCGGCGGTGCGCGAGCCGTCAAATACACCCTTGAGCTGAACGCTTTGCAGCGCCTCGTCGAGCCCGCGCCGCGATTTGCCGGTGGCCACGGCCAGCAGATGGCCGCGCGCCTTGAGTCCGTCCAGCAGCGGCAGCACACCGTCAAAAAGACTCAGGTCGTTTTGGCTGGCCGCGTAGTGGTGCCGGTAGCGCGCTCCCAATTCGGGGTATTTTGCAGGCGGCACATCGGGCGCGGCATGGGCCAGCGCCTGCATCAGACCAAGCCCGATCACGTAACCCGCCGCCTGGTCGCTGGGAACGGTTCCGCCCACATCGCGCACCGCGGCCTGAATGCAGCGCACGATGATTCTGGTCGAGTCAAACAGCGTGCCGTCCCAGTCGAAGGCAATCAGGTCAAATTGTCGGGTGTGCATGAACGGATTGTCGCTGGCCGCAACGACCTGTGCGTGACGCGCCGACACATTTCCTCAGGAATTTTCAGGCTCTTCTGACGGTTCGCGGGGAGGCTCCAGCAGGCGCGTTGGCAGGAACTGCTGCAACTCCCCGGGCAAGGGCGCATGCAGATGAACGGTTTTCCGGGTTTTTGGATGCTTGAACTTCAGGCTCCAGGCGTGCAGGAACATGCGTTTGAGCGAAGCTGCGCCAGCGGCGGACCTTTGCAGCGCTTTGTTCAGCTCAAAGTCGCCATATTTGTCGTCCCCGGCAATCGGATGCCCGGCGCTGGCCATATGCACGCGAATCTGGTGCGTGCGGCCGGTCTTGAGGGTGATTTCAAGCAAGGTAAACGGTCTATCCGGCGCCAGGGGACTGGCGGGAATAGCTGCCTTAACCTTGACCAGCGTGATGGATCGCATGGCATCTGGATCGTCATTGGCCACCACCTTGACGCGCCGCTCGCCATTGGGCAAGAGGTATTTGTGAAGCGCCTGGTCGATCACGCGCAGCCTGGCGGGCCAGTTGCCGCTGACCAGCGCCAGATAGACCTTGTCGGTTTCGCGCTCCCGGAATTGCTCCTGCAACAGTTTCAGCGCCATGCGCCGCTTGGCGATCAGCAAAACGCCGCTGGTTTCGCGGTCCAGCCGGTGCACCAATTCCAGAAAATCAGCCTCGGGCCTGGCCATGCGCAGTTGCTCAATCACCCCGAAGCTCACGCCGCTGCCGCCATGCACCGCCACGCCGGCCGGTTTGTCAATGGCCAGCAGGAAGTCATCCTCGAACAGAATCGGAAATTCGCGCGATGGCGCCGGGCCGCCCACGGTGGAACTGGCGCCGTGCCGCACCACCTCCTGGGCCATGGCGCGGGCCTTCTGATCGGCCCGCTGCGAGGTCCGCACTGGCGGCAGCCGCACAATATCGCCGCATTCCACGCGGGTGTCGGCCTGCGCCCTGCCCTTGTTCACGCGCACCTCGCCGCTGCGGATGATGCGGTACACGTGGGTTTTGGGCACGCCCTTGAGCTGGCGAATCAGGAAATTGTCAAGCCGCTGGCCCGCGTAGTCTTCGTCCACAGTCACCAGCGTTGCCTGTGCGGCCGACAGGGCTGCGCCGCTGCGGGTTTCAGGGCTTGCCGGCGCTTGGCGCGGGGGCCGCGAGGCCTGGACCACGGCAGAAACAGCGCCGGGAACAGGCACTTTCACCGCTTGCTGCGCATTGCCTGAAGCTGCCCCTATAATGTGTTTCACTAGCGATGCGCTGTAAGTTGTTGATTCGTCTGGAGTTTAGTCCATGCGAAGGCAAAGCCCCTGAAAAGGCCAACAGGCAGCCCCGCTGGAAGGTCGATGCCATGCTGGCAATTGCCCGCAAGCGACGAGTGCCAGGCACCTCGCGGCGAGGCAATGGCAATGCAGACGAGTCGATGTTTTGCGAACACAAGTACGGAATATTATGCGTGCAGCCCACGTCATGAACAAAAGGCTGCATGCGGATTCAACTGAGATCAAGTCCTTTAACGGGTAGCCCCTTGAATACAACACTGGTCAGTCTGATGTCCCTATGCCGGCGGCGCTTTTTAGCCCTGCTTTATGGCATGAATCAGCCTGTAACCCTTGTAAATCGGGTGCAAGTAGCTATGTTTTTTGTAGCTAATACCAACTGGACCCCGGCTCACTCCATCCACGCGCCTACGCCCAGCCCCAACTAGCCGCCTGATTCTCTTCAGTCGGCCCGGTTGCGGCAAAAGCTCTCCGGCAATTCCCCGCGTTCGCACTGCGTTGCTCCAGGCATCGTTGGCCCATTTGGGCATGTGATGTTTGACGCGTGAAAGCGAAGAACGAGAAAGGAACAGCCATGAAACGGATGCTGGTAAACGCAACCCAGTCGGAGGAACGCCGCCTGGCGATTGTCGATGGACAAAAACTCCTCGACTACGAAATTGAAATTGAAGGGCGCGAGCAGCGCAAGGGCAACATCTACAAGGCCGTCGTCACCCGCGTCGAGCCGTCGCTGGAAGCCTGCTTTGTTGATTATGGTGAAGACCGCCACGGTTTTCTGCCATTCAAGGAAATCTCCAAACAATACTTCGCACAAGGCGTGCCGGTCAGCCAGGCCCGCATCAGCGATGTGATCAAGGAGGGCCAGGAAATGCTGGTCCAGGTCGAAAAGGAAGAACGCGGCAACAAGGGCGCTGCGCTGACCACCTTTGTCTCGCTGGCTGGCCGCTACGTGGTACTGATGCCCAACAACCCGCGCGGCGGTGGCGTGAGCCGCCGTATCGAGGGCGAGGACCGCGCCGACCTGAAGGAAGCGCTGGACCAGCTTGAGTACCCCAACGGCATGTCGATCATCGCGCGCACCGCCGGCATCGGCCGCAGCGCGCCCGAACTGCAGTGGGACCTGAACTACCTGCTCAAGCTCTGGACCGCGATTGACGGCGCGGCCAAGGGCGGCAAAGGCGCTTTCCTGATTTACCAGGAATCGAGCCTGGTCATCCGCGCCATCCGCGACTACTTCAACAGCGACATCGGCGATATCCTGTTCGACACCGACGATGTCTATGAACAGGCGCGCCAGTTCATGGCCCACGTGATGCCCGAGCACGAACACCGCGTCAAGCGCTACCGCGACGACGCGCCGCTGTTCTCTCGCTTCCAGATCGAACACCAGATCGAATCGGCCTATGCCCGCACCGTGCAACTGCCTTCGGGCGGCGCCATCGTGATTGACCACACCGAGGCACTGGTGTCGGTTGATGTGAACTCGGCGCGCGCCATCAAGGGCGGCGACATCGAGGAAACCGCCACCCGCACCAACCTGGAAGCGGCCGAGGAAGTGGCGCGCCAGATGCGCCTGCGCGACCTGGGCGGCCTGATCGTCATTGACTTTATCGACATGGAAGAGTCGCGCAACCGTCGCGATGTCGAAAACCGCCTGCGCGACGCGCTGCGGCAAGACCGCGCGCGCGTGCAGTTCGGCACCATCAGCAAATTCGGCCTGATGGAAATGAGCCGCCAGCGCCTGCGCCCGGCGCTCAATGAGGGCGCCTCCATTCCCTGCCCGCGCTGCGGCGGCTCCGGCCACATCCGCGACACCGAAAGCTCGGCGCTGCAGATTCTGCGCATCATCCAGGAAGAGTCGCTCAAAGACAGCACGGCCTCGGTGCTGTGCCAGGTGCCGGTCGATGTGGCGTCGTTCCTGCTCAATGAAAAGCGCTCCGAGATCGGCAAGATCGAACTCAAGCAGCGCATCAACGTGCTGCTGGTTCCCAACAAGACGCTGGAAACGCCCAACTACCGGCTGGAGCGCCTCAAGCACGACGACCCGCGCCTGGACAATATTGAAGCCAGCTACAAACTGGCCGACGAGATTGAAGACCCCACCAGCGTGACGCGCCGCTCGCAGGAACCGACCAATCGGCAAACACCCGTGATCAAGGGCGTGCTGCCAGATGCGCCCGCGCCGGTCGCCGTGCCCAAAACCGCGGCCGCGCCCAGAGCGCAGACAACGCCCCACCAGCCAGTTCCCGCGCGTGCTGCGGCGGCGCCAGTGGCGGCGGAAAAGGGGGTTTTTGGCTGGCTCAAGAGCCTGCTTGGCGGCGCGCCAGCGCCAACTGCGGCGCCTGCCGCCAAAGACGTGGCAAAGGCCGAACACGCTGGCGACGCGCGGCGTGAGGGCCGCCCTGAAGGGCGCCCTGAGCGGTCTGAGCGCGGCGAACGCGGCAGCCGTGAAGGTCGCCGCGGTGGCCGCGGCCGCAGCGAAAGCCGCAATGGCGAGCGCCGTGAGCGCGCGCCTGAAGGCCGGACTGAAACAGGACGCCAGGAGCGACCGGCGGGCGACGCTCGCCGTGAAGCGCGCAGCGAAATCCGCGGCGAGGAACAGCCGCGCAGTGAAAACCGCGAAGGCCGGGGTGAGCGCAACCGCCGCGAACGTGGCGAACGCATTCCGCGCGACGCCGTGGAGCAGGACCTGGCACTGGCCAATCAGGCGGCCATGGCAGCTGCCATGAGCGGCGAGGCGGATGCCCAGCGCCAGGACCGACCGGTTCAGGAAATGGATCGTGATGGCGAACGTCAGCCAGCCGCTCGCGCCGAGGGCCGAAGTGAAGGCCGGCGTGAACGCGGTGAGCGCAGTGGCCGCCGCAATGACCGCCGCGGTGACCGCCCCGACGCTGGCGGCGCGCCAGGCATCGGCAGCCAGGCCGACAGTTTTGACGCCGCGCACCCCGCAGTGGTCGATGGCGCGGACGAGGCTGGCAACCCGGTGGTACCCGCCTCGTCCACTGACATTCAGGTTCGCGCCGATGGGCCCGATGAAGGCCAGGACCGCCAGCCGCGCGAACGCCGCAGCCGCGACCGCTATGGCCGCGAACGCCGTGAACGCAGTGCGGACGAAGAGCGCGACGAGCAGCCCGCTCCAGCCGGTGCCGAGGCGGCTGGCGCGATCGCGCAGGCTTCGCCATCGTTCCAGCCTTCGCAATCAAACAGGCCTCAAGCCCAGCAGGAACGTGTGCCCTTAGCTACTGAATTTGTAGCGCCGGTGGTGGCCACCGCGCCGTCCCCGGTGCAGGCAGCGGCGCCCGCGGCCACGGCCCTGCCCAAGGTTCAATCCTACGAATTGCCCTTGCAGGACCTGGCCCAGGTGGCCCAGGGTTCAGGTTTGCAGTGGATCAATTCCGATGCCGCCAAGATTGCCGAGGCGCAAGCGGCGATTGCCGCTGAAGCGAAACCGGCGCACATTCCGCGTGAGCGCCCACCCAAGGCTGTCTCCAGCGAAGCGCCGCTGGTGCTGGTTGAGACCCAGCGCGATCTGGCTGCCATGACGCTGCCTTTTGAAAAGTCCGCCAACTGACCCACCGGTGCCTGCAGCGCGCAGGTGCAAGCAAAAAGGCCCGCAAGCGGGCCTTTTTCATTTTCGCCACCTGATTTCAGCGCTAAACCTGGGCCGCGCGCTTGTAGGCCTGCGCGGCAGCCACCTCGTCCTCGCGTTGCTCGGCCAGCGCCGCCAGAGCCCGCCAGGCATTGCGCTTGAGCGTCGCGTCCTGCAGGTCGGGAGCCGCCTGCGCGAGAAGCTGCCCGGCTTTGCCCCAGAGCTGGCGGCTCAGGCAGGCCATTCCCGCCAGATACTGCAGACTGGCATCGCGCGGACGGCTGAGTTGCGCCGCCTCAATGCGGGCCAGCCAGGCGGCATCCAGCGAATCGAAACCGGCCTCGAGCGCCATAATCAGCTTGATGCGCGCCTTGTCGGAGATGCCTGAGCCCGGCAGCATCATGCGGTCCCACACCTGAAGCAGCCACGAGCGCGCAAGCGCCACTTCGCCGTGCAGCGACATCAGGCGCGCGGCGGCATGAACCACCAGTTCAGGCATGTCGCGCTCGCTCTCGTCAAGCGAGCGCCAGGCCTGCTGCAGTTGCGCCGGATCGTGCGCCTCATTGAGCAATTCCAGCGCCAGGCTGCGCACAATGCTCTGCGCCGCGGCGTGCGAGAACGCGCGGTGCTTGGCCAGCAGGCGCGCCGTCTCCAGCGCCTGCAAGGTTTGCTGCGCTTGCCGGGCGGCGCGCAGCTTCATGCGCAAGGCCAGCGTACGCCGTGCCGCGCCCTGCGGCAACTGACTCAGCCAGTCAAGCGCCGCGCCGCCATCCTGGTCGTCCAGCGCCCAGCGCACGGCGCGCATCTGCACCCCCTCGCGCACCTCCTGGGCATCACGTGGGGCGACGCTGCGAAGCGCCAGTTTCAGGTGCTCGTCGCGCAAGGCCTTGTGTTGAAGCGACTGCGCGCTTTCGGCCACCAGCAGGTGCGCCAGCGCGCGCAACTGGCTGGCGCGGCCCGCATTGTGCCCGCTCGCCTCGTCCAGCCGCGCCAGACTTTTCTCTTGCGCCAGCGCATCCTGCGCCGACTTGGCTGCCCGGATGTAACGCCCCGCCAGCAAGTGCGCCAGCGCATCCATCAAGGCGCCATGCATGGCGCGCTCCTTTTGCTGGGCGCGCCAGCGCCTGGCCTCGGCCGGCAGGGAGAACAGGGCAGATGCCGCGCGCAAGGCCAGATACAGCACCATGAACAGCGCGGCCAGCAGCAGCACCACCAGATTGAACGACAGGTCAACGCGGTGCGGCGGCCAGAACAGCGTGACCACCGCCTGGTTGTTACCCGCAAACAGCGCCGCTGCAACAGCCACGCCAAACAGCGCCAAAAGCCAGAGAGCGCCGCGCATGATCTCTTTAGCGACCCGCCGCCGCCGTGGTCAGCGCGCCCATCGTGTCATCCAGGCGCGGCAACTCGCTGGTTTTGAGCTGGCTTCGCACCTGGGCCAGCAATTGGCTGGCCGCCTGCGTTTGGCGCGACGACGCGTCAAAATATTTGCCCAGCCAGGCATTGGCGCTCACCAGATCAGCGCGCGCAGTTTCGGTCTGGCGCGACAGCAGCCCCAGGCGCGCATTGAGCAGCCTGAGCTTGAAGTTCTCGCGCAGGAAAACCGACTGCTCGGGCGACAGCAAGGCGGCTTCGGGCTGGTCAATGCGGCTCACACGCAGCAGCTTGCGCGCTTCCTCCCACAGGCTGCCCTGCACCCGCTGCGCCCAGGCACGAAGCGCCTGCTTGTCAAACACCCACGGCAAGGGGATGTCGGCTGCCGATGCGCTGCTGCGCGGGCTTGACGCCTTCACGTCAGGCGCTGGCGGAGCCGCTGAAGCGGCCGCGCGCGCGGCAACGCGGGGCAGCATGGCGTTGGCCAACGGCAAATCATCAGCCAGCCGGGCCAGTTCATCGAGTTTGAGCAGCAACGCGGGCACATCGGTGAGGTTGGCCGCCTTGATGCGTTCAATGTCCCGGGTAATGGCGCGCTGCAACGGGTTGAGCCGGGGCTGGGCGGCGCGCGACAGGCGCTGGTCGGCCGACTTGAGCGCGGCCAGCAACGGCTGGGCACTACCGGTGAGTTGCGCCTGCTGCTGGGCCAGCAGCAGCGCCGACTCGATATCGACCACCAGGTTTTCATCGCGCGAGCGCGACAGGCTTCGCATCAGCTCTTCAAGCTGGCTGCGCTGCAGGCTGACCTCGCTGATGCGGCTTTCCTGCAACGCCAGCCGCGCCGACAGCTCACCCGCACTTTCCTGGGCCTGACGCGCCAGCGTGCGCGCCTCGATCGCCTGCGCGCCCGAGTCGAGACTGCGGCGGGCGAGTTCTTCCTGAATGTTGCCCAGCTTTTGCCACAGCAAGCCACTCACCAGCAGCCCGGCTGTCGCCAGCGCGGCCACCAGCAGCGCCCATTTGCGGGGCACCAGCCAAAAGTTACCTGCCCCCACGCTCGGCACTGGCGTGTCCTCGCTGCCCCCCGAGGGGGCTGAA
>CAYJMW010000060.1:13792-24052 GCA_964371235.1 uncultured Polaromonas sp.
ACCTGCCCCCACGCTCGGCACTGGCGTGTCCTCGCTGCCCCCCGAGGGGGCTGAACTTGGCTTGGGCGGCCCTTCGCTGCGTTCGGGCGCTGACGGGTGCTCGGGCGCGGGCGGTTGGGGCAGGTCGGGTTGGCTGTCGCTCATGGATCAAGTGATTCTATCGAGCCCAGTGTGTCCCTGATGTCCTTGAGCGCCGGCCGTGACGCCACAGCAACACCCCAACCGGCGGCCTGCACGGCCTGAAGAATGCGGGGATGCGTGGCCACGGCGCGGGCGCGGCTCCAGTCCACCGCGTCGAGCTGGGGCTCACTGACCAGATTGGCCACCGCTTCGGCACTGCTGAAGAGCCACACCGACCCATCGCTGCTGGCGGCGCGGGCACGCTCAAGCTGCGCGTCGGTCAGGCGCGGCGCGCGGCGCTGATAGACACTCACAAAATCAACCCGCGCGCCGGCCGCCAGCCACTGGCGGGCAATCCAGTCGCGCCCCGGCGCGCTGGTGGTTTCCGCCGCGGCGCCCGGTTTTTCCCCGCGCACCACCAGCACCCGGCGGCCCTGCCAGTCGCGCTGGCCAATCACATCCCACAGGGCCTGCGAGTCAAACTGGCGGGCATCCGCGGCGGGCGCATCAATCTGCCCGGCGGGAACGCCGGCAGCGACCAGCGCGGCCACGGTGCCCGGGCCGGGCGCCAGCAAACGCAGGCCTGGCGGAAGCCGTCCCGACACCTGATTTGCTATATTATTAATAGCATACTGTCCCCTGTTATAGTGGGTCAGAGCCTCATTTTGCTTAAAGAAATGGGCTACCGCATTGCCGCTGACAAACAGGCAGGCGGCGTAACTGTCAAGCGTTTGCCAGGCTTGCCTGAGCGCCTGCACACTCGCCGTGGCCGAGACTGGCGCAATTTCAATCAGCGGCAAGGCTTCGGCGGCAACGCCGCCCTGCTGCAACTGCCGCACCCAGTGCATGGCATCACGCGCAGGCCGCGTCACAATGACGCGCAGCGTGCGCGCGCTGGCTGGCATTACAGCGCCGGGGCGTTTTCGGCCCAGACCGCTCCACCCGCGCGCAATTGAGCCGCCACTGCTTCGCCCAGGGCCTGAGCCTGGCCAAAGCTTTGCACCACGGCCGTTTTTTGCACCTGCACCAGAGGCGTCAGGGGCAGGCCAGGCGCGGCATCGGCGCTGGCCGGATCGCCCCAGGCCGCATTGAGCTGCATGGCACGGCTGCCTTCCGCCTGGGCCGCGCCAGGCATGGAGCCGGCAACAAAAGCAGCCAGCGGCATCGAGCAACTGCCGCCCATGGCGCGCGACACCGTGCGCTCGGCCGTCACCGCCAGCCAGGTCGGCTGGTGCGCGAGCGCAGCCAGCGCTTCGATCAGATCGGCGCGCTCAGAGCGCACTTCAATTCCCAAAGCGCCCTGCCCGGCTGCCGGCAGCATGTCCGCGGGCGCAAATGTGCTGCGAATGCGCGCCGCAAGCCCCAGGCGCTTCAGGCCCGCGGCGGCCAGCACAATGGCGTGGTACTGGCCTTCGTCGAGCTTGCGCAAGCGCGTGTCAAGGTTGCCGCGCAGGGGCTGTATGACAATATCCGGCCGCAGCGCCTTGAGCAGCACCAGCCGGCGCAGACTGGACGTTCCGACGACGGCCCCCTGCGGCAAATCAGCCAGCGACGTGTACGCGTTCGACACAAAAGCATCGCGCGGATCTTCGCGCTCGAGCACACAGGCCAGCGCAAAGCCTTCGGGCAAGTCCATCGGTACATCCTTGAGCGAATGCACCGCCAGATCCGCCCGCCCTTCGGCGAGGGCCACTTCAAGCTCCTTGACAAACAGGCCCTTGCCGCCGACTTGACTCAGGGCGCGATCCAGAATTTCATCACCCTGGGTGGTCATGCCGAGCAGCTCCACCTGCCAGCCCAGGCGCGATTCGAGCAGCGCCTTGACATACCCGGCCTGCCACAGCGCCAAGCGGCTTTCGCGCGTGGCAATGACAACTTTTTCCACAACTTTGCTGACGGTTTTCATCGCGGCGGACACTCGTAACCTGTTTGTATCTTTGGGGGTGAGTGAATGCTAGCATGCCGCAGTAGAAAACAAGAGCCCACAAGCCGGAAAAAGACGAAGCAATGGTGACAGCGGCGCCTACAGATCGGCATCGACATCGCGCCCAATCTGGCCGACAGGCCCGCCTACGGGCCGCGGCCGAATGCCGGAAGGCCAAAGCGGGCACTCGTCACGCATCGTCGCGCGCAATGCCAAGCTGCTTGACCAGGCGCGACAGGTAGGGCTGAGTGACCCCCAGCCGTTCCGCCGCCCGCGTCTGGTGGCCGCCGGCCTGTTCGAGGGCGCGAACCACGATGAGGCGCCGGGCGGCGGTCACGGCCTGGTTGTAGCCCAACGCAAACAACTCTTCCGTATCGATAAGCGCCGCGGCGCCGGTGGCTGCGTCGCCGCCCGTCAATTCCTCGGGCAGGTCGCACAGCTCGACGCTGTCGCCGGCCAGCAGCACGAAGCGCTCCATCACGTTGGACAACTCGCGCACGTTGCCCGGCCAGCCGTAGCGCAGCAGGGCCTGACGCACTTCGGTCGCCAGGCGCGGCGGCGTGCGCGCCGACTCCGAGGCATGTTTGTCGAGCAGCCACTCGGCCAGCGGCAGGATGTCGTCGGGGCGCTCGCGCAGCGGCGGAATCCTGATGCTGATGACCTTCAGCCGGTAATAGAGATCCTCGCGGAAGCTGCCGGCCCGGATGGCAGTGGGCAAATCGCGATGCGTCGCCGCCACCAGTCGGATGTCCGCGCACTGGGTGCGGTCACTGCCCAGGCGCTCGTACTCACGCTCCTGCATCAGCCGCAGCAGCTTGGCCTGCGCGACCAGCGGCAGCTCGGCGATCTCGTCCAGGAACAGCGTGCCGCCTCGTGCAGTCTCGACCCGGCCGGGGCGCGCACGGTCGGCGCCGGTGAAGGCGCCCTTCTCATGGCCGAACAGTTCGCTCTCCAGCAGTTCGCCTTTGAGCACCGCACAGTTGACCGCGACGAAGGGCTGATCCCGGCGCGTGCTGTGCAGGTGCAGGGCCCGTGCGATCACCTCTTTGCCGGTGCCGGTTTCCCCGAGCAAGAGCACCGAGGCGGTGCTCGGTGCGACCCGCTCCACCGTTTCAGCGATGCGCGCCATGCCGGGATCAGGGCCGCGCACCCAGACATGCTTGCGGCCGAGTTCCTGGCGCAGGGTGCGTACCTGGGTCTTGAGCCCGCGTGTTTCGAGCGCGCGCCGCACCACCAACTGGATGGTCGCGGCGTCGAAGGGCTTGGCGATGAAGTCGTAGGCACCGGCGCGCATCGCGCGAACCGCCTTGGACATGTCGCCATACGCGGTGATGACGATCACGATCGGCGCGCGGGCCTGGCCCAGCAAGCTGTCGAGCACGGCAAATCCGTCCATGCGCGGCATTTCCAGGTCGAGCAGCAGCAGGTCAGCGCCATCGGCCATGCGCAGCGCTGCCACGCCATCGCTCACATGTTCGACCTCGTGCCCGAACTCCTTCAAGCGGTCGCGCAGGATGCGGCCGATGTTGGGGTCGTCGTCGGCGATGACAATGCGAGTCATTGAGCGCTCAAGCAGCGGCGCCCGCAGTGGGCAAGTTCAAGGTGAAGGTGCTGCCGCGTTTCGTCGCCGATTGCAGCGTGATGTCGCCGCCGTGCAAGCGCGCCAGGTTGCGGGCGATCGCCAGGCCCAGGCCGCTGCCGGACGCGCCGTCGGCCGAACGGGCACGGAAGAAACGTTCGAACAGGTGCGGCACATCTTCCGGCGCCACGCCGGCGCCCTGGTCTTGCACCAGGATGCGCAGCCCGGCCGCGCTCGGCTCGGCGCGCAGGCACACGCTGGAGTCGGCACGGCTGAATTTGATCGCGTTGTCCAGCAGGTTGATCAGGATCTGCTTGAGCTTGTCAGCATCGGCCTCGATCGACGCCTCGCAACCGGCGTGGACCAGCGTCACGCCCTTGCGCTCGGCCGCCGGGCGCAGCAGCATGAACACTTCGTCCACCAGCGGCTGCAGCGCCAGCGGCGAGCGCTGCAGCCGGATGTGCCCGGCCTGCAGCCGCCCCCATTCGAGCAACTCGTTGACGACGCGGATCAGCCGGCCGCTGTCGCTCTCGATCATTTCGACATATTCATGCTGAGCCTGCGTCAAGCCGCCGGCCAGGCCATCGCGCAGGTTCTGCGCCGAGCCGAGGATGCCGGTCAGCGGCGTGCGCAGCTCGTGCGACACGTTGGAAAGCACCGCCGAGCGCAACTGGTCGAGCTCGAGCAGTTCCAGGTTGGCCGCGGCCAGGCGCAGGTTGGCTTGGCGCAGCTCGGCGGTACGCGCATCGACCAGGGCGGCGAGGTTGTCGTTTTGCTGTTCGATCAGCAATTGCTTGCCGCGCAGCTCCTGCGTCAATCCCAGCAGGCGGTGCTGGCCGTAGATCAGATCGTCGGTGCGCTTGTGGTTGACCATGCCCTGCCACACCACCAAGCCCAGCAGGGCCACGGCCAACAGTATCTGCGGCCAGCCAGATGGGACGAGCAACAGCGACAGCGTCAGCACCACCAGCCCGAAGCTCCAGCCGCTGGACTGCCAGGCATGGCATTGCTTGAGCTGCAGCGAGCAAACGCTGCAACGACCGTAGGGCTGCGTTTCAACGTTGCGCCGGAGCACGCAGTTCTGGTTGATTCGCCCCGTTTTCTCCGCCGATGGCGATGTCATCGAAATCATCGAAGCCTCTCTTCCGCCAGCCGGGTCCGGCCAGCCAGTCGCGTCCCAACACATAGAACCAGCAGCCTGCGCAGAAACCCAATGTCGGTGCCATCAGGAACGACACGGTCGGGATCGTCAGGACGATGAAGCCGAGCGTCGGATGGCCGGCCCACACCAGGCCGATGCCGACCGCCTGCGCGAACACCGAGATCGCACAGGCACCGCGCGAACCGCGCAGGTCAAAATAAAGGTCGCCGATGCGATGCTCACCACGGAAACGCACAAGCCGTGCCACCAGTCGCGCGATCAGCGCCCAGCGCGGCGATATGGCCTGCAATACGCTGAACGCGAAGGTCACGTAGGCAAAGCGCAGGTCCTGCGTAAACAGTGCCGCCAGCAGGAAAGCTGCCTCGGTGAGGCGCTGCACGCGCATGCCGGGGCCGAATCGCAGCTCGCGTTCGGTATCGCTCGCCTGCTGCGGCGCGGCAACGGCGGGGAAGATCAGCAGCGGTTTCATTGTGCGTCACGAGTTTTTAGAACCGTCCAGTTATGTCGCACATGAATTGTGCGCCTTTTGTCAAGATTTGGTTGCGAGCAAACTGCGTACCCGCAGGCAGGGCCCGAGCCATGTCCGAGCGGACATGATCATGTCCTTTTCGGCATCGCCGCGGCGCTTCATTGCGCCAGAAACGGCGGCTTCTCCCAGGTGAACCGGCAAGGCCAGCCGCTTGGCACGGGCTTTGCAATACAGCTTGCGTCACCCCAACCAGCGCCGCCTGTCATGCCGCCCTTGCAGCTATTTCACTGAGCTTCACCTGAACCGAAAGACCCACCATGTCACCACAAGTCAACCGCGCCGAACTCGAAACCAAAGTGCAGGCGATGTACCGCGACGTCGCGGAAAACCCGCACGGCGAGTTCCACTTCGAAATGGGCCGCGTGATGGCTGAGCGGCTCGGCTACCGCCCCGCCGACCTCGACCGCATTCCCGCCGAAGCCATCGACTCGTTCGCCGGCGTCGGCTACTACTTCCACTTCCTCGACGAGATCGAGGGCGCGCGCGTGCTCGACCTCGGCAGCGGCTCGGGCATGGACAGCTTCATCGCCAGCCTGATCACCGGCCCGACCGGAACGGTGATCGGTCTGGACATGACCGATGCGCAACGCGCCAAGGCCGAAGCGCTACGCCGCCGCGACGGCGTGCGCAACGTCACCTACGTCAAGGGCTACATTGACGCCGCGCCGTTCGAGGACGGCAGCTTCGATGTGGTAATCAGCAATGGCGTGATCAACCTCGCCGTTGACAAGCCCCAGGTGTTCCGCGAGATCACCCGCCTGCTGCGCCCGGGTGGCCGGCTGGCAATCGCCGACATCGTCACCGACGTGCTGCTGCCCGAGACGATTTCCTGCAACACCACGCTGTGGGCGGCCTGCATCGGCGGCGCCTGGCAGCTTGAACGTTACAAACAGGCGATCGAAGCCGCCGGGCTGCGCGTCGTGGCCGAGCAGGTCAACGACCGGTACCGCTTCCTGTCCGACAACGCCCAGGGGGCGACCAGGAAATTCGGCGTGAAGAGCATTTCCCTGCGCGCCGACAAACTTTAAACCACGAGAGGAAACCACGCCATGAAGATCCGTTCCTTGTTCGCATTCGCAACCAGCCTGACGCTTGCCGCCAGCCTGTCGGCGCAAGCCGCCGATGCCCCGAAGCCGCCGCTCTACGAACGGCTCGGCGGCCTCAAGGGCATCACCGTGGTGGTCGATGACTTCATCAATCATCTGGTCGTCAACAAGACGCTCAACAAGAATCCGGCGATCGACGCCGGCCGCAAGAACTCTCCCGCGCCTTACTTGAAGTTCCAGGTCTCGCAAATGGTCTGCGAGGCCGCCGCCGGCCCTTGCAAGTACACCGGCAAGGCGATGAAGGAATCGCACACCCACCTGAAAATCAGCGCGAAGGAGTGGGATGTCATGGCTGGCGAGTTCAAGAGGTCGCTGGACAAATTCAAGGTGCCGGCGGGAGAGCAGAAAGAGCTGTTTGACATCGTCGGCAAAACCAGGGGCGACATCGTCACGCGGCCCTGAAGTGCCCTGATGGATGCATAAGAACTTGTCCGTAAATATTGAGCTTCGCATAACTCATGACATCACCACGGCGTAGCCTGCATCCAGCCAGCCACTCACTTACGATCAACCGGCCTTCGCGCTGGGCTTTTTTTTAAGTGCCGGCCAAGTGCTGCATGACAATATCCGGCCGCAGCGCCTTGAGCAGCACCAGCCAGCGCAAAGCCCTCGGGAAAATCCATCGGAACATCCTTGAGCGAATGCACCGCCAGATCAGCCCGCCCGTCGGCCAAGGCGACTTCGAGTTCCTTGACGAACAGGCCCTTGCCGCCGACTTGACTCAGGGCGCGGTCCAGAATTTCATCACCCTGGGTGGTCATGCCGAGCAGTTCCACCTGCCAGCCCAGGCGCGATTCGAGCAGCGCCTTGACATCCCCGGCCTGCCACAGCGCCAGGCGGCTTTCGCGCGTGGCAATGACAACTTTTTCCACAACTTTGCTGACGGTTTTCATCGCGGCGGACACTCGTAACCTGTTTGTAATCTTTGGGGCAGAGTGAATGCTAGCATGGACGCTTCAGACACAGAGGGCACCGATGGTCACTTCCGCACGCGCAAAGAAAGTCAAAGAGGCCGTCAGGGACCAAGCCAAGACCCGGACGCCCGGGCAATTCAGGGACGATGAACGGCCGCTGGTCGAAGACATCCGCCTGCTGGGCCGCATCCTGGGCGACGTGATTCGGGAACAGGATGGCGTCGCCGCCTTTGAGCTGATCGAGCAGGTGCGACGACTGTCGGTGGCCTTTCGCCGTGATGCCGACCAGGAGGCCGACAAGGCGCTGAAAAAGCTGCTCAAGGGCCTTTCAGGCGACCAGACCGTCAGCGTCATCCGGGCCTTCACTTACTTCAGCCATCTGGCCAACCTGGCTGAAGACCGGCACCACATTCGCCGCCGCGCCGTCCACGAGCGCGCCGGCGACACCCAGGAAGGCAGCATCGAAGTGGCGCTGGCGCGCCTGCGCGCGGCAGGCATCACGGCCAAGACCATCGCCAGCACCATGGCGCACAGTTTCGTCTCGCCAGTGCTCACTGCCCACCCGACAGAAGTACAGCGCAAGAGCGTGCTCGATGCCGAACGCGCTATTGCCCACTTGCTCACGGCGCGTGACGACATTGCGGCCTTGGCGAAGTCGGTCAATGGCGCCAGGGACGAGCTGACCCCGCGCGAGCTTGCCGCCAACGAAGCGCAGTTGCGCGCCCGCGTGGTGCAACTGTGGCAAACCCGGCTGCTGCGCGTTTCCAGGCTCACGGTGGACGACGAAATCGAAAACGCGCTGAGCTACTACGAAACCACCTTCCTGCGCGAGATTCCCAAGCTCTACGCCAACCTGGAGCGCGAGCTCGGCAACCAGCCGGTGCACAGCTTCCTGCGCATGGGCCAGTGGATTGGCGGCGACCGCGACGGCAACCCGCATGTGAACGCCGAAACGCTGAACCATGCGCTGGCCCGGCAGGCCGAAGTGGCGCTGCGCCACTATCTGACCAAAGTTCACTTTCTGGGCAGCGAGCTGTCCATGTCGGCGGCGCTCATGACTGTCAGCGACGCGATGCGCCGGCTTGCCGAAGACTCGCCCGACACCAGCGAGCACCGCAAGGACGAGCCCTACCGCCTCGCGCTGACTGGTGTTTACGCGCGGCTGGCCGCCACGCTGAAGGCGCTGACTGGCGGCGAAGCGGCGCGCCATGCGGTGGCGCCGCAAAATGCCTATGTCCTGGCCGAAGATTTCCTGGCCGATCTGCGCACGATCGAAGCGTCATTGAAAACCCATCACGGGCAAGCACTGATTGCGCAGCGCCTGCAGCCGCTGATCCGCGCAGTCGAAGTGTTTGGCTTTCACCTGGCCACGGTCGATCTGCGCCAGAGTTCCGACAAGCACGAAGCGGTGCTGGCCGAGCTGCTGGCGGTCGCGCGCGTCGAGCCCCAATACGCCCGCCTGGACGAGGCCGCCAAGCGCATCCTGCTGCTGCGCCTTCTCAACGATGCCCGGCCACTGCGCGTCATGGACGCGACTTACACGACGCTGGCCCGAAGCGAGCTGGCCATTTTTGAGGCGGCCCGCACAGCGCGCGAGCGTTTTGGCAAGGAGGCCATTCGCCACTACATCATCAGCCACACCGAAACGGTGAGCGACCTGCTCGAAGTGCTGCTGCTGCAAAAAGAAGTGGGGCTCATGCCGGGCACACTCGACAGCCAGGCCAGCCACGACCTGATCGTGGTGCCGCTGTTTGAAACCATTGAAGACCTGCGCAACGCCGCGCCGATCATGCGCGAGTTTTACGCCCTGCCCGGCATCGCGCAGCTGGTGCAGCGCAGCGGCGCGGAGCAGGACATCATGCTCGGCTACTCCGACAGCAACAAGGACGGCGGCATTTTCACCAGCAACTGGGAGCTGTACCGCGCCGAGATTGCACTGGTTGAGGTATTCGATGAACTGGCCATCTCGCACCAGATCAAGTTGCGCATGTTCCACGGCCGCGGCGGCACGGTGGGACGCGGCGGCGGCCCGAGCTACGAGGCCATCCTGGCGCAACCGCCCGGCACGGTACGCGGGCAGATCCGCCTGACCGAGCAGGGCGAGGTCATCGGTTCCAAATACGCCAACCCGGAAATTGGCCGCCGCAACCTCGAAACCCTGGTTGCCGCCACCCTGGAGGCCACGCTGCTGCAACCCACCAAGCCGGCGACCCGGGCATTTCTGCAGGCGGCCGGGCAGTTGTCGCAATCGAGCATGGCGGCCTACCGCGCGCTGGTGTACGAAACGCCCGGTTTTACCGAGTATTTTTTCAGCGCCACGCCGATCCGTGAAATCGCCGAGCTCAACATCGGCTCGCGCCCGGCCTCCAGAAAGGCATCGCAGAAAATCGAAGACCTGCGCGCCATCCCCTGGGGCTTCAGTTGGGGCCAGTGCCGCCTGACCCTGCCCGGCTGGTATGGCTTTGGCACCGCGATCGAGCAGTGGCTTGAGCACGGCGGCGGTGCGGCAAGCCGCAAGCAGGCACTCAAGGTATTGCAAACCATGTACCGGCAGTGGCCTTTTTTTCGCACCCTCCTGAGCAACATGGACATGGTGCTGGCCAAAAGCGATCTGGCGCTGGCTTCGCGCTATGCCGAGCTGGTGAGCGACGCCCGGCTGCGCAAGAAGATTTTCGGCGCGATCGAGGCCGAGTGGCACCGCACCGCGCAAGCACTGACGCTGATCACCGGCGACCGGCAGCGGCTGGTCGGCAACGTTGCGCTACAACGCTCCATCCGCCACCGATTTCCGTATATTGACCCGCTGCACCACCTGCAGGTCGAACTGATCCGGCGTTACCGCGCGGGCCAGACCGACCAGCGCGTGCAAACCGGCATTCACATCTCGATCAACGGCATTGCAGCCGGGCTGCGCAACACGGGTTAA
>CAYJMW010000061.1:0-23830 GCA_964371235.1 uncultured Polaromonas sp.
GTCTCGCTGCTTTGGCAGTTTGCCAGGCGGGAAGTGCTGGGGCGCTACCGGGGCTCGCTGCTGGGGCTGACCTGGTCGTTTCTGACCCCGCTGCTGATGCTGGGGGTTTATTCATTCGTGTTCATTGGCGTCTTCCGGGCCAAATGGCCGGGGGCTGTCAACGCGGGAGGGCTTGAGTTTGCCTTGCAGATTTTTGCCGGGCTGATCGTGTTCAATCTCTTTGCTGAAGTGGCCAGCAGGGCGCCCAACCTGATCGTTGATCAACCCAATCTGGTCAAAAAAGTGATTTTTCCGGTGGAGGTGCTCACCTGGGTGACGGTGCTGTCGGGCCTGTTTCATCTCTTGATCAGCGTGGTTTCCCTGCTGCTCGTGCTGCTGGCGACTCGCGGCAGTTTGCCGGTGACCGCCGTGGCCTTGCCGCTGGTGTTGCTGCCCTTCCTGCCGTTTCTGCTCGGCCTGGGCTGGCTCTTGTCTGCCCTGGGTGTGTTTGTGCGCGACGTCGGGCAGATGATGACCATGGTCGTCAGCCTGGCGATGTTCATGTCCCCCGTGTTCTACTCCGTGAACACGCTGGACGTTCGCTGGCAGTTCTGGATGAACCTGAACCCGCTGACGCTGATCATCGAGCAGGTCCGGGAGGTGGTGCTGCAGGGGCAATGGCCGGCTTGGGGCGCCCTTGGGGTGTATGCGCTGCTGGCCTGCGTGTTCGCTATTGCCAGCGCCGGTTTTTTCCAGTTGACGCGCAAGGGTTTCGCCGATGTCCTCTAGCCCGGCCATTGTCGCGCGGCAGCTGGGCAAAGCCTTCCAGCTTTACGAGCGCCCGATTGATCGGCTCAAGCAGATGCTGGCGCGAAAAAACCGGCGCTACTACCGTGAGTTTGCGGCCCTGAACGATGTCAGCTTTGAGCTTGGAAAAGGCGAAGTTCTCGGCTTGGTGGGGCGCAACGGGGCTGGCAAATCCACCCTGCTGCAACTCATTTGCGGCACACTCACGCCGTCGTCCGGAAACGTCACGGTCCGCGGCCGCGTGGCCGCCCTGCTGGAGCTCGGCGCCGGATTCAACCCCGAGTTCACCGGGCGGGAGAACATTTACCTCAACGCTTCGATCCTGGGGCTGAGCAAGGCCGAGATTGACGCACGCTACGAAGCCATCGTTGATTTTTCCGGCATCCGCGACTTCATCCACCAGCCGGTCAAGACCTACTCAAGCGGCATGTACATGCGGCTCGCCTTCTCAATTGCGACCAGCGTGGACCCCGATATCCTGGTCATCGACGAAGCACTCTCGGTGGGCGACGGCGCCTTTGCGCGCAAGTCGTTCGACCGCATCATGCACTTGAAGAACAAGGGCGCGACGATTCTTTTCTGCTCGCACTCGATGTACCAGGTCGAGGCCTTGTGCACCCGGGCGCTGTGGCTTGAAAAAGGCGCGGTTCAGCAGGCAGGCGATCCAGCCTCGGTGGTGGCGCGCTACCAGAGCTTTCTGGATCGGGAAACGGTTCAGGAGGCCTCTGCAAGCTCTGCCGCGGATACTGCTGGGGCTGCGGGCGCGGCTTTGTCGCCCAAGGGTTACGCCCGCATCCTGGCGGTGCAGACGCGGGTGGACGACGCGGTGGGAACGTCGCTGGAAGTGCAAAGCGCCCGGCAGACGCTCGCCATCAGCGTCGGTTTTGCATCGGACCTGGCACTGCCGTCGCCGGTGGTTGCCGTCACGCTGAATGCTCCCGATGGGCGCATGCTGACCAGCAGCGGCTCGCATGTCGCCGGGCTTGAACTGGCGCGTGATGAATCGGGCCGCGGCACCGCCACCATAGAGTTCCCGAACATTCCCCTGCTCAAGGGCGAGTATTTTGTATGGGTGTACCTGCTCAGTGAGAACGGCATCCATGTTTATGACACCGCCGCCAATGTGGCAACACTGCATTTCAGCCAGCAGTCGCTCGAACAAGGGCTGGTCTCGCTGGTGCACAACTGGCACAGCGTGGCCGGCGCCGCGGCTTCGGCGGACGGCAAGGACACGGGCGGCTCTTGAAGCGTGATCCGCTGGCGTGGCGGGTGCTCTGGCACAATCGGCGATCCCTTTTGAAGACCGGATAATGACCCTCATGACGGCCGATAGTCCCCATGTCCTGATGGTTCCCGCGAGCTTTCCGGAGACCGCCGTTAAGTGCAAGAGGTTAGATATTGCAATCAAAAAACCCACGGTTTCCATTGTCGCGCGAGCGCTAAAATTTGGGCTTGTCAAGTCAGCATGAAATGACGTTAACCAGTAGCATGGTCCAATCCGATACCGAGAGTCGTCTAAATGCGCTGGTGGAAAAGCTTTTGCCTGCTTCGTTGGTCGATGTGCTTTTACTGGCCGAGTCCGTCGGTGCCTTGGCACCGACTCTGGAGGTGCAAGGCCATCGCGTCGCCCGGTTGCGTTGGCGTGATCAGGCGGACTATGTTCAGCATCCCGACCGAACCGCGCGGGGTTTGGTGCAGGTGAATTTGGCGCGGCCAGAGACGGCCGGGCGGCAGTTCGACCTGGCGGTAATCGCGGACTTGACATCGGACGTCCATCCTCTTGTGTTGTTCGAGCAGTTGGACCTTGCATTGAAGGCGGACGGTATCGTTGTGCTGGTGGCTCGGGAGGATTTAACTGATCAACTCCGCTTGGCCCACTGGCGGGACTATCTGGTCGCCATCGGGAAGCGCTTTGGTTTTGTTCTGATCGAACCGGAATCGGCAAGCCTAATGAAGGTCACTGACGGCTGGATGCGAATCCTGCGCAAGAGCGCGCCCCCCCGCTGGCGAATCAGTCACGTGGTGGGCATGCGCGACTGGGCGTATCTGGCGCACCGCTACTTGTGCCACCCCCATCACCACTACGAGGTTCTGCTGGTGTCGACGCGGTTTACTGGGCGGCCGTTGGGCATTGCGGTGTTGCGACGCCACGAAGCCTCATGCGAGCTGCTGGATGTGATCGGGCCCCTGCGCAATCTGGATCCTGTTGTTGATCAGGCACGTCGAATGACAGGCCGCTGGGGTCTGCCGTACCTGTATTGCTGGATTACGCGAAACCATTTGCCGCTGTTCTTTGCCTGCGACGGAAGGGAAGAGGCATTGGATATCTGCATTCCGACCAGTTGCTGGACATCTGATGCAAGAGCCGAGAAGATGAAGGGCGCCTGGTGGCTGATGGCGGGCGACACGGATTTTCATTGATACCGACAAGGAACAAAGGCCGAATATGAAAAACTTGATGACACGATTGGTGGCGCCCTTGCGCAAGAGCCAGATCGGCGAGGACGAGAACGTCAGCGCGCTGTGGGAAAAAGCGCACAGCCACTTGAGGCCGCAGGAGCCGCAATTACCGCTGCCAGAGACTGACTACCATGAGTGTCCGCTTTGCCGGGCGCGGCGCGCAGTGCGCATCCGGAGCCGGCTTCGTTTTGGTGCCGACTATTGGCAGGACGATGCCTCACTGTTGTACTGCTATCAATGCGGCGATTATGCGTTGCCGCGCGTCGAGCGCAAGGATTACGCTGACCGAGCACAAGCATGGGCGCATGTGGCCAATCCCGGCGCGTCGGCGAGCTATGCCAGTCTTACTGCCGTCGATGCGCGGCTGTGGTCGCGCAAGCCGAAATTTCTGAATCTCGAACCGACCACACGCTGCAATTTCAACTGCTGGTACTGTATCGGTCGCCATATGAAGCAGGAAGATATCGACTTCGATGGCTTCGTGCGCGCGCTGGATAATTTTCCCGGACTCGAAGTTTTGGCGCTGGTTGGAGAAGGTGAACCTCTGCTGCACAAGCGCTTTTTCGACATGGTGCGGGTGGCCAAGGGGAAGGGTATTCGCGTGGCGACCATCTCCAATGGCTCGGCGTTCAGCGAGAGCGTGGTGACGAAGCTTTGCGAGTCGGGCGTGGATTATATTTCCATCTCGATTGACTCCACCGACCCCGAGACCTTCGCGGCTTCGCGGCTAGACGGCGATCTGGCCAAGGTGTGGCAGGGAATCGAGCGCTTGGCCACCTACCGGGATGCTAACGGTTACAAATATCCCCAAGTCGGATTGAAGGGGACGCTGTTTACCCACACCCGCAATGAGATGCCGGCCATCGCGGAGGAGGCGAAGCGCCGCGGCGTGGACGTGATCGAGTCTTTTCAATCGCTCAATCTTAAGCGTTCCTACATTGAAATCTATCCCGCGGACAAGCTCGGCCTGCTCGATGATGCGCCTGAGATTGCAGCGGCGATCAATGACGGCTACGCTGGTGTGGCGCTACCTTCCGTGGTGGAATTCGCGCAACGGGAGAACCTGCCGATCAGCAATAGCGGCACGCGTAATGGCCTGCGGCCGAATTGCGACGAGGAATGGATTTATTCCCTGCTTTCAGGCGATGTAACCCCCTGCTGCCAGATCAAGCAGCCGATGGACGAAAAATGGAATATTTTCAACCATCCCATCGATGAAATCCTCAGCAACCAGCATTACGAAAACGTTCGCTTCAACCTGTGGAACGGCATTTTTATGCGGGCGTGCGAGGGATGCTCCAAAACCAAATGACAAACCGCATCGAAAAAACCGCGCCGCAACTGAACGAGATGGAAAATCGGCTTATTCCTTATGATTCCGTCAAGAAGATCGACGGGAGCAGGGCGCTGGTGCTGGCACCCCACCCTGACGACGAGGTGTTCGGTTGCGGTGGGGCGATCATGTGTCACGTGGCTGCAGGGGATGCGGTGCATGTGGTCATTGCAAGCAACGGTGAATACCGCGCCGGGGATGCGCCGCAAGCCGCCTATGCCGATCAGCGCAAGGAGGAGAGCAGCAGGGCCGCTTCGGTCCTGGACTATGGTGTGCCGGAATTCTGGGGCTTGCCGGACCGGGGCATCGAGTATGGCGAGTTTCTCGTGCGGAGGATCGCGGATGCCATTGATACCTTCGCGGCAGACATGGTATACGCGCCTTCCATCCATGAGATGCATCCTGACCATCGAGCCCTAGGGATGGCGGCAGTGGAAGCCGTACGGCGTCATGGCGGTGAGTTGAAACTGGCCATGTACGAGGTGGGTGTGCCCATGGCGCGGCCCAATCTGTTGCTGGATATCAGCGAGCTGCGGGAGCGCAAGCAGGCGGCCATGGCATGCTTTTCCTCCCAGTTGAAGGAGCAGCCTTACGACCAGCACATTGCGGCGCTCAACCGTTTCAGGACGTATACGCTGCCTTCCCGCGTGACTGCGGCAGAAGCCTATTTCATGAGTTCGGCGGACGTACTGGATCTTGATGTGTTGGGTTTGTACGAATCGGAATACCAGCGCCAGAACAGGCTTGGCCTGCCCATGACGAGACGAGATATACCCAAGGTGAGTATTCTGGTCCGTAGCATGGACCGTCCGCTTCTGCAGGACACGCTAGATTCGGTGGCGTTGCAGACTTATCCGAATATTGAGGTGGTGGTGATCAATGCCCGGGGCGAGGCGCACCACCAACTGGGCGCTTGGTGCGGGCGCTTCCCGCTTCGCGTGGTGAGCACAGGAACTCCCCTGCTGCGGGGCCCCGCAGCAAACCTTGGACTCGATAGCGCGGATGGCGATTACCTACTATTTCTGGATGACGATGACTGGCTGGCGCCTGAGCATATTTCAGCGCTGGTGGTGGCGCTGAAGGACGCAGGCCCTTGTCGGGTTGCCTACTCCGGGGTCGAATTTCGGGGAGTGAGCAGGGAGCGATTGGGCATTGAACCGCTGAATGCGCCATTCGATCTGGGCCGCCTGTATGGCGGAAATTTCATCCCCATTCATGCCGTTCTGTTTGCTCGGACTCTGCTCCATCAGGGCCTGCGTTTCGACGAGACATTCGATGTATATGAAGACTGGGATTTCCTCCTGCAACTCGGGAAGCTTTCCCGCTTTGTCCATGTGGACAGACTCAGTGCCTATTACCGGAAGAGCGGGACTTCCGGCGTTGGCGTGCAAGCGGATGATGTATTGAAGCGCGACGCCAGAAAGCAGATTTTCGAGAAATGGAAACAGATATGGTCGGGGACGCAAATAGACGATATGTTGAATGCTGCTTCAAATATTGCGTTGGTGCAGCTTGATCAACTACGCAATAAGCTTGATTATTCAATTTCCGTGTTGAAAGAGCGAGAGCTTGCCTTGCAGGATTTGATCCTGAAAAATAAGGAACTGCAAGATAAATTGAATGAGAATGTGCGTCTTGTTGGCGAAAAGGACATCATAATTCAAGCCAGAGATGCATGGCTTCACGAAATATTTCATTCGACAAGCTGGCGTTTGAGTGCCCCGGTAAGATGGATTGGGCTGGTGATTTTACGTATCAAGCAGTCGATAAAAAAAGGGGTGCGTCGCATTGTTGGCATCCTTCCCTGGCCGAATGGGTTGCCAGAAATCTCTCAGGGATTCGCGGGCGAAAAATTGATCGCGCCAATAGAAACTGTTGATCAGCCTCTTATTTCAGTGATCATGCCCGTTTACAATGCGTGTCGAATTAAAAAAGGATTTTTCCTGAGCGCGTTGGAAAGCATTGCCAATCAAACCTACAAGAATTTTGAATTGATTGTCGTCGATGATGGTTCAACCGATAATACACGCCAAGTGTATGAGGAGTTTTTGGCGCACCATTCCGATTTGCGTGCCATGTACCTATTCAAGGAGAATGGAGGGCAATCGAGTGCCAGGAATTTTGGCGTGAAGGCTTGCAATGGAGACTACATTGGCTTTATCGACCAAGACGACGAATGGTATGAAAACAAGCTGAAACAGGTTGTTCCATGGTTGAGTGATAAGGATATTGATGTTTTATACACCGATGCGGATATCATTGACGGAGATGACAACGTCATTTACGGGCGAATTCACCAGGTGCACCGTTTTGGCTGGCCACATCCGAAGAAGGTGATTGAGGATATCCTTTTCAAGGATATTATTGTCATGCCCGGACTGATGACAATAAAGAAACAAATATTCGATCAGGTTGGAGGATTTGATGAAAATCTTTCAGGATACGAAGATGACGATTTGTTTCTGAGATTGTTCGAGAAAGGTAAGATTTTCTACCTGCCCGTTTCGACATTGCGCTGGAGAATGTATGGTGATAACTATAGCTTTTCGCATCGGATGCTGACGAGTCGCACTTACTACTGGAAGAAGTTGTTGAGAAACTATGCCGATAATGGCGCTAATATATTTAGGATACGTATGATTTCAGTGCGATTCTTCTGGCAGTTTTTGAATCAATCGCTGGAACAATATCGCGCGGGAAAAGGATTGAATAATAAAAATCTCGATGGCGCTCGAGAAATTGTGCCTTATCTTCCAAAGTTTCAACGTGCACTGTTCACTGTTGCATTCATGTTTCCTGACAAGTACGTCATACCCACGATGATTAGGGTTGAACGTCTTTTCAGGAGCTTGCAATGAGAGCGCATGATTGATGCCCGGTTGCAGCAAAGCAGTGAAGATATGCATGTACATGTTGTGCACTTGGGCGCTTGATTATGGGAGAGTATTCTGACGAAAATGACGCGAATCCGGCATGTCATCGGAGCAACTCTCTCGATATTCAAGACCCACGGTGGCTTTTCGGGTGTCGGCACCAGAATTATCAGAATTTGGTGCGAAGAAGGTGTGAAAGGGCTACTACACAGATGGCGCTTTGCAACCACGGTAACTCCGTACGTCGACGACTACGGGACTTGGATCGCCGATCATGAAGCAAAGGGTGGCAATGACCCCGCGACGGTGACTGCGGCGTTGACGGGAATGGAAAGACAACCCCTGATATCCATAGTCATGGCACTTGACGGGACCACCGAAAAACGGTTCAGTGCAACGATCAAGTCGATAACCAATCAAATTTATTTGAATTGGGAGTTGTGGATCGTATCCGATGCCCCGGGCGGACCCGGACTTTTTCTTCCTTGCGCTTTTGCCGCGTCGGATTCGCGGATCCGATGTGAACGCGCGCCAGTGGGAGCATTGGAACATGCCGTGAATCTTGTGCTGGCGAAGGTGATTGGGGAAAGCGTTATTTTTCTCGATGAAGATATCTTGCTGCCTGTGGACGCGCTGTACCGGGTGGCGCAGGTCATCGTAGACCACGGCGATGCAGGGTTCATCTATGCCGACGAAGACAGGATTGACGTTCAAGGGAAGCGTTTTGCACCCCATTTCAAGCCAGACTGGAATCCTGACTTATTTTTCTCGTGGGACTATACCGGGGCCTTCAAGGTATTTGACACAGCGTTGTTGCGCGCCATCGGCGGGCTCAAACCCGGCTATGGCTCGGCTCGCTTATACGATGTCGCCTTGCGGGCGACGGAACGGCTTAGCGTCGGCGGTATTTATCATATTCAGCGTATTCTTTATCATGTACAAGATGTGAACGCTGAGGGTGGCCAAGCAAAGGTCCAAAGCGCTCAAATATTCGAAGATGCAAAACTCGCTGTAAACGATTATCTGCAGCATCAGGCAATCCACGCAAATGTAAGCGAATCTCCAGAGTTACGGGGCTGTTTACGAGTGCGCTACGCATTGCCGCCTTCGCCACCCCAAGTGACGCTTGTCATTCCGACGCGCAACGGATTAGAACTGTTGAGACGTTGCCTGGAAAGCATCGAAGCCAAGACCGATTATCCCAACTACGACATCATCGTGGTTGACAATGGCAGCGACGAGCCGGCTTTATTGGCTTACCTTGAATCCTTGAGATGCAGTGGAAAGCTGGAAGTTCTGCGTGACGACGGTCCATTTAATTTTTCGCGCCTGAACAACGGTGCCGTCAGTGCTGCGAGAGGCTCCATCATCGGATTGCTCAACAATGACTTGGAGGTAATCAACGCCGATTGGCTTTCGGAAATGGCAAGCCAGGCATTGAGGCCGGGGATCGGCGCGGTGGGAGCCATGCTCTGGTATCCCGATGATACTGTCCAGCATGCTGGCGTGGTCATGGCTGGCGGGATGGCGGGGCATGTGCACAAAGGGATGGCGCGAGGTGAAACGGGTTATTTTGGCCGCGCGGCACTGGTCCAGAATTTTGGTGCGGTCACTGCTGCCTGCCTAGTGGTGAGAAAAGACATTTATGAGGAAGTTGGCGGTCTCGATGAGGATTTCGCCGTGGCCTTCAATGATATCGATTTCTGTTTGCGGCTAGCCGCTTGTGGCTACCACAACCTGTGGACACCGTATGCACAGCTGTACCATCACGAGTCGGCCAGCCGGGGATACGAGGACACACCAGAGAAAATTGCGCGCTTTACGCGGGAGATTGAACGCTTGCGGCAGCGTTGGGGGAACACTTTGTTTCACGATCCCGCGTACAACCCGAATCTTGATCCCGAAACCAAAGATTTTTCGCTGGCTCGAACCCACGCAGGCCCCCGCACAGGGTGGGATAGCCGACCATGAGTCGTATTTGCGCCATCGTAGTGACATACCAGCCGGAGCTTGAGCTTCTGCGAGAGTGTGTTTTGACCAGTCGCGCCCAAGTAGAGCGTCTGGTGGTTGTTGATAACGCCTCAGCGGTGAAGACGCGGCAGCAGCTTGAGGATTTTGTGAGCGATGCCGGCTGCGAGTTCCTTCAGCTTGGCGAGAATCTTGGCGTGGCGGCGGCTCAGAATCGTGGTGTGGCATGGGCGCGGCAACATGGATGCAGCCATGTGCTGTTGCTCGACCAAGACAGCGTACCTTCTCACGACATGGTCGAGCGATTGTTGACGGCGATGGATGGTTTGACGGAAAGGGGCACTCGCGTGGCTGCTGTGGGTCCCCGGCTGGTGGACCGGCGCACGGGCGCAAGCACGCCTTTCATACACATCGGCCTGTTGAGTGTGACGAAAAGAGCGTGCATGGAAGATGGCGCACGCCTGATTGAAACGGATTTCCTGGTGTCGTCCGGCATGCTGATTCGGCTGGAGGTGCTTGATCGCGTGGGGCTGCCCGAGGAGGGCCTGTTCATCGACAACGTGGACCTGGAGTGGTGCTTTCGCGCCCGCGCCTTGGGGATGGTGCTGTCCGGGGTGTGCGACGCGGTCTTGACGCATAGCGTAGGCGATCACGTGTTCAGGTTCTGTGGCAGGGTTCTCTACCGCCACGGTCCGCTGCGCCAGTATTACATCATGCGCAACCGTATCTTGCTCTACCGGCGCTCCTACAGTCCGTGGGGATGGGTGGTGCAGGATTTTTTCCGTATGCTGTTCAAGTTCGCGGTTTTTTCGCTGATTATCCCGCCCAGGCTCCAGAATTTCCGCATGATGCTCAAAGGGCTCGTGGACGGATTGGGGGGGAAGACGGGCAAACCCGATTAGGCGGGGGCGACTGGCTGGACCCCCCAAATCGGCAGCAATTTGCGCCTGCGTGACGCCGCGCATCTTGCAAATCCGCCTCGCGCGTTCCGTACGTGCTTTGAGTCGTGCCGTGGTTCCCTCAGGCTATGCTAGCATTCCCTCTATTTTTCTTCACCGAAAGCCATAGAGTTGAGCAAGCATCTGGGAGAAATTCTTATCGAGCGCGGCAAGCTCGACGCCGCCGGTTTTGAGCGTGCGCTGCGCCTGCAGGAGGCCGATACGCGCGAGCCCATCGCCGCTGTCCTGATCCGGGCTGGCATGGTCGCCGAGCGCGATGTTGTGGAGGCCCTTTCCACCGAGATGGATGTGCCGGTGGTCGGCGTCGCCGAGTACCCGGAACTGCCGGTGCTGCAGGAACGCGTCGCCGTCAAGTTCATCAAGGAAGCCAGGGCGCTGCCGCTGCACGAGGATGACGAGCACCTGGTGCTGGCCATGGTCGATCCGCTGGACGACTACGTCCTGAACGCTTTTCGCCTGGTCACGCAGCGCAAGGTGTCCGCGCGCCTGGCCGTTCCGTCCGAACTGGAAGCGGCTTTCGAGCGGCTTTACGGCAGCGGCAAATCCTCCATGGACCAGATCGTGGGCGAGGTGCAAACCCGCGAGGAAGACAGCGGCAACGAGGATCTGCAGCAGCTCAAGGAACTCGCCTCGGAGGCGCCCATCATCCGGCTGGTGAGCCTGATCATCAGCCATGCCCTGCAGGCGCGCGCCTCCGACATCCACATTGAGCCGTTCGAGAACCGCCTGATCGTGCGCTACCGCGTTGACGGCGTGATGCACGAAGTCGAGTCGCCGCCGCGGCGCTTCTCCGCCGCGGTCATTTCGCGCATCAAGATCATGGCCAGCCTGGACATCGCCGAGCGCCGCCTGCCGCAGGACGGTCGCATCAAGCTGCGCATCCAGGGCAAGGAAATTGATCTGCGCGTGTCCACCGTCCCGATCATGCACGGCGAAAGCGTGGTGATGCGTATTCTCGACAAGAGTGGCACGGCGCTCGATTTCACGACCCTCGGCTTCGATGCGGCCGTGCAGGAGCGCTTCATGCAGGTGCTGCTGCAGCCGCACGGCATCTTGCTGGTCACCGGCCCCACCGGTTCGGGCAAAACCACCACGCTCTACACCGCCCTGGACCGGCTCAACAACCCCGACATCAAGATCCTTACGGTCGAAGACCCGGTGGAATACCAGATGGAAGGGATCAACCAGATCCAGGTCAAGCCGCAGATCGGCCTGACTTTCGCCAACGCTCTGCGCTCCATCGTGCGCCAGGACCCGGACGTCATCATGATCGGTGAAATCCGCGACCTCGAAACGGCCCAAATCGCCGTGCAGGCCGCGCTTACCGGGCACATGGTGCTCTCAACGCTGCACACCAACGACGCCGCCAGCACGGTCAACCGGCTGCTCGACATGGGCATGGACGACTACCTGCTGACCTCCACCGTCAACGGCATCCTGGCGCAGCGGCTGGTGCGAACGCTGTGCAGCCGTTGCCGCGAGGTGCACCCGGCACTGCCCGAGGTGGTTGAGGAAATGCAGCTTCGGCGCTATACCCAGTCCGACCCGGTCATGCTGTATCGCCCGGTTGGCTGCGATGAATGCGGCGGCACCGGCTACCTGGGCCGCATCAGCATCGTGGAATTGCTGGTCATGTCGGATGCCATCCGCAGCCTGATCATGCGCCACGTCACATCGGGCGAGATTCGCCAGCAGGCGATTATCGAGGGCATGCAGACCCTTTATGAAAACGGCCTTGCCAAGGCGGTGGCGGGTGTGACTACCATCGAAGAGGTCCTGCGCGTCACGCGGGAGGAATAGCCCCTTGCCGCTGTATCGCTACAAGGCCGTCACGCCCACCGGAGAGGCCCAGGAAGGCGACATGGAGGGGCTGGCCCAGTCCGCCGTGGCCGAGCGCCTGCAAGCCATGGGCCTGATCCCGATTCGGGTCGAGGAAAGCGCGGCCCAGGCGGGCAGCGCGCTGGGGCTGTTTCGCAAGAACCGCGTCACGCCGGAAGACGTTGCTGTGTTCACCCAGGAAATCACCACCTTGCTCAAGGCCGGGCTGCCGCTTGACCGCTGCCTGGAAATCCTGATCGGGCTGTCCGCCAGCGAGCCGGTGCGCCAACTCATGACCCAGGTGCGCGAAGACGTGCGCGGCGGCGCGTCCCTGTCGGCGGCCATGGAAGCCCGCCCGGGCGTGTTCTCCCGCTTTTACCTCAACATGATCCGCGCCGGCGAAGCCGGCGGAGCACTCGATGTGGTGCTGCAGCGCCTGACCGAATTCATGGAGCGCTCCCGCGAGCTCAAGGAGACGGTCAAGTCAGCGCTGATCTACCCCGTCATCCTGATCGGCGTGGCGGTGCTGTCCGTGGTGATCCTGCTGATGTGGGTGGTGCCGCAGTTCTCCCAGATGTTTGCGGAATCGGGCAAGGCCTTGCCGCTGCCGACCCAGATCGTCATCGGCGCCGGGGATGCCGTGCGGCACTACTGGTGGATCATGGTTTTGGGCGGCATTGGCGTGTATTCATGGTTTTCGCGCCAGTTGCGCCAGAGCGCCAGCCGTTACCGCTGGGACAAACGCCTGCTCGGCCTGCCCCTGGTGGGCGACCTGGTGGGCAAACTCGAAGTGGCGCGGTTTTCCCGCACCCTGGGCACCCTGATCGGCAATGGCGTGAGCCTGCTCACGGCGCTTTCCATCGTCAGGGAAACCCTGAGCAACAGCGTCATGTCACAGGGGCTGGGTGTTGTTGCCGCCCAGCTCAAGGAAGGCAAGGGGCTGGGCAAGCCGCTCATGGAAACCGGTCTGTTTCCCAAGCTGGCAGTGCACCTGGTCATGGTGGGTGAGGAAACCGGCAAACTTCAGGAAATGCTGATCCGCATTGCCGACATTTATGACCGCGAAGTCAACAGCGCGGTCAAGCGCATGCTGGCGCTCATGGAGCCGGTGCTCATTCTGGGGCTGGGCCTGGTCATCGGCGGTATCATCATGTCCATTCTGGTTGCCATTTTGAGCGTGAACGATCTGGCGCTATGACACAATCAGGATTTCCATTAGGATTTTTTGGGGTCAGAGCCCAAATTTTCTCAGCCAAAGGCTGACCCTTCGGGTGCGACGCATGGCGTCGCAGAAAAATTGGTGTCTGACCCCAATAAATCCTTTTATTTTTTTGGAGAGCAAGCAGATGCAAAGCAAGCAGTTGGGCCAGCGGCAACGGGGTTTTACCCTGATCGAGTTGCTGGTGGTGCTGGTCATCCTGGGCCTGCTGGCCAGCGTGGCCGGCCCCAAGATCATTGGTTATCTTGGCGGGGCAAAATCCGACACCGCCCGGTTGCAAATTGAGCAGTTCGGCGCCAGCCTCGACCTTTTCAAGCTGGAAACCGGGCGCTATCCCACCAGCCAGGAAGGCCTGCAGGCGCTGGTGCAGGCGCCGACCGGCGCGCCCGGCTGGAATGGCCCCTATCTGAAGAAGAAAACAGTGCCCAAGGACCCCTGGGGCAACGACTACCATTACGTTTCCCCCGGCCAGCACGGCAGCTACGACATCAGCTCCCTGGGGGCTGACAACCGGGACGGCGGCGACGGCGAAAACAAGGACATCAACGGTTGGGAAGACAGCAAAAAGTAAAATCCGCTGGCTACCGCCAGGCCGGTTTTACCCTGATTGAACTCCTGGTGGTGACCCTCATCATGGTGATGGCTTACTCCCTGGCCGGCCCGCTGGTTTCCACCGGCGTTTCCGGCACCGAGCTCAAGGCCTCGGCGCGCCAGCTCGCCGCCGGCTTGCGCAAGGCGCGCAGCGAGGCGATTGCGCGCAGGCACGAAACCGCCCTCACCGTGGACCTGCAGGAGCGCCGCTTTCAACTCAGCGGCGATCAGCGCATATATCGTCTGCCCGGTAACATTGAAGTCAAATTGTTTACCGCCCAGTCGGAGCTGGTGAATCAGAATACCGGCGCCATCCGCTTTTACCCCGACGGCGGCTCGACCGGCGGGCGCATCACCATCGCGGCGCAGGGGCGCAAGTACGACGTCGATGTCAACTGGCTGACCGGACAGGTCGCCATTCTCGATTGACCATGCCCAGGCTCTCCAACAACTGCCGCGGCATGACCCTGATCGAAGTGCTGGTGGCCTTTGTCGTGCTTTCCCTGGCGATGGCCGTGATCATGCAGATATTTTCCGGCGGCATGCGCAATGGCCGGCTGGCAGGCACCTACAGCCGCGCCGTGTTCCTGGCGCAGTCCAGGCTGGCCGCGGCCGGCGTTGAGCAGCCCCTCGCGGTCGGCGAGGGCAGCGGGCAGGCGGGCGACGATCTGCGCTGGCGCGTCACGGTGGCTCCCTATGATGACGGCGGCGCTGCCGACCGGCTGGTGCTGCCGGCCCGGCTTTACCAGGTGCGGGTGCGCGTCGGCTGGAGCGAAGAGGGCCGGGAGCGCCAGGTCGAGCTGTCCTCGCTGCGGCTGGGGCCCCGCTCATGAGCCAGCGCATGCGACAGCGAGGTTTTACCCTGCTTGAGTTGCTGATCGCCATGACGCTTCTGGGCCTCATCCTGGTGCTGCTGTTCGGCGGGTTGCGGCTGGGCGTGCGCAGTTGGGACGGCGCGCAGCAGCAAGTCGATAACATGAACTCGGTGCGTTCGCTCGAGAATTTTCTGCGCCGCGAGATGTCCCAGGCCAACCCGTATCGCTGGAACAGCGGGACCGGCCAGCGCCTGGCCTTTGTCGGTGAGCGTAACCGGCTCAGCTTTGTGGCCCCGATGCCCTCGCGCGTGGGCGGCGGCGGTCTTTACGCGGTTTCGGTCGAGTTCGATCAAACCGGCAAGGCCCGGCGCATGGTCTGGAAAAATCTGCCGGTGAGCACCCAGATGCAGGATTTTTCCGCACTGGCGCAAGCGCCGGAAATGGTGCTCGCCGCCGCCGAGCTGGGCAATGTCGAGGATATCTGGCTGAGCTACTATGGCAGCGAGAGCGATAGCGCCGAGCCGCGCTGGTTTGAGCGCTGGGACAACAGCTCCCGCCTGCCCTTGCTGATCCGGGTGCAGGTCAGGCTGGCAAAAGGCGGGTATTGGCCAGATTTCGTGGTCGCCCCCATGCTGTCATCGGAGCCGACCAGATGATGCGGCGCGAGCGCGGCGTGGCACTGGTGCTGGTGCTGTGGGTCATCACCCTGCTGGCGGTGATCGCCGGCAATTTTGCCTTCAGCATGCGCGGCGAGGCCCAGATCACCCGCAATTTGCTGGGCACCGCGCAGGCGCAAGCGGGGGCCGACGCCGGCGTGCAGCGCGCCTGGTTCGAGTTGCTCAAGCCAGCCACCGAGCCCCAGCGCTGGCAGGGCAATGCAGTGGTGCATGAGTTCACCCTCGACGGGGCCGTGGTCCGCGTCTCCATTCTGGACGAGTCTGGTAAAATTGATCTCAATACCGCGTCCGACGCGCTGCTCCAGGGGCTGTTCAAGTCCGCCGGTTTGAGCGAGGAAGCCAGCGCCGCCCTGCTCGGCGCGGTGCTTGACTGGCGCGACGCCGACAATCTGAAACGACTCAATGGTGCCGAGGAAGAAGACTACCGTGCCGCCGGCAAAACTGACGCCCCTTCCAATGCCCCGTTTGCAACGGTCGATGAATTGCAGCGGGTTCTGGGCATGAATCCGGCGCTCTACCACAGGCTGGCGCCTGCCTTGACGGTTTATTCCCGGCAGCCGGGCCTCAATACCGCCGTCGCTCCGCGTGAAGCGCTGCTGGCCATTCCTGGCGTCAATCCGGCCCTGGTCGAGCAATTTTTGCAGCAACGCGAGCAGGCGCTGGCTAGCGGTCAAACGCCGCCGCCATTTGCTGGCGCCGGCGTTTTTGCCACGTCAGTTGGCGTGCAGGTATATTCGGTGCGCAGCGAGGCCCGTCTGGCCGATGGCGCCGTGTTTGTCAGGCAGGCCGTGGCGCGCCTGACCCGCGCCCCGAAAAGTCCGGTCGCGATGCTGGCATGGGGTGAAGGCGACGCCGGGACCACCGCACCAGGCAACCCGATCACGAGCAATTAATAAAACCACTGATGAGCACCTCAACCGAAAACTACAGCGAAACCCTCGCGCGACTGAAAAAACAGCTCGTCACAAGCCGTTTCCTGCGCTGGTGGCTGGGCGAATTGGCCAGCATGGCGCCGGCCTGGCTGCGATCAGCCGGTCTGGATGCCGGCAGCTTCACGCTGGTGCGGCTGGACCAGGCCAGCGCCCTGCTGTGTCGGCTTGAAAACGGCGCCCTGCGCGATGTCGGCAGCGTGGCCTTGCAATCACTTGACGCGGCCGGCCAGCGCCAGGCTTTTCAGGCGGTGCTTGGGCAGTTGCCGGCCTCCCGGCGCGAGATCGCCCTCATGCTCCCGCCCGGGCGCGTGCTCTGCAAAACCCTCACACTGCCCCTGGCCACCGAGGAAAACCTGCGCCAGGTGCTTGAATTCCAGATCGAGCAGCACACCCCATTTTCGCCGGGCGACGTCTATTTTGGCTGCCGCGTGCTGGCCCGTGATTTTCAGCGTGGCCAGTTGACGCTCGAGTTTGCCGCCACCCCGCGCGACGCGGTGGACCAGGCGCTCAAAACGCTGAACACCTGGGGCGCGCCGGTGCGGGCCGTGGTCGCCCAAGACATGCTGGCGGCCACCGAACTGGTCAACCTGCTCCCCGCCGCCCAGGGCAGGGCGCCTTCCAGGCTGATGCGGGGCCTCAATCCCTGGCTGGCTGGCCTGCTGGTGCTGCTGGCGCTGGCCGCCATGGCCATGCCGCTGCTCATCAAGCGCGAAGCTGTGGTGCAACTGCAGCCGTGGGTCGAAAAAGGCAAACAGGCGGCGCAAGCCGCTGATGCCCTGCGCCGCCAACTCGAAACCCGGGTTGACCAGCACAACTACCTGCTCGAAAAGCGCCAGGCGCTTCCCCCCGTCATCATGGCGCTGGAGGAACTCACCCGCGTCCTGCCCGATGACACCTGGGTGCAGCAACTCGACATCAAGGGCAAGGAACTGCAGATTCATGGCGAAACCGCATCATCGTTCCGGCTGATCGGCCTGTTCGAGCAGTCCGGCATGTTTCATGATGCAAGTTTCCGCGCACCGCTCACCAAGGGCCAGTCCAGCGGCGCCGAACGCTACCAGTTGGCGCTGCAAATGCAGCCCATGGTGGGCAAGGTCGCCACTGTGGCAACGCCGCCCGCCGCGGCCGCTACGGCCCCCTCGGCCAGTTCGCCCGTTGCATTGCCGCTGGCTGCCGCGTCCGTGCCCGTGGCAGCGCAGCCGTCGGCCTCAGCCCCCAGCGCCAGCGCCGCGGCCCCCAAGGCGCCTGAAAACAAGGCCTCGGCTGCAGCGCCCACGCCGGAGAAAAAGCCATGATTCGCCTGACCCCAACCCAAAGCAAGGCGGCCGCGCTGGCGCTGCTGGTCACCGTGCTGGTGCTGGCAGCGGCTGCCGTGGCCATGCCCTTGTGGCTGCTCAACCGCCGCTACGACGTGGCCCTTGAAGACGCCACCACGCGGCTGCAGCGCTATGCCAGAATTGCCGGCATGCGCGAAGGCCTGCAAAAGAAAGCCATCGAGGTCAACGCGCTGGGCAAGACCCCGCATTTCCTCAAGAGCGCCAGCCCGGCGCTGGCCGCGGCCGAGCTCCAGGAGCAGGCCAGAGTCGTTCTTGAAGCCAACGGCGGCAAGCTCAACAGCATTCAGATACTGCCCCCCAAGGACGAGGGCGCATATCGGCAGGTTTCCGTCTCGATGCAGCTCTCAGCCCCCCTGAGCGCGGTCAAGGCCATGCTTTACGCGCTTGAATCGGCGCGCCCCTATCTTTTTATCGACAATTTTTCCGTTCGATCACCCGTAAGCTTCGCCGGACGCGATGCTGCCGCCGAGCCCGATTTAGTGGTCCAGTTCGATTTGACCGGTTATGCCCTGAAAGGCGCGCAATGAAGACCGCCATCGGATCAGAAAAATATCTTGCGCTCGCCATGGCAGCGGCCGCTGCCGCGTTGGCCGGTGTGTTGCTATGGGAATGGGACCGGGGTCTGGGTTTGGAACGGGATCTGTCAAAAATGCGCAAAGTGCCGGTTACTGCCGTGCCAGTGCAGAAAATCCTGCCAGAATTCACCTTGCCCGACGCAAAAACCGGTTTCCCCGAGCTGCTGTCCCGTCCCATGTTTTCCATCAGCCGGCGCTCCAGCGCCACCGGCGGTCCGGCGGGGGCCATGAAAAAAGGCCAGTTCGTGCTGGTCGGGGTGCTCATCACGCCGCGGCAGCGCTCGGCCCTGCTGCGCGATGTGGCAACCAACAAAACCGAAACCGTGGCGCTGGTCGGCGTGCTGCGCGGCCTGACCCTGGGCGACGTGCAAGCCGACCGCGTGGTGCTGCGCCAGGGGGCCGAAAGCGAAGAACTCCTGCTCAATGTGCAGACCGGCCCCAAGCCACCTGGCGCACCACCTGGCGCACCACTTGGCGCACCGTCTGGCGCACCGTCTGGTGCACCACCTGCGCAGGTTGCGGCTACGCCGTTTGTCGTGCCCACTCCTTCCGTCGGGTCTGCCCCTTCCGCCACGCCTCCACCAGTCAACGCCACCGCTGCGGCCGCGCCCGCGCTGCCAGGGAGTCCACCGCGCATGGGGGTGCTGGCACCGGGAATCAATCCTCAGCAGCGCTTGAGCAAATGAAACCAAGCGGTCGGTCCCTGCCTGCCGTCGGCCAAAACGGGCTGGCTTCAAGGTAATCCAAAAAATTTCAGCCCTGGTCGGGCAGCCATCCATCAATTCAAGGAACTCCAATGAAGAAACCTACTCGCAAGCAGTTGGCCCTGGCGCTGCTGGTCTGCTTTCCCGTCGCTTTTGTGGGCTGCGCCACGCCACCCGCCGAGCAGCCTTACGTGAACAGCGCCGGTGAGGGGCTCCCCGCCTTGCGGGCCAGCGCCCGCGATGAGGCCAGCGAGGCGGCGCAACTGGCGGCCGCCAGCAAACTGATTGCTGACGCGAAGCCCGAGCAGAAAAAGAGCGTTGCCGACGACGACATCAAGGTCATCCCCGGCAGTGGCGTCTTCGTCAAACCCGCACCTCCTGCCGCCGAAGCAGGTGGCGCCAAGGACATCGTGCTCAATTTCGAGGGCGCTGACCTGCGCCAAGTGGTACGCGCGGTGCTGGGCGACATGCTGCATGAAAACTACACCATAGACCCCAGGGTCGGTGGCAGCGTCACCGTTCATACCAGCCAGGCCGTCACCAAGGCCGCCGTGATCCCCATCATGGAAACCGTGCTGCGCATGAACGGCGCGGCCATGGTGCGCGAAAACGGCGCCTACAAGATCGGCCCGCTCAGCAGTGCGCTGCGCGGCAACAGCACGCCGCAGGTCGGCACCATGCAACCGGGCCACAGCGTGCAGATCGTGCCGCTGCAATACATCGCCGCCCGCGAAATGGCCAAAATCCTCGAACCGCTGGTGCCCGAGGGCAGCATTGTGCGGGTCGATGAAACGCGCAACCTGCTCATGCTCGCCGGCGCTGAAGGCGAAATGCGCCATGCCCTCGAAACCGTCAGCGTGTTTGACGTGGACTGGCTGGCCGGCATGTCGGTCGGCCTGTTCCCGCTCAAAAGCGTTGATGTCAAAACCATCATGCCCGAGCTTGAGCTGCTCTTTGGCGACAAATCCAAAGGCCCGTTTGGCGGCCTGCTGCGCGTCATTCCGATCGAGCGCATGAACGCCGTGTTCGTTGTCAGCCCGCGCCCGAACTACCTGGAGCAGGCGCGCGTGTGGGTTGAGCGGCTCGACCGCAACGGCGGCAAGAGCGGCACCCGGCTGCACGTTTATCCGGTGCAAAACGGCAACGCCGAAAAAATCGCCGCGCTGCTCAGCCAGGTCGTTGGCGGTAAATCCGCCAGTGCCACCGCCGCGCCATCGGTGGCGCCGGGCCTGGCTGCCGTCACACTGCAAACTGGCGGCACCGGCTCCAGCCCAGGTGCCGCTTCTTCCGCTGCATCAGGCGCCGCCTCGCTCGCCGCACCCGCCGCCCCCGCCGGGCCCAGCGTGGTTGCCAGCGGAACCGGCGAGGCGCTGGGCCTGGGCGCGGGCAGCAACATCAAGGTCATTGCCGACCGCGACAACAACGCGCTGCTCATCCTGGCCAACGCCGCCGAATACGAAAAAATCGAGGAAGCGGTGAAAAAGCTCGACGTGGTGCCGCGCCAGGTGCTGGTTGAAGTCACCGTGGCCGAAGTCACGCTCACCGGCGCGCTCAACTATGGGCTCGAGTGGTTCTTCAGCGGCAACAACGGCGTCACCGGCATGCTCTTCAATTCCAACAGCAACACCCGTGCGCTGCCCGACACGCCAAGCGGCACGGTCACGCCCAAGCTGCCGTTCTCCGCCGTCTGGAGCGGCCCCGGCGGCAACATCAAGGCCGTGCTCAGCGCGCTCGCCAGCAGCACCAAGGTCAACGTTATTTCGTCGCCGCACATCATGGTGACCGACAACCAGGTGGCCAAGATCAACGTTGGCTCCAGCGTCCCGGTGCAGGGCCAAAGCACCCTCACCGGAACCACCACCTCAACCGCCATCACCACCTCGGTGAACTATGTGGATACCGGCGTGGTGCTCTCGGTGCGGCCGCACATCAATTCGGGTGGCCTGGTCACGCTGGAGATCAGCCAGGAAGTGAGCGACGTGCAGGAAGGCGTCACCACCACCGGGCTCAATTCGCCCACCATCAACAAGCGCTCGGCACAAACCACGGTGGCGGTGCAGTCGGGCGACACCATGGTGCTGGGCGGCCTGATCAGGGACGACAAGAACAACGGCTCCTCGGGCCTGCCCATCCTGTCGGACATTCCCATCCTTGGCGCGCTGTTTGGCGCCAAGACCGAAAGCAGCACGCGCCGCGAGCTGATCATCACCATCACCCCGCGCGTCGTCAATGACAACCAGCAGGCCCGCGACGTCACCGCCGAGTTCCGCAAAAAGCTCTCCGGCATGCGCCTGCTCAACCCGGAGGCGGCAGGCATGGTCAACGGGCAGCAGCCCGGCCCTGGCGCAGGGGGCGCCGTGCAGGTCAAATAGCGGCGGGAAGGGGCCGCGAGCAGATGGCGGCCTTTGCGCGGCTTGCCCGGGTTCGACCGGGCGGATTACGTGGACATTGATGAAGCCGTGGTCAAGAGTCGGAAAATTCGGCCCATACACACAAGACTTGTCATGACAATGTCCGGACGTTATCATGGAAACCTTAAAAAAAGGAGGCGCCCATGCCCGCCGCTATTCAGTCCAAATCCGAGCGCATTGATGTGCGCGCCAGCACCCCGGCGAAGCTGCTGCTTCAGCAAGCCGCTCGTGCTGCCCACAAAAACGTCAGCGAGTTCTTGCTCGATGCCGGGATTATTGCCGCCAACCAGACGCTTGCCGGCCGGCAGCGCTTTGAATTGACGCCGGACAAGTGGGACGCTTTTCAAGCGGCGCTGGACCGCCCCGTCAAGCCCAAGCCCAAGCTCAAGAAGTTGCTCAGCGAGCCGGGGCTGCCTGGGTGAGTTTGAAGTCTTTCGATTCGGTGCGCAAGCTTGCCGCCAGCGACAAGGTCGAAGTTTTCGACTGCGGACAGCCGGCGCTCAACCAGTTCCTGCAGCGCTTTGCCCTGACCAGCCAGCAGGCCAACAGCGCGCAGACCTATGTGAGCTGCAAAGAGGGCGCGGTTGCCGGTTATTACAGCCTCGCTGTCGGCAGCGTTGAGCCGGAAAATGCTGCACCCAGGGTTGTCAAGGGCATGGCGCGCCATCCGGTGCCCGTCATGATCCTGGCCAGACTAGCGGTTGATTTGAAGCATCAGGGCGCGGGGCTCGGGCGTGCGTTGCTCAGGGATGCCCTGCTGCGTTGCGCGCAGGCGGCAGACATTGCAGGCATCCGCGCGCTGCTGGTCCACGCCAAGGATGACGCCGCGCGTCAGTGGTATCTGAACTGGGAATTTGAACCCAGCCAGACGGACCCCTTGCATCTATTCCTGTTGCCCAAGGACCTGAAAGCCATCCTGGGCAGCAAGCGCTGAATTCCCGCAACCCATGCCCGTCACTGCGAGGAGCGTCAGCGACGCGGCTGTCAACAGCTTCACGGATTGCCACACTTTGGCCTGTCCTGAGCTTATCGAAGGGTTCGCAATGACAGCCGGTTCATGGAAAGGTTGAAGCCTTTAGCCGCGAGGCCGGCCGTGGCGGGACGCGTCAATCAATGCTACTTATTTAATAGCTACTTACGCTTTAACAGCAAGGGCCAGAGGCAAAAAAGCTCTAAATTAATTGGAATCTGACCCCAATTGAGTACAATTGAGTAGGACTACCTGGACAGTGATGAGGCCCACTCGCGCTTTGACACCATCGGCCGCGTCTGCAAGGCGTTTGCCCTTTCCGGCCCCAGTCGATCCCAATTTGGGACTAAAATGCAACCATGCGAGTGATTGCCATCAAAACGTTGCGCGATTTCTGGGCCGCCTATCCCGATTCCGAGCAGCCTTTGCTGGCTTGGTACGATGAAGCCAGCAAGGCAAGCTGGAATCAGCCAGCCGACATCAAGGCCCACTATGCCAACGCAAGCATTTTGAAAAACCGCCGGGTCGTATTCAACATCAAGGGCAACGACTACCGGCTGATTGTGGCCATAGCCTACAAAGTCGGTCTGGTTTACATCAAGTTCATAGGCACCCACACGCAATACGACGCCATAGACGCCGAAACTGTAGAAATGGATTGAAGGAGCAAGCTCATGGACATCAAACCGATTCGCACCCATGCCGACTACCGGCGGGCCTTGAAGGAAATCTCAGCCCTCATGAAAGCAGATCCCGACCCGGGTACGCCAGAGGGTGACCGCCTGGACATTCTTGCCACACTGGTGCAGGCGTACGAACAGCGGCACTTCCCCATGGATTTGCCAGACCCGGTGGAGGCCATCAAATTCCGCATGGACCAGCAGGGCCTGCAGCCCAAAGACCTGGAACCCATGATTGGACAACGCAACCGCGTGTATGAGGTGCTCAACCGAAAACGGCCCTTGACCCTGGCGATGGTGTGGCGCCTGCACACCGCGCTTGGCATTCCGGCCGAGAGCCTGATCCGCCCGCCAGCCTGATCCGGCACCACGGCCATCACTTGTGCCGAGGGAGCCGTTCTTGTCAACGTGCCAAGTCCGCGGCGCTTTGCCCTGCGCAAGCTCGTGGTTTACGGCGAACGCAGCGGGGCTTTTCGCGTCAAGTCAACCAAAGACCTGGCGCAGGCGGCCTGCTTGCTCAGTTTTCTTTGGGACCATCAACGCCAAACCCTGGACGAATCCCTTGCCGACATGCTCACTCGCGGCAAAGGCTGGCTGGCGCGGCTAAGGCAGGGAGCCACGGCGCTGCACAAGGCCTACCCTGAACTGCCAGCCGGGGAGTGGCTAATGAGTCGCTCCTGCAAAACCCAGCCAACCCGCATGAGCACTAGCTTTTTTGTGTA
>CAYJMW010000062.1:0-7777 GCA_964371235.1 uncultured Polaromonas sp.
TGGCCGGCCATTCTGGGAGTTGAGGAACGTGAATCCATATTATTTCAAGTTAAATATAGGCTATGTCACTTTTAAGTGTTGGTGATATTGGAAATCCTTCCGCAAGCCACGCCACTATGTCCGCAGGGTCAGCCCCGCCATGCCTACCTTGGCGGAGCTGCAATTCATCGCTCTCGCCATCGCGGGGGCACGCATCGTCGATTCATATAAATTCAAAAAATCATTATATCATAACATCATGATAATTGCGAAGTCGGAGCCTTGTCCAACGTGGTGTGAGTCTGAACAGCACCTGTATTTCCAACCAGGAATGAGTCCCGACAGGAATGAGTCCAATACAGTTGTCCATTTATTTGACGTTGAAGCAGCTTGGTTCGCGATCCATCAACAGCTCGCTCGCATGCACCCTCTCAAAACGCCTCGCGCTGGCCAGGTAATCCCAGCGCTCCAGCTGGCACTGCAAGGGCTGGCTGGTTGCGTCATAACGCAGCAGGTTGACCGAGTTGGGAGCCTCCCAGCGCACCCGTGACGACAGCGCCGTGCCAGCCTGCACGCACCACATGCGTCGGCCAAGCCCCGCAATCTGCCCGGACAGCTCGCAGACATAAGGCAGGTGAATATGTCCCCCCATCACGATATCGGCCCCCGCTGCCGCCCAGGCCCGCACGGCCGGCTCCCAGCCACGCAAGCGGTCGTGCTCGTCTTCGGCGCGCGGAACATACACTGGCTGGTGAACCACAACGACACGTAATTGTCCCGGCTCGGCGTGTCGGAGATCAGCCACCACCCGCTCAATCTGAGCGCCCGACACATTGCCGTTTTTATGCCGCCAGCGCCGCGTTGTTTTCACGCCGATCACCCGCAGCCAGGGTGTTTGCAAGGCGGTTTCCACCTCGGGGCCGAAAGTGCGCAAGTAACGCGCATAAGGCATGAACAGCCGCTGGTGAAGATTGAACAGCGGAATGTCGTGGTTACCGGGCAGCGCCAGCATGCGCGGGATTGCGAGGCGGTCACAAAAGGCCTTGGCCTGCCCGAATTCAGATGCCCGCGCGCGCTGCGTGATGTCACCCGACAGCACCAGTACATCGGGGCGCTGTTCGCGCGCCAGTTGCACGAGTGCCTCCATCACGGGCGGCTGCGCCGTGCCGAAGTGCGGGTCAGACAGTTGCAGCAAGCGCATCATGCCACTTTGGCCCTTTGAGCCGGCGCGGGAACCATTAACGGCAGGGACTCGGGCGCAACCTGAAAAACCAGCGGTGTCTGCAGCCATGTGGTCTCGCCGTCGGTGGCCACCTTGATCCGTTTGACGCCTTTGGGCGTGACGCTCAGGCGTCGAAACGAAAAGCTGTCCACGTTGTCGGCATCGCCCAGCCGCCCCAGCAATCCGCGCAGCATCAAGCCATACAGCGCCAGCGTGCCAATGGGGCGAACGACGATGCCAGCGAGCTGACCTTGCTGCACTGCATCGGCATGCTTTGCATCGATTCCCACGCGCTCGAGCTGCAAATGGTTGTTCCCCACAAACAGTGTCGGCGTACGCAGCTCGCTTGCCCGCAGGTCCGTGTCGACAGCCGATTCAATGTGCAGCCGGAGCTGCCTGTGCGCGCGCAGCAGTGTCGCCATGCCTGAGAAAAAGGCCACGAAACGGCTGCGCCCAAATTGCTGCTTCCACGCCTCGCGGTCCTCCAGCAGCAGCGGATACAAGCCGACACTGGCATTGACCAGAAACAGCCGCCCGTTGACCTGCCCGACCTGCACCGGAGAAATATGGGCACCCAGCAAAGCGCTGGCAGCCGCCTGGGTATCCTGCGGAATTGCATTGACGCGTCCAAAATAATTAAACGTGCCTTGGGGCAGCACGCCGAAAGGGCAACCGCTGCCCAGCACCGCACTTGCCACGGCATTGATGGTGCCGTCACCACCGGCCGCCACCACCACGCCCCGGCGCGCTTTGGCAAGCGCAACGGCACGCCTGGCAATCTGGCTGATATGCGCAGGGTCTTCCACTTGCAAAAACTCAAACTCACGCCCGGCCGTTTCAAACACCCGGGCCATGATTTGCCGTTCATCGTCTCCATTGCCGTGGCCTGAGCCGGCATTCACGACAACATACAAAGGCCCGCTGCGGGCGGCCTCTTCAGTGGCAGCGGAACAAGAATTCATGCCAAAAGCATAAGCCTCACCCTGCGTCTGGGCTGTCAGCCAACGCCTCTTTCAGCCTTGACTTTCTGATGGCGTAGCCGCCCGGGTTCATGCTTAATTGGCGATTTTTCGGCGTCGCGCCGCTGCTTCACTTCATTTGCACAGAGCCAGTGACGGTAACCAGCACGGTGCTCTTGCCAGCTTCCACGGAGACGGGGGAATCGGCCATTTCTGACTTGGCCGGCGCTGCCATCATACGAGGCTGTGGCGTGTAGCCCTGATCGTTGGCATTGATCGCCACCTCGCGCACGGAGTAGCCGCCAAAACCAAACCCTTTCGCGATCTCTCCGGCCTTGACCTTGAAGCGCTCAATTGCCAGGTGCTGCGCCTCACCCTCCACTTTGGCGCGCTGCTCGCGGCTCAGAGAAAAACTGACGCGTCCCAGGGTCAGGGTCTGGATTTTTCCGGCTGTGCCGGTGATGCGCGGGAAATCCTTGCCTTCCAGTACCAGTTCGGTCGAGCCTTGCCAAGCATTGATCTTGCCGTCCTTGCCATAGCGGGGATACAAGCTGAAATTGCCGGTTCGCACCTCCATCTGGCCAGGTGCAGCAGCCTGCCTGGCCTGAGCCAGCGCGCTATCGAGAGCCTGCTTGAGCTGGCTTTGCACCATGCCGGCATCCGCGCCATCGCGGGTGGTGTTCATTGAAATGGACAGCAGGTCTTGCTGCACCTCGACCGAACCGCTGGCTGAGAGCTGGGCCACATTTTGCGGCGGGCCCGGCTGCGGAGTTTGAGCAAAAACAACGTCAGCCGCCGCCAGCATGACACAAGCAGCTATCAATTTTGTAGTACGCATGGAGTTTTCGGCCTTATCGGGTGAGGGTGATGAATGCCATCGGCTTGCGAAGATTCATGAGGCATTTTGCATGATGCGCCAGCTGAAAATCACCCTCGACTACATGCCGGGGAACAGCCTGGCCGCTTGCATTTCTCCGCAACTTTTGTAACAGTGTGTCAAAGTGAGTGATAAATGAGACATTCGGGGTTTTCAGCCTTCAAAATGGCCCTGTTACAAATTACCAAACCACCATGAACCAAGCCATCTCAACTGCCCGCGCCGACAAAATCCTGATTCTCGACGACGATGCCCGTATTCGTGACCTGCTACGGCGCTACCTGACCCAGGAAGGGTTTGAAGTCATCCTCGCCGAAGACAGCAAGGCGCTGAACCGCATCATGCTGCGTGACGCGGTTGACCTGATCGTGCTCGACCTGATGATGCCTGGCGAAGACGGCCTGTCGATTTGCCGCCGCCTGCGCGCCGCCAACGACCGCACCCCCATCATCATGCTCACCGCCAAGGGGGAAGACGTTGACCGCATCGTCGGGCTGGAAGTTGGCGCCGACGACTACCTGGCCAAGCCCTTCAACCCGCGTGAGCTGCTGGCCCGCATCCACGCCGTGCTGCGCCGCAGGCCGGCGGCCGAGGTGCCCGGCGCGCCATCGAGCGAGCAGGAAGTCGTGACCTTTGGCGCGTTTTCATTTGACATGGGCCTGCGCACGCTGCACAAGAATGGCGAGGAATTGCCGCTGACCACGGGCGAATTCGCCATGCTCAAAACCCTGGTGCGGCATCCGCGGCAGCCGCTTTCCCGGGAAAAACTGGCGCAACTGGCGCGCGGCCGCGAGTTCGAGCCCTTTGACCGCAGCCTGGACGTGCAGGTGTCGCGCCTGCGCAAGCTGGTTGAAGTGGATGCCGCCGCGCCCCGCTACATTCAGACCGTGTGGGGCGTTGGCTATGTTTTTGTGCCGGACGGAACCAACTGACGCCCGCCGCGCGAACGCCCATTGACGGCGCGCAGCGTGAACGCCGATAGTCCCCGCTGACCGTCGCCGCGCACCGTTGCGTGCTCCAAGCCGGGTCCAACTTCCCGCTTTCAAGGCCTGCTCACTTTCCCAATGGACATCTCCAAACCAATTCTGCTTGAAACTGCCCCAGCGCCGCTGGAGATGCGCCCACGCAGGGGTTTCAGCCTGTTCTGGCGGACCTTTTTCTTTCTTGCGCTGTTGCTGCTGGGATCCATCGTGGCCTGGCTGCAAACCTTTCGCGCGCTCGAATCCGAGCCGCGCGCGATTCAAAGCGCGCAGCAACTGGCATCACTCGTCAATCTGAGTCGCGCCGCGCTGCGCTACTCTGACTCCATCGCCCGGGTCTCACTGATCAAGACGCTGGCCGAGGAAGAGCAGGTGCGCATCACACCGCGTGAACCCAAGGACAAATTCGAAACCTTTGTAAGCGATGAATTTGGCGAGCGCATCGCCCAGGAACTCAAAACCCGGCTCGGCGCCGGCACCGTGATCGCCAGCACGGTCAATGGCCAGAAGGGTTTGTGGGTCGGCTTTGCGATTGATGGAGACTCCTACTGGCTGCTCACCGACCCGTCCAGGGTAGGGCCAACGCGCGGCAGCACCTGGGTGATCTGGCTCATCACCGCCGCCGCGTTGTCGCTGGCCGGCGCGGCCCTGATTGCGCGCCTGATCAACCTGCCGCTGAAGAACCTTTCGTTCGCGGCCAGCCGCATGCGCGACGGCGATTTCGATGCCAGCCTGCTCGACGAAAAAGCGGCGACCAGCGAAATCCGCGAGGTCAATATCGGCTTTAATCGCATGGCCCAACAGTTGTCCAAGGTCGAGCAGGACCGGGTCATCATGCTGGCCGGTATTTCGCACGACCTGCGCACGCCACTGGCACGCCTGCGCCTGGAAACAGAAATGAGCGTGTCCGACCCTGATGCGCGTGACCACATGGCCGCCGACATCAGCCAGCTGGACGCCATCATCGACAAGTTCCTGGACTACGCCCGGCCCGAGCCGGCGCACCTTGAGCCGGTGTCGCTCAATGCCGTGGTTGAAGCCGCGGTGTATGCCGTGGCCGACTATGACGATATGCGCGTGACCGTCACCCTTCCCGCGAATCTGACCATCCTGGCCGACGAAGTCGAGTTGTCCCGCGTCATTTCCAACCTGCTGGAAAACGCCCGGCGTTATGGCAAGACACCTGAAACCGGCGTTGCGCTGGTTGATATTGCAGCCAAAAGCCGCGACCAGTGGGTGCTGATCAAAGTGCGCGACCACGGCATGGGCGTGGCCGCCGAAACGCTGCCCAAGCTGACGCGCCCGTTTTTTCGCGGTGATGCGGCACGCACTGCGGCGACCGGCGCCGGCCTGGGGCTGGCGATTGTCGAGAAGACCATTCAGCGCATGGGCGGCGTCTTCACCCTGGCCAACACCGAATCGGGCGGGCTGGCCGCGCATATCAAGTTGCGCAGAAGCTGATCCGCCTTTCCTGATTTCTGTAGCAAAACAGGGCGTTAGCCCATGCGAAACATGCGTATGAAGCTATCAAATCAGTAGCATCAGTACAGCAGCACCACGGCATGCGCTTCGATGCTCAAGCCCTGCCCGACCGGGCCCAGCTTCTCCGCGGTCTTGGCCTTGACATTGACCTCGCTCTCCTGCAAACCCAGCGCCTGCGCAATCCGCGCGCGCATCGCCGGGATCTGCGCCGCGAGCCTTGGGGCCTGCGCCACCACGGTGCTGTCGATGTTGCCGATTTTGTAGCCCCGCCCGTCCAGCAAGGAGCCCACCTCGCGCAGCAGCGCCGTGGAATCAGCCCCCTTGTAGCGCGCATCCGTGTCGGGAAAATGGCTGCCAATGTCACCCAGCCCGGCCGCGCCCAGCAGCGCGTCGGTAATGGCATGCAGCAGCACATCGGCATCTGAATGCCCGAGCAGGCCCTGGGTGTGCGCGATCTCGACGCCGCCGATGATGAGCTTGCGCCCCGGCACCAGCGCGTGCGTGTCCCAACCCTGGCCGATCCGTAATCGGGGGCGTTGCGCAGGCGGGGCGGCGGGGGCTGAATTCATGGCGGGCACTTTCAGGTGAATTGGGAATTTTGTTTGTGCGGGCTGGCCGATCACGTCAACCGGCGCGGGACCGGGCGAGCAAAATCGCTTCCGCCAGCGCGAAATCTTCGGGGTAAGTAACCTTGAAATTTTGCGCGCCGCCTGGCACCAGTTTGGGCGCCAGTCCCATCGCCTCGACGGCACTGGATTCGTCGGTGACAGACCCGCCAGCCGAATCAAGCGCGCGCATCAAGGTGCCGATGCGAAACATCTGCGGCGTCTGCGCCAGCCATTTGTCGCTGCGGTCTAGCGTGGCAGCCACGCGCCCGCCAGCCTCGATTTTCAGTGTGTCCGGCAATTTGTGCGCGAGCAGCCCGCCGACTTCATCCTGCGCGCAGGCATCGATCAGCGCGTTGATTTGCGCGGCAGTCGTCAGGCAGCGGGCCGCATCATGCACCAGCACCCAGTCGTGCCTTGTCGCGCCAGCATGGATCAGCGCGTCAAGTCCATGACGCACGCTGTCGGCCCGGCTGGCGCCGCCACATGCAGCCACGTCAAATAACCCGTTTGATGACTGCTCAAAAAACCCGTCGCCCGGCGCAACCACGACCAGCGTGCGGGACAGGCGCCCGACTGCCAAAAACGCTGCCAGCGTGTGCCGCACCATGGCTTGCCCGGCCAGCACGCGGTATTGCTTGGGCAAGCCGGAGGCGGCAGACGCGCCCGCACGGCGGCCCTGCCCGGCGCAAGGAATCAGGGCGAAAAAACGGGGATTGGCAGGGTTCAAGGTCATCGCTTCATCATAGATTCTAAAATTGGTTGATGCACCTCCCCCTTCTTGCTTGCGGCAAACGCTACACCCTGCCTCAGCCTGCCGGATCAGCCGATGCCTTGCTGCTGGCCCAATTGGGGCAACGCGAGAAGGCCGCCGGCAAACTTACCGCCATCATTACAGCGGACGCCGCTACCGCCCAGCGCCTGATGGACGAGATGGCTTTTTTCGCGCCTGCCCTGCGCTGCGCGCTGTTCCCCGACTGGGAAACCCTGCCCTATGACAGTTTCTCGCCGCACCAGGACCTGATCAGCGAGCGGCTGGCCACGCTGTGGCGGATTCAGCAGCGCGACAAGGAAACCGGCGCGGACGTGGTCATCGTGCCGGCCACCACCGCGCTGTATCGCCTGGCGCCGCCCGCCTTTCTGGCGGGCTACACCTTCGAGTTCAAGGTCAGGCAAAAGCTCGATGAAGCGCGCCTGAAAGCGCAGCTCACACTGGCCGGCTACAGCCACGTCACCCAGGTTGTCAGCCCGGGCGAATACGCGGTGCGCGGTGGCCTGATTGATATTTTCCCCATGGGCTCGCCAGTGCCTTACCGCGTGGACCTGTTTGACGACGAGATCGACAGCATCCGCACCTTTGACCCCGACAGCCAGCGCAGCCTGTACCCGGTGCCGCAGGTGCGCCTGCTGCCGGGCCGCGAGTTTCCGATGGACGATGCCGCGCGCGCCAAATTCCGCAGCCGCTGGCGCGAACTGCTGGCCGGCGACCCGACCAGGAGCCGCATCTACAAAGATGTGGGCAATGGCGTGGCCACCGCCGGCATCGAATACTACCTGCCGCTGTTCTTTGACGAAACCGCGACGGTGTTTGATTACCTCGGCAAGGATGCGACCGTGGTGCTGCACGGCGATCTGGAGTCCGCCTTCCAGCGTTTCTGGCAGGACACCAGGGA
>CAYJMW010000062.1:7877-23540 GCA_964371235.1 uncultured Polaromonas sp.
TGCTGCACGGCGATCTGGAGTCCGCCTTCCAGCGTTTCTGGCAGGACACCAGGGATCGCTACCGGCTGGTTCGTGACGCGCCGGATCGCCCGGCACTGCCACCGGAAGCGCTGTTTTTAAACGCCGAGCAGTTCTACGCCCGAGCTAACGAACATGCGCAGTTGGCGTTAAAGGCGGGGAGCCCTCACCCTGACCCTCTCCCAGAGGGAGAGGGGATCAAGAGGGTCCAGCTCCCTCTCCCCGCAGGACAGGGCACGACTCCATCTTCACTCCCTCTCCCTCTGGGAGAGGGCGGGGGTGAGGGCTCTGCGTACGCTGAATTCACCGCACTCCCCCCCATGGCCGTCGTTCGCGGAGCCGAGGACCCGCTGACACGGCTCAAAAGCCACATCCGCGACACGGCCCATCGCGTGCTGTTGCTCGCCGAAAGCGATGGCCGCCGCGAAAGCCTGCTCGACTTCCTGCGCGCCAGCCATATCAGCCCGCCAGCGTTTGAGTCACTCGAAGAATTCCAGCTAAGCGCCGAAAAGCTCGGCATTGCCACCGCCGCGCTGAACACCGGCTTCAGCTGGCTTGATGACGGCCGGCAAGGCATTGACTTCGTCACCGAGACCGAGCTGTTTGCCGCCGGCGTGACCACCCGCCGACGCAACAAGAAGCAGGAACAGGTCAGCGACGTCGAAGCACTGATCAAGGACTTGTCGGAGCTCAAGGTCGGCGACCCGGTGGTTCACAGCGCCCACGGCATTGGCCGCTATCAGGGCCTGATCAATCTGGACCTGGGCGAGAAAAATCAGGACGGCACACCCTCGCTCCAGGAATTTTTGCACCTGGAGTACGCAGGCAGCGCTACTCTGTATGTGCCGGTCAGCCAGCTGCATTTGATCAGCCGCTACACCGGCGTCAGTGCGGAAGAAGCGCCCATGCATCGGCTGGGCAGCGGCCAATGGGAAAAAGCCAGGCGCAAGGCGGCCGAGCAGATCCGCGACTCTGCCGCCGAGCTTCTGAACATCTATGCCCGCCGCGCGGCACGTGAAGGCCATGCCTTTCGCTATTCAGCCGCCGACTACGAAATTTTCTCCAGCGATTTCGGCTTTGACGAAACCGCCGACCAGGCCGCCGCCATTCATGCGGTGATCCAGGACATGATCAGCCCGCGCCCCATGGACCGCCTGGTCTGCGGCGATGTGGGTTTTGGCAAAACCGAGGTCGCGCTGCGCGCCGCCTTCATCGCCATTACCGGCGGCAAACAGGTTGCCCTGCTGGCGCCCACCACGCTGCTGGCCGAGCAGCACTACCAGACGCTGGTTGACCGCTTTGCAAAGTGGCCGGTCAAGGTCGCTGAAATGAGCCGCTTCCGCTCGGGCAAGGAAATTTCGGCCGCCATCAGGGGCCTGGCCGACGGCAGCATCGATATTGTGGTGGGCACCCACAAGCTGCTCAGCCAGGACGTGAAGTTCAAGCAACTGGGCCTGCTCATCATCGACGAAGAGCACCGCTTTGGCGTGCGCCACAAGGAAACCATGAAAGCGATGCGCGCCGAGGTTGATGTGCTCACGCTGACTGCCACGCCGATTCCGCGCACGCTGGGCATGGCACTCGAAGGCCTGCGCGACCTGAGCGTGATCGCCACCGCGCCGCAGCGCCGCCTGGCGATCAAGACTTTTGTTCGCACTGAAGGCAATGGCGTCATCCGAGAAGCGGTGCTGCGCGAACTCAAACGCGGCGGCCAGGTTTACTTTTTGCACAACGAGGTTGAAACCATCCAGAACCGGCGCGAGAAGCTCGAACAACTGCTGCCCGAGGCGCGCATTGCGGTCGCCCACGGCCAGATGCACGAGCGCGAGCTCGAACATGTGATGCGCGACTTCGTGGCCCAGCGCTACAACCTGCTGCTGTGCTCAACCATCATTGAAACCGGCATTGACGTGCCCAGCGCCAACACCATCGTGATGAGCCGCGCCGACAAATTTGGCCTGGCGCAACTGCACCAGTTACGCGGCCGTGTTGGCCGCAGCCACCACCAAGCCTATGCCTACCTGATGGTGCCTGACCTGGAAGGCCTGACCAAACAGGCGAGCCAGCGGCTTGAGGCGATCCAGCAAATGGAAGAACTGGGCAGCGGCTTTTACCTGGCCATGCACGACCTTGAGATTCGCGGCACCGGCGAAGTGCTCGGCGAAAACCAGAGCGGCAACATGATGGAAATCGGCTTTCAGCTCTACAACGAGATGCTCAGCGAGGCGGTTGCCTCGCTCAGGGCCGGCCGCGAGCCCGATCTGCTGTCACCCCTGAACGTCACCACCGAAATCAACCTGCACGCGCCGGCGCTGCTGCCCGCCGACTACTGCGGCGATGTTCACTTGCGCCTGAGCTTTTATAAAAAGCTGGCGACCGCCAAGACCACTGGCCAGATCGACGCATTGCTTGAAGAAATGGTGGATCGCTTTGGCAAATTGCCGCCGCAGGCGCAAACGCTGATCAACGTGCATCGGCTGCGGGTCATTGCCAAACCCTATGGCGTCGTCAAGGTCGATGCCGCGCCCGGCGCCATCACCATCACCTTCAAAAAAGACCCCCCCATCGACTCGATGGCGATCATGCATCTGATCCAGAAAAACCGGCACATCCGGCTGGCCGGCAACGACAAGCTGCGCATTGAGCGCGAACTGCCGGAGGCCAGGGACCGGGCGCAAATGGTGCGCGATGTGCTGCGCTCACTTGGACAACCCAAAACGGAAGCCGTGACCCCATGACCCTTGTTGAATTCTCCCCTGGCCTCGTGATTCAGGGCTTCACGCCACCCCTGCCACTGGGCAACTTCAAGCTGATCGCCTTTGACATGGACTCCACCCTCATCAACATTGAATGTGTCGATGAAATTGCCGACGCGGCCGGCCGCAAGGCCGAGGTGGCCGCCATTACCGAAGCGGCCATGCGCGGCGAAATTGCCGACTTCAAGGACAGCCTGCGCCGGCGCGTCGCCCTGCTCAAGGGCGTGAGCGTGGCGAGCATGGACGCGGTCTATCACCAGCGCCTGCAGCTCAACCCGGGCGCCGAGCAATTGGTGCGTGCCTGCCAGCGCGCAGGCCTGAAAACGCTGTTGGTCAGCGGCGGTTTCACCTTTTTTGCCGACCGCATTGCCGATGTGCTGGGCATCGACTACACCCGCGCCAATGTGCTGCAAAGCAGGAACGGCCTGCTGACCGGAAAAATGGTGGACCAGCCCTGGGGCGACATTTGTGATGGCGAGGAAAAACGCAGGATGCTGCTGCAAACCTGTGAACAACTCGGTATTGATCCCGGACAGGCCATTGCCGTTGGCGACGGCGCCAACGATCTGCCCATGATGGACGCGGTCGGGCTGTCAGTGGCCTACCAGGCCAAACCCAAAGTGCGCGCACAGGCCATGGTCGCCATCAATGCGGGCGGGCTGAATCGACTGCTCGAAGTCCTGGTGCCCACATAAGAAACACTAAAAACCGTTGAATTCAATGTGTTGCTTGCTCTTTTATTAATAGCATTGGTGTTTGGCCGCAAGGCACAGGTCACGCCGCCTCCAGGGAACCCTTGTTGAGATCTTTCAGCGCTGCCTCCTTGGTGGCCTTCATTCTTTGCTGGGAGAAGGCGTCCATATCCGCGTGGAAAGTGGTGCTGCCGCCGCGCGTCTCCACATCTTCGGGCTGTTGTTCGGGTGGAATTTCTCCCAGAAAAGCGGCGCGCATGGCGCTGCCTGCCGGCAACTGGCCGTCGCGAACAATGGTGTAGGCGATCCCGCAGTCTGACAGCAGCGTTTCCTTCAGTTCGCGGTTGGCCTGGCTCAGGCCCCGCTTGCCGGGCACATCCACACACCCGACCACCTTGCCCTTGGCCGTGCAAACGGTGAAAGTGGTGTAAACCCCCGTGAGCAGTTCCAGCCAGCGCGCTTCATCGGCCTGGCCCTTTTCCTCGTCAAGCGGGATGGTGAACCGCAGCACCGGTATCTTGACCATCACCGCATGGTCATGAAAGGTCTTGCGCAGCCATCGGAGCACGCTGTATTCGTTGGCGCTCACCAGGGTGCGGGCGGCCAGCGGCCATTTGACGGGCAAGCGCAGCCTGGCAATGGACTTGCGCCGCAACCACTCCGCGTAAGCCAGTGCGCCTGCCAGCATGCCCACAGCCAGGCCCAGCAGCGTCATCAACCATGTCGTCAGATCCACAATGTCGCCCTCCTCTTGTTAGGTGCTGCCACCAGAACCGGCAGCGCCATGAGTCTCTCACCGGCTCCTTGCTGAACGCCTGCCGCGGCCATTTATCGACCCGCAGCCCAGAATGGTATTAAAACAGCATTTTTTTGAAAGCCAAGGCGCCGCCAGCCTAACCCCCGGCCCGCCTGACGGCATGGCCGCGCTTTTGCAGCGCCTGCAATACCGCATCGCAATGATCACCCTGCACTTCAATCACGCCGTCCTTGACCGTCCCCCCCGAACCGCACGCCGCCCTGAGCTGCTTTCCCAACTGGGCCAGGGCCAGTTCATCCAGCGCCAGGCCGCTCACCAGCGTCACCGTCTTTCCGCCGCGCCCCTTGGTCTGTCTCGAGACGCGTGCAAAGCCGCCGGATTTGGGCAGCGCCTGAGCCTGCCCACAGACGCAGTCCGCCACGGGCTTGCGGCACGCCGGGCACATTCGCCCGGCATCAGTGGAATAGACCAGCCCGCTGGCGGAAAGAGTTCGTTTCATGAAGAAAATTGCCGGCCCAGCCGGAACCCGGCCAAGCGCGCCGTCATCCGGGCATGCGCCGCCTTACTTGCCCTTGAGCAAAAACTCCATCTCGGTTCCCGCCAGATTGAGCACATCGTGGTCGGCCAGGGCAACCGCCTGCGTCCCGATGGGTTTGCCGTTGAGCGTGGGCACCGTTTTGCCGCTCATGTGCGCCACGTAGTAGCCGTCGCGCCGGTGCGAAATGGCCACCACGGCAACACCTGGCTGGCCCAGTGTCATCACTGCCTTGACCACCGGGACTTCCAGCCCGCCGGAGGTGCCTGAAAGCACCTTCAGGCTGGCCTGCCGCGCGCCGCTGGTGCCCGGCAGTCCAATGGAATCGAGCGACATCGCCATGGTCGGCTTCTCAGGGTTCGGCTTCTCGTGCATCGAGGCCGCCAGAAACTGGATCTTGAAATTCCCGATGGCGATGACATCGTTGTCCCGAAGCAGTTGCCGGGATTTGATCATCTGGCCATTGATATAGGTGCCGTTGGTGCTGCCCAGGTCTTTGACGTACACATCAACAATCCCCTGGAGTTCAAACACGCAGTGCTCGCCACTGACGAGCATGTTGTCAAGCACGATGTCGTTGTAGGGCCTGCGCCCCAAGGTGGTCCGGTCTTTTTGCAGCCGGACATGCTTGATTTCAACGCCTTCAACGGATATGACAAGCTGTGGCATGAAGGCCTTCCTGCGGGTACGACGCCAGCCACGCCCCATGCGTTGGCAATACTTTATCGTAGCCTAGAGATATCAATGGTACAAGACTGCGTCCCGGAAAAGCGGCCTGGAGCAACTTAACTGTGGCCCCAAATACCCGCCGATTAGCCCTGCTGGCGTCGCTACTGTAAGAACCCCCCTGCCGCGCCGACCAAGACCGGAAGCCACAATGGCTTGTACAAAAGGAATCCCCATGATGAGCCGAAGAAATATCCTGCTGGGCCTTGGCGCTTTTTCCGGCGTTCTGGCTGGCGCGCGCGGCCTGTTTTCAGGCGCCCCCGCCTATGCGGCACGCGCCTATGAAGTGACGCACACCGACGCCGAATGGCAAAAACTTCTCAAGCCCGACCAATACCGCGTCCTGCGCAAGGCCGGCACCGAGACCCCGTACACCAGCCCGCTGAACAAGGAAAAGCGCGCAGGCGTTTTTACCTGCGCGGGCTGTGCCCTGCCTCTTTTCTCCTCCAGCACCAAGTTTGAGAGCGGCACCGGCTGGCCCAGCTTCTGGCAGCCCCTTGACAAGGCCGTGATTGAAGAAAGCGACACCACCCTGTTCATGAAGCGCACGGAAGTGCTGTGCCGCCGCTGCGGCGGGCACCTGGGCCATGTGTTTGACGACGGCCCCAAACCCACCGGACTGCGCTATTGCATGAACGGCGTGGCCATGAACTTCACGGCGGCCTGATCATGCGTAACCCACTGCTTTTAGTTGCCGGCAGCCTGATCGCCCTGTTTGCCTGGGTCCATTGGGGCGGCGGCATGGGCAGCAGCGCGGCTGCTGAAAACGCCGTCAGGCTGCCTGCGCCGGCGCTCGACACACCGGCGGCCCCACAGGCGGCGCGTGAGACCGCCGTGTTCGCCGGCGGCTGCTTCTGGGGCGTGCAGGCGGTCTTTCAGCACACCAAGGGCGTGTTAAATGCTGTCTCGGGCTACGCCGGCGGCGACAAGGCAAGCGCCAGCTACGAAATGACTGGCTCAGGCCGCACCGGGCACGCAGAGTCAGTGCAAATCACGTACGACCCCAAACAGGTCTCTTACGGCACACTGCTGCAGATTTATTTTTCAGTGGCGCACGACCCGACCACACTCAACCGCCAGGGACCGGACTCGGGCACGCAGTACCGCTCCGCCATTTTTTACCAGGACGCCAACCAGAAGCAGGTGGCCGAGCGCTACATCGCGCAGCTCGAAGCAGCCCGGGTCTTCCCCGCCAAAATCGTGACCCAGCTCACGCCGCTGACGCCACCGCTCGCCTTCTACCCCGCCGAGGCTTACCACCAGGACTACGCCACGCTGAACCCGCACTCCCCCTACATCGCGCGCTTTGACCTGCCGAAGATTGCCAACCTCAAAACCATGATGCCTGAGCTGTATCGCGACCAGCCGGTGCTGGTGTCGCAAGCCGGAAAGTAGCGCGGGACGGCGTGGGCCGGCCGGACCCGATAAAGCTCTCATTTTCCGAATTTCTTGAGGAAAATCGGGCTGTAGCCCAGGTAGAACGGGCATGAGCAGCTATTGTTTTTATAGCAATAGAGAACAATGCCAGTCTGGGCGTCATGACGGGTAACACCAACGACCGACTCGTCTGCTGGCGTTAGTGGGAACAGGACGCCGAATGCATATTGCATGTAAACAATATATTGCTAAAATGCAATATAAATGGATGCGCAGCTGATTGCCAGAGCCAAAGAGGTCCGGGATGACGGCTCCATCGTTGAAGTCGTGGTGTGGCGTGTTCCCCAACCGATTCATCCATGTACGCACCCATTCAAGTACCGGCTGTACTTTGGAGCCAGCGGTGTGTGCCGGGTGCGCTACGACAACGAGCAGGGCAAAGGTGATCACCGGCATGTGGGCGAGTCGGAAGAACCCTATCGCTTCGAATCACTGACGGAACTGCTGGCTGATTTCCAGCGCGATGTTGAAACCTGGAGGGAATCCCCATGAAAGCCATCATTGAAATTGCCCCGCGCGGCTCGGTATTCAATGTAGCCGCGGCCCAGTTGAAGGCGGCAGAGTCAACGCCCGCCTACACGGCCGACTACCACCTGAGCTTTGAGTCCGCCCGCACCCTGTTTTCAGAGTTGACCCCTGCGCGCATCGATCTGCTCGAAGCCTTGCGCCAATGCGGCCCATGTTCTGTCTATGCCCTCGCGAAAAATACAGGACGCAATTACTCCAACGTCCATGCCGACGTGAACCAATTGGAGGAACTCGGCCTCGTCAAGCGCACCCCCGATGACACGGTGTTTGTGCCATTTGAATCGGTGGAGATTCATTTGGCTTTGTTCAAAAAGGCAGCGTAAGGGCGGTGGCACCGACCAGGGCAGCAAACGCAACACTATTGCACCCCGGCCTATATGCGCCGAGCTGTGCGCAAGCAGCAATTTTGTTTTTGGCAAGCCCAGCCCACCTACGGCTCGATCACCGAATGCCACCAGATCCTGAAGTCGCGGCACAAGCCGCCGGCCTCAAACTCGGCCACCGCCACGCCATCGAGGGCCAGCCGCGGCAAGGGGTCGCCCGGCTTGCGCGCGAGCTGGGTGGTGCCGGTGGAGGCCGCCCACATGGCAAACATTTCCTCGGACGTGACCTGGTAAGTGGTGTGCCAGTGCGCGATGCCGCTCAGTGCATCGGCATGAAGAATCTCGTAGCTGAGAACAATGTCGGCCTGCAGCTTGGTGCGTTGCCAGTACTGTTTGATCTGAGTGTGCCCGGCCTGCACCGAAAACGGCGTGTTGTGATACCGGCCATCTTCGGTAAAAAGCGAGGCCAGCAAAAACTCGTCGCTGGTTTCCCACGCCTTTTTGTAGTTTTCCATAAATCGTTGAATAAGCATCTTGGGGCTTTCTGATTCTCAAACATTCACGCGACGGCTCGGCTATTGGGGCTTAATTGGAATCAGACCCCGAATGCCGACCCCGAATACCATATCAGGTCCGGCAAGTCCTGCAAGCCATTGACAAACTACAAGGCAAACCATGAACATCAAACACTACACCTACCGAGTCACCTGGTCGCCCGAAGACGGCGAGCATCTGGGCCTGTGCGCTGAGTTTCCGTCTCCAGGCTGGCTGGCCAGTGCGAAGCTGGCGGCGTGAAGGAAATTGCATCCATGCCCACACCCATCTCGGACATCCACATCGCTCGCGCCGACCCGCTGCCGCAACCCCGGCTGCTGCGTGCCGAACTGCCCGCCGGCGAGGCCGAGGCCGAATTCATTGCCGCATCGCGCACCGCCACCCGTGCCATCCTGCGTGGCGAAGACGACCGGCTGCTGGTGGTGGTCGGCCCCTGCTCGGTTCACGACCCGGCGTCGGCGCTGGAATACGCTGCGCGGTTGCGCCAGATCGCCACGCGCGTGAGCGATTCACTGCTGCTGGTGATGCGCGTCTATTTTGAAAAGCCGCGCACCCGCATGGGCTGGAAAGGCCTGATTTACGACCCGGAGCTGAACGGCCAGGGCGACATCGGCGAAGGGCTGCGCGCGGCGCGGCGCATCCTGCTGGAATGCGCGCGTCTGCAGGTGCCTGCCGCCTCTGAAATTCTGGACCTGGTCACGCCCCAGTATTACGCCGAGCTGCTGACCTGGGGCGCCATCGGCGCCCGCACGGTGGAAAGCCCGCTGCACCGGCAGATGGCTTCAGCCCTGTCTGCGCCGGTGGGTTTCAAGAACGCCACCAACGGCAGCGTGGCCGCTGCCATAGACGCCATCCATGTGGCCGCCCAGCCGCACCGCTTTCCCACCATTTCGCTCGAAGGCCAGGCCATCGTCATCACGACCAGCGGCAACCCCGACGGCCACCTGGTGCTGCGCGGCGCCAGCGACGGCCCCAATTTTGATGCCGCCAGCGTGGCCCGCGCCGCCGCGGCCCTGGCCCAGTCCGGCCTGCCGGCGCGGCTGGTGATCGACTGCAGCCACGGCAACAGCAACAAGGACTATGCCCGGCAACCCGCAGTGGCCGCCGACATTGCGCAGCAGATCGCAGGCGGCTCCAGCAGCATCTGCGGCCTCATGCTGGAGAGCCACCTGATCGAGGGCCGGCAGGACATTGTGAATGGACGCCAGGGCCTGCGTTATGGGCAAAGCGTGACCGACGCCTGCATCGGCTGGGACGCCACCGTGACCGTGCTGGAGCAGTTGGCAGACGCCGTGGGCCAGCGCCGCGCGGGTGCCATGGCGTGACTGGCTGGTGCCGACAACGTCAGGGTTTTGCGTCTTTTCCACGGGCCGTGGGCCAGAAGGCCCCGGCATAATCGTCCAATGAACGCAGCACCAACGGGCATCCATACGGACGAACATCAGGCTCGACGGATGATCCTGGCACAAGCGATTGAGACCAGTGACACCCAAGGCAAGCTGCTCAGCGCCGTGGAGCGCGAAGAGATTGATCGGCTCGCCTTGCAGTCAGCCCGGTCCGCTGCGGCTGCTGCCCCTGTCAACGTGGAAGACTTTCTGCGCGAGCGGGCGAAAAACGTACTGCGCGTGATTGACAACCGCAACCCCACGCTCGCATCGCTGCAGGAACGCCGGCCGTGGACGCAATGGCTGGCTGTGGCCGCACCGCTTGCCGCAGTGGCGCTGGGTGCCGCCACCGACCGCATCGCCAACCCGCACCGGGTTGACCTGCTCTCTCTGCCGTTGCTGGCGATTCTGGGCTGGAACCTTGTGATGTACTGCGCCCTCTTGTTCAGCTACCGGTTGCAGCGGCCGGGCCGCGACCGGGTGGCCTTCGCATCGTTGCCCCGCTGGGCTCTCGGCTTGCGCGGCTGGCACCGCCGCTCGGGCCAGTTGCAGGCCAACGTGACGGCACTTTTCTTGCGCCACTGGTACAGCGCCACCACCGCACTGCACGCCCAGCGTTGGCGCAAGGTGCTGCACCTGGCCGCAGCGGGATGGGCCTTGGGCGTGGCCCTGTCGCTTTTTACCCGGGGTTTGGTGGTGGAATACCGCGTCGGCTGGGAGAGCACTTTCCTGAACGCCGAGCAGGTGCATGCCATCCTGCGCGTCTTGCTGATGCCCGCTATGGCGCTGTTTCCATTCGAGCCGTTCTCGGTCCAGGACATTGCCGATCTGCAGTTCAGCAACGGCAACGGCGCGCTGGCCGGCGCGCGTTGGGTCTACTTGTACGCCACCTTGCTGGCGGTGGTGGTTATCCTGCCGCGCCTGCTGCTTGCGCTTTTTGCATGGTGGCGCGAGCGGGTGCTGTCGCGCCGCGTCTGGCTCAGCCTGACTGACCCCTACCACCAGCGCCTGCTGCACATGCTGAACCCGACACGCATTCAGCTTGGCCTGGTTGCCCTTTGCGAGGAAGACAAGGAGGCCCTGCTTGGCATCCTGCGGCGACGCGCGCAAGGGCTATACGCGGCTGAAGGGGCGCACGACGCCATCCAGATACTGATTCGCACCAGCAGCGGGGACGAGCTGTGCATTGCCAACATGCCAGTCGCCCGCCATGCGCCGCCGCTACCCCGCACGATGAGTGCACCAGCCGGCTGGGCGGGCCGAACCTTTGACCGACTGCTGGGAACACGCAGTGCAAGTCCAGTCCCAACAGTTGACCGCGCACCGGCAGCCGGGCATCATGACAGCGATGTCGCCCTGCTCGTGGTGCGCAGCGCCAGCGATAGCGAGGCGGCCTTGCCCCTGCTGCGTGGCCTGGACAAGCCGAGCCTGGTTCTGGTCGATTCACCGGCGTCCGCCGAAGTCGACCGCGAGGCCGAAGTGGCGCAGTGGCGCGCCAGGGTGAAGGCGCTGGGCCCGTCTGCCGAGGTACTGGGTTTTGACAGCTTTGCACGCTGCTGGGTACAAGACCCTATCCTCCTGGACGCCATCGCCCGCTGCATGCCGGGCCACAAGAAGGAAGGTTTCAACCGACTCGCCGCAGCCTGGCAGGCGCGCAATCGCGAGCGCTTGGCGCTGTCCATGCAGGCCATCGCCAGGCAACTGGTCGATGCAGCCAGCGAAGTGGAAGAAGTGCGCGGCGCGGCGCCCTCTGTCATGCGTCTGATCAAACCATCAGACCGGCAGGCCAACGCCCAAGCCCGGAAAGAAGCCATGGCGACCGTGGTCGAGCGGCTGCACCACTCGGCCCGCGCCACGCACACCAGGCTGCTTCGTCTGCACGGCATCGACGACGTTGCGGGTCTGCTGCTTGAAAACGCGCTGGAGGAAAAGTTCGACATCCAGGCGCCCATCAACGCAACAGAGGCCGGTATCGCCGGCGCGGCAACGGGCGCCGGGACGGGCGCCGCGGTAGATCTGGTGACGGGCGGCCTCACCCTCGGCGCGGCCGCAGCGCTGGGCGCGCTCATCGGCGGTGGCGCCGCGTTTGCGGGCGCGGCCTGGAACAACCGCGCCAGCCCGACCGGCGCCGCCACCGTTCAGCTCAGCGACGACATGCTGCTGGCGCTACTGGTGGCAACACTGCTGCGCTACCTGAGCATTGCGCACTTCGACGGCGAGTCTCCGGCGCAAGAGACCAGCGACATAGCGCAGCGCTGGAAGAGCAAAGTGGCCGCCGCAGTAGCCCGAAGAAGAGAAACTCTGGCTGGCATCTGGGCCAACGCGCGCAAGCCGGAACACGCGCCTCAGTCCACAGAAGACCTGGGGCAGGCGCTGCAGGCCAGCGCGAGCGAGGTTTTGCACGATCTCTACCCGGCGACGCCTGCTGACAGGTTCGCGCCCTAAGTCACTCTGCGAGGTTATTCTTGCGTCAGCGCGCAACCTCAATCCGTCCACTGCGCCAGATTCGCGTTTACCACCAAGTACAGGAGAAACCCCATGAAACGTATAGCCATCGCAGCCATGTTTGGTTCGGTTCTATTGCTCGCCAGCGATATTGCGCTGGCCGATTATGACGCGCGGGACGAGCAAGAGGCCAAGGCCTTCCAGGCGAAGAGCAAGGAGGCTGCCAAAAAAGAGGCTGCGCGCAAGCAGAAGCTGAAATCGGACAACACAAAGGCCGAGGCGGACATGTATCGCCAGGTCCTCGGAGAAAAAGCCAAGGGCAAGTCCGATGCCGAAGTCGTCGAGATGATGAAGGTGCACTTGACCGCCGTCAAGAAGCAATACGGCCAATAGGCGCAGCGGGTCGGCAGTGCGGCGCTGGTTGCAGCTACAACGGTTCTATTTCATCGACAGTAGCACGGTCCACGATTAACTGTAATCATTAAAAAGTCAGTTTCCCCGCAGGCGCCGCAACAGTCTGCCCAGCACATCATTCACGATTTCGGTCAGCGGGTCGTCTTGCGGCTCCGGCGGCGGCGGCGGCCGCGGGCGCGGAATGTCGAATTCAACCTTCGGGTCAAGCCAGCGGTTGCGAAAAGCCTGCTGAAACACCTCCCCCACCATGGGCAACGCGGATCTAGCGCCCTGGCCCCAGGACCCCATCGTCACGCTGTTGTCGTTAAAGCCGACCCTGGCGCCCGCCACCAATTGCGGATTCATCATGATGAACCAGCCGTCGGTGTTGTCTTGTGTGGTGCCGGTCTTGCCGGCCAGGTCGGCCTGGATGCCATAGCGCTGGCGAATGGCCGCGCCCGTGCCTTCGTCAATCACGCCGCGCATCACGTTCACCAGGGTCAGCGCCTGCGCGCGTGGCATGGCCGGCTCGGGCTCCCTGACGGGCTCGAACTGTTCCAGCAGTTGGCCGTTGCGGTCTTCAACGCGCAGCACCAAAAACGGCTGCCTGTAGCTGCCGCCATTGGCAATGGTGCCGTAGGCTGCCACCATCTCGATCAGCGTGACGGGGCTGGTGCCCAGCGCGAGCGAGGGCACCAGGTCCAGCTTGCTCTGGCGCACCCCCATGGCCCGCGCCAGCTGCCCGACGCGGGCCGGCCCCACTTGTTGCATCAGCTGGGCCGTGATGGTGTTTTTGGAATACACCAGCCCGTCGCGCAGGCTGATGGGCTGGTAGCTGGGTGGCGACGCATCGCTGGGTGTCCACACCGGGCTGCCTTGCGACGAGATGGCCACGGGCTCGTCAATGAAGGCGTACGACGGGTCGAAACCCTGCATAAACGCCGCGCCATAAACGAAAGGCTTGAAGGTCGAGCCCGGCTGGCGCCGCGCCTGGCTTACATGGTCAAACTGCTCCTGCGCAAAGTCGCGGCTGCCCACCCAGGCCCGCACGGCGCCATCGCGCGGGTCCAGCGCCAGAAAACCGGCCTGCAGCACCGCACGCTCCTGCCCGGCCTTGCGCCGCCCGTCTGCCAGCTTTTGCAGATTTGCCAACTGCCGCGCCACCGCCTGGTTGGCCACCTTCTGCAACCTGGAGTCCAGCGTGGTGTGCACCCGCAGGCCATCGGCATCAATGTTATAGCCTCTGCGGTCGGCCCAGTCGATCAGCCATTTTCGCAAGTGCTGGGCCACGTGCGGCGCCGGTCCCAGCGACTCCTCTTGCCGCTCAAAATCAAGTTTGAGCGGCCGTTTGGACAACGCTGCAAGCCGGGCCGGGTCCAGCTTGCCGTCTTTGGCCATCTGCTCCAGCACCAAGTTACGGCGCTGCTGCGCGCGTTCCGGGTTCTGCACCGGGTTGTAGTAGCTTGTGCCCTTGAGCATGCCGATCAGCGTGGCGCTCTCCAGCACGTCGAGCTGGTCGGCGGACTTGCCAAAATAGGTGCGCGCGGCCATCTCGATGCCAAAGGCGTTATAGAGAAAAGGCACGGTGTTGAGATAGGTCTCCAGAATCTCACGCTTGGAATACACCGCCTCGATCTTCAGCGCGGTGATCGCTTCCTTGACCTTGCGCGTGATGCTGTTGGCGCGGCCGATTTCTTCGGGGTACAAGTTGCGCGCCAGCTGCTGCGTGATGGTCGAGCCCCCCTGCAAATCACCACCCAAGGTGCTCAGAGCGGCGCCTGCCAGGCGGCGAAAGTCAATCCCGTGGTGCTGGTAAAACCGGCGGTCTTCGGTGGCAATCAACGCGTTGACCACGCTCGGCGCAATCTCGTCCAGAGTCACCCACTGGCGGTTGATGCGCCTGTACTCGGCCAGTACCGTGCCGTCTTGAGCCAGCAGCACAGAGGGTGCTTCAGACTTGGCCTTGCGCAGGTCGCCAATGCCGGGCGTGAACGGAATCAGCACCAGCACGTAAAGCAGCATCAGCGCCGGCAGCACCAACGCCGACCGCACTGGGTGACGTTTGGCAGCACCCGTGAGGCGGCGAAACTGCTCTGCGGCGAAAGTGGCGGCGCGTTGGAGGATCGGAGTCATGCAGGGAGTTTAAGGTGACGGGCGGATCACCTTGTAACTTTGCCGACTTTTAAAGGTAAAATCAGGCTGTAGCCCAGATGGTACATGCATATAATGCTACGTTTTTTATAGCGTTCAGGACTCGCCTGCGGCGCAATCACCGAATGCCCCGGATCCTCAACGCTGTCGAAGCTGAGACCTGGGAATTGGAGGTTTTTGCGTGAAGCTGACCAGACACGGTAGCTCGTCCACAAAATCCACAGGCCGAAGGCCCAGCGACCCCCTTTCGCTTCAAACGCACGAGGGGGTGGGAGCTGGGGAACCTATGGAAGCTTGTGGTCAAGCGGAGCACTCGTATTTAATGCCTTGCGTTTGAACCTTCGAATTGCCGCTGTGCAGCGAAAGCGGGTATCTCTGTTCAAACGTCCGCTTTTTATTTGATGAACGTTGCTGCCAGTTGCAAGAAAAATGATAGGAAGAGCGAAACTAAACCAATTGGTGTGAAGTACTTATTACGCCAATGCGACCTGATAACACGTTTGACATTTAAATCTGGGGAGTCCATCGGATCAAGTCCATCAAAAATGATGTTGCCATCTTTTGAGATGACACCAGTTTTTGACGAAAACACAAGTAAAAAGGCACCCAAAATTCCAAAGAGTAAACCGATTTGGTTGAGTGTTCCTGCATTTGGTAGCTCCATTTGTTGCCTTCGTGTTTTGCGAGACACGGCCCAAGAAATTGGCTCGTTTATCATCGCCGTTGATATATGGTATTGCGCGCCCTATATACAACCTCGCTGTGACCACTATATTGACATGGTGTGAGTCGTTGGTTTGAGTCCAATTCCTTACTATTTCCAGAACTCATACGGCCGCTTGCAAGCGGCGGATTGCAAGTTCTTGAGCAGAGAGACAGGCCAGGTTAATGTCCCTCCCTTGTCTACCAAGTCGGCCATGCAAAATTCGGATTTCAAAAAGCACCCTGCGCAGCCTGACCAA
>CAYJMW010000063.1:0-15521 GCA_964371235.1 uncultured Polaromonas sp.
GGTTGACGGACTTCCTGGAATTTAAGTTGGTACGGCTGGGAGGGGGCAGGTCACCATGATGCCTGCTTGCAGCCGTAATCATCAGCAGCTGGCGTGCGCTATAGCCCAGTTTCCAAGTGCTGCGCCACTTGGGTTGCCTGAAAGTGTCCGGCTGAATCTCGGCCAGTCGGTCCAGTATGCCAAATGCCCGGTACTCGCGTGACTGCGCCTCATGCGCCGCTTGGCGACGGCGCAATACGCTAGCTTTGGCCTCCTCACCAATAATTTCTACGCCGTTTTCGTACAAAGGCACGAACCGCGTAATGCAAGTAGATCCGACCCAGAGCGTGCGTGTAGTGAAGTGGTTTTCTATCTCGTACTGATATCGAAGACCCTCTTGGCTGCAGAGTTCGCAGACTTCCTCGATATTGTGGGTGTCTTCGTACCCCCCAGTCGTATTCCACTCACGCATCGCCTCGGCCAGCGTATTGGCACGCGAAAGAGACATCAGCGCAGCGGCGGCTCGATCAACCCAGTTCGTCATACGCTTACCTCCAGATTCGGAAGTTCACCATTCCAGATCACCCAGCGCATCAGGGCCAACGAAATGAGAACATTTAGCCTGATCAATAAATGCCAATCGCTTGTTAAGTGTGACGATTGAACGATTTCCATCGTAGTCCAGATATAGCGGCGTCGCCAACTCGTCGTTCCAGGGTGTGAGTAAACTCATTAGCTGCCCCACCGCAGTGGACGCCAACACACCATTGGGCCAGACCACCTGAGGCTTTCCGCCTGCGGCTCCGTATTTGCCAGCTTCGCGCGCAAGCACCTCTTCAGTCAAAAAGCCCATGCAGCGCATGCATGCATGACCTGGCAGCGATAGGATGGATTGCCCTGTTATGAAGTAGCGCCCCTCTTGTCCTGACACATCCATGCCAACGTCGATGTAGGGAATCATGAATCGCCGGGAAAAGCGTTCGATCTGTTCGCGCTGCCCGAACGAGTCCACGCAGCCGATGATCGCATTGCACTCGCGAAGAATTTGCTCGCATTCCTGCCATTTGCAGGTCATCTTCTGGACGTTGGCCTGTGGATTAATCGCCATGATCTCGCGGGCAATGACGTCAGTCTTATATGCCTTGTTAGCCACGGCATTTGCCGTGAGACCCACCATCCGGTTGATATTGGTGTCATCGGCACGGTCATGATCGACAAGCAGAATGTTGGAAAAACCGATGTGCGCCAACTGCTGGGACACATGCGAGCCTCCTCCACATAACCCGATTACGGCAATCCGCGCTGCCTGGATGGTTTGGGGGCTTCTCTGCCCTAAGAATGATTGGCGGTCTAGGTTCATGGCCTTCTCCACCATTGCCACAGCGGTCGGCCGAGGATTGCAAACTCGTCGATCGGTTGGGTCCGCCGAGTCAACGGATCCCACCAAGCGCCAGCTATGGCATCGTGGCTGAGCACGATGGCCCCATGGAGAGTGGTGGGACGCACCTTCCAGAAGTCCGGAACAAACTTGGAATTTTCCTGAGTATCGGTCCGGCTGAAGCCCGGCAGACCCTTGTGCTCGTGGCGGTGAACGTGGAACATCGCGACGGGATGCTGATACGCAAACTGAAGAGCTTTGCGGATCGCCCCGGGTCCCATCATCGCGCCCACGGAGGGGTCGTTCTCATAATCGTCATCAAACACGGGCTGATAGGCCTCAGCCAGCACCAAGTGACCATCTTGCAGAGCCGCGACCTTGCAGGCAATGAAACCCACCCGCTCATGTGCGAAGGGGTGTGGCCGGGACAAGTCATCATGAATCCGATCAAGTAGGGGCCGATTGATTCGGAACGCGACTTTCACTGCAAGGCCCTCATATGCGAAAGAAGAATCTGCACTTCAGGCAAGGTAGCAGGCACGTCACGCCAAGACCAAGTCCACCAGTTACGGCCGAGGACTGTGTGCTGAGTCCAGTTGGCTGCCTGGCCGCCGATGGTCTGTCGCTCGGAGATAGGCTCGGGCAAGAACAAGCGCGTGGGGTAGCCGCTATCGCCTGTGATAGCCAGCAAAGCGTCGAGTACCATGATGTGCGTACCTACCGGCACCTTGAGCTGCGGAAGATATACGTAGCGATAGCCCGCTTCGTGCTTCTCGTCCGCACCTGGGCACACGGCCTTCAGGCTGGCCAGTGCCTGCGGGGCCATCATGACGAGCCCCCGCGCCGCACATGGCTGACCAGCACTTCCCCGCCCTTGATCATGATCTCGGCGCCATCCGCCATGGGCTTGAATTCCCCGTTGACCACCAAATCCAGCTCATAGTCGTCGGGCACCCCCAGACGTTTTTTCAGAGCACCGACCAGATATTTGCCCTTTTCAATTTCTTTTTCATTGCCATCCAAGTTGATCTCGACAAGATGCTTGTCAGTGTTTTCACCGCCTTTGTCGTTCAAATGGTCCTCGCCGTGGCCACCGTTGGCCTGTACTTCTTCCGTATGCATTTCAAATCCCTTCTCCGGTTTCCCGGTTGATGTTCCAAGGCCCGTACGACGAAGCGCCAAACGGTATCGTAATGATACATCCATACGAAATTTGTGTCAAGATAGATCATTACGAAATCGTTTTAATTAGGAATTGTTCTCATTTATGGATCTCAATGGATTCGGCCCACGCCTACGCACATACAGAATGCGCAAAGGCCACTCTTTACAAAAGCTCGCAGATGCCGTGGGCGCTTCGAAAGCGCACATCTACGAACTCGAAACTGGAAAATCGAAAAACCCGTCACTGGCGTTGCTCACGGCGCTGTCTCGGGAGTTGGGTGTACCCATAAAAGATTTGGTTGGTGAAAGCACTGAGACGGCCAACGATGAGCAACCTAAGCTTGTCCCGCTATTTCGCGACTTGCGGGAATTGGACGAAGATGCGTTAGATCTGATCCAAGCCCTGACAAAAAAGCTGAGGGAGCAAAAGGAAAATGTCGACAAACCTAGAGATCGATCTGATTGACCTTGCAGATACTGGGCAGCCCGTTAAGCACGCGGAAATCCTGCTGCAGCAGGCAGAGCGCCAGTTGCTTCAATTGTTACCTTTGCCCGTAGAGGATCTTGCGCGGGCCTGTGGCATCACGGAGTTCAATGAATTCACGGTTGCCGGATTCGAAGGTGGGCTGATACAGAACGAAGAAAAAACGGCAGGAATCATTATGGTTAAGGCCGGGACGCGCGATGATCGGCGGCGCTTCACCATCGCCCATGAGCTGGGCCACTTCGTGAATCCTTATCACGTCGCCCCCGTGGGTGAGGCGCAACTGCTTTGTACAAGTAAGCATCTCAAAGTAAGTGGGAGCCCCAGCGATAGACGGTTGGGTATCGAGGCACAAGCCAATGAGTTTGCTGCCAATCTCCTGATGCCTGAGCGGCAGCTGCGCGCTGTCGCCAAGCTGTGGGGCAGCCCGCAACTTCAAAGCATTCTGGACTTGCAAGCGTTGTGCTTCGTTAGCAAGGAAGCAGCGGCGAGGCGATTTCTGGACCTTCATGGCGACCCATGCGCGGTCGTGTTCACTCAAGATGGCAAAGTCCGTTATTCGATAACGCGCGGCGGATTTCCCTTCCTTGATCTGCGCGAAGGCCAGCCGGTACACCCGAAAACGTTGACTGCTACTTTCAGCGCGCTGAATGGCGCGATATCCGACCAAGAAGACGGCGATCCATTCCTCTGGCTGGACAGCCATGTGGCTAAAGATTGGGAGATCTGGGAAGAGGTACTGATCCAGCAAAACGGATTTCGGATGACCATGTTGGTGGCCGATCGATCAAGCCATGAAGAAGACGAGGAGCTGTCAGACAGCTGGACCCCGCGGTTCAGACGGTAGACTTCGCAGCGCGAAGTCATGTGCCCGCACAAGCCGCGCAATCTCGCCAAGAGTGTGACTGTGGAGTGAGCCAGAGACCTGCTCAATAGCCCCACACCTCATGCCCCAGAACGCCACTATTGAGCGTCCCCCGGCAGACCCGCCAGTTCGGCATGAACCCATCCATCAGCGCCATGAACCGCCCGGTGTGATTTCGCTCCAGCAGGTGCACCATTTCATGCACCATGATGTATTCCAGACACCGTACCGGCTTTTTGGCCAGTTCCAGATTGAACCAAATACGACGGGCCGTGGGGTTGCAACTGCCCCACTTGGTTTTCATCTTTTTGATGCCCCAGTGGCTGGCCTGAACGCCGATGATCGGCTGCCATTTATCCAGCAAGGGCGGAATCAGCGCCTTGAGTTGATCGCGATACCAGCGCAATAGCACAGCTTCGCGTTGCTCGGCACTGGTGCCGGGGCGCACGAACAGGTCGAGGCTGGCGATACCGCGCACGGCGACTCGGGCCAGTGCCTCCATTTCATGCACCCGCAGACGGTAGCGTTTTCCAAGAAAATAGTGGCTTTCACCGTTCACCATCTCACGTTGTGACTGGCGCGGTTGCTCGGCGAACCTGGCTTTCTGCCGCTTGATCCAGCCCAGCTTGTCGATCACCGCCAGCCGCACCGCCTCATCGTTTACCACCAGGGGCACCGCCACCCGAACCCGGCCAGCGGGCGGATAGACGCCCAGGTGCAGGTTCTTGATGTCTTTGCGCACCACCTCGACCTTGAGCCCGCCGACGTGCAAGTGGGTTGAACCCTTGGCCATCAATGTACTCAGCGCAGTCACCTCAGTAACCACTTTGATGTTTCACCAGTTCCAGAATCCGGTCCGTCTCTTTTTCCAGATCAGGGGTCGGTGCAGCGCGGGCATCGGGGCGTTGAACACTCAGCCCCAAATTGGCTGGAATGTCGGCGCCCAGCACATGCCGGATGCCATTGCGAACACGCTTGGTTTTGGTTGCGTTGTTACGCCAGTCGTCCTGTAAACCACTCATCACGGCCATGTCCACCGCCAGTGCCAAGGCTTCATTCCTGGAAAGGTTGTTGAAAAGCGCCCTCTGAGCCGATGACTTGATGCTCTTGGGGTAAGGTGTTTGCCCACCCGGCAAAGCAGCCTCCTTGGCCAGCCTGGCAATCTTCTCCAGATACTCGGCATAGCTCACGACACCCTTGCGCCGCTGCTCAATCAGCGCGTCCAGCAGCTTGGACATCTTGTCGTAATAGGCTGGGTCCACCGGGGACTCGTTGATGATCAGTTTGCGGACGTTGTTCTCGATCGTTTCCGCCACCGCTTCGTCGCTCTTCATCACGCCTTTGATCCTCGCAGCCGCCGCATCCGGCCCGCGCTCCACAATGAGCTGAATCAGGCTCAGGTCATCAAAGGCGGAAATCTTCTCGCTCTCCTCGGCCCGGATGTAGGTGTCGATCAGGTGCCGCATGGCGGGCTCGTAGGCTTTGAGGTCGATGTAGTCGCCGCTGGACAGCCGCACCTCGTCACGCACCTTGCTGGCGTGATCGACCTCGGCCTTGATCTTCCCAATCTGGTCTGCCGTGTACCCGGCCTCGGCCATTTCGTTGGCGATGGCGGCATAGGCCCGAATCAGGGACGCCACAAACTTGTAGAGCTTGAGCCGCTTCGGCTCGTTTTCCTTGAGTTGCGCCGCGTTGCCTGATTCCCTGGCGCAGAAATAGTGCAAATAGGCCTCGGAAACCCGAGGCAGGGCCACCGGCTCACACAGGGCCTTGACCGCTTCACGGGCGTCTTCCAAATCTTCGCGCGCTTTGACCAGCCGGTTTTCCAGCAAGCCCTTTACATCGTCCTTGTCATAGCCGTCCAGTGCGCCGCTGGTGTAGTCGCCGACGGCGCCTTCCAGACTTTTGAACAGATCCTTGTAGTCGATGATGTAACCGTATTCCTTGTCATCGCCATCGAGCCGGTTAACGCGGCAAATGGCCTGAAACAGCCCATGGTCACGCATCTGCTTGTCGATGTAGAGGTAGGTGGCTGATGGTGCGTCAAAGCCGGTGAGCAGCTTGTCCACCACGATCAGCAGCTTCATTTGCCCCGGCTCGTCGATGAACTTCTTCTTCACCGCTTTTTCGAACTGCTCTGCCTTGGTGATGGCCTTCTCTGCGGGTTCATTGAACCAGTCGGCCAGCATCTGGCTGTACACCGCGTACTTGCGCAAATTATCCGTTTCGCCTTCGCCAGTCGTCTCGCCTTTGGTGTCGGCCACGCTGGGCGCGTAGCTGGTGACGATGGCGCACTTACCCTTGAGTTCGGTTTTGGCAAACAGCTCATGGAACTTGCAAGCCTCGTAAATGCTGCCCGCCACCAGCATGGCATTGCCGTGGCCGTCCATCAGGCGCGGTTTGGTACTCATGTCCATCAGAATGTCGGCGACGATCTTCTCCAGCCGGTCCTGACTCGACAGCACCCGCTGCATGGTTCCCCATTTCTGCTTGAGCTGTGCCTTGGCCAGGTCGTTCAGCCCATTGGTCTTGGCCTCGAACCACTGGTCAATTTTGTCCTTGTTGGTAAGCCGCTGGTCAATGTCACGCGCCTCGTAGCGCAAGTCCAGCACCACGCCCTCGCGCACGGCCTGGTCAAATTTGTAGGTGTGGATGTAGCGGCCAAACACCTCAATGCTTTTTTGCTTGTCGGCCTTGAGCAGCGGCGTGCCGGTAAAACCGATAAAGATCGCATTGGGCAGCAGCGCCTTCATCGCTTTGTGCAGGTCGCCGCTCTGGGTGCGGTGGCACTCATCGACAAACACATAGATGTCGCCCTTGGCCTTGAAGCCGGCCGGCAGCTTCTTGATGGACTCAATGAAGTCTTTCGCGCCCTGTCCATCCGCCTCATCATCGCCGCCCTTGCCACCAAACTTGTGCACCAGCGAGCAGATCAGCGACTCCGCAGTGCCATTGAGCTTGTTGATCAAATCATCCCCGCTGGCGGTGCGGAAAATCTGCTCGTTCACGCCCTTGAAGACCTTCTCGATCTGCTCATCCAGTTCGGTGCGGTCGGTGATGATCAGCACCCGCGCACCCTCAACGTTCTCGCGTATCCATTTGGCCAGCCAGACCATGGTGAGTGACTTGCCGCTGCCCTGCGTGTGCCAGATGATGCCGCCCTCGCGCCGGTGGATGAACTCCTGTGCGGCCTTGACGCCGAAATACTGGTTCTGGCGGCACAGCTTCTTGGTGCCTGCGTCAAACACCACAAAATCATGGATGAGTTCCAGCAGACGCGCCTTGTCGCACACCTGCAAGAGCTGGCGATCCAGCAGGTTCGGCTCCGCCATAAATTGGCCGCTTTCCTCCACCCAGCGCAAGTAATATTTCTCTGGCGTCTCGATGGCGGCGTAGCGCAGGCCCTCGGTGTCGTTGCCCGCCATCACCCATTGCATGGTGGAGAAAAACGGTTGAATGAATTCCTTCTTCTGGTTGTCCAGGTTCTGCCGAATGCCCTCGGCCACGGATACAGTGGAGCGTTTCAGTTCCAGCACGCCCAGCGCAATGCCATTGATGTAAATCACCACGTCGGGGCGTTTGCTGCTGGCTTTGGCATCCGCTCCCCTGACCGTCACCTCTTCGGCGATGGCAAAGTGGTTGTTCTGCGGGTGTTTCCAGTCGATCAGCCACACCGTGACCCGGTTCTCGCCCATGCCCGGCTGCACCTTCACGCCGTAACGCAGCAGGTCATAAACCTCCTTGTTGCGGTCATAGATGCTCTTGCTGGTATCGGTCGCCGCCTTGTTCAGCTCGTGCAGGGCGCGGGTAATGAGGCTGTCGCTCACGCCTTGCTGGGTCAGCCAGGCTGTGAGCAGCTTGGGCTCGATATTGCGGTTGTCAAGGTCGGTCCGGTCGCCCAGGTAGTCGTAGCGCAGCCGGTCCTGAAACAAGGCGACGATGCGGGCCTGGGTGCGTTTTTCGACTTGGCCGACGGTGCTCATTTCAAGACCTCCAAAACTTCCCAGTGGCCGCCTTTGGCCGGACCGATGCGGCGAATGCACCCCTCTTCGCGCAGGGCTTTCAAATGTTTTTCGACACCGCTGGTGGATGCCACACCAAGCTCTTGGGCCAGCATCACCGTCGTGATATGTGGATTGCTGCGCATCGCCAGGACAATACGCAAGCGCGTGGCGGCTGCTTTTTCACCCCACTTTTCACCCCACCTTTCACCCCACTCAGGGGGTGGTGCAAGGGCACTCGCCAATTTTTCGCCCAAGGCAGCTTTCAGATGCACCGGATTGGCCTTGAAGGTCAGCATCAGCCCCGACATGCTGGTATCGAAAATGGGCGCAGGTGCATCATGGTTCGCGCATTCCCGGCGCATCTTCTCGATGCCGCGCCCCCAGGACTCCACATACCCCGCACGGAAAAACGCCGAGGCCAACAAGGGGTTGAAAGGATGGGATGGGTGTTTGCCCACCAATTTTTCCAGCGTCCAGCGCTCGGGCAACTGGCCTGCATTCCACAGCACAATTTTGTGCTCATAGACGCTGATCTGAATTGGAATGCCGCTGCTGTAGTCCTTGTGCATCACCGCATTGAGCAAGCCCTCGCGCAAGGCGGCCATGGGGAACAAATAGGTTTCCAATCGCTGCAAGCCTTCGTAGCTGATGTAGGCCTTGAGGTACTTGGTGCGCAGGGAGTCCAAGGTCTTTTCCACCTGCGAAAATAAATCGCCATGAATTTCGTCCTGGTAGCGCAAGTCATCATCGGTGATGAAAAAGCCCAGCTTGATAAACGCCCCAGGCACAAAACGTTCCGGCTCCTTGCCAAACAGCAAGGCAGTAGCCCGCTTCAGGTACTCGCCATCTTCCAGTTGCAGGCTGGCCAGCAGCGCGGTGTCACTATCGGCCAGCACCAGCTCATCGACTCGCCCGCTCTTTGCGGCCTTGTCCCTGAACCATTGCAGGGCTGCAAGGTTGCAGTCTTGCAGCGTCAGACGTGGAATCGGCACGCCATCCCAATGCAGCCCCTGCTTGCGCAGCAAAAACTGGCTCAGCGCCGCACCTTTGAGTTCCTGCTTGGTACCGCCGCTGCGAAAGTGGTACTCACCCTTGTAGCTGACCGGGCTGGGGTAAGGCTCCACGCGAATCTCCAGCAGCTCCTTGCCGTTCTCATACAACAGATTCACATCCACCATGATGCCCAGCACATCGCGCACTTTGTTGGGCAGGTCTTCCAACAGTTTGGCCGCGTCAGGTATGCCGACAGCCTCGCCCCGGTCATTGCGCCCAATGACCAGCGTGCCGCCCTCGGCGTTGGCGAAGCCGCAAATCCATTTCAGGTACTCGTCCCGCCAGGACTGCTTCCATTCGATGTTCTGGTTTTCTTTCATGGGCGGCACGACTCATCACGCAAACGGATTGATCAACTGCACCCCTGCGCCTGCGAAGTCGGCCACGTTACGCGTTACCACGGCCATGCCATGTTCAAGGGCTGTGGCAGCAATCATCGCGTCACGGTCCGAGCGCGGGTCGGGCACGTGCATGGCCGCGCACAAAGTCGCGGTGTTGTCGGTGAATGGCAGGATGCGTCCGGCAAAAGCCGCGCGCACACCGGCCAGCCAGACGCGCAGCGCGCTGCCCTGTGAGGGTGTGCGGCGCTCCAGTGCCAAAACGCCTTTCTCCAGCTCCAGGATGCTGATGGCTGACAGGAAAAGCTGATTCGCGGGAATGCTTGCGGCCCACGCCCGCACCGCCGGCGAGGGTTTGGGCTTGCCCTGGCGCAACTCGGAGATGATGTTGGTGTCCAGAACGTACATCGGCTGCACGCCTCAGCCGAGTTCGGCGGCGCGCAATTGGACCTGCAGGCGCGGGGCTTCAAACTCGATGTCCGCCCCGTCCGCCCCGTCCGCCATTCCACCCGGTATGGCATCCATGACCGCCAGCAGTGACGGCGCCTGCTGTCCCCCCAAGTGGTAATAGTCTTCAATTTTGAGCAAGGCAAAAGCGGGCCGCCCACGGTCGGTGATGAACACCGGCCCCTCGGCTGCGGCGCGCTTGGCCGCGCCCACATCACGTGTGAAGTCACGGCTTGAAAACGTGTGAACAGACATTTTTCTCTCCTTTTTTGGCGCAGGCTGATGCGAGTACTTCGCTCGAATGTCTGTATGTTATGACATTGATGATTGAGCGTCAACGACCGTCTTGGGGCGTCTGCTCACACCAGCCGAATCCTGCCAGTCAGCAACTCTTGCATCATGCCCTGCTTGAGGGCGCGGGTCTTGTCGCGGCGGGCTGCGAGGGCGGTGAGTTCGGCGTCCATGTCGGAGAGGACAGTGGCGATGGCGGTTTGTTCTGGCAGCGGTGGGATTTGAAACTCAAGTGATTCGATGCTGCCGGGGCTCAGATTGTTGATACTTGAACCGGCAAGCAAATTGTTGATGTAGTTCCTATAGCGCCCAGTCTGAAACAGATAGAAAACGAAGGGGGAACTAGACGCGGCAGTGTTGGAGCGGAAGCATCCCATAAAGGCACCAAACGTGTAATCGTAGCCATCACTCACGCTGAACAACCCAGCTTTTCCAACCAGTGCCTTACTGCCGTTCGCCATGCAAATCAGAATATCGTTCGCCCTGAGCAACTGGTGCGCGGAGACTCGGTCGCAATTTACAAACTGAATATCCTCAAAGACCACCGTTGCATTTTGAACGTTGTTCGAGCGTAGAAGGCGCTTTGTACGCGCGGTGTCGTGAGGCCAGAGATCGCTGTCGCCTTTGTACGTTACGCCGCGCAGACATTCCCCAACATCCCCCAATCGCTTCACCTCCCACTCCCCACGAAATCCCGGCAGGCGGGTCTGGCCGGTGAGGAGTTGCTGCATGGCGGCTTGTTTGAGGTCACGCTTCTTGGCAACGAGGGCATCCAGCTTGGCCAGCAGCGCATCCACATCCGACAGCGCGGCGGCGATGGCGCGTTGTTCGGGGAGGGGTGGCACCATGGCCACAACACGACCTAGATTCTGCTGGCCGATGTTTGCACGAATCGCGCCTTGGCCCATGGGAATGAGTTGCGAACGGATATATGGCGCTCGAAGCGAGTACCCAGAGTAAATCGGATAAAGACAAGGGCTGTTCGGTCGGCCCCGTATGACGAATCCACCAAACACCACCCGGTCGACACCAAGGTAAGTTGCCGCCAAGCCGATTTCTTCTTGGGTTTCTGATGTTCGATTAAAGAGAACATCACCGTGTCGCACTGCATATGAAGCGGTAACCGGCTCCGGCAATGTGACCTGACCTGTAATCTCGTGACCGTAAAGATGGGAGTAGGTTATGGGTTCCAAGACATTGATGAACGGGGTGCCTTGCCCGTAGCAGGCTTTATCAGCGTTGACCCCATTTCGGAATGAAAAGAGCTCGGCAAATGTCTTCACCTCCCAATCCCCCGGAATCACCCCCACCTCAGTCAGCTTGTACCCCGCCGGAATGTCTGCGCTCATGCCTGTTTCCCGCTGACAAAATTTATAACCAATCGGCCTCTAGCCCTTGTTTGATAAGCGTGGATAGCTCTTTTATTCATAGTGAACTCGGTGCCTTGGCTCATTCCTGCGCGGTCTTGCGCCCCGGCACATACGGAATCAGCCCTTTGGCAAAGGCCATGTCTTGCACCTCCAGCGGCATGTGTCGCACGTCAACCATCAAGCCGTTGACCTGCAGCATCCAGACCAGCGGGTTGTCACCCAGACGGCTGGGCAGGGTCCAGTCCGGGTCCATTTGATCCATGTCGAGTGCGTCGCGGATTTTTTTGGAGTGGTTCTGGCCGGTGCCGCTGGCCAGACCAAAGTGCGCCCAGATGTCAGTGGCCTTGCAGTGTGGCGTTTGGGCGGCGTCAAACAAAAAGTTGGCCATGCCCAGCGCATGCACCGCACCGGCGGCCCAGGAGGCTTCCTGCCCCTTGAGCAGCGGCGAGGGGCGCTTGCGACACAGCGCGGCCAGCGCCTGGCGAATGAGTTGTTTGTATTCGTCGTTCAGGTGCTGGTCGCAAAAGGCGTCGGTGCTCTGTGCGATGGCTTCAAATTTTTCCCGCATGGCGGCGGGGACGCGTGGAGTTGTGGTCATGGTGCTTGGATGGCTCAATATTTTATAAGAAATCGCCTCTAGCCCCCGTATTCATTGCGCAAGAAGCTATCAACCTTATAGCAAAATAGCCACCACCTCGGGTCAGTTCCATACAAACCCCATCTTCTTCAGGTGCTCATCGACGCGGGCGGCCAGCGTTTCCACTTCGCGTGTCAATTGGGGAATGGGCGTGGCGTAGCGTTCGGCCAGTTGCTTGATGCGCCCGGTCAGGGCCTGGCTGACGCGGTCCAGTTCGCCTTGCACACTGGTGGCCAACGCGGCCAGCCATTTGTCCTGCACCACCATCATCTTGATGGCGGCTTCACTCAGTTGCGCGTATTTGGCAGCCACCTTGGCGTCCAGCGCCCGGGCGGCGTCTTTCACCTTTTTGCTGGCAGCAGCTTCCATGTCGATCAGGGAAAGGTATTGCGTCAGCGTGCGCTGCTCATCGGCTTCGACAGGCTCAGCCCGAACGGTGGTTTGCCTGGCCGGAATGAGTTGAATGACCTTGAGGCGGTCTTTGACGCTCTTGGTTGTGAGCTTGCCCTTGTCGTTCTTGGCGTCCGCCAGCAGGCCGTCTTCGCCACCGTGCTCTTCGTCCAGCTCTTCCATCTGGCGGCTGATGGCGTCGCGCTTGGCTTCAAGTTGCTCGATGGCTTTTTGTTCGGCGGCGAAGTAGCGCGCCACGATCAAAGCAGGCGGGATCAGGTCGATGTTGGGCTTGACCGCCTGTCCTGAGCCTGTCGAAGTGGCCTGCCAGCCGTCGCTGACGATCATCCAGGCGTCGTCCTTCATGGTTTCGGCCCAGTAGTCCATCAGGTGCTGGTACACGCCGTAGGGGTCAATCAGCGAGGCGATGGGTCCGTTCGACCGGAAGGTGTCGAGCAGGCTCTCCGACAGGGCTTCGATCAACGCATTGGGGCGCTGGCCTTGCTGGATGCCGATGAGCAGCGGCGTGTTGGCGGCTTGCCAGGCGCCAAACAAGGTGGTCACCTGGGTGTTGAAGACGGTGAACTCGGGGTGGCCGAAGATGGCCGCCTTGACTTGCGCGGCTTCGACTTGTGGGTGGCTGTAGCCGGGGCGGTCGGCGGCCACGAACAGGTCGTGGCGCACGGCGGGGAAGACGTCCCAGTAGCTTTGCAGGGCGTCAATGTCGCGGGTCGGGATGCCGCCCATCAGGTGGGCGGCGATGTCCTGCAGGTCCTCAGGCTCGGTACTGTCGATGTAACGCGGCAGGTTCAGGTTGAAGTCGTTGGCAGCGATCTCGGCCAGCGGCACCATGCGGGCGTATTTGGGCGTCTCCAGTTGGCGGTTGAAGACGTCGACGATTTTGTGAATGTCCTGGGCGCGCAGGCGGTTTTTGTTGCCGTCTTTGATGAAGCCCTTGCTGGCGTCCACCATGAACAGGCCCTTGCGGCCGGCGGCACCTTCCTTGTCGAGCACGATGATGCAGGCCGGGATGCCGGTGCCATAGAACAGGTTGGCGGGCAGGCCGATGATGCCCTTGATAAAGCCCTGTTTGAGGATGCGGGTGCGGATACCGCCCTCGGCGCCACCCCGGAACAACACGCCGTGCGGCAAGATCACTGCCGCCTTGCCGGTGCTCTTGAGGCTTTTGAGCATGTGCAGCAGAAAGGCGTAGTCGCCGTTCTTCTCGGGCGGAGCGCCGTATTCAAACCGGCCATACAGGTCGTTGGCGGGGTCCAGGCCGCTGGTCCAGGCTTTTGTGGAAAACGGCGGATTGGCGACGATGAAGTCAAAGGTTTTGAGGCCACCGTCCGCATTCTTGAAGTGCGGGCTGGACAAGGTGTTGGCCTGCCAGATTTCTGCCGTGGGGCAGTCGTGCAGCACCATGTTCATGCGCGCCAGCGCACTGGTTGCGTTGTCCATCTCCTGGCCGTACAGCGCCAGGTCCAGCCCGGTGCGGCTTTTGGCTTCGTCGTGCGCTTTGAGCAAGAGCGAGCCGGAGCCGCAGGTGGGGTCGTAAATGCTCTGGCCCGCGCCAGTCGCGCGGCCCAGGTCAATGACCAGGGCCATGGTGCGCGAGACCTCGGACGGGGTGTAAAACTGGCCCTTGCTCTTGCCCGACTCGGTGGCAAAGTGGCGCATCAGGTACTCGTAGGCGTCGCCCAGCAGGTCGTCGCCCTCAGCCCGGTTGCCGCCAAAGTTCAACCCCTCAAAGATCGCGACCAGCTTGGTGAGGCGGTCCACCATCTCCTTGCCCTTGCCGAGCTTTTCTTCGTCGTTGAAGTCGGCCACGTTGATCGCGCCCTTGAGCGAGTCGTTGGCGTCGGCGAGGCGGCCGATGATCTTGTTGACCTTGTCGCCAATTTCCTTGTCGCCCTTGGCCGCCACCATGTCAGAAAAGCTGCCGCCAGCGGGCACGTCGATCAGGGCGCTGGGGTCACCCGCGTATTTGTCAGAGACGTATTTGACGAACAACAGGATAAGGACGTAATCCTTGTACTGGCTGGCGTCCATGCCGCCGCGCAACTCGTCGCATGACTTCCAGAGGGATGAATAGAGTTCGGATTTTTTGATGGCCATTGCGGTGGTGATTCCCTGTTGCGGGGTATCTTATCGGACCCCCGCATAACCCGGCCCGGCTAGCGTTTTGCTGAATCTGTCAGGCGCTGACGGACGGTGTACGGATGTACCAGGCGGGACCACTCACGCTGATTCCATTGGCGGCAAGCCCAGATGCTCGCGCACCTTGCTGTTGATGAGGCGCAGCTCGGCCAGGCTGCTCTCGATGCGGGCGCGCTTTTCTTCGAGTTCGGCAATCGCTGCATCGGTGCGCTGCAACACGTAGCGCGCCTGTTGCTGCTGGCCTTCGCCCTGGTCACCGTACATGTCCAGGTATTGCTTGATTTCCGCGAGTGAAGACCCGATGGACTTGGCGCGCAGGATCAGCGCCAGGCGGGCCCGGTCGCGGCGGCTATAAACACGGGCGCCGTTGACGCGGCGCGGGGCGAGCAGACCCTTGCCCTCGTAAAACCGCAGCGTGCGCGGCGTCACGTCAAAGGCATTGCACAAGTCCGTGACGCCAAACAGCTCCGAATTTTTTTCGTCCTCATGGTGGTCGGCCACCACCTGGCGCGCCGCTGCGGTGGCGGCTGCCTGCCGGTCCACGGCGCTTGGCGCGCGGGTTCGCGAGCGGCCGACCGGCATCGTCAAACCACCCGCTGCAGCTTCATGGCCACGCTCATATCGCCGCTGACCTTGAACTTGCCGCCCATGAAACCGGTGACTGGGTCGAGCTTGCCGGTCAGCATGGCGGTCAGGTTTTCCAGCGTGATGGCTACCGTGCAATCGGCCTCGCGGTTTTCATTGCTCACGCTGTTGGGGGTGGCAACGCCGTCAATGACCGCCACGCCGTCGCTGCCGCAATCGAACTTGAGCACGGCGTTGATGCCGCAGTTGTCGCCGACTTTGGTGCGCAGCGTGTCAGTGCATTTCTGAAGATTCATGGTGTTCCTTGTGAGGTCTGGACGAGTGTGCCAGCATCATAGAGCCAGCAGCCTCCTGAAAGATCAGGGAATCTACCTAT
>CAYJMW010000063.1:15621-18186 GCA_964371235.1 uncultured Polaromonas sp.
GTGTGCCAGCATCATAGAGCCAGCAGCCTCCTGAAAGATCAGGGAATCTACCTATTCGATAGTTTGTTGACCTTAAGGTCACGCTGATTTCTAATGAACCACTTCTCCGGTGTCACCCCTCGCATGAATCAAACCTTTCATCCACCCCCAGGCGCCGCCATTGGCGCCCCGCGCTACAGCAGCGTCTTCAAGGACGCGTTGTTTGCGGGGCGCCGGCTGTGGGTGACCGGTGGCGGCAGTGGCATTGGCCGCTGCGTTGCCCACGAGTTGCCCGCTGACTTTCGCAACGGCATGCCGGGCATGGGGCACTCGGGGGCCGCACGCGCCGGCATGAGCAACCTGACCATGAGCGCCGCTTACGAATGGGCGCAGTCGGGCGTGCGCGTCAATGCCGTCGCGCCCGGCTGGGTCGCCTCGTCGGGAATGGACAGCTATGGCGGCGCGGTGCGGGCGCTGATTCCCACGCTGCGCCAGCATGTGCCGCTGCGGCGCCTGGCCACGGAGGCCGAAGTCAGCGCCGCCATTGTGTTTTTGCTCAGCCCCGCGGCGTCTTTCATCACCGGGGTGACGCTGCAAATCGATGGCGCGGCATCGCTGGGAAGCCCGCTGTTCCCCAGCTTCGATCATGAGCGCTCGGTGCCCTTTAACGGCTTTCACCGCGCTCAAACGCCCGAGGTCCTCAAGCCATGACCGTGCTTTGCTCCTTGCTCGATACGCGCGGCGCGGCCTACCGGAACAACACCGAACGCATGAGCGAGCGCCTGGCCCAGGTGCAGTCGCTGCAAAACAGGGTTGTTGTCGAATCGGGGTCCAAGCGTGAAAAGTTTGAGAAAAAAGGCCAGTTGCTGCCGCGTGAGCGGGTGGCGCGTTTGCTGGATCGGGGCAGCGGCTTTCTGGAACTGAGCGCGCTGGCGGGCCTGGGAATGCACGATGACGACGGCAAAAAATCGGTGCTCGGCGGTGGCTCGATTGTTGGCATCGGCCAGGTCAGCGGCAAGCGGGTGCTGGTTTCAGCCAGTGACAGCGGAGTCAAGGGCGGCACCGTCCCGCCCATGGGCCTGAAAAAAGGCTTGCGCGCACAGGCCATCGCACTGCAAAACAAGCTGCCGCTGATTGCGCTGGTGGAGTCTGGCGGCGCCAACCTGATGTACCAGGCTGACATCTTCGTTGACGGTGGGCGCAGTTTCGCCAACCAGGCGCGCCTGTCAGCCGCTGGCATACCGCAAATTGCCGTGGTGCATGGCGCGTCCACGGCGGGCGGGGCTTACATACCCGGGCTGTCGGACTATGTGATCCTGGTGAAGGGCCGCTCCAGCATTTACCTGGCCGGCCCGCCGCTGGTCAAGGCCGCCATTGGCGAAGACGCCACTGAAGAAGCGCTCGGCGGAAGCGAACTGCATGCCAGCGTCACCGGACTGGGCGAATACCTGGCGGAGAACGATGGCCATGCGATTGCGCTGGCGCGCGAGCTGATGGATTACCTGCCCTGGGATGAAGTCACCGCGCCGCAACAGCCCTCCCAGGCTCCGCTGTATGACGCGCAGGAACTCATGGGCATTGTTCCGGTGGACGAGCGCGAGCCCTATGACGCGCGGGAAATCATCGCGCGCCTGGTTGATGGCTCGGACTTTCTGGAGTTCAAGGCCGCCTTTGAAAGCGACACGCTGTGCGGGCACGCCCGCATTGAGGGTCACCGCGTGGGCCTGATTGCCAACAACGGGCCGATCCAGCCGGCCGGCTCGATCAAGGCGGCGCAGTTCATTCAGTTGTGCGACCAAAGCGGCACGCCGCTGGTCTTCTTGCAAAACACCACCGGCTACATGGTGGGCACGGCGGCCGAGCGGGCCGGGGCCATCAAGCACGGCAGCCAGATGATTCAGGCGGTGGCCAACGCCCGGGTGCCAAAATTCACCCTGGTGGTGGGCGGCTCATACGGTGCGGGCAATTACGGCATGTGCGGGCGCGGCTTTGACCCCAACTTCATCTTTTCATGGCCCAGCGCACGCACCGCCGTGATGGGCGGCGCGCAAGCGGCCATGGTGATGGAAATGCTGGGGCGCGGCAAACTCGAACGCGCCGGCGTCGCGCTTGACGAGAAGGCCGAGGCGGGCATCAAGGCCATGAGCGACCAGCTCAAGCGTCGGCTCGATGCCGAATCCGACGTACTTTTTGGCACCGCCCGCCTGTGGGACGACGGCATCATCGATCCGCGCGATACGCGAAGAGTTTTGGCGCTGTGCCTGTCGCTGGCCCGTGAAGCAGGGCAACGCACCTTGCGGCCGAACACTTTCGGCGTGGCGCGCTTTTAAAAGATCGTAACTACTCAGTCCACCCACGAAGACTAACTTCCAACGCAAAGACGCAAAAGTGCAAAGAACGCAAAGGAAAATATTTTTCACTGCTTGGCGTACTTTGCGTCTTGGCGCCTTTGCGTTGGAAGCTTCTACTCCTGCCTGAGTTGCTCAATTACCCTTCATTTTTGGAGTTCACAAATGCAATTTTCAGACCAACACCGTCAGCTCGACGACACCGTGACCAAATTTGTAAAAAACGAAATCAACCCCT
>CAYJMW010000063.1:18286-22960 GCA_964371235.1 uncultured Polaromonas sp.
CACCGTCAGCTCGACGACACCGTGACCAAATTTGTAAAAAACGAAATCAACCCCTTTGTCGCCGAGTGGGAGCGCGCCGAGGAATTTCCAAGTCACGCGCTCTTCAAGAAAATGGGCGATCTGGGTCTGCTGGGGGTGAAGTACCCCGAAGAGTACGGCGGCCTGGGGCTCGATTTCAGCTACTCGATGGTGATGGCCGAGGCCTTGGGCGCGGCCACCTGCGGCGGTGTGCCCATGGCCATTGGCGTGCATACCGACATGTGTACTCCGGCGCTGGCGCGTTTTGGCAGCGACGAGCTGCGCCGTGAATTTCTGGCGCCTTCCATTGCCGGCGATTTTGTCGGTTGCCTTGGGGTGAGTGAACCCGGCGGCGGCTCCGACGTTGCAGCCGTCAAAACCACCGCGCGCAAGGAAGGCAGCGACTACGTCATCAATGGCAGCAAGATGTGGATCACCAATGGCATGAAAGCCGACTGGTGCTGCCTGCTGGTCAACACCAGCGAAGGATCTCCGCACAAGAACAAAAGCCTGATCGTGGTGCCGATGGATGCGGCGGGCATCACGCGCCAGAAGATTCACAAGATCGGCATGAACTCGTCTGACACGGCGCAACTCTTTTTTGACGATGTGCGGGTGCCGCAGCGCAACCTGATCGGCCAGGAGGGCGCGGGCTTCATGTTCCAGATGCTGCAGTTCCAGGAAGAGCGCCTGTGGGGCGCGGCCAGTTCCCTGCGCAGCCTGGACAGCCTGATCGATCAGACCATTGCCTACACCCGCGATCGCAAGACGTTCGGGCACAGCATTCTTGACAACCAGGTGGTGCACTTTCGTCTGGCCGAGTTGCGCACGGAAGTGGAAGCCCTGCGCGCGCTCACCTACCGTGCCGTGGCCTTGTATGTCAGTGGCAAGGACGTGACCAAGCTCGCTTCCATGGCCAAGCTCAAATGCGGCCGGCTCTCGCGTGAGGTGACCGACGCCTGTCTGCAGTATTGGGGCGGCATGGGCTACACGCTGGACAACCCGGTGTCGCGCGCCTTCCGCGATTCGCGATTGGTCTCCATTGGCGGCGGTGCCGACGAAATCATGCTCGGCATTATTTGCAAACTGGAAGGCACGCTGCCCAAAGGCGCACATTGACGATGAACGGCCCAACAACTTTTGTTCATCGCCATGAGTGACTACCAAACCCTGCAAGTCCGCTCCGTGGAGGGTGTCTGGCATGTCACGCTGAACCGTCCGGAAGTGCGCAACGCCATGTCATTGTTGATGGTGCAGGAGTTGCATGCGGCACTGCTGCAGGCTGAGCAGTCCGGACAAGCGCGCGCCCTGGTGCTGCGCGGCGCTGGCGCTCATTTTTGCGCCGGAGCCGACCTGAAAGACATGGCGGCCGCGCACATGAAGCAGGCCCAAGCCCCCGCAGGCACTGACCCGATTGCCGAAGTCAGCGCCGCCTTTGGCGGGCTGTGCGTGGCCTACGCCAAAACCGCTCTGGTGGTGGTGGCGGTTTTGCAGGGCAGCGTGATGGGCGGCGGCCTGGGACTGGCTTGCGTGGCCGACATTGCCCTGGCCGACGAAACGGCCAGCTTCCGCTTGCCTGAAGTGACGCTTGGTGTATTGCCCGCGCAGATTGCGCCGTTTCTGGTGCAGCGTCTGGGCTACAGCGAGGCCAAGCGCCTGGCAGTTTGCGCGGCCCGTATCGATGCGCAGCAGGCGTTGGCGCTGCGGCTGGTGCATGGCGTGTATGCCCCTGCCTTGCTCGATGACGCTGTCAACCAGCTGCTCCAGGACATCCTGCAATGCGCGCCGGGCGCCGTGGCGGCTACCAAGGCCTTGATGGCGCTAGCGCTCACCCACGCGCCCGCCGATTTGGTGGAGCACGCCGCGCAGGTGTTTTCTCGCGCTGCGCAGGGCCCTGAAGGCATGGAAGGTGCGCTGGCCTTTGTTCAAAAACGCAAGCCTGGCTGGGCTCCCGCATGACGTTCAAAAAAATCCTCGTCGCCAACCGCGGTGAAATCGCCTGTCGCGTCATGCGCACGGCACGCGCCCTGGGCTATCGCACGGTGGCGGTTTACTCAGACGCCGACCAGCACGCGCTGCACGTTGCGCTGGCCGACGAAGCCGCTCGCATTGGCGAAGCACCTGCCTCGAGCAGCTATTTGTCAATCGATGCCCTGCTGAACGCCGCACGCCAGACCGGCGCCGACGCGGTTCACCCCGGCTACGGGTTTTTGTCGGAACGGGCCGATTTTGCAGAGGCCTGTACCGATGCGGGCCTGGTCTTTATCGGCCCACCCGCTTCGGCAATCAGCGCCATGGGGGACAAGGCCGGCGCGAAGCGGCGCATGCTGGCGGCCGGGGTGCCGTGCGCGCCTGGTTATCTGGGTGAAGACCAGAGCGATGAAGGATTGACTGAGCAGGCGCATCAACTGGGCGCGCCCCTGCTGGTCAAGGCCATCAACGGCGGCGGCGGCCGCGGCATGCGGCTGGTGCGCGATCTGGCTGAACTGCCGCAAGCCCTGGCGGGTGCACGCCGCGAAGCGCTCAATGCCTTTGGCGATGGCAGCCTGCTGCTGGAGCGCCTGATTGAGCGCGGTCGGCACATCGAAATTCAGGTTTTCGCCGATGCCCATGGCAACGCCGTGCATTTGGGCGAGCGCGACTGCAGCGCGCAGCGGCGGCATCAAAAAGTGATTGAGGAAGCGCCGTCCCCCGTGGTCAGTCCCCTGATGCGCGCGCAGATGGGCGCTCACGCGGTTGCGGCCGCGCTGGCGGTGGGTTACCGCGGGGCCGGCACGGTGGAATTTATCGTGGACAGCCAGCTCCAGCACTACTTCCTGGAGATGAACACGCGCTTGCAGGTGGAGCATCCCGTCACGGAATGCGTCACCGGGCTGGATCTGGTGGAGTGGCAATTACGTGTCGCGGCAGGCGAGCCGCTGCCCCTGAAGCAGGACGCGATTGAATTTCACGGGCATGCGATAGAGGTGCGCCTGTATGCCGAGGACCCCTACGACGGCTTCACGCCGCAAACCGGCGCGGTGCGCTACTGGCGGCCGCAACAGGCGTTGGCCGGATGCGGGCGCGGGCAGTGCGCCTATGGCGAAGTGCGGATTGATTCCGGCATTCAGGAAGGCGGGCAGATCAGCCCATACTACGACCCGCTGGTCGCCAAGCTGATTGCGCATGGGCGTGATCGCAATGACGCGATTCGCCGCCTGACGGCCTTGCTCGATGACGCGTCGCTGCTGGGCGTTCGCAATAACGCAGGGTTTTTGCGCGACTTGCTCGATCACCCGGCTTTTCGTGAGGCGGCCATGCACACCGCCCTGATTGACCAATGGCTGCTTGAAGGCGAGCCCCTGCTGCAGCGGCCCGAGCCAGACGCCATGACGTGGGCGCTGGCGGCGGCCGCGCTGGCTGCCCAAAACACCGGCGTCCACCGGCCGGCCAGTGTGGCCGGCTGGGGCTTGACGCTGACGGAGCCGCGCTCGAAAGAGTGCCGCGCCTTAAGGGTCGAACCTCACGGAGAAGAAGTGACCGTGACGCTCAATGATGACCAGGTCTTTGAGTTCGATTCCGCGCAACTGCACGAGCACACGCTGAGCTACGTCCTGGGTGGCGTGCAGCGTCATTGCGCTTGCCTGGTGCGGGATGGCTCAGTCACCCTCGCTATGGGCGCAACGGTTTATGAATTCAATGAAGTGCCGGCCTATCCACACACCAATCAGGCGCTGGACCCGCGCCAGCTGCGCTCGCCGGTGGCAGGGACAGTCAGCGCGATTGCGGTGGCGGTCGGAGACACCGTGTCCGCCGGTCAACCGCTATTGTGTGTTGAAGCCATGAAAATGGAAATGTGGCTCACTGCCCGTTCCGACGGTACAGTGCTCGCAGTACATGCGCAATTGCAGGGCAGTGTCGCCGCCGGCAGCGTGCTGGCTGAAATTGATATTGCCCAGGAAGAAATAGAGCCATGACGCATCCCAAAGCAATTCTCACCTGCGCCCTGACCGGCGTCCTCACCAACCCCCGGCAGCACCCGGTGCCGGTCACGCCAGCCCAGATGGCGAGCCAGGCCAGCCAGGCGTTCAATGCTGGCGCATCCATCATGCATGTGCATGTTCGCGCCCAGCAAGAAGGGCTGGGCCACCTGCCGAGCTGGGACCCTGATGTGGCGCAGCAGGTGGTGGACGCCATACGGCAGGCTTGCCCGGGTGTCATCATCAATCTCACCACCGGTGTGATCGGCCAGGACATCAGCGGGCCGCTGGCGTGCATTCGCCGCGTGCGCCCGGAAATTGCGGCGTGCAATGCGGGCAGCCTGAACTACCTCAAGCTCAGGGAAGACGGTCAATGGGCCTGGCCGCCCATGGTGTTTGACAACCCGGTGAGCAAGGTGGAGCAATTTCTTGAGGTCATGGACGAATGCCATGTCCATCCGGAATTCGAATGTTTTGACGTGGGAATTGTGCGGGCGGTGGGCATGTACATCAAGGCGGGCATGCTGCGCGCGGGCATGGGCCGCCCGGAATACAACCTGGTCATGGGCGTTGCATCGGGCATGCCGTGCGACGCCGAATTGCTGGAGCTGTTGCCGCGCTGGATGGCGCCCGATGCCGTCTGGCAAACCACCTTGATCGGCCGCGCCGAAATCTGGCCGGTGCACCAGAAAACGGC
>CAYJMW010000064.1:0-21484 GCA_964371235.1 uncultured Polaromonas sp.
TGACCGATATTGAACAAGCCGCCCAGCGCCTGCAGGGCCATTTGCTGAACACGCCCTGCGTGGCATCGCAGACGCTCTCGCAACTGACCGGGGCGCAAATTTACCTGAAATTTGAGAACCTGCAGTACACGGCCTCGTTCAAGGAGCGCGGCGCCTGCAACAAACTCGCGCAGCTCTCTGGCGATGAACGCAGGCGCGGCGTCATCGCCATGAGTGCAGGCAACCACGCACAGGGTGTGGCCTATCACGCGCAGCGCCTGGGCATACGCGCCGTCATTGTGATGCCGCGCTTCACGCCGGGCGTGAAGATTGAGCGCACCCGCGGCTTTGGCGCCGAAATTGTGCTGCATGGCGATACGCTGGATGAATCGCGCACCCATGCCCTGCTGCTTGCCGAACGCGAAGGTCTGGTCTTTGTTCACCCCTACGATGACGAGGCCATCGTGGCAGGCCAGGGCACTGTGGGGCTGGAAATGCTGCAGGCCGTGCCGGACCTGGATGCGCTGGTGGTGGCCGTGGGCGGCGGCGGCCTGATCGCGGGAATGGCGACGGCGGCCAAGGCACTCAAACCGGGGATTGAAATTATCGGGGTGCAAACCTCGCGTTTTCCCGGCATGGTCAACGCCATCAAGGGCACCCATCACCCGCAAGGCAGCAGCACCATTGCCGATGGCATCGCCGTGGGCACGCCCGGGATCATCCCGCAAGCCATCATTGCCAGGTTGGTTGATGACCTGGTGCTGGTGGACGAAGGAGATATCGAGCAGGCCATCGTGATGCTGCTCGAAATTGAGAAAACCCTGGTTGAAGGTGCCGGCGCGGCGGCCTTGGCGGCGCTGCTCAGATACCCGGCGCGCTTTGCCGGGAAAAAGATTGGGCTGGTGCTATGCGGCGGCAATATTGACCCGCTGCTGCTGGCGGCCATCATTGAGCGTGGCATGGTGCGCGCCGGTCGGCTGGCCCGCGTCAAGGTCAGTGCGCGCGACATCCCCGGTTCGCTGGCCCGGATCACCGCGACCGTCGCCAACGCGGGCGCCAACATCAACGAGGTACATCACCAGCGCGCCTTCACCATGCTGTCGGCCCAGAATGTCGAGATCGAACTGGTCATTCAGACGCGTGGGCGTGACCATATAGAGCAAGTGCTCACCACCCTGAACGCTGACGGATTTGAAGCCACCGAACAGCACTAGCAATCCGATACTATTCGCGCCTCAGGATGTCACGCACCACGGTGCGCCATTGCGCGCCAGCCCCATCCACAGCGCCCAGCCGGAGGTCGCCGCCAGGGCTAGCCCGGCCAGACGGATGCCCCACTCGCCGCTACCACCACCTCGCAAACGCAGCAGCAACCATGGCCCGATCACGAGCGACACGCTGCTGCCCAGGGCAAACAGCGCCATGCTCAGCGCACCTTCCAGCGGGCCGCCGCTGAGCGCGGCCACCAGCAGGGCGGAGTACAACAATCCGCACGGCATGAATGCCCAGGCTGCGCCAATGGCCAGCGGCGCGCCGCGTCCCCAGGCGGCATTGAATACCCGAACCCTGCTCCAGACGCTGCGGGCCGTTGCGTCAAGCCAGACCGGCTGGCGCGCCAATAGTGCGAGCATCAGGCCCAGCACCATCACCGCCACATGAAACAGTGTCCAGACCGGACGCATGACCGCAGTTTGTGTCGTCAGCCAACCCAAGCCCTGCATTGAAGCTGCCGCTGCTGCGCCCAAGGCCGAATAGCCTGCCATGCGGCCGACCTGAAACGTCCCGATGGCCAAGGTGCCGCGCTGGCCCGCTGCCTTGCCAATTCCCGCGCAGGCGGCACCGCACATGGCAATGCAATGGGGCCCGCCTGCGAGCCCCATGAACAATGCGGTCACGGCCAGCGATGTTTGCATGAGCGATTTTTACAGTATCCTGGAAAACCTTGCCCGCGCATGGTCAGCCTGAAGGTAACGGTCGAACACCATGGCCACGCCGCAAACAAATAGCCCGCCCAGGGGCGTCACTTCAATGCCGGTGCCGTTGATCTCGACCAGGCCCTGCTCCTGCATGGTGCGCAAGCTGTTCAATTCGGCGGCGAAGTACCTGTTGAAGTCAATCAGGTAGGACAACTCAACGGACTCGAACTGCAGTTGCCCCTGGCACATCAATGCCATGATGATGGCGCGTCGTACCAGGTCGTCGCGCGAAAGCGCCAGGCCGCGCGCAACTGGCAAACGGTCCTGATCCAGATAATTGCAATACTCTTGCAGAGTCTTGGCGTTCTGACTGCAGGCGGCACCGACCCTGCCAATGGCCGACACACCGAGGCCAATCAGGTCACAGTCCGGGTGGGTGTTGTAGCCCTGAAAGCCGCGATACAGGCGCCCCTGGCGCTTGGCCACGGCCAGGGCATCATCGGGGAGTGCAAAGTGGCCCATTCCCAAGTGGACGTACCCCGCACACTCAAGCGCTGAAAGCGAGCGCGTCAACATCGACACCTTGGCGTCAACCGTCGGCAGCTCGGCCGCGATGATGCGGCGCTGCGGCTTGAACCGCTCAGGCAGATGAGTGTAGGCATACAGCGCAATGCGGTCTGGCCGCAATTGGATGACCTGTTCCAGTGTGCGGTCAAACGATGCAGGAGTCTGCCGGGGCAAGCCGTAGATCAGATCAACGCTGACGGATTCGAAACCCAGTGTGCGCGCCGATGCCACCAGTGAGAATATTCTCCCAGTTGACTGGAGCCGGTGAACGGCCTTTTGCACGGCAGGATCGAAGTCCTGCACGCCCAGGCTCAGCCGGTTGAAACCGAGTTCACGCAGCGTGGCCAAGCGCGTCTCGTCCACGGTGCGTGGATCCACTTCAATGGAATATTCCCCGTTTGGGGCGAACGCAAAACCGGCTCGCAGCATCCACATCAAATCGCGCAGCTCGCTGTTGCTCAGAAAGGTTGGAGTACCACCACCCAAATGCAGCCGCGTGACGGTCTGGCCAACGCCGAAATGCGCAGTGTACAAATCCACCTCGCGCTTGAGGTAGCGCAGGTACTTTTCGCCGTGCTCGTGTTGCCTGGTGATCGTCTTGTCGCAGTTGCAGTAGTAGCACAGCGATTCGCAAAAAGGGATATGCACATAAAGCGCCAGCGGCTGCATCATTGCCGCAGCGCCATCCCGGCGCTGCGCCAATGCCTGGTCAAGGTGGTCCGGTGTAAAGGCTTCCACAAAGCGGTCCGTTGTCGGATAGGAGGTGTAGCGTGGCCCGCACACGCCAAAACGGCGAATCAATTCAGGCAGGACAGACGGCATACAATCGATTGCTGTAGCATATAAGGCGGTTCTTCAACAGGCTTTCCCGCGATCTACGGGCCAGTCTGCCAAATATGCCGGAAAACACGCCTTACCTTGTTGACCTGGATCAATGACAAACAGAGTCCCACGCCAGACCGCGACCCACCCGGAGAAGAATGTCATGCTGGATACCACACCATTACCTTCAGGCAGGAGCGGGGGTGCAAAACCAGTCAGTGAGGCCAAAGTACTCTTCATGACACCGCACACCATCAAGGTCGCCTGTTCCAACTGCAACCTGCGTGAATTGTGCATGCCAGTGGGACTGAGTGCCGACGAACTGGACCGGATCGATAAAATCGTCGCGACCCGCCGTCATGTCAAGCGCGGCGCCAGCCTGTTCAGCAATGGCGAAGGATTTACTTCGCTTTACGCCATCCGAACGGGATTCTTCAAGACCTGCATTGCATCCGAAGACGGGCGCGATCAGGTCACTGGTTTCCAGATGGCTGGTGAAATCATCGGTCTCGATGGCATCGTGAATGACCATCACACCTGTGATGCCGTGGCGCTGGAAGACGCAGAAGTGTGTGTCATGCCGTTTGACCAGATTGAGGAATTGTCGCGGGAAGTCTCAGCCCTGCAGCACCATATGCACAAAATCATGAGTCGCGAGATTGTGCGCGAACACGGCGTGATGCTGCTGCTTGGCAGCATGCGCGCCGAGGAGCGCCTGGCGGCATTCCTGCTCAATCTGGTGCAGCGGCTGCACGCCCGCGGATTTTCGCAATCGGAGCTCGTCCTGCGCATGACCCGTGAGGAAATAGGCAGCTACCTGGGCCTGAAGCTCGAAACCGTGAGTCGCACCTTTTCAAAGTTTGCGGAAGACGGCATCGTCGAGGTAAAGCAGCGCCATCTTCGCATCCTCAACACGGATGCGCTCAAGCTGATCGTCAACAACAACCAGTTGCCCGGCGAGTAGGGTCCGCTCACCGGTTCAACACGTCGGCATGGGCACAGCACTTGGGGTCAGCAGCCGCCTTCCTTCGGGCAGCCTGGCGGACGCGCATCGATTGGCAGGGGGCAGCGATTGACCTCGAAGGGAGACATCGCGAGCAGTGTGGTCAGGCCACTGGAAGCCATGGTCAACACCCAGAACGCAAAAAAAGCGACGGTGTAGACACCCTGACGCGAAAACTCTATGGGCTGGCCAAACCAGTGGATATCTTGCGGATCAACCATCGCAAACACAAGCACCTCAAGGACGCCGGCCACCAAAAAAGCAGGCCACGCGATCCACATCAACCGTTGCGACAACATATTTGAGCCTCCTGATTGGTAGAGGAAATCGGGTTCACTGTTTATTGACTGCTTCAGGTGTCGGCATGACGCCGGTCGCTGCATGGTTTCGCGCCTGCAATGCCGGTGCCAGACTGGCGGCATTGACGTCGTTGCCCAATGTTTTATTGATCTCAATTCCCTTGCGGTAATAGTCTTCGGTCACCAGGGGATCAGGCCTCGTGACCGCAAGATATAAAGTGACAAAACTGGCGACGACCACAACGGCAGGACCGGCCACGACCAGCCAGACGTGCCCGAACTTCCACCATGGACCGGTTGATGAAGATGAGCTATTTTGCATAAAGTATCCCTAATTTGGCACCAAGAACACAGATTTCTCTGAATCATGGTCTTCCATATCCATCGAATAAATTCTAAATTTAATTTTGTGTGACCCCGGAGTCGCTGAGTTCGGGGGCAACTGTGTTCGCACTACCAGCCAACGAGCCTGAGTTGCTCCCACAGTCAATACATTCTCGGACGTAACTTCAAGCCCTGGCAAACCTGAAACCGTCACTTTGTAACGCTGCGTCGATTCAGTCGCGTTCATGATTTGTAAACGGTACACATTTTCTATCCTGCCGCCCTCAACCACTCGCGCCATGACGCCCCGATCACGAATTACATCAACCCTGAAAGGTTTGCGCAGCGACAAACTGACCACCATGGCAATAATGATGGCCCACAAAATTGCGGTGTAGATCAGCACCCTCGGCCTGAGCACATGACGCAGCGTCTGTGGCCGGGTCCAGTGCTGGTTGACGGCATTCTCGGTGCTGTACCGGATCAACCCCCGAGCGTAACCCATCCTGTCCATCACGGTATCACAGACGTCAGCGCAGGCGCCACACCCAATACACTCGTACTGCAGGCCTTTGCGAATATCAATGCCGGTCGGGCAGACCTGAACGCACAACGTGCAGTCCACGCACGCGCCGAGCTTGAGCGCCAGTGGGTTCGCCTTGCGTGACCTGGCGCCGCGTGGCTCGCCGCGCTCCTCGTCATAAGTCACGATCAGTGTGTCCTTGTCAAACATGGCGCTTTGAAAACGCGCATAGGGACACATGTGTTTGCAAACCTGCTCACGCATGAATCCTGCGTTGCCGTAGGTTGCAAAGCCGTAGAAGAAGGTCCAGAAGACTTCCCATGAGCCCATGCTCATTTGGAGGAAATCGGTGCCATGCTGTTTGATCGGCGTGAAATAGCCCACAAAGGTAAAGCCGGTCCACAGGGCCACGGCAAGCCACAGAAGATGTTTGCCCGCTTTGCGCGCCAACTTTTCAAGAGACCAAGGCTGCGCATCGCGACGGATACGGGCAGAGCGGTCTCCCTCGACCTTCTTTTCTATCCAGAGAAAGATTTCGGTATAAACCGTCTGTGGGCAGGCGTAGCCACACCACAGTCGCCCCGCCACCGCCGTAAAAAGGAACAGCGACAGCGCCGAGATCACCAAAATGCCGGTGAGATAGATGAAATCCTGCGGATACAGCACCAGTCCGAAGATGTAGAAACGCCGCGAAGCGAGGTCAAACAGAACCGCTTGACGCTGCCCCCACTCCAGCCATGGAATCCCGTAAAACACCAACTGGGTCAGAAAAACGGTCCCCCATCGCCAGTTGGAGAAAAAGCCCGCAACGCTGCGGGGATAAATTTTCTCAGGCGACGCGTAGAGATCGGTCATCGCTTGCGCATCCTGCACCGCTTGCGGCGGCTCGGCAGGCGACGCATAACCCTCTTGCGGGGCGATAGGTATGACTTTTCGGACCCCGGATTCCTTGCTATTCAAATGTGCTCTTTCTGACGATCAATTACCCGCAAAGATACGCCGCTTACTTCGCCGGAGCGCCGCCTTTGTTGGAAAGCCCCCACACATAAGAGGCCAAAACATGAATCTGGGCGTCAGTGAGCTTGTCCGCCTGGGCCGGCATCTGGTTGGTTTTGCCGCCATTGATCATGGCCAAAATAGCCGCCTCACCAGAGCCGTGCAACCAGATGTTGTCGGTCAGGTTTGGTGAACCAAGTGCCTGATTCCCCTTGCCGTCGGCCCCATGACACGCAGCGCAGACCACAAACTTGGGTTTGCCCAACTCGGCACGCACTGAATCATGCGGACTGCCGGACAGGCTCAAAACATACTGGGCAACGTTCTTGACGTCATCTGCGCTACCCACGGCCGCTGCCATCGGGGGCATCACGCCAATGCGTCCCTTGATGATGTCTGCCTTGATAATCTCCGGTGCGCCGCCGCCCAGCCAGTCATTGTCGGTCAGGTTGGGAAAACCCTTGTTACCCCGAGCATCAGAGCCATGACACTGAGCGCAATTGTTCATGAACAAACGCTCTCCAATCGCCATGGCCTGCGCGTCTTTGGCCACGTCTTCGGGTTTCATCGCGGAAAACCTGGCATACAGGGGCGCGACGTCGGCGTTGCCTTTATCCACCTCAGCCTGGTGTTGGCCGACAGATGTCCAGCCAAATTTTCCAGCGTAAGTGCCCAAGCCTGGATACAGCGCCAGATAGATAAGGGCAAAAATGATCGTGATGACGAACATCCAGGCCCACCAGCGCGGCAGGGGGTTGTTCATCTCGCGCAAATCGCCATCCCACACGTGCCCGGTGGTGTTGTCGCTGGCCGACATACCCCTGGCCTTGCCTGTGACTATCAGCAGCACCAGGCAGGCCACAATGCTGACGACGGTGATCCCGGCGACGTAGATCGACCAGAAGTTACTTGTGAAGTCGCTCATTTCTTTTCCTTTTTTTGCGGTTCGTCAGTCTTGTTCGAAGGGCAGATTGGCGGCCTCCTCGAAATCAGCCGCATTTCGACGGGAATAGGCCCACACCATGATTCCGATGAATGTGATGAAGCTGACCACGGTGGCCAAAGAACGAAGGGTGTTGATATCGAGTTCCATATAAAAATCTCCCTCTTACTTGACCGAGGTTCCCAAAACCTGCAAATAGGCAATGACCGCATCGATTTCTTTCTTGCCCTTGATCTCTTCCATCGACTTGGCAATCTGCTCGTCGGTGTAGGGCACGCCCACCATCCGTAAAGCCTTCATGTGCGCTGGCATGGACTGCGCATCCACCGTGTCCCTGAGCAGCCACGGATAAGCCGGCATATTGGATTCAGGCACCAGATCGCGCGGATTGTTCAGGTGGTCACGATGCCACTGCTCGCTGTACTTGCCGCCCACCCGGTGCAGGTCAGGACCGGTGCGCTTGCTGCCCCACTGAAACGGGTGGTCATACACAAACTCACCCGCCACCGAATAGGGGCCATAGCGCAGCGTCTCGGCCCGGAACGGACGGATCATCTGCGAATGGCAGTTGTAGCAACCCTCACGGGTATAGATGTCACGCCCCGCCAACTGGAGCGCGGTGTAGGGCTGCAGGCCCTTGACCGGCTCGGTGGTTGACTTCTGGAAGAACAGCGGAACAATTTCCACCAGGCCACCAACCAGCAACACCAGCAGGATCAAAACGATCATGAGGAAGTTGTTGGTTTCGATTTTTTCATGCGACAGGCCGCCGCTTGCTTTACTGTTTGCCATGGTATTTTCTTTCTCAGGCGTGAGCGGCAGCGACAGGAGCCGGAATGGTCACGGCAACCGAACGGCCGATGCTTACTGTCTTGAAGGTATTCCAGACCATCACCAACATGCCGCCCAGGTACAAAAGGCCACCCAGCAAACGCAGTACGTAGAACGGATAAGTCGCTTTAACGGACTCGACAAAGGTGTAGGTGAGGGTGCCGTCGGCGTTGATGGACCGCCACATCAGCCCCTGCATCACACCAGCAATCCACATCGCTGCGATGTAAATGACAATGCCGATCGTCGCCGTCCAGAAGTGCACCTCGATCGCCTTGACGCTGTACATCTGCTTCTGGCCAAACAGGCGCGGAATCAGGTAATACATGCTGCCAATGGTGACCAGACCGACCCAGCCAAGGGCTCCAGAGTGCACATGACCAACCGTCCAGTCGGTGTAGTGAGAAAGCGCATTGACTGTCTTGATCGACATCATCGGACCTTCGAAAGTGGACATGCCATAAAACGACAGCGACACAATCAGGAAACGCAGGATTGGATCGTCACGCAGTTTGTGCCAGGCACCTGACAAAGTCATGATGCCGTTGATCATGCCGCCCCAGCTCGGGGCCAGCAAAATCAGCGAGAACACCATGCCCACCGACTGCGTCCAGTCCGGCAGCGCGGTGTAGTGCAAATGGTGCGGGCCGGCCCACATGTAGGTGAAAATCAGCGCCCAAAAGTGGACAATGGACAGACGATACGAATAGATCGGCCGCTCAGCCTGCTTCGGAATGAAGTAGTACATCATGCCCAGGAAGCCAGCCGTCAGGAAGAACCCCACGGCGTTGTGCCCATACCACCACTGCACCATGGCGTCCTGCACCCCCGCATAAGCGGAATAGGACTTCATGTAACCGGCCGGTATGGCAGCGCTGTTGACCAGGTGCAGCAACGCGATGGCCAGTATGAAAGCTCCAAAAAACCAGTTCGCTACGTAGATATGGCGAACTTTCCGGGTCCCGACCGTGCCAAAAAACACAATTGCGTAGGACACCCAGACCACCGTAATGAGCAGGTCAATGGGCCACTCCAATTCAGCGTATTCCTTGCCTTGGGTGTAGCCCAACGGTAGCGATATGGCGGCTGCCAGGATGACCAGTTGCCATGCCCAAAAAGTAAACGAGGCCAGTCCTCCCGCGAACAAGCGAACCTGGCAGGTTCGCTGCACCACATAGTAGGACGTGGCAAACAAACCACAGCCACCGAAGGCAAAAATCACTGCATTGGTATGTAGCGGACGCAATCGACCGTAAGTCAGCCACGGAATACCGAGATTGAGTTCAGGCCAGGCCAGTTGTGACGCAATGATCACACCAACCAGCATGCCGACCACGCCCCAGACCACGGTCATGATGGTGAACTGCCTGACGACCTTGTCGTTGTAGGTCGTTGCCAGCGTATTGGAAAATATCATTTTCACCTCTTCTCAGTTTGTTTGTATTGAGTTTCCCATGGCAAACCCCGTGCCCCATTTGATTCAAATCAAACCACCACAAAAATCTTATTATTCTTTAAGAATTCGCTCACCTTCAGCCTCGATGTCGTCAAACTGCCCCCGAAAAATAGCCCACCACAGTCCACCCAGAATGAAGAAGACAAGAATGACCGACAGTGGAATCAGCAAATACAGTACGTCCATCAAGTTCTCACATCATCAAGCACAGGCGCGTTCTAATTGCGCCGGGACTGGATCGCCTCGCGCGATGAGCCATGGGCTGCGTCACCGCCTGCTTCCTCCAAACAGCCGGGCAAAGAATCCAGAAGACTCTTTAACGGGCTGAGCGGCGGCCACGCCTCGAATGTCCCGATTCGCGAACCATTTCCCGAAACGCAGGTCGTGGGTCATGATGTGTCCAATCAGCCATTTGTTCAGGAAACGGCGCAATTCTTGCACGCGATCCTCGCTCCATGCTGACCCGTTCCCAAGGAAGTCGGCAACCTGCGATGCGAACTCCTCATGGAGCCTCAGGTGCTGTTCAAACGCAGGATACCCACTGCCTTCCATCAGTTCCTGTTCGTTAGAAAAGTGCGTCACAACGTAGTCAAGAAGTTCTTCCACGGTTTTGTCAACCGATTCCAAACTGAGTGCTTTGATGAGAGTGAACAGGTGCCGGTGCTCTTCATCAACTTTGGAGATACCGATCTTGAACCCGTCGCGCCATTCGATCACGAAGGGCGCTTTCTTGACGCTTGTTTCTGCAACCATCGGGAGTTTTCGCTATTTGAAATATCAATTGCCGCAAGGAATATCCAAAACAGCCAATCGGTCAGGTCGCGCATCGAATCTGCCCTTGAAGCCGGAGCGGCTCAATGCTCGACCAGACTTTGGGATTGACTCAATGGCGGTGGATGGGCAGCCTTGGTACATGCCGAAACTGTACGCCCCAACCCAGACTTCGAAAATACCTCGGGTAAGGTATTTTAATACCTACATAAAGGTAAAATGAGTGGTCGTTATGCGCCTGAAGCGATTCACCGAGCCAACAGGCTGCCGGGCGCCACCACTTCTATTCTGAACCCAGCTTGCTCTGTATCGCATAGCGTGTCAGTTCGGCAATGGTGTGCAAATCGAGTTTGCCCATCAGATCGCGTCGGTGGGTGACCACGGTGGCGGGCGAGATTTGCAGTCTTTCTGCGATTTGCGCGGATGTGCACCCCATAGCGACGAGCTCAAGGACCTGACGTTGACGGGCGCTGATGCGAGCCGACTTACCCGATTCTCCTGATCGTTCGCGCTCGACCAGTGCAGGCGGCTTGCTGACCTCACGCATCAGCGACTCAATGCGCCGCAACAACTCAGAACCCTCCAGATTGAGGCGCTTGTTGTCGCTGATATCGAGCTGCGTACCGGCGGCACGCAAGGGTTTCCCGTTGATGTCGCGGACCACCACCTTGCCCCGGTCCAGCACCCAGATCCAATGGCCGTCTTTGTGGCGCATCCGGTGTTCAGATTCATACGCCCGCGTTTCGCCACTCAGGTGTGCGTCCCGCGCGACACAAACAAGCGGCCAATCCTCGGGGTGCACCAGCTTCTCCAGGCTTCGGATGTGGGGTTCGATCTCCTCCTGGCCGTAGCCCAGCATGGCACACCAGCGCGCACTGGTCGCAAACTCGCCGCTGCTTACATGCCAATCCCACAGCCCCAGGCCGGAGCCGGCCAGCGCCAACTCCAGTTGCTGCTCGCTTTTCTGAATGAGCAGCTCGGCGGCCTTGCGTTCGGTGATGTCTTGCTTGATGGCGACAAAATTCTGAATCGAACCGTCGCCGGCAGTCACTGGGGCAATCGCCATGGCCTCGTCATACAGGGTGCCGTCCTTGCGTCGATTGATGAGTTCGCCACGCCATACCTGCCCCGAGAGGATGGTCTCCCACATTTGCCGGTAAAACGCGCGATCATGCTTGCCGGAACTCACCAGTTGGCTCGGATTGCAACCGAGCGCCTCCTCAAGGCAATAGCCGGTCATTTGAGTAAAGGCCAGGTTGGCCCACTCAATTTTCCCCTGGATGTCGGTGATCACAATGCCATTCGCAGCCGAATCCAGGGCAACTTCAAACAGTCGCAAACGCGACTCAAGCTTCGCACGCACCAGCGCATTGCGCATGGTGCGCCCCAAGGCTTTGTAATCAAACTGGCCTCTGATCAAATAGTCCTGCGCACCGGCCTCCAGGGCGGCAATTGCAAAGTTGTCATCATCAAAGCCGTTGAGCACGATGATGGGCACATTGGGCAAGGCGGCATTCATCGCCGCCACCGTGGACATCCCGGACGAATCAGGCAAAGAAGTGTTGAGCAGAACGACATCGGGCCTGGCGTGGCTGGCTTGCGCAATGCCTTGCGCCAGAGTCTTTGCCCAAATCAAGGGAGGCTGATGGTCGTCCCGACAGAATCCGGCCTGTTGCAGACAGGATTTGATCAAACCGAAGTCGCCCAACTCATCCTCCACCACGAGGATAGTTGTCGCTTGAGCCATGGCATTGCTAGCCCTGTCTCCAGTCGCTAAGGATGGCGGAAAATTCAAGAACGTCCTTTGCCAACGGCGGATCAACCATTCACCTGGGGCTGATCTGGGTTACGGTTTGGGGTTTGATGAAGCAAGCCCGCAGGACCCGCGCTCACCTCGTATGTCGTCATTGTTCATCCGCCAAGTCATGATAACGCAGGGTTCTTTTTGCTGGCGTCGCACCATAGGATAGCCGCAAGGCGTTGAGCACGACCAGCAGGGAGCTTAAGGCCATCCCCATCCCGGCCAGCCAGGCCGGGAGCCACCCTGCCACAGCCAGCGGCACACACACCGCGTTATAAATCGCTGCCCACCAGAGATTTTGCCGCACAACACGCAGCGTCCGGCGTGCCCGCAACAGCGTTTGTACGACATCGTCCAGACGGTTGCCAAGCACGACAAAATCAGATTGTGCCCGGGTCAGCGGCACCGCCTGCCCGAAGGCAAAGGAGACATGCGCTCCGGCCAGCACGGGGCCGTCATTCAGACCGTCGCCCACCATCGCCACCTTGTGGCCCTGGGCCTGCAACTCGCGCAGCAAGGCCAGTTTTTCCTGCGGCTTGCAGCCGCCCCGCGCCTGGCTGATGCCGGTTTGCTGCGCCACGCGGGCGACGGCGCTGGCCAGGTCCCCCGACAGCAGATGCACCTGCACTCCCTGGTCGAGCAGCGCGGCCACTGCGGCTTGCGCATCGGCTCGCAGTTCCTCACGCAGCTCGAATGTTGCGACCCAGCCCTGCTCGTCGCTCAGGCAGGCGTGCAGCAAGTCCGTTGCGGGCCGGTCCACGCCGCAAAAGCGTGCCGAACCCAGACGCGCCGATTTGCCAGCCGCCAGCTGGCCGCTGCTGACCAGGCAACCCGACAACCCCTGCCCGGCGGACTCTTGAACGATTTCGGCAGCCCAGGCGTCAGGGCCCGGCGCTTCGCGTTCCCAAGCAGCCACCAGCGCGCGCGACACCGGGTGCAGCGAATGCCGCGCCAGCGCGGCCGCCATGGCCAGGGCTTCTTGCCGGGAAACTCCCCCCCGGGTATGGACCTCGCACAGCGCAAACGCATCGAGCGTTAGCGTGCCAGTCTTGTCAAACACCACGGTATCCACGGCCGCCAGGGTTTCCAGCGCCTGCAGCCGACGCACCAGTACGCCGCGGCGCGCCAGCGCTCCGGCGCTCGCCAGCATGGCCGCCGGTGTTGCCAGTGACAGCGCGCACGGACACGTCACCACCAGTACCGCCACCGCCACCATCAGCGCACGAGCCGGGTCGTACGACCACCAGTACGCGCCCGCCCCGCCTGCCGCCAGGAGCACAAAAATCAGGAAGGGCCTGGCAATTCGGTCAGCCAGTTGCGCCAACTGCGGTTTGGTGGTGGAGGCGCTTTCCATCAGGGCGACGATCTGCGCAAAGCGGGTGTCGCCGCCAATTCGCTGCGCGCGCACCAGCACGGCAGCGGTCAGATTGTGGCTTCCGGCAATCACGGCACTGCCCACGCGACGGTTCAGCGGACGGGATTCACCCGTGAGCAGCGCCTCATCGGCCAAGGTGTGGCCCTCCAGGATGACGCCATCGGCCGGAAAGGCCTCGCCCGGCAACACGCGGATCACATCGCCAGCGGCCAGGCGACGAACCGCCACCCGCTCGAACTCGCCGTCGGCGCGTCGCCGCGCCACGCTGTCGGGCAGGCGGTTCAGCAGCGCCTCCAGCGCGCCGGCCGTGCGGTCGCGCAGGCGCAGTTCCAGCCAGCGGCCCGTCAGCAGAAAAAACACAAACATGGTGAAGGAATCAAAATACACTTCCGCCCCGAAAATGCCCTTGGGCTCGAAGGTGCCGATGGAACTCACCGCAAAGGTGATCGCCATGCCCAGGGCGACCGGCAGATCCATGCTGACGCGGCGCTGGCGCAGGTCGCGCAGGGCGTTGCCAAAAAACGGCGCGCAGGAAAACAGCAGCACCGGCAGCGACAGCAGCCACGAGGCCCAACGCAGCAATTGCGCCATGTCGGGCGCCAGGTCGCCCGGCTCGGCCACGTAGGCGGGCCATGCATACATCATCACCTGCATCATGCACAAACCGGCCACGCCCAAGCGCCACAGCGCCTGGCGCGTCTCGGCGCGCCGGCGGTCAATGGCAAAGCCATCGTTGGCCGGAACGACCGGGTAGCCTGCGCGCTGCGCGGCCTGCATCCAGCCAGAGGGTTTGACCGCCAGGTCTGACCAGACAATGCGGCCGCGATGGCTTGCCGCGCTCACGTCCACCGACATCACGCCAGGCACCTGGCGCAAGGCGTCTTCGATGGTGAGCGCGCAGGCGGCGCAGTGCATGCCTTCGAACACCACGCTCGATTCCCAGCACGCGGGCTGCTGCGCCAACGGCCGGCTGAAGGCTGACCATTCCTGCGGGTCATCGAGCAGCGTCAGCGGCGCGGCGTTGGCGGCAACCAGGGGCACCGCATGGACTCGACCTGCAATCTGCGGCAAGGCCGGCTCTCCCTAAAGAGCAGTCACCGCCGCCAGGCGGCGCATGATCTGCTGGACAATGTCGCTTTGCATGTCGCGATAGAGCAACCCTTCTTCCGTCTCCTTGGCCAGCGCGGCCGATTCGTTGAAACTCATATCGCGCTGCTGCACGATTTCGGTGTCGGCAATCAGCTCTTTACCCGCCAGAGTCCGCAATCTGAAACGAAAGCGCATGCGCAGCTGAAACTCGCCAACCTGCCCTGAGGTATTGAGACTGAGCACCACCTTTTCGCGCTGGCTGGCCAGTACTTCAAGAACAACCTGCGCCCGGTTGATCTGGCGGCTGTCGGTGATCACCTCGACCTTGCGGGTGGCCTCCAGCGACCGCTTGAGCTCCACACCCAGTGGCGAGGCTTCGACCAGGCCGCTGTACAGCGTGGTGAAGGCAAAGCTGGGCGCCTTGCGCAGCGCAAAGCCGCAGCCGCTCAGGGCGACGGCCGAAGCCATCAGGGACAGTAAAGTGCGACGCTGCATGGTTGGCCTTGTCATGGAGTTTTGTTTGGGCAATCTCAAACCACGACATTGACCAAGCGGCCCGGCACCACGATAACTTTCCTGGCCGGTGCCCCAGCGGCCTGCCTGATGAAGGCATCCGACGCCAGCGCGGCGGCCTCAATCGCGGCCTTGTCGGCAGCGGCAGGCACGGTGACCGAACCGCGCAGCTTGCCATTGATTTGCAGCACCAGTTCGATTTCGTCCTGCTGCAAGGCGCTGCTGTCCACTTCGGGCCAGGGCGCATCGAGCAGATCGCCCTGCTCGCTCGCAAAACCGAGTTCAGCCCACAAGGCGTGCGCCAGGTGCGGCGTTGCAGGGTAGAGGCAGCGCAGCAAAATGCCCATGCCTTCGCGCAGCGCCGCCACGCAAGCCACAGACATCGCTCCCTTGAAGTCTTCCAGAGCATTGAGCAGCTTCATGCACCCCGATACCACGGTGTTGTATTGCATGCGCTGATAGTCGTAGTCGATCTGCTTCAGCACGCTGTGAATTTCAAACCTGAGCGCCCTTGTTTCCTTATTAAATTCGTCATTAGCCCTCGTATTACTTGGGATAGTAGCTACTGAATTCATAGCATCCAGCTTGACGCCGAAGTTCCAGACCCTGCGCAAGAAGCGATAGGAACCTTCCACACCCGCGTCATTCCACTCCAGGGTGGCCTCGGGCGGGGCGGTGAACATGGTGTACAGGCGGGCCGTGTCAGCGCCGTATTTCTCGATCAGGTCCTGCGGGTCGACGCCGTTGTTCTTGCTCTTGCTCATGGTGCCCACGCCTTCGTAGTTCACCAGCAGGCCATCGGACTTGCGCCGGGCTTGCGTGACTTTGCCCGAGCCGTCATGGATGTCTTCGACCTCCTTCGGCCAGAAATACTCGATGCCGCCTTTTCCGCCCTTGCGCGAGTAGATATGGTTGAGCACCATGCCCTGGGTGAGCAGTTTGGTGAAGGGCTCATCAATTTTCACCAGACCCAGGTCACGCATCACCTTGGTCCAGAAGCGCGCATACAGCAGATGCAGGATGGCGTGTTCGATGCCGCCAATGTACTGGTCCATCGGCATCCAGTAGGCAGCGCCTTCGGCCACCATCTTCTGGTCGTTCTTCGGATCGCAGTAGCGCATGTAGTACCACGATGAATCAACAAAGGTGTCCATGGTGTCGGTTTCGCGGCGGGCCGGTTTGCCGCAGACCGGGCAGGTCACGCCGGCGTGAAAGCCAACGTGCTTGTGCAGCGGGTTGCCCGAGCCGTCGGGCACGCAGTCCAGCGGCAGCACTACCGGCAGGTCTTTTTCAGGCACTGGCACCGCGCCGTGCTCAGCGCAATGAATGATGGGAATCGGCGTGCCCCAGTAGCGCTGGCGGCTCACGCCCCAGTCGCGCAGGCGCCAGGTGGTTTTCTTCTCGCCCAGGCCCCTGGCGGCCAGGTCGGCGGCCACTGCATCGACGCAAGCCTTGAAGTTCAGGCCGTCATACGTGCCGGAGTGAATGGCCACGCCGTGCTGTTTGTCGCCATACCAGTCGGCCCAGGCATCCGTGCTGAAAGCCTGGCCATTGACGTTAGTGACCTGCTTGATCGGCAGGCCGTATTTTTTGGCAAACTCGAAGTCGCGCTCGTCATGCGCGGGCACGCCCATTACCGCGCCGTCACCGTAGCTCATGAGCACATAGTTGCCGACCCAGACCTCGACCGGCTCGCCCGTCAGCGGATGCGTCACGAAAAGGCCCGTGGGCTGGCCCTTTTTCTCCTGCGTTGCCAGTTCGGCTTCCGTCGTGCCACCGGCCTTGCATTCTTCAATAAATTCAGCCAGTCCGGGATTCGACGCGGCGGCATGTTGCGCAATTGGATGCTCGGGCGCCACGGCGCAGAAGGTCACGCCCATGATGGTGTCGGCGCGCGTGGTAAAGACATACATCTTCCCGTCGCCGATCAGCGCACCGGAGGCATCTGCGATCTCATGCGGAAATGCAAAACGAACCCCTTCGCTTTTGCCAATCCAGTTTTCCTGCATCAGCTTGACGCGCTCCGGCCAGCCCGTCAGTTGGTGCTGCACATGCTCAAGCAGTTCTTCGGCGTAGGCGGTGATCTTCAGGTAGTAGCCCGGAATCTCGCGTTTTTCCACGACTGCGCCAGTGCGCCAGCCCTTGCCGTCAATCACCTGCTCGTTGGCCAGCACGGTCTGGTCCACCGGGTCCCAGTTCACCACCTGGGTCTTGCGGTAGGCAATGCCTTTTTCGAGCATCTTCAAAAACAGCCACTGGTTCCACTTGTAGTAGCTCGGGTCACAGGTGGCGACTTCGCGGCTCCAGTCGATGGCCAGCCCCATCGCCTGCATCTGTTTTTTCATGTAGGCGATGTTTTCGTAGGTCCACTGCGCGGGCGGCACGCCGTTTTTCAAAGCGGCATTTTCAGCCGGAAGCCCAAACGCGTCCCAGCCCATGGGCATGAGCACGTTGTAGCCCTTCATGCGCAGGTAGCGCGTGAGCATGTCGTTGATGGTGTAGTTGCGCACATGGCCCATGTGCAGCTTGCCGCTGGGGTAAGGCAGCATGGAGCAGGCATAGTATTTTTTTCGGCCTGCGTCTTCGCTCACGCGGTAGGCATCGGCGGCGCTCCAGTGGGTTTGGGCGCTTCGCTCTACCTCAGTATGGTCGTATTTGTCTTGCATGAGTCAAATTGTAGGCTGAGGGAGGGGAGATTCACCGCGGAAGAACGGAGGACACAGAGGAACGCAGAGAAGCAAAAACAGCCCCCCCGCAAAAGGAATTCAATGCAAGAAATACTGCATGGGGTCTTGCTCCGCGTCCTCCGCTCCTCCGCGGTGAATGACTTATGGTTTTCCCGCTTCCGCAACAAAGCCGATGCGGCTCAAGCCCGCTTTTTGCGCGACGCCCATCACCTCGACCACTTTGCCATAGGGCACGGCTTCATCGGCCCGCAACTGGACTTCAGTGTCGGGGTTCCGGCTCGCAGTTTGCACCAGCTCGCGTGCGAGTTCGTCCAGTTTCAGGGGCTGGTCATTCAGAAAGGTCTGGCCGGATTTATCCACCACCAGCGTGACAAATGCCGGGACATTGACCGCGCTGGCGGCGCCGGTTTTTGGCAGATCGAGCCGAATGGCGCTGCCCAGCAAGGGGGCCGTGATAATGAAAATGACCACCAGCACGAGCATGACATCGACCAGCGGCGTGACATTGATCTCGCTCATGGGTTGTGCCGAGGGCGTGCGCTCGAGGCGGCCAAAAGTCATCGCGACTTGTCCGCGATCGGAACGGCTTCCGCGGGCAGACCTACCCCATCGGAGTGCAGGAAGGGACGCGAAGCGACAGGCGTGGGGGCCAGTTCCGCCGACAGGCCGCCCTTAGGCGGAACAGCCCTTTCCGGGGGCAGCGCAGTGCCCGAAGCGACAAGCGTGGGGGCCACTTCCGCCGACAGGCCGCCCTTAGGCGGAACAGCCCCCTCGGGGGGCAGCGCATTACACGAAGTGAAAAGCGTGGGGGCCAATAATTCGCGTAAATCGCGCGCAAAGCCTTCGAGATCGGTTTCAATGCGGCCCACGTACCGGCCAAAGATGTTGTAGGCAAGCACGGCCGGTATGGCCACCGCCAGCCCGGCCGCTGTCATGACCAGGGCCTCGCCAACCGGGCCGGAAACCTTGTCAATGGTGATCTGACCCGCCAGGGCAATGCCCTTGAGCGCATGGTAGATACCCCAGACCGTGCCCAGCAAACCGACAAAGGGAGCGGTGGCGCCGACCGTGGCCAACAGGATCTGACCAAACCGGAGTTTGTGCTGCGCGGTGTGCAGTGCGTTGCGCAGGACGCGGGTGAGCTGCTGGGACTTGTCACCGGCAAATGCCAGCGAGCCATTGGGCTCCAATCGGGTCGCGACAATCAGGGGCAAGACCAGAGCGGCCCGGTCAAATGCGGCGACCTTTTGCTGCCCTTCGTCCAGGCAGGACGACTGCCAGAACCCGGCAATGCAACGCGCCACATCACCCACGGCGCGCGGCAGCAGCCAGGCCTTCCACAAAATCACGACCCAACTGGCCACCGACATGGCCAGCAACAGCACTGCAACCGCCCTGCTGAGCGCATCGCCTTGCGTCATGAGTGACCACAGATTCACCGGCGGGTTCACTTCAGGTGGAGCACATCGAACATGTCAAAAAGGCCGGTGGCCTGCCCGTCAAGAAAACGCGCGGCACGCAGGCTGCCCTGGGCATAGGTGGCTCGGCTTGACGACTTGTGGCTGATCTCGATACGCTCGCCAGTACCCGCGAACAGCACGGTGTGGTCACCCACGATATCGCCGCCCCGGATACTGGCAAAACCAATGCTGGACGGGTCGCGCTCGCCGGTGATGCCTTCGCGCGCATACACGGCGCAATCCTTCAGGTCACGGCCGAGCGCAGCGGCTACCACTTCGCCCATTTTCAGCGCCGTGCCAGAGGGTGCATCGACCTTGTGCCGGTGGTGCGCTTCAATGATTTCGATGTCGTAGCCCGTAGCCAACGCCCTGGCGGCCATATCAAGCAGTTTGAGCGTGACATTCACACCGATGCTCATGTTGGGGGCCATGACAATGGCAATATCCCGGGCAGCGGCTGCGATCTGGTCTTTCTGCGCTTGTGAAAAGCCGGTGGTGCCGATCACCAGCTTCACACCGAGCTCGCGGCAGACAGCCAGATGAGCCAGGGTGCCTTCAGGCCGGGTGAAGTCGATCAGCACGCGGGAATTCTTGAGGCCCTGGCGGATGTCTGAATTGATCAGCACGCCGCTGGAGCGTCCGGCAAAAGCGGCTGCATCCAGGCCAATCGACGGGCTGGCCGCCACATCAAGCGCACCCGTCAGCAGGCAATCGGTGCTGGCGTTGAGCGCCTCAACCAGCATCTGTCCCATGCGGCCGCTGGCGCCAGCAACTGCGATCCGGTGTTGCGCCAGCGCCATCGTGCCCTTGGCCATGCCGCCATTCACCGTTTCGGGCTCTCGAGCGGCGGGTATACCGTGGTTTGCGTGCCGGCTGGCACGCCAGGCACAACAACCGCGGTGCCCGAGTCAGCCTTGGTGGCTGCAGACTTTTCGGCGGAAGCCTTGAGCTGCTCTTCGGTCGCCTGCAGGACCGGCACTTTCCCAAACGTGCGTCGGGAGTCCAGTCTGGCGATGAATTCCTGCTCGCTCGGCATCGCGTCGCCCTCAAAGCGCTCGAGTTGGTCGCCCTTGAAAAACACGGTGTACCTGAACGACTGGGGCTCAACGCCTTGCCGCTTCAGCGTAAACACATAGTCCCAGCGGTTGGCGTGAAACAGGCTGGCCATCAGCGGCGTGCCAAGCACCGCCTTGACCTGCTCTCGCGTCATGCCGGGCCGCAGTTGCCCGACCTGTTCGCTGGAAACAAAATTGCCCTGGATGATATCCATCTTATAGGGGCTGATCCAGTTGACCGGGTTGACCGAGCTGGTGCCTAGGCCACTGGTGACGCTCTGCAGGCTGCTGCAGGATGCCAGCGCCGCACAGGTCATGACGATAAACGCGGTTTGGACGCTGTAACGGTGTTTTGCAGTCATGGCGTACGTGAGTGAGGGTGTAGCGATATGATTGTTCATTGTAGCGGTTGGGGCGCGTTCCGGCCCAGACCATGCTGCGTGCAGCGGCACCCCGTTTCCCCCCAGTGAGATCGCCATGAGCAACATTGACGAGTTGAAAAGCACCGGCCTGAAGGCAACCTTGCCGCGCCTGAAGATTCTTGAAATTTTTCAGGCTGGCAAACAGCGCCACATGACGGCGGAAGACGTTTTTCGGGTGCTGCTGGAAGACCGCTCCGATATCGGGCTGGCCACCGTGTACCGGGTGTTGACTCAGTTTGAGCAGGCGGGGCTGCTCAAGCGCAGCAATTTCGAGTCGGGCAAGGCTGTTTTCGAGATCAATGAAGGCCAGCATCACGACCACCTGGTCTGCCTGGACTGCGGCAAGGTCGAGGAATTCTACGATGCCGAGATCGAAAAGCGCCAGCACGCGGTCGCCAAAGCCAAGGGCTTTGAAATTGCCGACCATTCGCTGTCGATCTACGCCAATTGCAGCAAGGAACGCTGCCCCTACCGGGGCACGGGAGCGACACCCGTACGGCATCACCATTCCTGAATTTTCAATAGTTAAAACGGCCATCAGCCCAATAAGGACGGTCGCAAGCAGCTATCTATTTAGTAGCGTTCCGCGCCGCCAAAGGCCGCAGCGCCGGGCCGCCCCAAGCAAGGCCAGCCCCCTCGGGGGGCAGCGCAT
>CAYJMW010000065.1:0-19244 GCA_964371235.1 uncultured Polaromonas sp.
TGGGCGGAGGCGCTGGCCGGCTGTGATGTTGTGATTCATCTTGCGGCGCGTGTGCATGTGATGCGCGACCGTTCAAAAGACCCGCTCACCGAATACCGTCGTGTCAACACGGTCGGCACGGCGCATCTGGCCCGCTGTGCCGCCATGACGGGTGTCCGGCGGCTGGTCAATGTCAGTTCGGTCGGGGTCAATGGCGGGAGCACCCGCGGCGAATTGCAGTTTTCCGACCAGGACGTGCCCGACCCGCACAATCCCTATTCGATATCCAAGTGGGAGGCGGAGCAGGCTTTGCAGGTGATCCAGCTACGCGGTAAACTCAATATCGTGACGGTGCGGCCGCCGCTGATTTATGGGCCGGGTGTGGGCGGCAATTTTTTGCGGCTGCTGGGAGCGGTCAAAAGAGGGATTCCCCTGCCGCTTGCGTTAACGCGAAACCAGCGCGACTTGTTATATGTCGGGAACCTGGTGGATAACCTCCTTGTTTGTGCCTCCCATCCGGCCGCTGCCGGGAAAACCTATCTGGTCAGCGATGGCGCGCCGGTTTCGACCAACGAGCTGTTGCGTCTGCTGGCGCAAGCGCTGGGTGTCTCATCGCGCCTTTTTCCAGTGCCGCCATTTTTATTGCAAATGGCAGGCAATATAACGGGCCATACCGGGGAAGTGGAGCGGTTGCTCAGTTCCTTGCGGGTAGATGGCAGCAGGGTCTGCCGCGAACTCGGCTGGAAGCCTCCTTATAGCCTGCAACAAGGGCTGCAGGCCACCGCTGACTGGTATCTGGCAAATCAGGTCAGATAAGCTTGCTGGCAACTTCTTTATGACGAAACGCATGCTTGATTTGTTTCTGGCGGCAGTTGCAATGGTGATCTTTGCGCTGCCATGCCTCGTTGTAATGTTGCTGATCCGGCTGACCTCTGAAGGCCCGATACTATACTGGTCTGACCGGGTGGGCCGGCACAATGCCATTTTCAAAATGCCAAAATTCCGCAGCATGCGAATCGGCACACCTGCGGTGGCCACCCATCTGCTGAGCAATCCGGATGCCTACCTGACCCCTGTGGGCAGTTTCCTGCGCAAAAGCAGCCTGGACGAGTTGCCGCAACTCTGGAGCATCGTCAAGGGTGATATGAGTTTTGTCGGGCCCCGCCCCGCATTATTCAACCAGCATGACCTGATTACCCTGCGAACGCAATACGGGGTGCATGAGTTGGCACCGGGGTTAACCGGGTGGGCACAAATCAACGGGCGTGATGAATTGCCGATACCGCGGAAGGTGGCCCTTGATGTGGAGTATCTGCAGCGCCGGTCGGTCATGCTGGATATTAAAATCCTGTTCCTGACCGCTCTAAAGGTTATCATGCGGCACGGTGTGGCACATTAACATTTACAACCCTGAGGCATTTTTATGAGCAATTTGATTGATCTACAGATTCAGATTCAAAAACTGCAAAAACAGGCATCCGAAATCAAGGCGCGGGAGTTTGACAAAACCGTGCAGGATATTCTGGTCAAAATGCAGGCCTTTGGCATTACCACCAAACATTTACAAGCGGCGGTGGCGGGTGGCCGCAAGGGGCGCGGCAAGGTTGCGGCCTCGGCGCGGGTAAAAGCGGCGGGTCCAAAAGGGAAAAAGAGCGGCGCATCGGTTGCGGCAAAGTACCGCGGGCCCAAAGGTGAAACCTGGAGCGGGCGGGGCCTGATGCCGCGCTGGCTGACGGCGCTGGTGGCGCAAGGGCAAGCCAAAGAAGATTTCGCGATCAAGAGCTGAGGCAATCCAGGGAGCTAGATGCAGAACCGTGTTCTGGGGTGGCCGCGCGCGGTAAAGCGCGCGGTAGTGATTGCGCTCGATGTTGTGCTGGGCTTGTTCGCCACCTGGCTGGCATTCACGTTGCGGCTGGATGCACTGCATTGGCCCACCGGCGCGCAGTGGTGGGTTTATGGTTTGGCGGCAGTGCTGTTTCTGCCTATTTTTATCAGGTTCGGCCTGTACCGGGCTATTTTTCGTTATACCGGTCAGGCGGCCTTGACGGCAACGGCGCAGGCGGTTGCGGTGTACGGCGCCCTATTGCTTGCGGTGCTGCTTTGGCAAGCCTGGCCGGGGGTACCGCGTAGTCTGGGCGTCTTGCAGCCGCTGATATTTTTTATGCTGGTGGGCGCAAGCCGGGCGGTTGCGCGATTCTGGCTGGCCGACCTGAACCGCTCAGGCGCAAGCGAAGAAGGTCGGCTGCTCATTTTTGGAGCAGGCACGGCGGGCGTTCAAACTGCGTCGGCATTGGGTGTTTCGGGTCAGTTCAGGTTGTTGGGCTTCGTGGACGATGACCCGGGCAAAATTGGCCGCAGCATCAATGGCGTCAGGGTCTATGCCCGCAGTGACGTGCCAGGCCTGGTGAGCAGCAAGGGTGTCACCGACATCTTGCTGGCCTTGCCCAGCGCATCGCGGGAGCGGCGCAACAGCATGATTCAAAGCTTGCGCGCGTTGCCTGTGCATATTCGCACCCTGCCGGGGCTGGCTGATCTGGCCAGCGGCCGCGTGACCGTCCACGACTTCAAGGAACTCGACATCGAGGACTTGTTGGGGCGCGACCCGGTGCCGCCCAATACCGACCTGCTGGCGCGCAATCTGGCGGGCAAAGTGGTGTTGGTTACCGGCGCTGGCGGCAGCATTGGCAGCGAGCTGAGCCGGCAGATTCTGGCGGAGCGGCCACGTCAGCTCTTGCTGCTCGACCATAGCGAATTCAATCTTTACAGTGTGCATCAGGAGTTGCAGGGCTTGTGCGCGGCCGGGCGCTTGCGGGTGGAACTGGTGCCGCTGCTGGGAAGCGTGGTCAATCCGGTGCGGCTGCATGAAATTTGCCGAGCCTACCACCCCTATACCGTTTACCACGCTGCCGCCTACAAGCATGTGCCGATGGTGGAGTCCAATCCGGCTGAGGGCATTTTCAACAATGTGTTTGGCACGCTCAACATGGCACGGGCGGCGCTGGACAGCGGCGTGGCCCATTTCGTGCTGGTGTCCACCGACAAGGCAGTTCGGCCGACCAACATCATGGGGGCCAGCAAGCGCATGGCCGAACTGGTTTTGCAGGCGCTGGCGGCAAAGTCCGACGCTCTGCCAGGCACCTGTTTCAGCATGGTCCGGTTTGGCAATGTGCTGGGCTCCAGCGGCAGCGTGGTGCCCCTGTTTCGCAGCCAGCTCGCCACGGGTGGTCCGCTCACGGTCACCCATGCCGAGGTCACCCGCTATTTCATGACCCTTTCCGAGGCCGCGCAACTTGTGCTGCAGGCGGGGGCAATGGCCGCGGGGGGCGAGGTGTTTGTGCTCGACATGGGCGAGCCGGTCAAGATTCTGGACCTGGCCCATCGGATGGTGGAACTGTCAGGCTTGAGCGTGCGCGATGAAGCGCATCCCGAGGGTGATATTGCCATTTCCGTCACGGGTTTGCGACCTGGCGAAAAGTTGTATGAGGAATTGCTGATTGGCGACAACCCCACGCCGACCGACCATCCGCGCATCATGAAGGCGCGTGAAAACTGCCTCGATTGGCGCGAGCTTGAACCCAGCTTGCAGACCCTGAACGGTGCGGCGCAGGCGGGCGATGTGGCGCTGGTCAAAGCGGTATTGCGCGCCTGCGTGCAGGGGTATGGTGAGCATGAACCGGGTTTGCAGGAGTCTATTCCAGCAGCCTTGTAACTCGCTTTTAACCACCCGCAGCGCGCACGGCAAAAGACGCATGGCCGTCACCCATCAGTTTGATTTTTCGGACCGGATATGACCCGGATTCAATTGTTTCATGGAAGCTTTCCTCGTCTCCACGGGCATCGTCGCCCTCGCCGAAATGGGCGACAAGACGCAACTTCTCGCGTTGGTGCTGGCCGCTCGATTTCGTCAACCCTGGCCCATCGTGCTTGGCATTTTGGTCGCCACTATCGCCAACCATGCGCTGGCCGGCGCTCTGGGCGCGTGGATAACCGCGGCTGTCAGGCCCGATGTGTTGCGCTGGATTCTGGCGGGATCGTTCATTGCCATGGCGGTGTGGATGCTGGTTCCCGACCAGCTCGATGACGGGGACACACCGGGCGCACCGCGACTGGGTGTGTTTGGCACTACAGTGCTGGCATTTTTCCTGGCCGAGATGGGCGACAAGACCCAGATTGCCACGGTCATGCTGGCTGCGCAGTACCACGCCTGGGCCTGGGTGGTGGCCGGCACCACGCTGGGCATGATGCTGGCCAACACGCCGGTGGTCTGGTTCGGCGGGCGTGTCACGCGGTTGCTGCCGCTGCGAGTGGTTCACGTCGCTTCGGCCCTGATTTTTGCCGGACTCGGGCTGCTGGCGCTATGGGTACCCGTGTGATGCCGGCGTAATCCGCGTCAGCGGGGTTTATCGCTGCGGGCCAGGCTCAGCAGGTGATCGACCTGTTCTTTGTGCTTGATGCAGTTGCTCCTGTGCCAAAGCTGAATCAGCCCCATGAAACTTGCCACCAGCAGGCCGAAGGCGGTAATGGCGCCAAAGGCCGACAGGCCCATGCCGGTGGACAGGCTGTACAAAGCCCCCAAGCTCAGGATGCAGGCTTGCTCGTTGAAATTTTGCACCGCAATTGAGCGCCCCGAGCCCATCAGGTTATGCCCGCGGTGCTGCAGCAGCGCATTCATGGGAACCACCAGAAACCCGCCCAGACCACCCAGCAGAATCAGGAAAGGCGCGGCCACCCACACGTTGGTAATGAAGTTCATCAGGATCACCAGCACGCCCATGGCAATGCCCAGCGGCATGACCATGGCGGCCTGGTCCAGCCGCATGCGCATCGAGGCCAGCACCGCCCCGGCCGCGGTGCCAATGGCCACCACGCCCACCAGCGAAGACGCTTGCGTGGTGCTGTAGCCCAAGGCTGCCGCGCTCCAGGCCAGCACGATGTAGCGCAGATTGCCCGAGACGCCCCAGAATAGCGTGGTTGTGGCGAGCGAGATTTGGCCCAGCTTGTCATGCCACAGGGCCGCATTGCAGTTCCAAAAATCGGGCAGCAGCGCCAGTTTGTTGCGCGGCATCGGCCGCATTTCAACGCCGGTATTCGGGATGCGCAAATTGAACCACGCCGCAATGATGTACAGCACGATCAGCACCACAATGGCTGCCTCGGGGGCCGTTTCAATCCCGGTGTCGATGAGGGGAAAGTCAAATGAAAGCAGCAGATGGGACACCGGACGGCCCACCAGTTGGCCGCCCAGCAGCACGCCCAGAATGATTGATGAAATCGTCAACCCTTCAATCCAGCCATTGGCCTTGACCAGTTGCGAGGCCGGCAGCAGCTCGGTCAGGATGCCGTATTTGGCGGGCGAATAAGCGGCGGCTCCGAGCCCGACAATGGCATACGCCAGCAGGGGGTGCGAGCCAAACAGCATCATCAGGCAGCCGGCGACCTTGATGGCATTGCTGGCAAACATGACATGCCCCTTGGGCCGCGCGTCCGCGAAAGCGCCCACAAAAGGCGCCAACACGACATAAAACAGCGCAAACATCGGGACCAGCGCCGCCGGTTCCCACTTCGGCGCGCCGCTGGTCTTGAGCAGTTCCACGGCGGTGACAAACAGTGCGTTATCAGCCAGCGAGCTGAAAAACTGGGCCGCCATGATGGTGTAAAAACCGCGCTTCATTAAACTGTGTGGGTCACTGTCGAGGGCGCATCAGGCGGTCTGATGGCGGCAAATATTGATGAATGTCTCCGGGCGTTGCAGGGTTATAGCACGGCGCCCGGTGTCAGAATCCACAAACAAGCCTGGCACGATGGCCCCGGCCCTTCCGGGCGGAGCCGCAACCTGATCACAATACACCACCATGCCACGTCCCATTCTCGCCACCATTCACACCGCGGCGCTGAGCCACAACCTGGCACGCGTGCGCGCCGCCGCGCCTGACGCGAGGGTCTGGGCAGTGGTGAAAGCCAACGCTTATGGCCACGGCATCGAGCGCGTGTTTGAGGGTCTGCGCAGCGCCGACGGCTTTGCCCTGCTTGACCTGGACGAGGCGCAGCGCCTGCGCACGCTCGACTGGCGTGGCCCCATCTTGTTGCTCGAAGGCTGCTTTGAAGCGCGCGATCTGGAGCTGTGCTCGCGCCTTGGCCTGTGGCACGTCATTCACTGCAACGAGCAAATTGACATGCTGGCCGCGCACAAGACGCAGCAGCCGCAGCGCGTGTTTCTCAAGATGAACTCGGGCATGAACCGGCTCGGTTTTGCGCCCGAGCGCTACCGCGCTGCCTGGACGCGCCTGAACGCTTTGCCGCAGGTGCAGGAGATTTCGTTAATGACGCATTTCAGCGATGCCGACGGTGCCAAAGGCATCACCGCCCAGTTCCAGCGCTTTGATGCCGTGACTCACGATCTGCCAGGCGAGCGCACGCTAAGCAACAGTGCCGCCACGCTGCGCCACGCCGCCGTGCTGGCCGCGCGCTCCGACTGGATACGGCCCGGCATCGCGGTCTATGGCAGCGCGCCTGACTTTCCCGCCCACTGCGCCGCCGATTGGGGTCTGCGGCCGACGATGACGCTGGCCTCGCGCATCATTGGCGTGCAGCAGCTCAAGGCCGGCGACACGGTGGGCTATGGATCGAGCTTCAGCGCCGACGGGCCGCTGCGCATCGGCGTCGTCGCCTGCGGCTATGCCGACGGTTACCCCAGGCACTGCAGCACCGGCACGCCGGTGCTGGTGGGCGGCGTGCGCACCCGCATGGTGGGCCGCGTGAGCATGGACATGATCACGGTGGACCTGACGGCGCTACCCGACGCCGCAATGGGCGCCGCAGTGACGCTGTGGGGGCAGTCCGCGCTCGGCACACGGCTGCCCATCGACGAAGTGGCGCAGGCCGGCGCGACCGTGGGTTATGAGCTGATGTGCGCGGTGGCGCAACGCGTGCCTTTTGCGGTGGACTCAGGGAACTCCGCGTAGGCGGGCGTGAGGGCGCGTCCTATCCGGCCGAAAAAGCCTTGTCAGCGGCGCGCACGATCGCCTGGCGCAGCCAGACATGGGCGCCATGCTGCTGTGAGCGGCGGTGCCACAAGGCATCGACGTTCACGGGCGACACTTCAAACGGCAGCGGGCGCAGCACCAGTTGCTCGGCAAAGCCGGTCACCCGCACAAAGTGGCGCGGCAGCACGGTCAGCAGACTCGAGTTGGCCACCACCCGCCCGGCCGTGAAAAACTGGTTGACGGTCAGCACCACGTGCCGTTTGCGGCCCAGCGCCGCCAGAGCCTCGTCAATAAACCCAAAGGCCTGGCCTGAAAAGCTCACCAGCATATGGCGCGCGGAGCAAAAACGGGCGAGCGTGAAAGGACCGCTGGCCAGCGGGTGACCCTTGCGCATCACGCAGACATATTCGCCGCCATAGAGCCGCTGGTACAGGAACGGCACTGGCTCACCGCTTTGGGCCCTGGCGATCAGGTCGGCCAGCACCGCGGGGAAATAGCCCACCGCCAGGTCGCAGGCCTCATCGTCAAGCAGCTTGCGCGGGTCGCGCGTCGTAAGCGGCAGCACCCGCACCGACACGCCTGGCGCTTCGCGCTCCATGGTTTCAGTCAGCCCGGGAATGATTTCGGCCGCGGTGGCGTCGGCCATGGCAAGCACAAAGGTGGAGTGGGCCTGGTCCGGCACAAACTCGTTGGGGATCAGCGAATCCTGCAACTGCTGCAAGGCATCGCGCACGGCGGGCCAAATCGCCAGTGCACGCGGCGTGGGGGCCATGCCCTGGCCGCTGCGCTGCACCAGCTCATCGCCCAGTGTCTCGCGCAGGCGGCGCAGCGCATTGCTCACGGCGGGCTGGGTCAGCGAGAGGTTGTGGGCGGCCCGCGTCAGGCTGCGTTCGGCCATGACCTCGTCAAAAACGCGCAGCAGGTTCAGGTCCAGCGTATGGAAGTTCAGAGTTTTCAAGTGCTTTCTCGCGATTTGATCCGATCGGCGCTATGCTATCACTGATATGAATAATATAGATCATAGAAATAAAGTTGAATAACATGGGTAGTAACCCTAATATCTCCCTGACCGCTGCAAATCATTGCGAGCGGGTACGGATCAACAACGGAGGTTCACCATGACCAGCATCGCCACTCTCAACCATTCTGCCCGGCACTCCGGTGTCGCTCGCGCCAATTCCGCGCCTGATGCATCCATCAAAGCCGCGGAGTTGGAGCGTGCCGGATTTTTCGGCACGCGCGGCTTGGCCACGCTGCTGCTCTCGGCCATGGCGGCGGCCGTCATGGTGGTCGCTTACCAGGTGATGGACAGTGCGGCCGAAGGCCATTTGCTGGTGCTTTGGATTGGGCTGTGGGCGGTGGCGTTTGCCGTGCTCGCGCTCTTCGCAGGCACGGCGCGCAATCTGGCTGCACGCCTGAAGGGCGGGCTGGACGCCTGGTCGAGCAGCCTGGCGCAGGCCCGCGCTGACCAGCGCATGTGGGCCGTCGCCCAGAGTGACCCGCGCGTGATGTCAGACCTGCTGGCGGCCATTGCGCACCAGGAAGCCCAAGCCGAAGTTGCGCCGGCTTCAGGCGAAGCCCTCGCCAAGACCGCAGCGACACCGGCCGTTTCCGCACGGATCAAGGATTTGACCGCGCGCCCTTACTATCAGGGCTGCTATTACTGATCCTCAGGGTTCCCTGCCACGAGCCGCAAAAAAGCCACCTCAACCGGTGGCTTTTTTGCGATGGGCGTCTCGCCGTTCAGGCGATGTTGCTGCAATTGGGACCCACTTCCCATTTACGACGCTATAAATATAGTAGCTTACTATGCCCTGTTCATATGGGCTGGATGCTGATTTGATCAGGTATTTTGCAGGATCAGCCGAGCTCCGGCTTGCCAGGCCTGTTTTGCACATTGCTGCTGTCAATCACGCCGCCGCCCAGGCAGATATCGCCTTGGTAAAGCACGGCAGATTGCCCCGGCGTCACGGCCCACTGGGGCTGTGAAAACACCAGTTCGCAGCGGTCGGCGCTGGCGCTGCGTAACTCGCAGGCCGCGTCAAGCTGCCGGTAACGGGTCTTGGCGGTCAGCGCGCCCAAGCCCGGCGCGCTGCCCGCGACCCAGCTGCAGTCCTGGGCGCTGAGCGCCGTGGACTGCAGCCACGGATGGTCATGGCCCTGCACTACCCACAAGGTGTTGGTTTCCAGATCCTTGCGGGCGACAAACCACGGCTTGTGCTCGCCCAAGCCGCGCTGGCCGCGGGCCCGCACCGCCTTGAGCTCGGCGCCCCCGGCTTTCACGCCGCCAATGCCCAGGCCCTGACGCTGGCCCAGCGTGTAAAAACTCAGGCCCACATGCTCACCCAGAATGCGGCCCTGCTCGTTCCGGATGGGGCCGGGGGCCTTGGCGATGTAGCGGTTCAGGAACTCCCGAAACGGCCGCTCGCCGATAAAACAGATGCCGGTTGAGTCTTTTTTCCTCGCGTTGGGCAGACCGATTTCCTCGGCAATGCGCCGCACCTCGGTCTTGCGCAACTCGCCGATCGGGAACAGGGTTTTGGCGAGCTGCGCCTGGTTCAGGCGATGCAAGAAGTAGCTCTGGTCCTTCGCCGGGTCCAGGCCCTTGAGCAACTCGTGCAGCCCGGTGTCTTCATTGAAGCGGACCCGGGCATAGTGCCCAGTGGCTATTTTTTCGGCGCCCAGCCGCATCGCATGATCCAGAAACGCCCTGAATTTGATTTCGGCGTTGCACAGAATGTCGGGGTTGGGCGTGCGGCCGGCCTGGTATTCGCGCAGGAATTCGGCGAAAACCCGGTCCTTGTAGTCGGCGGCAAAGTTGACGTGCTCGATCTCGATGCCAATCACATCGGCCACGGCCGCCGCATCCACAAAATCGATATTGGATGAGCAGTACTTGCCGTTGTCGTCGCTGTCATCGTCATCTTCCCAATTTTTCATGAAGATGCCGATGACCTCGTGACCCATGGTTTTTAGCAGCCAGGCCGTGACGGCCGAATCGACACCGCCGCTTAAACCGACCACTATTCGTTGTTTGCGCATGACTGCATTTTAGGATTGGTGGACGCTGTCATCGGTGCTAAGGGCCCGTTCAGGAATAACTTGCACATTTGGCTCGCCAGCTTCGGGCGGGTTGCGTTGTTGCGAATCGCTTATGATTTTTTTGGGGTCAGAGCCCAAATTTTCTCAGCCAAAGGCTGACCCTTCGGGTGCGACGCATGGCGTCGCAGAAAAATTGGTGTCTGACCCCAATAAATCACTTCGCGCCTAGCATCGCATCCCGAATCCGACGGCCAAATGCACAACTTATTTCCGAACGGGCCCTAATCGTGTATTCATGGCGAGATTGTCCGTGCCGTTTGTGACGCAGGCTGAAGCGCCAGCCCGGCACTGAAGCCGTGGGAAAAGCTCTGCCGCAAGTGCTCGACAAAGCACTGCACCGACTTGGGCACCTGCGCCGACCAGGGTCGCAAGGCGTAAATGCGTTCTCCGAAAAATCCCTGCACCTGCCAGTCGGGCAGAACCTGGACCAGTTTTGCGTGCTTTTCGCGGGCCGCGCGCCGCGCTGGGCCGCCCCGAGCAAGCGCAGCCCCCTTGGGGGGCAGCGTATTACACGAAGTGAAAAGCGTGGGGGCACACCCTTCCGGCACGCTGAAGTCCGGCAGCAGCCCGATGCCAAGGCCCGTCAACAGGGCATCGCGCAGCACTTCACTGTTATTGGCCTTGAGCGAGCCGTTGACGTTGACGCCGACCCGTTCGCCCGGGCTTGCAGATTTCCGTTTGGCGTTGCGCACAAAGGTCCAGCTGTCAGCATGGCCGCCGCCCAGATACAGCAGGCAGTCGTGCGCCGCCAGTTCGGCAGGGTGCGCGGGAACGCCGCGCCGCGCCAGGTATTGCGGGCTGGCCAGCAGCAGCGAGCGGGTTTCGCACAGCACCCAGGCCACATGGGTTTCGGGCGGCGCATGGGTGTGCCGGATTGCCAGGTCGAAGCCTTCGTTGGCCAGATTCACGAAGCGGTCGGTCAGCTCAAGCTCGATCTGAATGTCAGGGAAGCGCTGCAGGAAGGCTGCGACGCAGGGTGCAAGATGCTGGCGCCCGAGCGCGACCGGCGCGGTCACGCGGATCAGGCCGCGCGGCGCGCCGACCAGGTCGCGCGCGGCGCTGTAACTTTCACTGATCCGGTTGAAGGCCGGCTGCATTTCATTGACCAGTTGCTGCCCGGCCTCGGTCAGGCCGACCGAGCGGGTGGTTCGGCGCACCAGCAAGACACCGGCCGCGCGCTCCAGCTCACTGATGCGCGTGCTGGCCGAGGCCTTGGAAACGCCGAGGCGGCGCGCCGCTTCGGTAAAGCTGCGGGTTGCGGCCAGCACCGTCAGCAGGTGAAGGTCGGCAATCAGCGGCGACAACTGGTCAGAGGACATGGAAGTTTTTTCATTGTTCAGGAATATGAACAATGTAATCGGTAAACCGGGCATTATCAAATCGGCCTGAGGCTCCTAGACTTGCGGACACCCTCATCAATGTTCCAAAGGATTCCCCATGTCTTCAAAAGCCACGATTGGTCACTGCGTGAACGGGCGCGTGACCCCGCCCACTTCTGGCCGCAGCCAGCCTGTTTTCAACCCTGCAACGGGTGCCGTCTCGGGTCATGTCGCGCTGGCCAGTTCCGTTGAAGTGGCCGCCGCCGTCGCCGCTGCGCAAGCCGCCTTTCCGGCCTGGGCCGATACGCCGCCGCTGCGCCGCGCCCGGGTGATGTTCAAGTTTCTGGACCTGCTGAACAAAAACAGGGACAAGCTGGCGCACCTGATCACCGCCGAGCATGGCAAGGTGTTCACCGATGCGCAGGGCGAAGTGGCGCGTGGCATCGACATCGTGGAGTTCGCCTGCGGCATCCCGCAACTGCTCAAGGGCGACTTTACCGACCAGGTCTCCACCGGCATTGACAACTGGACGCTGCGCCAGCCGCTTGGCGTGGTGGCGGGTATTACACCGTTCAACTTTCCGGTGATGGTGCCGATGTGGATGTACCCGGTGGCCATTGCCGCGGGCAACACCTTCGTGCTCAAGCCCAGCCCGATCGACCCCAGCGCCAGCCTGCTCATGGCCGGGCTGCTGAGCGAGGCGGGATTACCCGACGGTGTTTTCAATGTGGTGCAGGGCGACAAGGAGGCGGTCGATGCCTTGCTGGTTCACCCCGACGTGAAGGCCGTGTCCTTCGTCGGCTCCACGCCGATTGCCAACTACATCTACGAAACCGGCGCGCACCACGGCAAACGGGTGCAGGCCCTGGGCGGCGCCAAGAACCACATGGTGGTCATGCCCGATGCCGATCTGGAGCAGGCCGTTGACGCGCTGGTCGGCGCGGGCTACGGTTCGGCCGGTGAGCGCTGCATGGCGATTTCGGTGGCCGTGCTGGTCGGAAGTGTGGCTGACAAACTCATTCCCATGCTGCAAGCGCGCGCCAAAACCCTGGTCATCAAGAACGGCGAAGAGCTTGATGCCGAAATGGGCCCCATCGTGACCGCCGCGGCGCACCAGCGCATCACCGGCTACATCGAGCTGGGTGTCAAGGAAGGCGCCAAGTTGCTGGTCGATGGCCGCGGGTTCACCGGTGCCCGTGCGGGCAAGGGCTGCGAGCACGGCTTCTGGATGGGCGGAACGCTGTTTGACCATGTCACGCCCGCCATGCGCATCTACAAGGAAGAAATATTTGGCCCGGTTCTGGGCTGCGTTCGTGTGAAAGACTTTGCCGAAGCCGTCAACCTGGTGAACGCTCACGAGTTCGGCAACGGCGTGAGCTGCTTTACCCGTGACGGCCATGTGGCACGCGAATTCGCGCGGCGTATCCAGGTTGGCATGGTCGGCATCAATGTGCCGATTCCGGTGCCCATGGCCTGGCATGGCTTTGGTGGCTGGAAAAGGAGCCTGTTTGGCGACATGCACGCCTATGGCGAAGAAGGCGTGCGTTTTTACACCAGGCAAAAATCCATCATGCAGCGCTGGCCCGAGAGCATTGGCAAGGGCGCCGAGTTTGTGATGCCGACCGCGAAATAGCCGCTGCAGCGCCCCCGGATATTCGTTGTTTGCGCATGTCTGGCTCAGGCGCGATTGCCGTTTTGTTGACTTACGTCATGGTTGACCCGGCCTGAAACCGGTTTGAATTCAGTTAAGCTTGCTGACACAGTGCCTACCCTGGGGCTTTGCCTCGGGCGGGGATTGAACAGGCTGTCGAAAAATCAAATTGAGGAGTCACTTCATGCAGACCGGTGTAGCAACTGAGACGACATTGGGCATCCCCGCCGCCGCCATTGCCCCCACTTTTCCCAATACCGCCGTTACCCCCGAGATCCAGAAAACCGCGCAACGCATCGGCGTGCCGCGCGAGATTTTCCCAGGCGAAAAACGTGTGGCCACCGTGCCCGACGTGGTGGGAAAACTCATCAAGCTGGGCTTTGCCGTGTCGGTGCAGTCGGGGGCGGGTGACGCGGCCAATGTCAGTGACGATGCGTACCGCGCCGCGGGCGCCACGGTGGTTGAGGGCGCCGCCCAGTTGTGGGCTGCGTCGGATATCGTGTTCAAGGTGCGTGGCCCCACGGCAGAGGAAGTGGGCTTGATGCGCCAGGGCGGCACACTGGCCAGCTTTATCTGGCCGGCACAAAATCCGGAGTTGCTCAAGCTGCTCGCCGCCAAAGGGGCGACCGTGCTGGCGATGGACAGCGTGCCCCGCATCTCGCGGGCGCAAAAGCTCGACGCGCTCAGCTCGATGGCGAACATCGGTGGCTACCGCGCTGTCATTGAAGCGGCCCATCAATTCGGTCGCTTCTTCACCGGTCAGATCACAGCCGCGGGCAAGGTGCCGCCAGCCAAGGTGTTCGTGATTGGCGCTGGCGTGGCCGGCCTGGCCGCCATTGGCGCTGCGGCAGGCCTGGGCGCCATCGTGCGCGCCAACGACACGCGCCCTGAAGTGGCCGACCAGATCAAGTCGCTGGGTGGCGAATTCGTGCCGGTGGAGTATGTCGAAGAAGGTACCGGCGTGGGGGGTTACGCCAAGGTCATGAGCGAGGGTTTCCAGAAAGCCCAGCGCGAGACCTTTGCCAGGCAGGCCAGGGAGGTTGACATCATCATCACCACCGCACTGATTCCTGGCAAGCCCGCGCCTTTGCTGATTACCGCCGAGATGGTGCAGTCCATGAAGCCGGGCAGCATCATTGTCGATATGGCGGCCGAGCAAGGCGGCAACTGCGAACTGACTGAACCCGGAAAGATCGTGGTCAAACACGGTGTCACCATCATCGGCTACAGCGATCTGCCCAGCCGCCTGCCCACGCAGTCCAGCACCTTGTATGCCACCAACCTGTTTCGCCTGAGCGAAGAGCTGTGCAAGACGAAAGACGGCATCATCAATGTCAACATGGACGACGAAGTGTTGCGCGGCACCACCGTGGTCAAGGAAGGCAATATCACCTGGCCGCCACCGGCCCCCAAACTGTCGGCGGCTCCGGCTGCGGCGGCCGCCAAACCCGCTGCCGCGGTGGCCAAGCCCAAAGGTGGCCACGGTCAAAGCAGCGCACCGGCGTCGGGCACCCGCTCGGCGCTGATGCTTGGCGGGGCTGCGCTGCTCTTTTGGGCCATCGGCGCGAGCGCGCCGAAAGAATTCCTGTCGCATTTCACGGTGTTCGTGCTGGCATGTTTTGTCGGCTACATGGTGGTGTGGAACGTCAAGCCGGCCTTGCACACACCGCTCATGAGCGTGACCAATGCCATCAGCAGCATCATTGCCATTGGCGCACTGGTGCAAATCGCGCCGCCGGGTTCGGCGGATCGGGTCGATCAATGGATTCTCGGGTTGGCGACGGCGGCCATTGTGCTCACCTCCATCAATATGTTTGGCGGCTTTGCCGTGACCCAGCGCATGCTGGCCATGTTCCGTAAATAAGGGAGAGGCGATTCATGACTGCCAGTTTGTCCACAGTCTCCTATATCGGAGCCACCATTCTTTTCATTCTGAGCCTGGGCGGATTGTCCAACCAGGAAACCTCGCGTCGCGGCAATCTCTACGGCATGATCGGCATGGCGATCGCCGTGCTCGCCACCGTGTTTGGTGAACGCGTCACGGTTGCCGGCATTCCCTGGATCATCGGCGCCATGGTGGTCGGTGCTGCCATTGGTTTATATGCGGCGCGCAAGGTGCAAATGACCCAGATGCCCGAGTTGGTCGCACTAATGCACAGCATGGTCGGCCTGGCCGCGATGCTGGTGGGGTATGCCACCTTTGTCGATCCGGCGGCTGCGGCGGGCTTTACTGGCGCGGCCAAGTCGATCCATGAAATGGAAATCTACATCGGCGTCCTGATTGGCGCCATCACCTTCTCGGGTTCCGTCATTGCCTTTGGCAAGCTTTCGGGCCGCATCAGCGGCAGCCCGGTATTGCTGCCGGGGCGGCACTTCATGAATCTGGCCGGATTGCTGGTGGTGATTTATTTTGGGCGCGCGTTCTTGCAGGCGGAGTCGCTCAATGACGCCATGATTCCGTTGATTGTGATGACGGTGATCGCACTGCTGTTTGGCGTTCACATGGTGATGGCCATTGGTGGCGCTGACATGCCGGTGGTGGTGTCCATGCTCAACAGCTATTCGGGGTGGGCGGCGGCGGCCACCGGTTTCATGCTGTCCAACGACTTGCTGATCGTGATCGGCGCGCTGGTGGGCTCGAGCGGCGCCATCCTGTCCTACATCATGTGCAGCGCTATGAACCGCAGCTTCATCAGCGTGATTGCCGGGGGCTTTGGCACCACCAGCACGAAACCGAAAGCAGCGGCGGGTGCGGCGCAACCGGCCGGCGAGGTGTTCCCGGTGAGTGCCCTTGAGGCGGCCGAACTGTTGCGTGAAGCCAAGAGCGTGATCATTGTTCCCGGCTACGGCATGGCGGTGGCGCAGGCGCAGCACACGGTGTTTGAAATCACCCAGCATCTGCGCGAGAAGGGTGTCAACGTGCGCTTCGGCATCCACCCGGTTGCGGGCCGAATGCCCGGTCACATGAACGTATTGCTGGCGGAAGCCAAGGTGCCCTATGACATCGTGTTTGAAATGGACGAGCTCAACGAGGACTTCCCCAACACCGATGTCGCCATCGTGATTGGCGCCAACGACATCGTCAACCCGGGCGCGCAAGACGACCCGACCAGCCCGATTGCCGGCATGCCGGTGCTCGAAGTCTGGAAGGCCAAGACCTCCATCGTCATGAAGCGCAGCATGGCTTCGGGCTATGCCGGCGTTGACAATCCGCTGTTCTACAAGGAAAACAACCGCATGCTGTTTGGCGACGCCAAGAAGATGCTGGAAGAAGTGCTGACCGCGCTTAAAGTCTGATCCACCAGCTTCCTAGGGAAAACGCAATAGGCACAAAAAGCGCTTTCCCCGAGAATTCATGCTTGTAAGCAAACTGTAATGGAGAAGACCAACATGAATTCAACGACCATCGACCGACCCTGGCTCAAGGCCTACCCGCCGGGCGTACCCGCTGATATCGACGCTTCCCAGTATCCCTCGCTGGTGGCGCTGATGGAGGAGAGTTTCAAAAAATACGGCAGCCGCGTGGCGTACAGCTTCATGGGCAAAGACATCACCTTCGCCCAGACAGATAGCCTGTCCGTCGCTTTTGGTGCGTATTTGCAGGGCTTGGGGCTGACCAAGGGCGATCGCGTCGCCATCATGATGCCCAATGTGCCGCAGTACCCGGTGGCGGTGGCCGCCATCCTGCGTGCCGGTTTCGTGGTGGTGAATGTCAACCCGCTCTACACGCCGCGTGAACTGGAGCACCAGCTCAAGGACTCGGGCGCCAAGGCGATTGTCATCGTTGAGAACTTTGCCACCACGCTGGAGCAGTGCATTGCCAACACGCCGGTCAGGCACGTGGTGCTTTGCGCCATGGGCGACCAGTTGGGCTTGCTCAAGGGCGCGCTGGTCAACTATGTGGTGCGCAACGTCAAAAAAATGGTGCCCGCCTTCAATCTGCCCGGCGCAGTGCGCTTTAACGACGCCGTCGCCCAGGGAACGCGCGGCACGCTCAAGCGCCCCGACATCAAGCCCGATGATGTGGCGGTGCTGCAATACACCGGTGGCACCACCGGTGTCTCCAAGGGTGCGGTGCTGCTGCATCGCAACGTGATTGCCAATGTGCTGCAATCCGAAGCCTGGAATGGCCCGGCCATGGCCAGCATGGCACCCGGCGCACAGCAAACCTATGTCTGCGCACTGCCGCTGTACCATATCTTCGCCTTCACCGTGAACATGATGCTGGGCATGCGCACCGGCGGCAAAAACATCCTGATCCCCAACCCGCGCGACTTGCCCGCCGTGCTCAAGGAACTCTCCAAACACACGGTGCACAGCTTCCCGGCAGTCAACACCCTGTTCAATGGGCTGGCCAATCATCCCGACTTCGCCACCGTCGATTGGTCGCAGCTGAAAGTCTCGCTCGGCGGCGGCATGGCCGTGCAAAGCGCGGTGGCCAAGCTGTGGCTGGAGAAAACCGGTTGCCCCATTTGTGAAGGCTATGGTCTCTCCGAAACCTCGCCGTCGGCCAGTTGCAACCCAACCAACAGCAAGGCTTTTACCGGTACCATTGGCGTGCCCCTTCCCAATACCTGGTTCAAACTGCTTGATGACGACGGCAATGAGGTGCCGCAGGGCCAGCCTGGCGAGATCGCCATCAAGGGCCCGCAGGTCATGGCCGGCTACTGGCAGCGTCCCGATGAAACCGCCAAGGTCATGACGCCGGATGGTTATTTCAAGTCGGGTGATATCGGTGTGGTTGATGAAAACGGTTTCTTCAAGATTGTTGACCGCAAGAAAGACATGATTCTGGTCAGCGGTTTCAACGTCTATCCGAACGAGATCGAAGATGTTGTGGCCAAGCTCGACGGCGTGATGGAGGTCGCCTGCGTTGGCGTGGCGGACGAAAAATCCGGCGAAGCGGTGAAACTGGTGATCGTCAGGAAAAATCCGGGCCTGACAGAAGCGCAGGTACGCGAGTACTGCAAGGCCAACCTCACCGGCTACAAGCAGCCCAAGGTGGTGGAATTCCGCACCGATCTGCCCAAGACGCCAGTAGGCAAGATCTTGCGCCGCGAGCTGCGCGAAAAGAAGTGAGGCGAAGCCTCGCTTCTTTTCGCGCAGGCTGACAATTGCTCTGCATGCAGGGCTGGTTATGCCAGAGCTACAAGAAGCAGGCTGTCAAACAGGTTTTAGAGACTTCATGGGTTTTCAAGGGGCGGCGCGAGCCGCTCTTTTTTTGCCTTCCTGTTTCGGCCGGCGCTTTGCATGGAAAATCGGCACATGCCAGCATCCCCAATTTCCACTAAAACGCCCACCGCCATCCTCAGCGCCCTTGCCCAGGAGCAGCGCGGCCTCATCGAGTTGCTGCAGCACCCGCGCAAGCTCAGCCATGCCGGCCGCGAGTTCTGGCAGGGGCAATTGCATGGCCAGCCGGTGGTGCTCGCCCTGTCAAGAATTGGCAAGGTCGCCGCCGCGACCACCGCAACGGCACTGATCGAGCGCTTTGGCGTGCGGCGCATGGTGTTCACGGGAGTGGCAGGGGGCATGGGCGCGGGCGTGAAGGTGGGCGATGTCGTGGTCGCCACCGATTTCATGCAGCATGACCTGGATGTCTCGCCGCTGTTCCCGCGCTATGAGGTGCCGTTCTACCGCAAAGCCCGATTTGACAGTGATGCAGCCTTGACAGCCCTGCTCTTCCAGGCCGCCTGCCGCGCGTTGCAGAGTGAGCACGCCAAGGGACAGGAAAGTATGGCGACGCACCGGTATCCCGGGGCCCGCGTTCACCAGGGCCTGATTGCCAGTGGTGACCGTTTTGTTTCCGGTGCCAATGAATCCCGCGCGCTGCTGGCCACGCTTGCAGGTGCAGGCCATGAGGTGCTGGCCGTCGAAATGGAGGGTGCCGCAGTGGCGCAGGTGTGTCTGGACTATGGCGTGCCGTTTGCCGCCGTGCGCACCATTTCAGACCGCGCGGACGACAGCGCCCATGTTGATTTCCAGCACTTTGTTGACGAGGTAGCCAGCCGCTACGCCCATGCGATGATCCAGCAGTTCCTGATCACGCTATAAATATAGTAGCTGCTTATGCCCAGTGAATATGGGCTACCGGCAATATTCTCTTCAAATATCCGGCTCGTTCGGCGCCGCCGCGCCGCGCAGTGCGCGAAGCAACAAGCGTGGGGGCCAGGAACGAAGCGCAGGGCCGCCCCAAGCGAAGTTCAGCCCCCT